>NZ_CP004006.1:425000-1032500 GCF_000512355.1 Legionella oakridgensis ATCC 33761 = DSM 21215 | reverse complement strand
AGGCAACCCAGGGCTACGCTGCTGCCAACTCTGCTCAAGTTGTTGTTGCAAATTAGCACGCGCCTGCATCAATACTTCACGACCGCTGCTTCCAGCATCATAATGATAAGTATCCGCAAGCAGCAATCCTTCTGCACTTGCAAAAGGACTTGCAATTCCCAACCAATCCTTGCTGGAATAGTTTAAATAAGAGGCGTGTTCAAGATTCATGGCCACCTGATTTTGAGTCGTGCCTTCAATAATACGAAAAGTCTCTTGCAATACATCACCAGCCACAACCCGGAATAAAAATTGCTGTGCGGATTCACCGCTCTGAATTTGATACACTCCCGCTTTAAGTTGCTTTGTCAACCCCTGCACTCGGATTAATAAGAGAAAAAGACGTTCAGATTTAATCAAATGCTGCTCTTTAAGTTTATGAGCAAAAGAGGCGGCAGATGTAGACTTATCCAAATACAGAATGATTGGCTCGTGCTGTTGTGAAAACATGGGACGATGGATTAAACCATATAAATTAATACCTAACAGGGCAAAACCAATTACAAATAAAGCAAGGCAACAAGCCAGAACATACTTTAACCCATAGCCTTTCATTCAATACCTCATCATTTACTTATCGTTTTACGAAACATGCCCAATCTCTGCATTAAAAATAAATGTTGATTTGGTCATTTAGTTCGTCTAAATTCCCATCAACATTTATTTTTACCTTGACTTTGGGATTTTTAGTAAGTCCCGTCCCGGCTTAATGTTGCTCGCTGATTTTGAACCGTTTTTGTTTGAATACGTTTCTCTTCATCGTTTGCCTGCGAATTTGAGGAAGACATTTTCTGCATAAAAATACGTTGAAACAATGGCAAGTTAAAATCCTTGCAATAATGCACTTTGATTCCTTCGGAACTAAGCTTGGAAACACCACTGTATTGAAATGGTTTGAATAACACGTTCATTCGAACGTCCTGATAACGACACACTTCCGGCATAACCAGCATCATAGCCGTCAGGGCATCACCCCAATAATTATTTTTGCTGCTTTGTAAAGCATATACGATTTTTCCAAATCGATTTAATTGATGCTGTTGATTTAAGGCGTCTATGTTCTCATACATACTGTTGTTATTATGTAATAAGCGAGCCGTCTTATGGGTATTTAAAACCACTGATAATGATTGTTTAAAAACCCGATACCCAGCCTCAGGAGCAATGAATAAATTCCAGGTTTGTGTTTCTGTTTTAGGATAATATTTTGCAATGGAAGTAGCTTCTTTAGTAAAATTGCCGCCAGAAAAATAAAAGCCTTTCACTTTGGTCAACCACAGCGACGTGTCTAAACGGATTGCTGCAGCAATATTAATCAAGGGTCCAATGGCCATCACGACCACAGGTTCCTCACTTTGTTGTAATACCTCATTAATTAATTTAGCTGCATCTGTTTTTATTAATACCGGTTTTGAATGATGAGCTCGTAATTTTTTAAAATAATTTGTTCCAGGATTACGCCAAGTCGATGGGAAATGGGTCTTATACATACCTAACTGATTATTGCATGCAATCGGTATGTCAGTACGATGCCAATACTGCAATGATTTCACTAAATTAGATATCCCATGAACACAATCGGATGCACCTGCCCCTTCAACTGTAATAGCGCGTATATCTAACTGAGGTTGGTTTATCAAATAAGCAATTGCTGCCCAATCATCCTTGTCCAAATCAGTATCAATGATAATGGGCTGTTTGGCCAACACGGGGGCAACCAGAAAACACAACAATCCTAAAATCAGGTTGTTCTGTCGATTCAAAATCTTCTTCATGGAGAACAGCAAGAACATACGGGAAAATCCGCATGAATTTGGCCAAGTGTTTTTACTGAACAAAAATAACAGCCCGGAAAATGCAAGGTAGCACCTTTTCCAGGTAATTTTGACAGATTGAGTTATATCTATTGTTCTTTTTTTGTCATCCTCACTCTGTTTTCTGTCATCTCCGCGAAGGCGGGGATCCATTCTGAACAAAGCAGAGAGCCAAATTAAACTTGGTTTCCCGCCTTCGCAGGAATGACAAATATCTGTCAACATTAAATGGAAACGGTAGTAGATAAAGGACGTCATCAATTTATTCAACCTTTATCATAACTTGTGCCCAGACCGTTATTGTTATTTTAAACGTTTGTCCGATGCAAAAAGCCAAATAATGGATCACAACTCCACTTTTTTAAATAACAAACTACCATTAGTACCACCAAATCCTAACGAATTACTCAAAGAGAAATTAATCGTTCTCTTTTGGGGTTGATGCGCGACATAATTTAAATCAAATCCTTCATCTGGATTGTCAAGATTAATCGTTGGAGGCGCAATCTGATCACGAATGGCCAACACACTAAATATTGCTTCGACTGCCCCAGCAGCTCCTAATAAATGCCCTGTCATCGATTTTGTCGAGCTGACCGCCAACTTATAAGCGTGGTCACCAAACACCCGTTTAATTGCTCGAGTTTCGTTAAGATCATTCAAAGACGTGGAAGTACCATGAGCATTGATATAATCCACGTGATTTGGAGAAATGCCTGCATCTTGAATGGTAATTTCCATAGAACGCGCTGCGCCGTCAGCGTCTTCATCTGGTGCAGTAATGTGATAAGCATCCGCAGACATGCCAAAACCAACCAATTCAGCATAAATTCTTGCACCACGAGCTTTAGCACGCTCATACTCTTCAAGCACTAAAATGCCTGCTCCTTCGCCCATAACAAAACCGTCTCGATCTTTATCCCAGGGACGTGATGCTTTTTCCGGCTCATCATTTCGCTTTGACAAGGAGCGTACGGCAGAAAACCCTGCAAGGCACAGCGGTGTCGTTGTCATTTCTGCGCCTCCACAAACCATCACATCAGCATCGCCATAAACGATCATTCTTGCAGCAAGGCCAATATTGTGCGTGCCTGTGGTGCAGGCGGTCACCACTGAAATATTCGGGCCCTTTAAGGCATGTTTAATTGAAATTTGACCTGCGACCATATTGATAATGCCGGCAGGAATAAAAAACGGGGATACTTTACGCGGCCCCCCATTAAGAAGTTTTTCCTGATTATTTGTAATCGTCTGGATACCGCCTATACCAGCGCCTACCGCAACACCAGCGCGATAAGAAAGTTTTGCATCAATGTGTAGTCCAGCATCAGCCAGTGCTTCGTCCGCTGCCACCATTCCATACTGAGTAAACAAATCCATTTTACGCGCTTCTTTAAGCGGTATATATTTTTCAACATCAAAACCTTTGACTTTAGCCCAGATTTTAGTTGGATAGTCACTGGTGTCAAAATCTTCTACCGGTCCCACACCGCTTTTACCTGCTAGAATATTCCGCCAAGACTCCTCTACATTTAGGCCAACGGGGGTTAGCATGCCCATACCAGTTACAACAACACGCCGCTTGTTCAATGGATAACTCCTCAATATCACAGGCTTCTACATTAAAAAATTATTTTGTATTCGACAAAAGCAGTAGCCTGGATAGTATAGACCCTATCCAGGATTTTAAGCCTATTAAGCCCTGGCTCCCGCGAAAGTTCGCCAGGATTTACACTAAGTATAAAAGAGCTGAATCTATGAAGTTGCCCTTTAATATTATGCTTCTTCTTTATTAAGATTAGCTTCTATATAATCAATTGCTTCCTGAATGGTGGTAATTTTTTCTGCTTTTTCATCAGGGATTTCAGTTTCAAACTCTTCTTCCAATGCCATCACCAATTCAACGGTATCAAGAGAATCTGCACCTAAATCGTCAACAAAGGAAGCATCATTTTTTAATTCATCTTCTTTAACGCCCAATTGCTCTACTACAATTTTGCGAACTCGTTCTTCTACTGTGCTCATAACTTGTTTTTCCTCTTTCCGTTATAAAAATGTATTCCTTCAAATTTCGCAAACAATGAAATTTGAAACGATAAAATTAATGTTGGGTAGTTTATTCTATTCTTCAGATAACGCAAGTTTCTTGACCAGCTTCTCTCTCAAATAAAAAATGTTCCTCCTTAGCTCATATACATGCCACCATTAACATGAATGGTCTCACCAGTAATATAATTACCATAATCGGACGCAAGAAATGCCACCACTTCGGCAATGTCTTCTACTTTACCTAATCGCCTTAAAGGAATACGTTTCAGCATTTCTTCTTTGACCATATCAGGCAACGCCGCGGTCATGTCTGTATCAATAAACCCTGGTGCAACCACATTGACGGTGATGCCACGACTACCGATTTCTTGAGCTAATGACTTGGAAAAACCAATAAGGCCAGCTTTTGCAGCCGTATAATTGGTTTGACCAGAATTGCCGCTCACGCCCACCACTGAACCAATGCTGATAATTCTTCCCCAACGAGCACGGAACATAGGCTTCAAGCAAGCTTTACTCAAGCGAAATACAGCATTCAGATTGGTTTCAATCACACGATACCATTCCTCATCTTCCATACGTAACAATAAATTATCGCAAGTAATTCCTGCATTATTAACCAGTATGTTAGGCAACTGATTTTGATCAGATAATTGCGTCATCATCTGTTCAATGTTGTCTTTGCTTGTGACGTCCAACACAACACCATGACCTGCCCGATGTTCTTGTTGCAACAAATCATTAATAGCAACCGCGCCTTGTTCTGTTGTTGCAGTTCCGATGACATAAGCACCTTTTTGTGCCAATGTTAACGCAACGGCTTTGCCTATGCCGCGACTCGCACCAGTGACCAGCGCAATTTTCCCCTGTAAGTTAGTCATGATAAAAAATCCTCTAATTGATAACATTAACTGCCTGATGCAGGCTGGATAAATCATTTACACTAACAATTTGCAAGGATTTATCAATACGCTTGACCAATCCGGTCAATACTTTGCCAGGACCACATTCAATAACCATCTCAATCCCATGTTGTTTTATCATTTGAATGGTTTCTACCCAACGAACAGGACGGTATAACTGTTCTTTTAACAAAGTTTTTATTTGTTCCGCCGATTGATAAATGCTGAGATCAACGTTGCTAATCACCGGGACGATTGGTGTATTAAATGGTGTTTGTGCCAGATGCTCAGAAAATAATTCAGCCGCCTTAGTTAATAATGGACAATGACAGGGAACGCTGACGGGAATTACCATCGCCAGACGAGCCCCCATGGCATTCGCAAGAGAAATAGCACGCTCAACCGCCGGTGCATGCCCTGCAATAACAACTTGTCCTATGGCATTATAATTGGCTGGAGTTACTTGCTGCTCTTCATGACTGGCTTCCTGACAAAGAGCGTCTACCTGCTCATCGCTCAGTCCAACAATGGCTGCCATCGCACCTTCGCCTAATGGCACACTTTCCTGCATCAACTGCCCACGTCTGGCTACCAGCCGTGCTGCATCTGTCAAAGAGAGCGCTTCGGCGCAGACCAGAGCAGCGTACTCACCCAAACTGTGCCCCGCCATCATAGCCGCTTTTATTTTTTTTCTTGTTGCAATACTCGATAAACAGCGACATCAGCAGTCAGCATCGCTACCTGCGTATGTTCTGTTTGATTGAGGCGAGCTTCTGGCCCATGCTGCACCAAGTGCCAAACATCATAGCCAAGGGACTCAGACACTTCAGTAAATAGTTCAAGAACAACAGGATAATGATTTGCCAAATCCTGCAACATACCAACGGATTGTGAACCTTGGCCAGGAAATACAAACGCACTTTTTACCATACAATAAGATCCTCTAATCAATAGATTTAGTAACGGATGACCATGGCACCCCAAGTCATACCGCCGCCAAATGATTCCAGTAACAATAAATCGCCACGTTTAATACGATGTTCTTTTACTGAAATATCTAATGCAAGAGGAATCGAGGCAGCTGACGTATTGCCCTGATGTTCAATCGTCACAATAACATGCGACATCGGAAGTGATAATTTTTTAGCAATTGCTTGAATAATACGGATGTTTGCCTGATGAGGAACCAACCAGTGAATGTCTGATTTTTGTAATCCACTAGCAGCCAATACTTCATCCACAATATCGCCCATAATATTAACTGCTATTTTAAACACTTCATTGCCACGCATACCAATTAATGGTCTTTTGCTACTTTCTGTATAGGCAGCATAAGTTAACAACTGACCTTCATCATAGGATGCATGGAGCACGCTGCCAAGGATTCCTGGCTGCTCGCCTGCACTTAATACGACAGCCCCAGCCCCATCACCAAATAAAACACAAGTCGCACGATCTTGCCAATCTACCGCACGCGACATACTTTCGCTGCCAACCAGCAAAATATGCTTGGCCGTGCCCGCCGTAATATATTGTCTGGCAATATCAAGGGCATAAACAAAACCACTGCATGCCGCACTAATATCAAAAGCAGGAATAGGGCGTTTAATCTGCAATGCTTGTTGAACATGGCAAGCTACACTTGGAAAAAAATGATCCGGTGTGCACGTTGCGACAATAATTAAATCAATATCATCTGCTCGGAGGCCTGAAGAATTTAAGGCATTTTTTGCGGCCTCACTCGCCATAAATGAAGTCGTTTCATGCGCAGAAGCAATGCGTCGACTACGAATGCCAGTGCGCGTTGTAATCCACTCATCCGTGGTATCCAACATTGTTTCCAACTCTTTGTTGGTAAGCTCTCGCTCAGGCAAATAACTTCCGGTTCCATTAATAACCGCATTCTTCATAACAACAAACCTTGATTAATGAAATTAGTGATTTGATCACGAACCAAATCAACTACATTATTTTTAACTTGCAGAACTGCTTCTTCAATAGCAAATTGAAAAGCCAACTCACTGGCACCACCATGACTTTTTACTACAATACCGTTCAATCCTATCAGACTTGCTCCATTATATCGGGATGGATCGATGCGTTTTTTCATGTGAGACAAGGCAGGATAAGCAATCAACCCAGCCATTTTTGCCAGCCAGTTACGAGTAAAAGACTCTTTTAATATAGATAGAATGAGCTTGGCTAATCCCTCGCTTGCTTTTAAGGTGGCATTGCCAACAAAGCCATCACAAACCACCAAATCCACTTCACCGGAATAAAATTGATCCCCCTCGACGTACCCCACGTAATTCATAACACTGCATTCAGAGAGCATATGCGCTGTGCGCTTCACCTGATCATTCCCCTTGATTTCCTCAACGCCAATATTGAGTAATCCAATTTTTGGCATGGGTTTATTATCCAATGCCTGAATAAGAGCAGAACCCATAATGGCAAATTGAAACAAGTGTTCAGCACAGGAATCAACATTCGCGCCTAAATCAATAACTCGTGTTTTGCCTTTCATTGTCGGCAACTCGGCAATGATGGCGGGCCTGTCAATGCCTGGTAAGGTTTTTAGGACAAAACGTGCCGTCGCCATCAAAGCACCGGTATTACCAGCACTGACACAAGCCTGCGCACGTTTTTCCTTGACTTGATTAATAGCCACCCTCATCGAAGAATCTTTTTTATTACGCAAGGCATGAGAAGGCAATTCGTCCATTGCAACGACTTCAGAAGCGTGAACGACGGTAAATTGGGGATTTGATAAAGCTCCATGCTGGTTTAGATGGCTGGTCACTTGTTGCTGGTCACCAACCAATAAGAGCTTTAAATCAGGATTATTACGCACAGCACGCACACAAGCCGGGATCACAATATTCAAACCATGATCCCCGCCCATCGCATCAATGGCAATGGTAATGGTATTCAAGGGCATTATTCTTCTTCGTAGACGTTATCTGTGTTATCTAAAACTTTGCGCCCACGGTAGTAACCATCTTCAGTCATGTGATGACGGCGATGAGTTTCACCTGTGGTTGGATCAACTGAAAGGGTTGGTTTGCTTAAAGCATCGTGTGAACGACGCATATCACGTCTTGAACGTGATTTTCTATTTTGTTGCACAGCCATTGTATTACTCCTAAACAATTTGTTTCATAGGGCCGGAATATTACCGATTTTTTATTTGCAATCCAAGTCTTGTTGCGAGAAATTAGATTATATCATGGATATATTGCTTGATGTCGCCATCACACTCCGCAGGATCGAAATGTTTCTCCGGCGCATGCAAGTGCAACTCATCTGTTAATAACTCAGTCAAATCAACCTGATAATTGTCCGAAACAACACATTCGTATTGGTCCATTAATCGTTCTGCAACCATCTCTTTTGAACAGACGGCCAATTGCGTCTCATGACGATAATCATAGAAAAATACTTGCAAACAGCGCTGGCAAACGATTTCAATTTTACCTTCAGTTTTCATCATCAATAAAATATAATCCTTGGCCGCCGCTTCCGCCCAATAATCACAAGACAACTGACAAGCCGCATGAATATGCTCGGGAAGCCGTTTCTGTATCGTCAAGATAACGTGCCGCCTTTCATTTTCCTTTGCCAATTTCGTTAAAGAAATTTTCATGATTAATAAAGATACAAAATTGTGTCGGCGGAAAGTATAGCGTAAAATATTCAATTTTTATACATATTGAACTTCATGATGAATGCTAAAGTCATTGTCGGCATGTCCGGAGGGGTAGATTCCTCAGTGGCTGCCTGGTTATTACTTGAACAAGGCTATCAAGTTGAAGGCCTGTTTATGAAAAACTGGGAGCAGGATGATAAAGACGGCTATTGTGCTGCGGCCAAAGACTTGGCGGATGCTCAAGCCGTCTGCAATCAATTGGGTATTCCACTGCATAGTGTCAATTTTTCTGAACAATACTTGCAACGAGTATTTGATCATTTTCTCACCGAATATGAACATGGCAGAACACCTAATCCTGATGTTTTATGTAATAAGGAAATTAAATTTAATGCCTTTTTAAATCATGCCCTCTCTTTGGGAGCTGATTTTATAGCCACAGGACATTACGCAAGAATACATCTTGAAGACGGCACAGCAAAACTATACAAAGCCAAAGATCGAGAGAAAGACCAAACGTATTTTCTCCATGCCATAGAACCTTCTGCCTTGAACAAAACACTGTTTCCTGTAGGAGAGTATCTTAAATCGCAAATTCGAGACTTTGCTCGCAAGCTTAACCTGGCGACCCATGCCAAAAAAGACTCCACCGGAATTTGCTTCATTGGCGAGAAGCGATTTAAATCATTTCTTAATGAATTCATATTGGCCAAACCGGGTGATATTAAAACTTCGTTGGGTGAAACCATAGGACGGCATGATGGTCTGATGTTTTATACGTTGGGTCAACGTCAAGGATTGGGAATCGGCGGAATGCGCCATGGCAGCGAAGATCCCTGGTATGTGGTCGATAAAGACTTGCCAACCAATACGTTGATTGTGGCCCAAGGCAGCCATCATCCCATGCTTTACGCACAAGGCCTTATCTCTGGGCCAATCCATTGGCTTGCCGAGCAACCGCTACCATGGACGTGCTATGCCAAAATACGTTATCGGCAAAACGAACAAGCCTGTGTTGTATCACCAGCCAATAACAATCAGCATTGTGTGATGTTTTCCAGTCCGCAACGCGCCGTCACTCCAGGACAATACATCGTTTTCTATGATAAAAATCAGTGCCTGGGTGGAGCCACCATTGAACAAATCATTCGTTAATCATATATAATTAGTAAGAAATCAGTTTTTGGAGCAATCATGGCAGCTATTAAT
Organism: Legionella oakridgensis ATCC 33761 = DSM 21215; assembly: GCF_000512355.1. Classification (NCBI taxonomy): domain Bacteria; kingdom Pseudomonadati; phylum Pseudomonadota; class Gammaproteobacteria; order Legionellales; family Legionellaceae; genus Legionella; species Legionella oakridgensis. The sequence continues at coordinate 1,022,838 of NZ_CP004006.1, read as the reverse complement.
GCGTCACCGTCAACCACCGGCATTCATTTTTCTATCAGCGCTGCTGATAAAGTGGCTTCATTAATTGCTGAAGAAGAAAATCCCAACCTAAATTTGCGGGTTTACATTACTGGTGGCGGATGCTCTGGTTTTCAATATGGTTTTACCTTTGATGAAGAAATCCAGGAAGATGATACCGTGATAGAACAAGCATGCTCAAACGGCCTAGGTTCTGTAAAATTATTAATTGATTCCATGAGTTATCAATATTTACAAAACGCAGAAATTGATTATACCCAAGGAATTCAGGGTGAGCAGTTTATTATTCGAAATCCCAATGCCAAAACCACTTGCGGTTGTGGTTCATCCTTTAGTATTGATGACGAAGATGAAGATTAAAAAGAGGTTATTTACACAACCTCTACCCTTTTCCATTTAATTTTGAGTCTGTCATTCCCGCGAAAGCGGGAAACCATGTTTAATGTGGCTCTGTGCTTTGTTTAGCATGGATCCCCGCCTGCGCGAGGAAGACAAAAAACAGATCAGGAATGACAGACAACCTGTCAAAATTAAATGGAAAAGATACTAGTAAGATTTTACGATGACTTTTGAACCAATATTCATGAAATTTTGATTCAACCAGCGAGCATCGTTTGGTTTGACCCGGATGCAACCATGACTTGCGTTATGATTCGGCACATCCGGAGAGCCATGGATGGCATAATATTTACTAAAAAACATACAATAGGGCATGGGAGCACCACCTTTACCCACTGGATAGCGAGTAGAACGACAACCAGCGCCTCGTTTGCTGATAATACGATAAGTGCCAGAAGGTGTTCGACAAGAACGTTTAATATCACGGCAATAATGACTACCGCCAGATCCTTTCCCTGTTCGGATCACTTTGCCATTTTTAACCGCACTCCAACGTAATGTTTTGGGATTATAGATAAACGTATTTGCTGCATACTGTTGAGTTGCCAGAGGTGAGTCTGATGCATTAGCCATTTCGGAAAAGGCTTTAGCAGAAAAAAGAAGAAGGCTTAAACCACCAATTGCCAAGAATGAATTGACGTATTTTACAAAGATACACGGAATAACATACTCACGCCGCTCATCCATGATGTGTCCTTTTTTTTATCATTATGGTTTAAATATAGTTTAATAATTAAACAGATCAAGTTATTATGAACGTTGGATTTCATCCAAATTTAAAAGGATCATTAATCTTCTCTTAACTCTGGTTTGCTATAGTTAGTTTAAGAAAGCAAAACAATGGAACGAATCATGGGGAAAGAAATACTGTTTCGTGAAGCTAATTTAGATACTTTTCCCGAGGTCATTGCACATTCAGCCGAACATACCCATGTCAGTGTTGGAGATTTACATGGGAATGCCCTGAAACTGATATATACCTTGATTGAAGAAGGTATTTTAGAAGTTACTCGCGAAGAATATGAGACATTACGGGATATCTATTATAAACCAACCGATTCTCTTACTGCCATCGACCTGGATGCGTTTCGAACAATCATCAACAGCGCCACAGTTAACAGTACCCGTTCCCTTACGCTCATTGGTGATGAATTAGCGGATCGAGGAAATAATGACTATTTTACCTTATTTGTCTTAAAAAAATTACATGACGTAAACCTTGATGTGGACATCATGGTGTCCAACCACAGCGCCGAATTTATCAGAGATTATGAAAATCCCCACTTTACCGGAGCACATCAATTATTCGGAAATCAAGGACAATCATTAACCAACATGCAACGCTTGATTGCTCGTGGTTTAGTCGATGAAGAAGACGTGCGTCGTATCGTTGATGACTGCTATAAACCCATGGTTAAAGCCATTGGATATACGGTATCCCCCGAAGGAGAACTGACCTTATTTTCTCATGCACCCATTGGACTTGAAACCATTGAAGCCTTGGCCGCAAAATTTAATATTCCTTATCATGAAGATAGTCCAAAAGCGTTAATCAAAACCATCGATGCCATCAATGACCACCTTCGTACCCTATTAGGTGAGAAATCATTGGCGCAGCTGATCGATGCAGAAGGGCACTCGGATCCTCGACATCCCATTCCACTAACCAGTCCCCTGATGCGGCTTGTATGGAACCGGGCACTTGGCGATGAATTACGAACCGAATCTCACGGTGGATTTAAAGTCCACTTCGTTCATGGCCATATTGGAGATGGAGCAATCCTGCAACATGGGGCCATCCCACTGCCTAGTCACCGAAATCTGGATGGCTGGTTTGGCAAAGGTCGGGAATTATCACAAACTGGATACTTGCGTGATGCCTACGGGTCTTTGGACGTTCGTCATTTTACCCAACAGTCTTCTGAGCTTACCGCCAAACAGCTTGCTGCAGGCCTGGCTGATACTCGCACAAAAGCATTACTTGAAGAAACAGGCGCGACACGTCTTCTATATCCAAAAATCCGTGAGACTCTACTAGACATTCAAGCTCAAATTGACAAACAAGAACAACCTGCCAATTACGAAGAATTTTATAAAAAAACAGAAGCATTACTTAATGAACTGGATGAAAAATCTGAAGCATATCATCGTGGAGAGATAACCGCCGAAATCTATGAAAAGGGCCTCCATGATCTTGATTCCCGCGTTTATAAACATCAGGAAAAGATAATGCAACATCTTGCTTTTGAGCATGCACTGGCTTTATTGGCAATAAAAAATGAGGAATTACAGGAAAAAGCAAACAATGATCCAAATTATAAGAACGCAGCTATTGCATCCAATGACTTATTGACTGTTTTAAGCCGAGAACATCAATCTTTTTTAAAAAACGCAATTACGCCTGAAACATTTAAAAAACGATGCGGTACAGCTATAGAGTCCGCCACAACAGAATTAGAAAAACACCGTGGTTTATGGTATAAAATGTCGCCAATTATTCGAGGACTGCTGGGCATTGTTGCACTTCTGGCCGCTGCAATTCCCGCTGTAGCTGTGGCTGTTTTTGCAAAGCATGGCTATTCAGGCACGTTCTTTTCTACCCCGGAAACGGATTCTAAGGAAAAAATAGACATACTTAAGCAAGCCTATGAAGAACTCATCAAACCCGAAGAAAGCACAGGAGAAGAAGAGCGTCGTCCCGAGTTGCCTTAAGGTAACCTAAAGAACCATAAAGTGTAGTACAAACCTATGATTGCAAAAGCACCTTCATGCTTTATTGCGGTGCTATCCCCCTTATGAATATCCAATGTTTTTTACGCATAATCTATCTTTGCGAGCGTTAGCGAAGCAACCCAGATCGATGCTTTTAGGCTACATCGATCTCGATTGCTTCACTTTGTTCGCAATGACGACTATTTAAGGGGACAGCCTATACTCCATTATCCCAATGATTAATTCCTGATTTTTTTATAATAAATTCAATGAATTCATTGTGTTTTATGATTTCTTCAGGCGTTGCCAATTGAACAGGAGAATGACTGGATAATAGTTCACGAGAAATACTGCTTTTTGTTTTTGTTTCTTCTTTTAAGTGTAGATCACCATCAAATAAACTGGCTTGCCCACCAGTCATCGCCAAATAAACCCAAGCCAATATTTCCGCATCCAGCAAAGCACCATGCAATTGACGATTTGAATTGTCTATTTCATAGCGTTTGCATAATGCATCAAGGCTATTGCGTTGCCCGGGATGCTTCTCCCGAGCCAACACCAAGGTATCCAGAATACGGCAATGATCTTCTATACTCTTTGGCCATTTAATCTGAAACAATTCAGCGTTTAAAAAACCAACATCAAATGGCGCATTATGAATGATAAGTTCACTTCCCTCAATGAACTGTATAAATTCAGAAACGATATCCTGAAATAATGGTTTATCTTGCAAAAACTCTGTACTGATGCCATGAACACGAAAAGCTCCTTCCTCAACCTCTCGCTGAGGATTTAAATACCTATGAAAATGATTACCGGTCAGTTTTCTATCCAATAATTCAACGCATCCAATTTCAATAATTCGATGACCCAGTTCGGGACCAATGCCCGTTGTTTCAGTATCCAATACGATTTGACGCATATTCTTACCTATATTACTTCTCTTTTTTTAAAGGGGCTCGACAGGATTGACAATATCTTTTCCATTTAATTTTGACAGGTTGTACAAGTGGTTCTGCTTTTTATTATCCTTGCTCTATTTTTTGTCATCCCGCTCTGTTTGCTGTCATCCCCGTAAAAGTGGGGATCCATTCTAAACTAAGCACAGAACCACATTAAACAAGGATTCCCGCCTTCGCGGGGATGACAAAAAACCGGTCAAAATTATTGAAAAAAGACTAGGTTAATTCATCCCTATGATAAAAAAATTAATACCCGAAGATTCATCGAGCTAGCCATCATCTACTTGCAGCAATTGTTTGATGGCTTGATTTGCCAAACTGTCTACTCGCTCATTCTCAGGATGACCTGCATGGCCTTTCACCCAATGCCAGTTGACTTGATGTACTTTAGCCAAGTCATCCAATTGCTGCCAAAGATCAGCATTTTTAACAGGTTCTCTTTTGGTATTGCGCCAGCCATTTTTTTTCCATTGCATCATCCAGGTTGTCATCCCTTGACGCAAATATTGCGAATCCGTATAAAGGTCCACTTGGCAAGGACGTTTCAGTGCTTCCAGTGCTTTTACAGCTGCAGTTAATTCCATACGATTGTTCGTCGTATGTGACTCTGCACCAGAGAGTGTTTTTTCCCGTCCCTGATGGCGTAGTAACACCCCCCAGCCACCAGGACCAGGATTACCTTTGCAAGCACCATCGGTAAAAATTTCAATGGACATATAAACCTGCTCTTATAAATTAATGCTAAACTCCCCAGCTAATAGGCGTTGTTTAATGATTGCAATATCCGGTGCAAAATAACGGTCAACTTCATAGGAAGCAACGGATTCACGCACTTTATGATAAATGGTCTGCAGCTTAGGCGATGTTTTTAATGGCGCATGAAATTCGAGCCCCTGACAAGCAGCCAATAACTCAATCGCTAGAATCGTTGCCGTATTATCAATCATAGGTTCTAATCGCCGGGCAGCACTGGTTGCCATGGAAACAATATCTTCTTGATTGGCTGAGGTAGGTAAACTATCCACAGAATGAGGATGAGCTAATGCTTTATTGTCGCTGGCACATGCTGCAGCCGTTACATGGGCTATCATAAATCCTGAATTTAATCCGCTTTCTTTGACCAGAAACGCCGGCAATCCACTGAAATTCTTATCAATTAACAAAGCAATCCGTCGCTCAGCATTTGCTCCCATTTCAGCAATCGCCAAAGCAAGATTATCCGCAGCCATCGCAAGAATCTCACCATGAAAATTACCGCCGGATAAGACATCGCCTTGTCCTGCAAATACCAACGGATTATCAGACACCGCATTGACTTCAACTTGCAGAGTTTCTCCGACAAATTGCATTTGGTGAAGAACCGCTCCCATAATTTGCGGTTGACAACGCAGTGAATAAGGATCTTGCACCCTTGTACACTGACGATGCGATTCACGAATACCACTGTCAGCCAGCAATGCACGGTACATGGCGGCCACATTCCGTTGTGCCTGATGACCACGAACAACATGAATGCGATCATCAAAAGGCACATCGCTACCGCTCGCTGCATCTACCGATAGACTTCCAGCCAAAACAGCCGCTTCAAACAACCATTCACTGCGCAAAAAGGCGTGTATGCAAAGCGCTGCAGACACTTGCAAACCATTTAATAATGCTAAACCTTCCTTAGGAGCCAAATCAAGCGGCGCAATTCCTGCAATAGCCAATCCTTCCTGAGCATTGATAATTTGGCCTTGATAACGCACCTCTCCTTCCCCCAGCAAAGGCAAGGCCAGATGCGCTAACGGCGCTAGATCGCCTGAAGCACCGACCGAACCTTTGCTAGGAATACAAGGATATACCTGAGCATTATAAAGCGCACACAAGGCATCAATAAGTTCCTTACGAACCCCGGAAAAACCTTGAGATAATCCATTGATTTTTAATAATAAAACTAGAGAAACCACATCGTCTGATAATAATTCGCCACTGCCGCAGGCATGTGACAAGACAATATTTCTTTGCAACGCTTGTAATTTATCAGTGGAAATAATTTCCTTGGCCAAGGAGCCAAACCCAGTATTGATGCCATACACCGTTTTCTTTTCAGAAATAATTTGTTGAATCATACGTTCGGAAGCCTGAATAGTTTCATAACATGATTCATCAAGAAAACACGGTTTTTTTTCCAACAGAGCTTGTTTTAATAATTGCAAATTCAATTGGCCTGGCAGGAGCGTAAATTTATCACTCATCGTACATCTCCTATTCCTTCCATAGGCAACCATAAGTGATTTTCTTCTGCACATGTTCTAGCAAGCTCATAACCCGCATCCGCATGACGCATGACTCCTGTTGCTGGATCATTATGCAACACACGAGCAAGACGAAGAGCAGCTTTCTCCGTACCATCAGCGACAATCACCACTCCAGCATGTTGGGAAAAACCCATGCCAACGCCACCGCCATGATGAATACTGACCCAGGTTGCACCACTGGCACAATTGAGCAAGGCATTTAAAAATGGCCAGTCTGACACCGTATCACTACCGTCAAGCATCCCTTCGGTTTCCCGATTTGGGCTCGCCACTGAACCAGAATCCAGATGATCGCGACCAATCACTATGGGTGCTTTTACTTCGCCTCTTTTGACCATGTCATTAAAGGCTAGGGCCAGGCGAGCACGATCTTTAAGTCCTACCCAGCAAATTCTTGCCGGCAATCCCTGAAAAGTAATTTTTTCTCTTGCCATATCCAGCCAGCGGTGCAAATGTTTATCTTCAGGAATAAGTTGTTTGACTCTTTCATCGGTTGCATAAATGTCCTCCGCTTCCCCCGATAGCGCCACCCAGCGAAACGGACCAATTCCTTCGCAAAAAAGTGGTCGAATGTAAGCTGGGACAAATCCGGGAAAAGCAAAGGCGTCGTCCACCCCTGCTTCAAAAGCCATTTGGCGAAGATTATTGCCATAATCAAACACAGGAATTCCTTGCTTGCGAAAAGCCAACATGGCTTCGACCTGTTTCGCCATAGACGCTTTAGCCGCATCAACAACCTCTTCCGGTGCTTCTTTTCTTAACTGCTCTGCTTTGGTTAAAGACCAACCACTTGGCAAATAACCATTCAAGGGATCATGAGCACTGGTTTGATCCGTCACCATATCTGGAAACACCTGGCGTCGAATCAATTCAGGATAAATATCTGCTGCATTTCCCAACAATCCTACGGATACAGGCTCTTTTTTCTGGCAAGATTCGTGCATCCACTGTAACGCCTCTTCCAGATTTTTGGTAGAACGATCGAGGTAACGTGTTTTGAGGCGTTTTTCAATACGACTGGGGTCACATTCAACGGCCAGTATGCTGGCACCCGCCATAACCGCAGCAAGCGGTTGTGCTCCACCCATCCCTCCTAAACCAGCCGTTAGAATCCAGCGTCCGGATAAATCGCCAGCGTAATGCTTTTTGCCTGCCGCAACAAAGGTTTCATAAGTTCCCTGAACAATGCCTTGCGAACCAATATAAATCCAGCTGCCTGCCGTCATTTGCCCATACATCATCAAGCCTTTTTTATCAAGCTCATTAAAATGCTTCCAATTGGCCCAGTGAGGAACAATATTTGAATTGGCAATTAAAACCCGTGGAGCATCTTCATGCGTGGTAAACACGCCAACGGGCTTGCCCGATTGAATTAAAAGCGTCTGATCATCATCTAATACCTTGAGAACATCACAAATTTTATTAAAGCAATCCCAGTTTCTTGCCGCACGACCTAATCCGCCATACACAATCAAAGAGTCCGGATCTTCAGCCACCTCCGAGTCGAGGTTATTGCAAATCATGCGCAAAGGGGCTTCCGTTAACCAACTTTTAGCTTCTTTGCTGGTTCCACGACGAGCTTGGATAGGATGATTTTTATGATGTTCCATAGTCTTTTCTCCAGAAAAACTTCTCTATAACCTGGCAGCTCTGTCACTTTTGAGCATGCCACGATAATCAGGGGCTTACCATGCCCTGAAAGCCATGCAGCTAACTGAACTGTCCCTGCTTGTCCAGCATAAGAGCTTGTTAACAAGCTCTAAAAAACGAATGACCATATAGTAGATAAAAAGCTTCTTGAAAGCGAGCCTGGCAGATGATGTGAAATTATTTTTCAGTATGGTAGAATTCCTGCATTTTCATCTTTTTTAAGAAGTAGCGTGCAAGCAAATCAACCAACACATCCCCCCTCACTAAAAATATTTTTTGCTACCGAAATGTGGGAGCGCTACGGTTTTTATGTGGTGCAAACATTGCTTGCGCTGTATTTGGTCATGCATTTTCAATGGAATGACCACCGAGTTTACCCTTTGGTTGGTGCCTTCACTGCCTTAACCTATCTTTCCCCAGTGATTGGTGGATGGATTGCTGACCAATTATTAGGGCAAAAACGCAGCATCCTTGCTGGCGCCGTCGTCTTGTTTTTTAGCTATCTTTCCTTAGGATTGATGCAAGCTGATACAGGACTTACCATATCACTGGCCGGAATCGCCGTAGGTACTGGCTTGCTTAAGCCGAATATTTCATCCTTATTAGGCAATGAATATCCCATTGGATCACCTAATCGGGAGCGCGGCTTCACCATCTTTTATATGGGCATCACCACTGGCATTATTCTAGGCACAACACTCCCCAGCTACCTTCAGTCCCTGTATGGCTGGTCTTTTTCTTTTTTGAGTGCCACCATCGGGATGATCATCGCCATTGCTGTTTTTTCATTTGGCATCCATCGTTATCGCATTGCCGATTATTTTCCCTACCAACATAACTTAAAAGATATATTTTTTGCGGTTCTGCTTATTTTTTTCATGTGGTTTGGCGCTTTTTACATTTTACAACAATCCACGCTCGCCGATGCATTATTTACCATTATTGGTTTATTTTCACTCATCTATTTACTGAATTCATTAATGCAAGAAAGTGGCATACAAGCACGTCAGACGCTGGTAATAGGCCTGTTGTGCTTGATTTCTATCATTTTTTGGTCTTTTTATTTTCAAATGTTCCTATCTTTGACGTTATTATTGAAGCGTGTGGTCCAGCCAACGCTGTGGGGTATTCCATTTCCCCCTCCCTATTACGTTGCCGTACAAAGTTTAGGCATGATTGTGTTTGGTCTTTTTCTTGGCCGCCATAAAAAGCAATTGAGTTTGACCCAACACGCCATTCGCACCGGCAACAAATTTTTGCTTTCAATCTTTTTTATGGTTTTTGCCTACCTGTTAATTGCTTTGGTTTGTCATTTTGAGGTAGGTATAGCACTGATTTCCCCCTGGTTTTTCATCCCGGCCTATCTGCTAATTTCATTGGCTGAATTATTATTATCACCCGTTGGTTTATCCGCCATCACGCTTTTATCCAGTCATAAAAAAGTGAGCACCATGATGGGAATTTTCTTTGTTTCTCTTGGCCTTGGAGGCTTTTTATCTGGAAAACTGGCAGGCATAACTGCTATTTCAAAAGAAAAACTGGACCATCTATCCATTATTGGATTAAAAGCCCATTATGCTGCAACGTTCGCTCGTTTGCTCTACATCTTACTGGCAGCGGCCGTGGTATGCATTATTCTAAACCGTATCATCAAATATCTCATGACCTCACAAAAATAGGTAGTCGCTCAATGGAATTGCTGTTATACTTCGCCCGGCCATGATTTAATGAATTGATACGATAGGCTATGCCAGATAAACACCCCTTATTAGAAACGCTCATTGCTTCTTTAGAAGATATTCAAGCCAGTGATATCGTCACGCTGGATGTGCGTAATCAAACCAGCGTCACAGATTATATGATCATCTGCAGCGGGCGTTCATCACGCCATGTAAAATCAATTGCCGAGCAGGTCATGGAAAAGATGAAAGCAGCAGGGCTCCCTGCTTTAAGTCATCATGGTCTGGAGCAAGGTGATTGGGCTTTGATTGATTTTGGCGATTTTGTTGTTCATGTCATGCAGCCGGAAAATCGCGCGTTTTACAATCTTGAAGGATTATGGCAACAAACGCCTTAACAGAATTCTTTCCACCCTGGTTGTACTAAACTGATGTGATGGCCAAAATTCAACAATCACTATTGTTTATGCTATGTGTTAATACCATTTATGTTAAAAATTACTTTAATTACACTTGGTAATAAAATGCCTTCCTGGGTTAATGAAGCGGTTGGTGACTATAAAAAACGATTGCAGGATGGCATTGCTCTAACATTGGTTGAAATTCCGCTGTTACGCCGAGGAAAATCAGCGGATTTAGCTCGTATTTTAGAAAAAGAAGCCACCCTGATGACAACCGCCATTCCGCAAGGAGCACGACTTATTGCTCTGGACATGACAGGGGAGTCATTCAGCAGCGAGCAATTAGCACATAAGATTGAACAATTACAGCACATCAACAGCCATTTATGCTTCCTGATTGGTGGGCCAGAAGGTCTTTGTCGTAAACTATTAGCCCGCTGTGATGAGCGCTGGTCGTTATCAACACTGACGTTGCCGCACCCCTTGGTACGCATCGTTTTTATTGAAGCGATTTACAGAGCTTGGTCTATTCTCCAAAATCATCCTTATCATAAATAATCAGTACTTATCTTCTAAGTCCTGACGCAGGCTGCGACGGCGGCGCTGTTTCTTCAGACTTATCTGGAGCTGGCAAAAATCCATGCTTGGTGGCAATCTTGGCTAATGAAGCCTCATCATCACGAGCACGAACCAAATCCCCTAATCGCCCCTCTTTGGTCGCTGCCAACTCTTGCTCAGACAATGCTTCACCACGGCTCAATCGCCCTGCGGCTGCTATTTTTACATCTTTACTTTTAGCTTTAATAGGAATCTGTTCCATACCGCATAAGGCTCGGAGACCATTAGCGATCCAATTCCAAAATGTCGTCCATCCTCCATAAAAATAATCGGTATTTACTTTTTGGCGCTCCGCAATATACCCTTGCAATGCCTGGTGGAATAACGCTTCTCCCCTAACCTGAGTGGCACTGTCCGGTGCCGGCGCCACCCGAGCTGTTCCATGCTTATACCTTGGCTCTGGCGTATGATGTAACTGTGCTAAAGCTGGATGGACGGCTGGTGGTGTTGAAGGTCGGCTACCCACCATGCGTTGATGGTAAGGTCGCATAGGCTCATCCAATGCATGCAATTCTCTGGTAACAACATCAATAACGGTTTGAAAATTTGAACTTCCAAATATCGTGTTTTTACCCAAAACCCCACGAACTTCATTAAGTTTGGCAATGATGTCTTCCACGGAAGCTTCAGGCATGTCTTTTAAACCAACAAATTGAGCATTGGGGCCACGCTCACGTTTTACGCTTTCCCCACATACTAAAATCTGCCCATCCTTTCTTTCCCAGCCATGGATAACTGCCAATAGTTTGGGAACTAATCTTGCTTTTTCTTCTTCGGAAAGTGCATTTCTTGCTGCAGGAGCAGCAATAATCGCTTGCAGTGTTTCTATGGCTTTTAATACGGCTCGATTAGGCCTTGGCCCAGGGCCATCGGTAGTAAACGTATGATGCGCTCGATTCAGCTCCTCTTTGTAATCATGAGAATTAAAAATGTCTGTTTTTACATAGAGAGCATCATTCTTTCTTGCTCTAAATAAACGAGTCGCCTCGCGCGTCTGATGACTTTCTACCGCAGCTTCAATACGGCTATCCACTTCATAACTATGTTCATTTCCATAAAAAAAGGCACGCACATCACCACGAGCCTCGGTGGACCAGGCGCCTGGTTTGGTCACTACTTCAACCCGCATGCCATGAAGTTCATCCGCATTCACCGGATTGGCCGCATGAATGCGAATACCTGCGGCAAACCCTGCGTCTCTTAATTCCCTTGCCAATTGCTGGGCAAGCGATGGCTGTCCAATGCCGGCTTCACAAGAAATGAGGTAAATATCTTGCAGGCTTGATTTATGATCGCCGTATTTGCGTGCCAACTCTTGCGCCAATTCACGGGGAGTCTTACCACCAATGGTGGCACGATCATCATCGGTATGAGCACATAATGTAATATCACGATCACGCAGTGTTCTGCCTCTAACCTCATCAAAGGATAAAGCCCGATCACCATATACTTCAGCCAATGCGTCTGCTGAATCTTTATCATTATCATCAAGATATAGAATAGTCATTACTGTCTCTTAAATAAAAATAAAATTTTATAGATTAATTATAGACAATACGCCTAAAACATTAAGATAATGCTAAATTTCTTGACCTTTAAACTTTCTTTACATACCTTTACACACCACTGCCATACTATGCTGTATCAAGATGCGTTTAAATGACTCTGTTAAAAATGATCGTCAGGAATTGCAGGTACACCACTTCCGCTTAAGCTTGCTGGTAGCACTGTTGGTCATATTATCTTTTATTTTGATTTTACGCTTAGCTTATTTGCAATTTTCTCAATTTAAACGCTACGCTACGTTATCCTTGAAAAATCAAATGAGCATCATTCCTATCGCTCCACCGAGAGGGATTATTCTTGATAAAAATGGAGTCATTCTTGCCGATAATATTCCTGTGTATGTGCTTGAAATTATCCCAGAGCGGGTAACTAATTTAACAGCAACCCTGGCGAAATTAAAACAATTAATTCCCTCTATTACCGATGAAGACATTGACAATTTTAATCATGCTCGCAGCCAAAACCGTTCCTACGTTCCAATTCCTTTAAAACTCAAATTAACGGAAGAAGAAGTCGCGATTTTTGCCAGTAATCAGTATTTGTTTCCAGGAATCAGCATTAAAGCAAGGCTGATGCGTTATTATCCTCTGGGAGCACCGGTCGCGCACTTGCTTGGCTATGTTGGGCGGATTAATGTCCAGGAATTGCAGCAAGTCGATAATACCAACTATCGTGCCACTAATTTTATCGGCAAATCAGGCATTGAACGTTATTATGAAAACACCCTACATGGTCGGGTAGGTTATCAACAGGTAGAAACGGACGTCAGTGGCAGAACATTGCGCGTTTTAAGTAAACAAGCCCCAGTATCCGGTGCAAAAATTTATCTTACCATTGATGCCCGTCTGCAAGAGGCTGTTTATAACGCGCTGGAAGGCAAACGCGGTGCAGCCGTGGTTATGAGTGTCAAAGATGGTGACATTTTAGCCATGGTAAGTACCCCTAGTTTTGATCCCAATTTATTTGTGAATGGCATCAGTAATAAAGATTATCAGCAATTGGCTAATACTCAAGATAAGCCCTTGTATAACCGCGCTGTCCGTGGCCTTTATCCGCCCGCATCAACCGTTAAGCCATTCGTTGCTTTGGCCGGACTTGAAAAAGGCACCATTACCCCCAGTACCAAAATCTACGATCCGGGCTGGTATGGCCTTCCCGGAGTCAGTCATAAATACCGTGACTGGAAGCGCCACGGGCATGGCATCATTAATCTTAAACGAGCCATTACTGTCTCTTGCGATACCTATTTTTATCAGCTGGGCAATAAGCTTGGCATTTCGGCCATTGAAGACTTTTTAATGCAATTTGGCTTCGGACAATTATCTCATGTGGATTTGTTTGAAGAAGCACCGGGCATTGTTCCTGGCCCAAGCTGGAAACGAAGAAGCCGCGGCGCATCCTGGTATCCTGGCGATACATTAATCACTTCCATAGGACAAGGCTTTATGTTAGCTTCCCCCTTGCAATTAGCTAATGCAACTGCCGCATTAAGCATGCATGGCCGGCGATTTCGTCCCCATCTGTTTGGCCGTTCGGTTGAAGACGATGGTAAAGTTCATCCATATAAACCCTTGGAAGAATATCCAATCCAATTAAAAGATAATGTTCACTGGACTATTATTACAGAAGCCATGCAGAATGTTATTAACAGCCCGGAAGGAACTGGGCATCGTTTTGGCCGTAATTCAGCTTATACGGTGGCAGGAAAAACCGGAACAGCTCAAGTATTCAGTGGCAATCAATATGAGAAAAAAAGCTATCAAGAGATTCCTGAAGCACTGCGTGATCATTCACTATTCATTGCTTTTGCTCCCGTGGAAAATCCCGAAATCGCTGTCTCTGTGCTGGTAGAAAATGATTTTATCGCGTCCATCGTTGCTCGCAAAATCATGGATGCTTACTTTGATTTAAACCAAAAGAATCCTGAAACATGAATATAAATCAAGCGCGCCCCGTTTACCGGTTTACACCAAAATCATTACATATTGATTATCCTCTAATCGGCTTATTGCTTGTGCTGATTGCCTTAGGACTTCTGATTTTATACAGCGCTTCCAACCAAAACACAGGGATGGTCTTGCGACAGCTCTTGCGTTTAAGCCTAGCATTTATGGTGATGATGGTATTTGCCTTTATTCCTCCTCATAAATATAAATTATGGACTCCCTGGATTTATAGCGTTGGTCTAACCTTGCTCATTGCCGTCATGGTGATAGGAAAAATTGGCAAAGGCGCCCAGCGCTGGCTTGATTTGGGGCTATTCCGCTTCCAACCTTCTGAAATCATGAAACTTGCTGTGCCCATGATGGCAGCCTGGTATTTTGACCGCAAATCCATCCCGATTGATTTAAAATCATTATTTGTTTCCGCCATCATCATTTTTTTACCCGCCGTCTTAATTGCCAAACAACCGGATTTGGGTACAGGTCTGATGGTCATAGCCGCCGGTCTTTCCGTAATGTTTATTGCCGGCATGCAAATGCGTGTCATTTTATTTCTGGCGTTGGCTTCTGGATTAACAGCCCCTTTACTGTGGCATGTTTTGCACGACTATCAGAAACAGCGAATCATTACATTTTTAAATCCAGAAAATGATCCATTGGATGCAGGTTATCATATTATTCAATCGAAAATTGCCATTGGTTCAGGTGGAGCTTTCGGCAAGGGCTGGTTAGCCGGCAGTCAGTCCCATCTCAATTTTTTACCAGAGCATGCAACGGATTTTATTTTTGCAGTCAGTGGAGAAGAATTTGGTTTTATTGGCAGTATTATTTTAATAATCCTGGTTGCGCTCATATCACTACGAGGTTTGCATATTGCAAGACATGCCCAGACCAGCTACACACGCTTGTTGGCCGCAAGCCTTGCCATGACTTTTTTTATTTCAGCGTTTGTGAATATGGGTATGGTGATGGGCATTTTACCCGTCGTAGGAATCCCTTTGCCTTTAATCAGCTATGGCGGTACCGCCATGGTTACTTTTCTTGCTGCTTTTGGCATCTTGATGTCCATCAGTTCACATCGAATCTTATTTGATAACCTCAAGGGATGATCACAAATGACTTCAGAAGAACAATGATTGGATGATAAGAGTCCAGGCAATCTTATTATTGATGACCCAAACCTCCTTCCTGCCCCTAACTATCCGATAAAACTGCAACTCGGCTAAAATTTTTCCTATGAATAGCGCAAGGCCCTAATCGCTCCAAGGCCTGTTGGTGGGCCGCAGTAGAGTAACCTTTATGAGCAGCAAAACCATATCCCGGATATTGACTATCCATTTGTTCCATTTCTTCATCACGATATACTTTAGCGATGATGGACGCGGCACTGATCTCCGCAACAAGCAAATCACCTTTCACAATGGCGTAACAAGGAATAGAAATCCGAGGTACATGCAAACCGTCTACTAATATCTTTTCAGGACGGATGGTCAATGCGTCAATCGCTCTTTCCATGGCCAATAAGGTAGCATGATGAATGTTTAATTGATTGATTTCATTAACTTCAGCTCGTCCATAGGCATAACAGGTTGCTTTTTCCTTAATTTCAATGGCTAATTTCTTTCTTCTAGAAGCCGTCAATAGTTTGGAATCTGTAACTCCGAAAATGGGAACATCTAAAATAACAGCAGCCGCAATAACAGGTCCTGCCAGCGGCCCCCGTCCAACTTCATCCACACCAGCAATATACATTTCATGCCCCAATCATCGAACGGAAAACAAGGGTACGATCATACGGATTATTGAGAAATTTGCCAGTCCTTATGTTGTTTGCAGATGATTCTCAATAGCAAATGCACCGTATCATTAAAAAATAGAATCACTCATGAAAGTCTATAATAAATAGTGTAGTGGCAGATAAGGAGATTGTAATGACAAACTGCAGATGGAGTCCGTTAGCATTAGGACTTTCCTTAGGGATAGTCTGGGGCATATCATTGTTTATTATGGGGTTAAGTGCTTATTTTTTTGCTTATGGTGAAATTTTTGTTACTTCTGTGGGAACGTTATACGTCGGTTATGATGCCACCATCTTAGGAAGCATTATCGGTGGAATTATAGGATTTATAGATGCTTTCATTGGCGGCGTTATTGTGGCTTGGTTATATAATTTCTTTTCCAACTGTTGTTGCAAACATAAGAAAAAATGATTAAGTCTTTTTTATACCGGCCCCAAAGAAGGCTCCGCCAAGAAAAAGCAGATAAACCACCCCGGTCAACGCACAATAAAAACCAAAAAGAATATTATTGTGCGTTGCGTATAAACTATTGCCAATTTCAATACCTACCGCCTGAATGCACATGGAAATCATCGTCATCACGGCCGAAGACGTACCTTTTGCAATCGGCGTAGAAAACAAAATCAGACGATCCAAAGGGGCATTCGTTATCCCTAATCCAAAAAAATACATAATCATTCCTGGCATCAACCAGAGGAAAGAATGACCGATTAACAAAGGAAGAATAACGACAGCCAACAAACTAAAAATAACTAGAATGGAGCCCATCCATAAGATTTTTTGAGAAGAATAATAGCGCGTTAATCGTTGTAAAACCCAATTACCCAATATTGCAGCTCCAAAGACAGGCAACTGCCACAAACCATATTGGATGACAGACAGTTTCGCATCTGCAATCAAAATAACCGGTGCTAGAGCAATCCAGATAATGCACGGTAATCCCAATAAACCTAATGCAATTGAACCCAATAAGGTCGTTCTATTTAAAATCAAATTTTTGTAATTGCCAGCAATAACCCGTGGAGATAATGAAATACGCTTGATTTCTTCACCATCTCGTTTGATTTGTCCAACAGGTTCAGGCATGAATCGCCAAAGCCCCCATAAAGCGAATAAAGAAAAGATACTAATGAGAACAAAAATCAAGCGCCAACTGAAATAATGAATAAAAAGCGCCCCCAACAAAGGACCCAATAAGGGCGCTAATATGGAAACATTAGCCATAATTGCAATTAATTTTATGGCATCCATCTCGGCAAACATTTCCTGTAACGTCGCATACCCAATGACGCCGATAAAACATAATCCCATCCCCTGGAAAAAGCGGGCAACTAAAAATTGATCCATGGATTGGGAGTTTGCAATAAAGGTGGTACAAAGAAAAAAAGCGAGGCACCAAAAATCATCACTGGCCGCCGGCCATACCGGTCGGAAATTGGGCCAAGAAATAATTGCAAGCTGGCACCACCAATCATATACGCCGTTAATGAAGTAGCAACGGCGGACTCTGGTCCATGAAACGTTGCTACCACATAAATCATGCCAGGCATGATCATGTCATTGGCGATGTAGGTTAAAAACTCATACAGCACCAAAAAACCTGCAAATACAAACGCATGGCGACGGGTGATATTAATTAGAGGTTGTATCATAAGCAACTCTTATGAATTGGACAAAAAGATAATTTTGAAAACAATTATCATATCCTGTTCATACAAAAGTCCCAATCATTATCATTGCAAAAGGTAATTAAAAAATACAAGATTCAATAGAATCCGTTCTTAATTGAATTTGATAAGCTGTGTCGGATCCTAAAAAATAATCACTAATTGCATAGTCTGCTACCGCTGCTAAACAGCCATTGATATAAATCAATGGAATAGAATCACGTTGCCAGGGAGGTATTCGCCATTGTTGCATCAGTTTTTTGAGTTGTTTTGTTTGTCCATGCCAAAACAATGTTTCACCCCCCTGACGAAAACCAACTTCGATAGCGCTTCCAGCCGGTACTTTCAATCCTTTAGCAACCGGCTCAGCATACAAATATCCCATGCCATCCAAAGATAATGGTTGAGGAAAGAAGGCCCAACGTTGTTTTCCACGAGATTGGGTTGCTTTTTGATGTTTGAGTAAATAAAGCGCTCGTTGATAACGCCTCACCTCCACATCGTCCCATTGCACATGGGGATTTGCATCTTGACTGGCGAAAATCAACTCATCGATCAACCGTCTTAAAATCGTTGTAGGTGGCAGGCGCACTTGATTTTTCTTCAACCAAACGCGCAACACATTCCCTACTCGGGCACGGTCTAATGACGCAAGAAAAGAAAGTGGTAAGGTATCATTTTGCTCTGTTAAACATTGGCAATCCATGACCGCCAATGTTTCCAAATTCATTTTGGCTTGTTGGCAATGACTGGCACTGCGCATTAACGTGGTCGCAACACTTGGCCATTTGGCACGCAATAAAGGCATCACGGTATGACGCAGGTAATTACGCGCAAAATGTGGGTTCTGATTGCTTTCATCTTCAATCCAGTCAAGCTCATAAGCACGGGCATAGTCTTCCAAAGTTTGGCGCGTAAAAGCCAAAAATGGTCTTGCCAACCATCCTTTGGCCAACCTATCTTCCTCAGCCATGGCCGCTAATCCATCGATGCCCGCTCCTCGCAATAACTGCAACAACATGGTTTCTGCCTGATCATCCGCATGATGTCCCAATAAAAGGCAATCGTTTTCAGACAGCAAGGAGGAAAACTGCTGATAACGGGCAATTCTTGCCTTTTCCTCAATATTTGAGAAATTGCCAAGTTTGACTTGACGGGTAGTAAGAGGAATTGAACGAGCATCACACCAACGCTGGCAATGAGCCTGCCAAGCATCGGCATGAATACTAAGGCCATGATGAATATGGATGGCATGTAATTTTTCCCGCAAACCAGCCTGCAGGGTAAGATGATGCAATAACACCGTCGAATCAAGTCCGCCACTGAAGCCTACAAACAATTGGCGGCAGGCCGATAAACGCTCAAGCCAATAACGACTTAATAAAGATTCAGTCACAAGCCCCCATTGCCATGAGTTTCTTATAACGTTGCGTCAATAATTCATCCACGGACAGTGCTTTGAGTGAGCTTAATTCGTCCACTAAAATGGAATTTAAACTCGTCATCATGCCTGCAACATCCCGATGCGCACCGCCCAGCGGCTCCTCGACAACACGATCAATTAATTTATTCTCAAAAATCTTAGTGGCGGTAATGCCCATGGCTTTTGCTGCCTCGCTGGCTTTGGACGGATCTTTCCACAGGATAGACGCGCATCCTTCCGGTGAAATAACTGAATAAATGGCATATTGTAACATGATGACGCGATCGCCAACGCCAATGGCCAAAGCACCACCTGACCCAGCTTCTCCAGTCACCACACAAATAATCTGAGTCTTAAGCTTGGACATTTCAAAAAGATTCCGGGCGATTGCTTCGGACTGATTGCGCTCTTCAGCCCCAATGCCCGGATAGGCTCCGGCCGTATCAATAAAGGTAAAAAGCGGTAACTCAAATTTTTCGGCCATTTTCATCAGGCGCAATGCTTTACGATACTCTTCCGGACGTGCCATACCAAAATTACGATACACTTTTTCTTTGGTGCGTTTTCCTTTTTGATGCCCCAGCACCACCACCGGCTCACCATGAAAACGCGCCAAACCACCAATGATAGCCGGTGCTGACGAATAATGGCGATCACCATGTAACTCTTGGAAGTCAGTAAACAAATATTCAATATAATCCGTCGTTTGTGGACGCAAGGGATGTCTTGCCATTTGCGCCACTTGCCAAGGCTCAAGATGAGCAAAAACATGGGCAGTTAATTCTTGGCATTTCGCTTCAAGACGAGAAATTTCTTCGCCCAGATTAACTTCGCTATCGCTTCCTACCATGCGCAGCGCTTCAATTTTCTGATTCAACTCTTCAATCGGTTGCTCAAAGTCCAAAAATTGTCGACTCATTCGTTACTCATTGGTGAATTTTTTGTTATGCGTTATTATCGCCACATCCATCAAAATTTAATGTAATTAGATTATA
This sequence comes from Legionella oakridgensis ATCC 33761 = DSM 21215, assembly GCF_000512355.1. NCBI lineage: Bacteria > Pseudomonadati > Pseudomonadota > Gammaproteobacteria > Legionellales > Legionellaceae > Legionella > Legionella oakridgensis. The sequence continues at coordinate 1,002,706 of NZ_CP004006.1, read as the reverse complement.
GGCGTATTTTATTGCATTGCCTTTGGAATAAATATGCGAAGTATAACCTCATCTGCAATCGGATGCCATATGCCTTCATTTAAAGCCCTTCCTCTGCAAGATTGCAGCTTACATGAGGAGCGCGTTGATATCTGGCAATTTTCCTTGCATATGGAATTTAATAACAGCAAATCCCTACTTAGTTCGGACGAGCAAAAACGGGCTGAACGTTATTATTTTGCCCGCCATCGCCGGCGGTTTACAATAGCTCGAACAATGCTTCGTTTGATTCTTGCCCGATATCTTAATCTTGCTCCTGAACAGCTTGAATTTACCTACAGTTCTCATGGTAAGCCCGCCTTACCTAACCATCACTTGCAATTTAATATGAGTCACTCCCAAGAAACTGCATTACTTGCGGTGGGTAAAAACCATTCCCTGGGAATTGATCTTGAATTTTTTTCCGCACGTCCTTACGAAGGCATCGCCGATCATCTTTTTTCAGTTCAGGAGAATCAAGCCTTGCATGCCCTGCCTCCTATGCTTAAACCGCTTGGATTCTTCCATATTTGGGCACAAAAAGAAGCCTTGATTAAAGCTTGTGGATTAGGATTAAGCTATCCAACGAAACAAATTTCCCTTCCCATTCTACCGACTGAGGCACAAGCTATTTATGACCCTCTCCATCGGCAACACTGGCGAGTTCTCTCTTTTATACCCAAAATCGCCAGCTGTGCTGCGCTTTGTTATAATCCCTGCATTCAGGAAATTCGCTATCTGACTCTCAATGAAGTCAGTGCCTTACAACCATGAAAAAATTTAGCCCCACTCAAATCAACCTTCTTAAGGAACTTGCGGATGGCTTGTGCCATAGCGGCAATCATTTGGGCCTCACTTTGGGAATATCACGCACGGCCGTATGGAAACAGATACGACAAATGACCGACTTGGGTGTACCTATTGCTACCGTCCCCCAACAAGGGTACCGTCTAATAACCCCAATAATACTTCTGGATGAAGCCTGTATTCGTCAAGCCTTAAGCAACCATGATTTCCATCTGCCCTTGAATTTCCATCTGTTTGCTTCCATCGACTCGACAAATCGATTTTTAAAAGAATTGCCGGAACACTCCACTCTGGGTATTTGCTGCGCAGAACAACAAACACAAGGACGCGGACGTTTTGGTAGGCATTGGCATTCGCCTTTTGGCGAAAATATTTATTTTTCTTCTCGCTGGCAATTTGATTGCGATCTATCGCAATTGTCCGGTATGAGTCTGGTTGTTAGCCTGGCTATATTGGCCTCTTTAAACGAACTGGGTATTGATGATAAGATCGGCGTTAAATGGCCAAACGACCTGTTATGGCAAGGAAAAAAACTGTGTGGCAGCCTTATTGAAATTAGTGCAGAAAGCAATGGCAAAACGGACGTGGTTATTGGCATTGGATTAAACGTTAATTCAATCACCGAGCATCAGCCTCCTTTAGAAAAACCCTGGTGCTCTTTGTACGACATCACCGGAAAACCCTGGGACCGCAACAGGCTAATCGCTCAACTTATCATTCAACTTCATGCATTTCTTCAACGCTTCCTTACTCATGGTTTTTCTTTTTTCAAGAGCAATGGCAACAGGCAGACTGCTTGAAAAATCAAATGATCCGTGTCAATTATCCGTTAGGTTTTTTATACGGCAAAGCAATCGGAGTCAACGACGTTGGTCAGCTTATTTTAGAAGATGAAACAGGAGAAATGCACTATTTATCATCGGGAGATACATCATTGCACGCGGGGGAGTAACGTCCCGAACATCTATATTGCCCGGGACGGGAAGACTGTGGATAGAATTCAGTATTAAACAACCTCTTCAGCATCACTGCCTTGTTTTTCCTGCTGGATTCGCAGATAAATCTCTTCACGATGTACAGAAACATCTTTAGGTGCATTAATACCCAGGCGTACCTGATTTCCTTTCACTCCCAAGACGGTAATATTTACATCATCTCCAATAATTAATGTTTCACCAATACGGCGAGTTAAAATCAACATAACTAAATCTCCCTAACAGTCATCACCTTTATCTTCCATAGAACGCTTCCATGGTACGCCAGGTGATATCAGTTTGAATAAAATAACAATTAATTTAACTGTACGATTGTTATTCTACCGAATGATTCTTAACACAATATTAAGAATTATGAAATTTGATCATTTTTTGGATAATAGTCGGATAAATCCCTTTTACCTGCTCCCAGGCGGGCAGCTAGTATAATTAGCGGAAAATAGGCAATGGATAATCCAAGAAAGCCACTAATGTATCCTTTTGCAACAACGATAGCCATTGGCAGAAGCCATAATGCGTTAAGCATCAATACCCCAAGCGTTACTGCTGTATGAGTATGATAACGACGAGCGGCTTGCTGATAGGCATGACTGCGATGTGCTTGATAAAGCTTATCACCTTGAATCATACGACGCAACAAAGTCAACGTGGCATCAACAATAAAAACCCCACACAAGATGAGCCAACACCAAAAAACAAGGCATCAACCGTTGCCGCTTCTATCGATAAAATCCCAAGCATCAATCCTAAAAATCCGCTGCCGGCATCGCCCATAAAAATTCGAGCCGATGGAAAATTCCAGGGCAAAAATCCAGCCACCGCAGCAGCAAGAACCATGGGCAATATAGCTTGACCAGGATAGCCGGCTAACAAATACAATAACGCACCACCAAGACATACAAACACCGCCTCCATACTGGCTAATCCATTGATGCCATCCATGAAATTATAAAGATTAACAAGCCATACAAGATAAATAACGGCTACAAAACTTAGGCAAAAGCCCGAAGACAATTTCCATGTTCCCAATACAATAGCAGGCATCCCGCCTAGCCAATACAATATAAAACAAGCGGCTACAAAATGGCCAACCAATCGCCAGCGTGCAGGAATATGACCATGATCATCGAGAAAACCTAATAAGGCAATCCACAGGCCTGACCCTAAAAAAGCAATCGTCTCCCGATAGGAAATCAATTCGATATAAGCCAGAATACAGACAACAATTAAAAATCCAATGATAAAAGCCATTCCTCCACCTCGAGGGACAGGAAGTGTATGAGAACTGCGTTGGTTTGGAATATCCAGAATATTCCTGGACAAGGCATACTGTCTTACTAATCCGGTCAACATGAAGGACAGCAAAAAACGGGAAAAATTAAATAAAACATCCAATTATCTTCTTTTCAGGGGGTTGCGTTAATAAAAAACCTGTCTGATGAACTCATTGTTCTTTAATTAAACTTTATCATTTTACCAGTTAATGGTATTTTAACACTAAAAATGGTGAATTATCATGCAGCAATTAACAAAACAAAACCTATGGAAATCATTGGAAGACCATGCCCAAACCTTACATGCTCAAACGCTAAATCGCAGCCATCAAAGAGCACCCTGCCCAACACGTCAATACACCGCCTGTAATATCCGCCTTGATTATTCCCATCAGCATGTGACCGATCATACCCTTGAATTACTGTTTTCTCTGGCCAAACGTTGTTCTTTGCAAGAAAAAATCCAGGGATTGCTAACAGGCGATAAAGTAAACTTAAGCGAGAACCGGCCAGCACTCCATACCGCATTACGCGCACCAGAACATACCGAGATTTGGGTGGATGGCCATAATATCATGGAAGACGTTATCGTAGCACGCCATAAAATGAAGGCTCTGGTTGAACAGATTCGAAACAAGCAATGGCTTGGTTTTTCCGGACAACCTATTCGGGATATTGTTAATATCGGTATGGGGGGCTCTGACCTGGGACCAAGATTTTGCATTAAGGCATTCGCGGACTATCGTTCGCCTGATTTTGGTTACCATTTTATCTCAGACGCGGATCCAAACAGCTTTAATAATGCTGTAGCAATGCTTAACCCAGAGACAACTCTATTTATTGTCTCATCAAAATCATTTACAACACAAGAAACATTATACAATGCCCGCAAAGCAATGGCCTGGATAGGACACCCAAAACATTATGATCGGCATTTTATCGCCGTAACAGCTCAGGTCGAAAAAGCATATCAGTTCGGTATCCCCACCGTATTGCCCATTTGGAATTGGGTTGGTGGTCGTTATTCTTTTTGTTCGGCAATTAACCTGATTGGCGCCATTGCCTTAGGCTATGAGTCATTTAACCAAATTCTTGCTGGCGCACACAGCATGGATCAGCATTTTCAGCACAGTCAATTTAGTGATAATCTGCCTATACTCTTAGGGCTATTAGGAGTTTGGAATAACAATTTTCTATCCTTTCATAATCTGCTGATTCTTACTTATGCCCAACAACTTGAGCAGCTTATGCCCTACATCCAGCAATTGGATATGGAAAGCAATGGTAAATCCATTGATAATCAAGGCAACCCAGTTCGTTGCGCAACGGGGCCATTGGTTTGGGGCGGACCCGGTAATCAGGCTCAACACAGTTATTATCAATTGTTATGTCAGGGAACCCATAAAGTGGCTGCTGATATAATCACTTTAAAAAGCTTTGAAGGCCAAATCATCAATGACATGGCTGCCGCTAAAATCGAAGTACTTGCCTACGGCGTGCATGATAAGGATCCCAATGCTTTTATTTCTGGCAATTTACCCCTAAATCATCTTTGTCTTGAAGATTGTTCACCGTTCACGATAGGAGCACTCATCGCGCTTTACGAGCATAAAATTTTTACTCAAAGCATTATTTGGGATATAAATGCCTTTGATCAGCCTGGTGTAGAAAGTGCAAAAAGAACCCGTTTGCTGCAGAAAACTGAACAATCCATGGTTTAAACCTGCATAATCTAGTAGATAGGAATTGTTAATTTGTCTCGCGCTGAACGTCTTTTTGATTTAATTCAATTATTACGCAGACACCGTTATCCTGTGAATGGCGCAACATTAGCTCATGAATTAGGGATTAGTCTGCGCACGCTCTATCGTGATATAGCCAGCTTACAAGCTCAAGGAGCACAAATAGAAGGTGAGCCAGGCATTGGCTATATTCTGCGCCCCGGTTTTATGCTGCCGCCTCTCATGTTTCTGGACGAGGAAATTGAAGCGCTTGTACTTGGTTCACGCTGGGTAGCTAAGAAAGCAGACCGTCAATTAAAAATTGCAGCGTCAAATGCGTTAGCCAAAATTGCAGCTGTTCTTCCACTGCATCTGCGCAATCAACTTGAAGCTTCCGGCCTTTTAATTGGTCCTGGACAAGTCATTGCCGCTGGTGATGATGAGCTTGCTCTGATTCGACAAGCCATTCGCAAAGAACATAAACTTGATATGACGTATACGGATCTGAATCATAACTCTTCACGGCGACTCATTTGGCCTTTGGCTCTGGGTTTTTTTGATCAAGTGCGTATTCTTATCGCCTGGTGTGAATTGCGACAAGATTTTCGCCATTTTCGCACCGATAGAATCACTCAACTCACATTAATAGAAACCCGTTATCCACATCATCGTCAAGAATTACTCAAAAAATGGCGTGCCATTCATTCCATCCCGGAGCAACTATAGCAGCCTAATGACCACTGACAGAAACTGTCAGTCTCATCTTTTAAGCTTTCTTTTATTCGCAGAAACCAAACCATTGAAACGACAGGCGGCAAGCAGCGTAGAAAGGAATAGCCTATCATTCAAATGATCTGATTTTTGCGAAACAACGGGTAGCATGCGTTTACCCTTGCTCTTAAAATGATTGGAGAAATACAATGATTTACCCTAATACCATTATTCTGTACGTGGATTCCCCTGCCATCAGCGCGGCATTCTATGCCGACTTATTAGGCCAGCAACCAAGCGAGTCATCGCCAACATTTGCTTTATTTGTCTTGGACAATCCTATGAAATTAGGGCTATGGGCTAAACACACCGTTGAGCCGATGGCTGATGTGACCGGTGGTGGTGGAGAGTTGGCCTTTTCCGTTGATAATGCCCGCGTAGTTGACGAACTTTATGCCCGCTGGAAGCATAAGAAATTAACCATAGCCCAATTACCAACTAAAATGGATTTTGGCTACACCTTTGTGGCGCTTGACCCAGATGGGCATCGACTTCGAGTGTACTCTCTACACCAATCATGATGCAAGATTGACTGACTATGGCATCTATGAAGCACAGCATTCATAACACGTATACTTGATGACTTAGGTGCCATATAACGAATTAAAGCGAAAGGAATGTGTCCCATGCCCAAAACACCAACAGTAACCTATATTAACCGCTTTACCGTCATGGGTTTAAGCGTAAGAACCATAAACCGTGACGAATTTAATCAAAAAACAGCCAAATTACCAACGCTTTGGGAAAATTTTTCCTCAAAAGGTATTGCTGATCAGGTGATTAACCGCGTGCCTCATTCACCGATTTTTGGGGTGTATTCTGACTACGAATCCGATGCAACTGGATATTATACCGTGACCGCCGGAGTCACCGTAGAGAAAGAAGAAGAAGAACGTATTGAATGGAATACCATTCATATTCCGTCAGGTCATTACCTTGTCTTTGAAAATAACAGCATGCTTCCTCAAGCTGTGGTTGAAACCTGGAAAAACGTTTGGCATTATTTTGAATCACAAAATACATATCAGCGAAATTTTAACGCTGATTTTGAAGTATACCGTGGTGCAGAGGATTTTGCGCTTTATATTGGGATTAAGACAGGGCAAAATGGTGTCATCCTCAGCGAAGGATCTAAGGATCTTCTGTAGATAATTCCTGAGGTAAGGAATTGCAGGGTTTGCTGATCATCAAATAAGTAAACTGATTTATTTTGATCAAAAGTTTGACTGTGAGCTTCAAAAGAGCACTCAAAAAGGCAATGAAATCATCCTTAATACAATAGGCGTTTGGTATGTCAGAACTTGGAGTCCGCCGGAAGCCTATAGTCAGCAATTGATTGCTGATCCAAGTTATACGTGGCGCCTGGTAAAGAAAACTGAACAAGCCCCTTTAATTATTGTTGCTCATATTTGTGAAACGTTTGCTTATCGTAAGGGATATTCTCCCCTGGAACAGGAAAAAGAGTTCCATTTAAAATTATCGTGTTTGTAAGTGGATTACCTTTTATTTCCTGTTCATTAAAGATGCAAAAACGCAACATTTTGCCATCATTATGGAATGCCCTAAAGAGCCGGTATTCTTTTTAATAAATTTGGGGGAGCTTTTTAGCATCGTAGGCAATACTCATCTTATTTCCTTCCTACCTAGCTTGGGTTTTATGCAACCTTAAACTTTAAAATTATAATTTTTTATTGAAAAACGATAATTTTTTATTATAATACGATTTTTTAATCGCTATTAGGAAATGATCATGCAAAAAATAAAATCCACCAGTCATCTGCTTTTCCTCTTTTTTCGCACCCTTTGCTGGGGCATTCCGCTCTTGATGACCTATTTTATTTTATTTAACCTGCAAGGCATGGTGAATTTGGGGATATGGATGCATCTTGCTTTACCTGACCCTATTCAAAACCTAGAACATTTTTCTTTGATGCATCGTTTGCTTATTTTGGCTATTGAAGCCATGCCAGTATCCATCACGGTTTTAATTTGTCATCAATTAGCAAACTTGTTTCATCTGTATGAGCAAGGGTATTTATTTGAAGAAAAAAATATTCGTCTGATTAAAAACATTAGTATTTACATGATCATAGGTGAATTAATTCAATTAATCTATCAACCGTTGATAACGCTAAGTTTGACTTTTAATAATCCAGTCGGTGAACGTCTGGTAAGTATTTCATTAGGATCAACGAATCTATCGACGCTTATTACCGCCTTTATTATTTTAGTCGCTTCATGGATTATCAAAGAAGCACAACAACTGCAATCCGATTCCCAATTAACAATCTAAGGAGATGAGTGATGCCCATTATTGTTAACTTGGATGTCATGATGGCAAAACGCAAATGCCGGCTAAAAGATTTGGCCGAAGCAATCGGCATTACCGAGGCTAATCTATCCATTTTAAAAAATGGTAAAGCAAAAGCGGTGCGTTTTGCGACCTTGGATGCGATATGCACCTATTTACAGTGTCAACCCGGCGATCTGCTCGAATATGAAAAATAACAGTTAATAAATGCAGCAAAATATAAGATCCTGTTTACGACGTGGATCTTATGGCTAATCCTAAGTATTTATTTTACTCAAAAAATCACATCCATATTCATCATCATGATTACAATTCCCTTCATTATTAGTATTTATAGTTTAATTACCCTAGGAAAAGCTTATTGATAAGTACTCTGGAATCAGGCAGCTCTTTCTTTTCACCACAATTCCAGAGCCCATGATCGTTAATGTAAAGTAACTGCAACCTCTTCCCTAAGAATACTATCCGTCATATGCAGCGTTACACCAACGCAATTTGGTTCATCCGGAAATTGATAATTCGCTGGTAAATTTGCCCCTCTTTGGAAGACCAATACTTGTTTTCGATGCCCTCCAGCTTCACTGATGGGGCTTTGTCCTCGTTTAAAGAAACGAATGACTGGTAATTCCGCTCCATGATCCAATTGCTGTAATTGATAACGAACGTCTTGATTCATCCGAGCCAATCGTTGCAATAAACCTTCAGCCAGCACATTCATCTGCTGCGATTCAGGTAAATCAAGCTCATCATTAAGCTCCAGCCAAATTTCTAATTTTTCTGCGCCATCACGATCGTGATACGTATAAAACGCCTTTTTCAGCACCATTTGTTCCAGCGTAACATCATCCGTAACAGCACGCTCCAGTTCGGTAAACGCAAGATTTGCACTATTAAAAACAACGGTAGAATCTCTTCCCCACACAAACATAAGCGGTAAATTGGTTTTAGGCTTATGAAAAATACCGTATTTAGCCAACAGTCCTTGCACATCACTGGACGCATACACGCGGCCCTTATCTCCTAAATTATATCGAATCCTTGGTGACAACCGATCATCGCGCGTGCACGTGAACAGCAAGTTATCTTCATCATCACATTCGATGTGATAATTCATAGGGTCATAATGAAACACCATCGGTAAGCCTTTATTCTCCCCATAAAGTTCTCTTGCCAAACCAGGGTTTTGTTCAATAGCCTTACGTACTGCAATTTCATACTCGGTTTCAACACCAAGGTTAATATCCAGATCGGAAGCACCATAAGAAGAATAAATCTGCGTAAAACCATGATGAATTAACTGATCACGCATCGCCTCAGAAATCGCTTGCCCTCCCACAACACCAACCACTGAAAAATCAATGAAAATCATAGCCTTGGCTCTGAATATACGTTGTAAGATCTTTCAGAAAAGGTGGGTAACCGGCGATAATGACTTGTTGTTTTTCTTGATTTAATTGGGTAACTATTGCACCGATTAAGCACCACACCCCAGAAGAAGCGCCTATACAATGATAAACATTTCAACTCATGAGCTACAGCGTTTTTCCAAAGCTTACCACTGGTGTCTCTACCGGTGTTTCCACATGTCCAACCGAGCGTTGATAAAATATTGAGCTGTGCATCAAAGTACCCTTTGCTGGTGCACTCTCCCGCCAGGCACCCAACCATGCGCCAGGGACCTCTCTCCTTAGCTCTCGGTCTCCAACTGATTCACTTTGAGCAAAACTGACCACAGGCGTAATATTTGCACGCAAATTAATATCGTTTTGTCGAGCATAATGAACCTGCATAGCGCCATACAGCAATATAAAAGGAATTGCAATTAACGTTAGCGACCATAATACCACCTTCCACGGATTATCCATGATCCAGTTAGATAACGTTGGTTTTACTAAAAATTGCGCATGACTATCGGTTTCACCTTGCTGTCTTAAATGAGCATAGACAGAAGCTTGTGCCCTTTCATAAGCCAACTCAAGAACCGCTTTTGCATAATATTCTGCGGCAGAAGATGAAACCTCCTTGTGACTATTGTGATAATGGTTTTTAACCATCTCGCGTAAGCTATGCATTGTAATAAGTTCATCATCCAGCCTAAATTCAATGGTATTGCTGAATTTATCGGTATCCATTTTGGGTCTTTTCTTAAACTCAAGCCTACTTAAAAGGTTTTGTTTTTCAGCGTCAATCATTTCATTCACGGCTTTAAAGGACTGCACCTGTCCTTGCTCCTGAAGTTCCAGATAAGCTTGAATTTTCAAAACTTGTATCCGAACATCCTCTTCATCTTTCAGATACTCATCGTACAGCTCGTCAATAAGTGAATAATAAAACCCAAAATGACCGGTTAATCGATCTGGAGCAATATTTAATTCAAGCCATTCAGAACGATTTTTAATCATATCAAGAAAGATTAAAATACCAAGTGGTGTCGGTTTGTTAAGTCTGAGCAATGAGCCGCCTGCACTTACAACTTTTGTTGTTGTCCCGTTTCCGTAAGCAAGCATAGCGCATAAAAGCGCCGTTGATTGACCAATATCATCGGTGTTTGGTGTACGACCATAACGATGGAAAAAATAAACATAATCATTATCCACCCAATCCCAGATTTCTTTCGACCATTGACAGCTCGTGTGAGTTCGGGATATGTCCACAAACCGTTTTAATACCTTCAGGAAATTTTCAGGGATGGTTGACATAACATTCCCATGATAAACATCATGACTGGTCGCTTCCAAATCATTTACCCCTTGATAATCATGAATATTTTCATAAGGGGTTGTGCCTGGATAATTCAAAGCAGCGTATCTTGCTCGGTGAGCCACACCATGTTCAATATCAGCGAGCATTTGCTGACCTAACCGTGGCATGGGTCTTACGTACTCTTTTAAACCAAACGTTGCCAACCCCAAAGCATCACGGGCACCTGCAGATAAATGGAAAAGCAGCCCTCCAGCATTTAAAATCCCATCCAGCTGGATCAGAGTATTACCTAACTGGCGATAGTCTCTATACTCTTTAAGTTTCCCTTTTTCAGTGACGTAAAAGTGTTGTTCAGACTTAGGCAATGCAGCAATCATTAAACGAAATTCTTCAAGTTGCTCAGATGACAAACCATTTAAATAAGAGCGTTGCCTAAGTCGAGGTAAAAGTAATTTTTTCGCGGCATCACTAAACGAACCGTCTGAATTTAAAATGTCAAAATCTGATAGTAAAGGATAATCTTTCAGCGTTTGATGACGTTCTAAAATAGTATAAATCTGCTGTTGACTGATTTTTCCAGAACCAAACAATGACAAAGCAAGCTGAGGCAATGTTGCGTCCTTGAATATAGCATATTCCCAGTTTCCTGTGTCGATGGCTGCCAAAAGCGCGTCCAGCTTACGCTTGTTGATTGATTTTTTAACCCCCTTATTTTTCTTGGGATGATAATTTAATAAATGGTGAACATCCCCACTGTGATTACCTTTAGGGTTCACTTGAATTAATGTGTCTTTGCTTCTCAACCTTTTCCAAAAAGCCTGTAATCGTTGTGCAGCTTCGGTGTACTCAGTTTCTCTTGCTGCAACATCATGTAAAAAATCGACGGATACGTCTTTCCTAGTATAGTGTGCTTGCCGTTCAGAGTTAATGCCAGGAGATAAGTCTTTATATTTTAGATTAAATTTACGCCATATAAGATGGGCATCATCTACTCTTTTTATATTCAACATAATCAAAAAACAACCTAAAAAGCCAATCTTTGTATTGTAACAAGGGATCATTAACAAAAAGTTAAGATGCTAGATTGCAATCACTGATGTTGAATTTGTTTTTTTGCATCGATGACAACCTATTTGATGTATGTAGGCTGTAACGTTTGCTTGTTAAATCAATTTTTTGAATGTTACGGATAGGTTAGTGTAAAAAATGGTTGTGGTGCTTTCATAGCCCGAGTCTGTTCCCAGAATTAGCCAAATCTCACCTTTATTATTTGTAGTAACCGTATAATTGGCAAGCTTGGCTTGCATTTCTTCATTAGGTAAATAAGGTAAAGTTTTTAATCTGTAAATGGAATCTTGGGTATCAACGCCAACGGTTCCAATCAAGATCATATCCTTGCCATCAATCTCTTGATTTACCTTGTCTAAATCGATTTGATAATAATTAAGGTTATCTACATATATATTATAATCAAAAAAGGCATTGAATGCTCAATAATTTATAATAAGACAGCCCTGACAGCACTTATCCTCATTCCTTTTGTCTGAAAGCTCCCTACAAGAATCAAGAACCTTCTTCAATATACTTTGGATAGCTCATTAAGTATCAAGGTAACGCTGGGTTATTCTGTGTTTTATTCTCCTCAATTATCTTTTTAAGAATTGCTTTTTTATTGGACCATTGTTGGATGAATGACTTATTGAATTGTGAACAATGTTCCGCAAGCCAGGGGCCAAATTGTACCAAGAGCAAAGGAATTCGAGGTTTGATGCACGTTTCAAACTCTTTTCGTGCTTCCTTTTTACATAGGTCATGATTTTCGAGGCAGTTTTTTATAATATCATCCGTTAACTGCTGCCAATGTTCTGGCGGAGCTACTCCTAGAAAGGATTCATCCATAATTTTTGGCAAGATATTTTGACTAATAGAAGCGATTTTTTTGGGATCAACTTTTTCTTCGCAAAATTCATGTTGTAAGAGTTCACTGATTTGCTTTCCAATCTGTTCTACTTCATTCATGTTAAAACATGGGGTCAAATTAGAATCAAATTGCAACACCGGATCCGCAATGAGTACATTGCTGCCTAAAAAAAGACTTAAACAAAGTAATATCCTTATCATTTTTTTCATCCTTCATATTTCATACCGTAAAAAAAATATAGTAAATGCTTGGATCAACAACGAACGCTAGGGCAAACCACGAGTATCGCCAAAATATTTTAAAATTAAATAGCCACTTGCAATCGCTTTCTGAGCGCTCAACAAAGATAAAACACATTAAAAAACCCGAATACATCTAACCAGATTGTTGGCGAACTTTTCGAAATCGTTCGACAAATAACCCTGAATACCACTATTAAAGTCCTGACCCCACGCGTAATCCTCATCAAACTCAGTAGAACTCCAATAGATGCTAACGTCAAAACCGCCATTATTAGAATTAGGATCTAATGCATAGCGATTAGTCCACAGCAAAGTCAACTGGGACTTTTTGGGTAAAAACCAACCTCCTCCACTATCTTTATTTTGACATTGGCTAATAGCGCCATACCAAGTATAGGTACCTGGCTCATCTGTTGTTGCTGCAACTAACCCAGACTGGCCGGTGCCATCAACAAAGAAAATTATTCCGCCATCTTGTTGTTCACCAACGCGACGAGCAATGTTGGTCACAACGTAAGGATCATTTACCGTACCTGCTCCAGTTACAGAAATATTATCGCCTGCCGTCGTAACGCCTCCGACACCATCAGCACCAGCTGGACCTTGAGGACCCGGTTCACCTTGAGGACCCTGTTCACCTTGAGGACCCTGTTCACCTTGAGGACCCTGTTCACCTTGAGGACCCTCTTCACCTTGAGGGCCCTGTTCACCTTGAGGGCCCTGTTCACCTTGAGGGCCCTGTTCACCTTGAGGGCCCTGTTCACCTTGAGGACCCTGTTCACCTTGAGGGCCCTGTTCACCTTGAGGGCCCTGTTCACCTTGAGGGCCCGGTTCACCTTGAGGGCCCTGTTCACCTTGAGGGCCCTGTTCACCTTGAGGGCCCTGTTCACCTTGAGGGCCCTGTTCACCTTGAGGGCCTTGTTCACCTTGAGGGCCCTGTTCACCTTGAGAACCCTGTTCACCTTGAGGACCTACGGGACCTTGTTTCCCAGCAGGAATAGCCATAATTTGTGATCGCAATATAGTAACTTGAGCGTCTACATATTCTCTTGTAGCCGGATTAGCAGCATAGGCTGTGCTTGTGCCTATTAAAACACAGACTAAAAATAGAGCATGAATGCATTGTTTAATCATAAGAAATTCATTTAGTTCATGTAATACAAAACCACTAAGTCATGTAGCAGCATATCATTTTGTATTAAATAGTAACATCGGCATTAAAATGAAAATCGGGATTATTATCTTAATATTTTTGGTGTGCTTAGACCATGATCTTTAAATTTGATATTTAATTAAAAATGAGCAGCGCTATAGAAATTAATACAATAATCACTATCACTGCAAATTTATGCGTTATAGTAGATGATCGTTTTTTCTGATGTTTATGGGAATTCATAAATTAGTCCGTCATTTAATTAAAGTGTATGCCATAGGATTATTGGAATCCACTTATGATTATATTGCACAAACAATATGAACAACTATAAATCACCTCTTTGCATATTTAAAAATAGTTAATCGTCAAGACTGTTTTTTTTAAATTTCTCTGGTAGGATTTAATGCCAAGCGATGTAAATACCTCTGCAGCAACTTGTGGATATCTTTTTTTCCGAATTTGCCAATCCTTCTCCAATAAAACATTTTAAAATTACCTATCCTCAATAGCTATACGGCTTATCATAAGATTTAATCTATTACTGATGTTTTTATTTATCCACAAATTCTGTGGATAAACCTGTGAGCAGACCATTAAAACCCTTGAAAAATAACTGTCTGCATCCCATGACTAGAGATTATTCATTTTGAGCACATCAGATAAACTGAAATACCACTAGATATTCCATGCTTAATCGAGGTGTTGATTTACCCATCGAACGATATCTTGTGTTCCCATCACTCCAGAGCTTCGGGCAATTTCTTTTCCATGTACGGTAAGCATCAGAGTAGGGATGCTTTGAATTCTATAACGGCTGGCTAAAACTTGCTGGATTTCCGTATTGATTTTGACTAATCGAATTTTAGGCTCAAGGAGACGGGCTGCGGATTCGAAATAAGGCGCCATTACTTTACAAGGACCACACCATTCAGCCCAAAAATCAACTAACAGGGGTATATCATTATTCTGGAGATGATGCTCAAAAAGAGCATGATCTAATGCCACCGGTTTCCCATCAAATAGCCATTTTTGGCATTTCCCACACTTTGGATGTTCAATCAAACGCATGGAGGGTAATCGGTTAGTGGTGTGGCAATGAGGACAAACAATATGGATTGGGTCATTCATAGTAGTAACCTCATTCATTATATCTACATAATCTTAAAGCAATACTATATTAATTTGCAGATATGAAAACATTCATGATATTTTTATTATTGCTACTTAATATAAACTACCCTTGGACGCTGCGATGTAACGGGCAGCCAATCATGATGGACCTCCTAAAATTGACTGCTAACCGTTGTCAATTCGTTTGTGATCTCTTCAACAGTGAGCAGCGCATTATCCACCTTTTTCTCGGTATCTGTCGCAAAAAAAGTATGCATTGATTTCCTGCTTTTTTGCACAAGGTAAGTGATTGGATAAAATACTACCAAACTTGCAAGAATAGTTAATAGTCTATCAATCGTTCCTAATATCCCTCGGTGGGTTGCGTATAATGTGTAATTTTCTTGCTTATTACGCTGGAGAGCCTCTTGTATTCCTCTGAAATTAATTCTACTTTTGTCAGGCGTTAAAATACTTTGCTGCAAATCAGTAAACAGCTCATTTAATTTCTCATAAATTTCTGTATTCGTTGATTTAAAGCGATAACGTTTTTCATTAAGTTCAGAAAGAGCACGATAAAGTTTGGAGAACTGAGTTACACAATGTTGTTTTTTAGCCAACTCAAATGCTTTAATCAAATCATCATGCGCAAATGCATCAAAATAATTAGCATCTGGTGTAGAACGAAGCGTATACAAATCATCAAAAAGAAGTACCTCTACAGGCCCTACATTATTTGTTTGTAAATAATCACGCAATCTTTTCTGATTTTCTTTATTATCAGTGGTTACTAATACAATTTCTTTGCCTAACTTAAGAGGCAGGCGACTTCTATACTCAGCATGAAATGCTTCTATGGTGTTTGCCTCTGTGACATATATTATTGGAAACGGCTTGGTGATTAATGCATCATTACCATCATAAGGTACAAATGCATCATCAGGAGCATCTAATAATGCCTTACACAATTGAATTCTATCTTTAAGCGCATTTATATAGGGCAATACTTCTCCATGAAACGCTTCAAAATCAGGTAGTACAGCCAATGTATCCTCATGATCCTGTGCACTACAAGATCGATAATATTCTTCAAGATAATGTGCAAACGAATAGCTTGAGTTATTAGTAAACAGATATCCGCCAATTTTTTCATAGCGAACTTTGTTAGTTGGTTCATGTTTTTCATGAATAAAAAAATGATAATCGCACTTAGCTATAAAATTATCTTCCCCCGAAGGATATCTTTTAACGGTTTCCTGAGTACCTTTCTGAATTTTAAGAAACACTAAAAGTTTACTTATATTTTCTGGAGATGGAGAATGATAAATTTCCTCCATATTAAACTGCGTATTTCTGAGCTTTTCCAAAAAATTCTGAAAAGAAAAAAAATGTTCTATATAATCACCAACCGCAAAATAACCATCAAGGTCATTTTCCTTTTTAAAACGTTCTATTTCTGAGACATCAATGAAAATATATTTTTGAATACATAAAATAAAATAATAAAATTGCACCGTAGCATCTAAACGTTCTTTTAAGACACTTATTTCCTCTAAAGACACAACATCCGATATTTTTACACCAAACTGTCGCAAACGAGCCACATATATCATCAGTAAATTCAAGTTGGTAAATGCTGATTTGTGAGCAAACTTCAAGAGGTCTTTGAAATTTTCTTTGCATGCATTGAGGGTCGTATTATTAGAATATTTGGTATAATTTTTGATGACTCTATTTAGATCATAGTGATCATGTTGCATACGACCAAAAGCAGGAGCCCCAGTGAGAGTATTATCATTGGAATCTTTTCCTATAATACCAAATCCGCCTTGGGCCAACTCTCCCACCATAGGAGCTATTTTAAAATTCTGAAGCATTGCCAGAATAGGCATAAGCTGAAAATCCGTATGTTTCATCATACTTAAGGTTTGCGAGGAAGTACCATGAATGAACGGATTAAAACGCAATGCATCGTAATAGCTTGGCATACCGAAGCCCATGTAAATTATTTATACAGCAAACACGTTGATTAAAATTAAATTATAAGCATACAATTAATTCAACATGTAAAACAATGAAACTATTTGATGAAGAGATTTACGCGGCCGCTACGACCTCAAAAAAGAGATAAAAAAACTAAGTGAAAGCCCGGACACACCTAACCTGGAAATTATTGAACTTATCACCTAGGCCCTGACTGCCATTCTCGAAGTTCTGAACCCACGCGCCAATTGCGTCGCTCTGGGTAGAACTCCAATAGTTGTTAATAGTAAAACCCCCATTAGCATCATTAGAGTCTATTAAATAACGGTTATTCCATAAAAAGGTCAATTGGGTTCTGGTAGGCAAGAACCAGCCACCACCCGCTTTATTCGTGCAGGCATCCATAGCGTCTTGCCACATCGCTGCAGCAGGCTCATCTGCAGTGGCCGTAATCAGTCCAGCCTGGCCTGTCGCATCAACAAGAAAGATTATCCCTCCATCTTGCTGTTCGCCGACTCGACGGGCGCTATTTGCCACGACATAAGGGTCATTCGCTATACCTGCTCCAGTCACAGAAATGTTATCACCTGCCGTCGTGACCCCTCCGACCACTGCGCCTTGTTTCCCAATAGCAGCAATTTGAGACTGTAATATAGCAAATTGCGCATCCACATATTCTTTTGTGGCCGGATTGACAGCATACCCTATGGTAGCGTGTGTGAACGCTAAACCTAGAGCAACAATGTATTGTTTCTTATTCATGAATCAATTCTCCATCGTGGATATTATACAGGTCAAACCAAGCAGCACACTATTTTGCACAAGAATATTGGATACTTATGCGGTAGCATGGTCGGCATTGTAACAAAAATCCTAATTACCGCCAGAAATTCCCTGGTATGATAAACTCAAGCTTACCCACCTCTTGATGGAGTAGCCAAAACCCGCCTGCACTTCGCTGGCAATTTGCGATTTATCATTAATGCTGTTGCAGTCATTGTGCATTCCTTTGATGGCTGAATATGAAATATTTGGATTGTTATTGACGGATAACAAAACAGAAGCGTTACCTAACGAAAAAACACATTCGCTCATTTCAATAGTAACCGAAATCGTTGCGCTGGCTATTGCTAACATCCGTTTGAAAGAATTGCTCTATTCCCAAGCAATTCGTGATCCTCTGACAGGGTTACTCAACCGTCGTTTTCTTGATGAATACGTAATCAAACAAATTGGTCAAGCTAAACGCAATAAAACCACCGTTTCCTTTATTATGATAGACGTAGACAACTTTAAACAAATTAACGATCGATTTGGGCATGAAAGTGGCGATTATGTATTATCATTATTAGGCAAGCTCCTGAATTCTTTAATCAGAGAAGAGGATTTGGTTTGTCGTTACGGTGGAGAAGAATTCTTATTAGTTTTACCTAATTGTGAATTAGATAATGCACAAAGGGTTGCTGAGACTGTTCGGCAAAAAATCAGCGAAATGCCTATTACCCTCAGGGGCAATGACCTCAATATTACCGTTTCTCTTGGCATTGCCCGATTTCCGCAAAATGGTAGCTCCATAAAAAGATTAATTGCCGCCTCCGACCAAGCGCTCTATGCCGCTAAAAAACAGGGGAAAAATCGCACTATGCTTTCTTACTTGCCATCATTCCCAAGGGTTTATGGTTGTGATATGAGAGGTGCCGTTCCTTTAATTAATGTTAATCATTGGAATGCAACCAACGCCAGAAAGACAGCCGCTCTCCTTTGGATAACAAGCTTCATTTACGTTAAATCCTTATTACAAACTCATTTTTGGTTGGAAATCTTCATAAGCATTCATCGCTTGCATAGCATCATGGCTTTTTTTATTATCGGCTGCCTGCTGTTTTTGAGTAAAAAACCGCCCTACCATACACGCACCGCCAATTGCGGTAACTCCAAACCCTACCCCAATCAAACACGCATTACTAACCCCAATGGCGGCAACCACAGCTGTGCCGATGACCGGAACAGCCAATCCCATCGTGCCAATGGATAAAGCGACGAGTCCTGCAAAGAGCAATATCATGGCTATGGCTTTCGTGGCAGGGTTTGTTATTATTTCCACCAAAAAACCAGGCTCAATGTACTCCCCCAACAAATCGGCACTTAACCTGTTTGTGATTGTTTGTTTAAATACTTGCTCGCGTTGCTCATCTGGATAACGGGAAGCCACAGCGGATGCAAATATGAAAGCCGTTCTTGCACAAGCATACACATGAAGCCAGGTGGAAGATGCTGCCAGGAGTGCTTGTTGGTGTTTTTTAGAGGTTTTGTCATCAAAAAACCGATGGTATAGTGAATGCGCGTTTTCACCAAAAGGAATCTCTTTCAAGGAATCAGAAATCTCCTGAAATGCAGCGGCTATCTCAACCTCTTCTTCCGTTTTAGATGCACTTTTAGAAGCAGGATAATAGGTCTTTCCCGCTTCCTGTTGTTTGATGGATAGTAGAGAAAGCTCCGCCGCATACTGTGCTAAGGTCAGCACATGCTCGACCGCTACAAATGCGCTGGCACTAGACGCTTCCGTACTAAACGTTGCTGCCGCCTCTGTTGCAGCCATCGCTGCAGCTTTGGCTGCAAATGGTTCGGGTTTACTGCGTTCATGATAACTTTTTTCTGCCAAGAGAATGATGGCACGCATAACATCATTATCAATCATAATAAAATTCCTTTTAAATGGACTGAACTATTCATCCTAAGTTCCCTCATCAGAGGTGAAGTTTACAAAGAAAATACCAAAATACCAATAGTATTCACTCATAAACATGATCAGTCCGATCGCAGCGTGCATTGCTTAAAAGACCTCTTGCTTAATGCGTATGCATTCGATATAATGCGCTAATGTTATATTACATTAATACACTATTATGAAATCACATCACACAACCAAACAAGAGTCATTGCAACATCTCCTGCATGCCATAAGCTTATTGAAATCAACCGAAGAAGCAGCTGCTTTCTTTACAGATTTATGCACACCTGCGGAATTGGAAGCGATGGCCGATCGCTGGCAAGTGGTTCCTTTGCTGCGCAAAGGTATGCCCTATCGCACCATTCATGATGAAACTGGTGTTAGTGTCACCACCATTACCCGCGTCGCACGTTGTTTATCACTAGGCAGCGGCGGCTATAACCTAATTTATGAACGCCAGGAAAACACGTGAACAAAAGACTTCGTTTGGTTCTTCAGAAAAAAGGCCGATTATCCCAAGAATCCATCAATTTATTACAACGCTGCGGTTTAACATTTCGTATCAAGGAAAATGCTCTAGTTACTCATGTCGAAAATTTCCCAATTGACTTATTGTTTGTTCGTGATGATGACATCCCCATCTTGATCTTTGACGGGCTATGCGATGGCGGCATTGTCGGTGAAAATGTACTGTTTGAAGCTGCCTTGCATTCCCCACATAAGCAATATCGCACGGTTTTACCCTTGGGTAATTGTTATTGCCGTTTATCCATTGCGGTTCCTGAATCCTTTGATTATCGTGGACCTGGAAGTCTCGAAGGAAAACGCATTGCCACCAGCTACCCTTATTTGCTGACCCAGTATTTAAATGAAAGAAAAATTCGTGTCGAAAGGCTAGTGCTATCAGGCTCTGTTGAAGTCGCACCACGAATGGGCATGGCAGATGCCATCTGCGATTTGGTATCGAGTGGTCAAACCCTGGAAGATAATAAACTCATCGAAGTGGAAACGGTTCTCAAAAGTCAGGCCACCTTTATTCAATCCATTCATACTATAACCACAGAGCAACAAGCCTTGTTTGATATGCTGGCACGCCGTATTAAGGCAGTTCAGCAAGCCTCTGAACGTAAATACATTGTTTTTCATGCACCTACCATGGCTCTTGAGAAAATTTGTAACCACTTGCCAGGAGCAGAATCACCAACGATCGTGCCACTGCCAGCCAATCCTAACAAAGTGGCTGTTCATGTTGTCTCCAGTGAAAGGATTTTCTGGAATACCTTGGAAACCATTCAATCATTGGGTGCCAGTTCCATTTTGGTTTTACCGATTGAAAAAATGCTGGAGTAATGATGTTAACCATTGAACATTGGCAAGACTTGTCTTTGGAAAGCAAACGCCAACGATTGACAAGACCACAACAACGTAATAGTCCTAAAAACAGTGTATGCGCCATTCTTACCGCCGTTAAAGAAGAAGGCGATCAAGCATTGCTGCGCTTTACCCGTGAATTTGACGGGGTAAGTTTATCGTCCTTAGCCGTTGCAAAAGAGCGCTTTACTGAGGCCAATATATCCTCCCGTGCGCTTACCGCCATAAAAACTGCCATACAAACCATTACTGCTTTTCATCAAGCAGCAATGCCGAAACCTGTGCAAGTGAACACAGCAAAAGGCGTTCATATCAAGCGTTTGTATCGTCCATTAAATAAAGTCGGCTTATACGTACCAGGAGGCAATCATACGCCATTGATTTCATCGCTGCTGATGCAAGCCATCCCAGCCTTAATTGCCGGATGTCCAGTACGAATATTATGCACGCCACCAAATAGCATGGGAGAACTCGATCCAAACTTACTCGTGGCAGCACGTTTATGTCAAATTGAGACTATTTATACCATAGGTGGCGCACAAGCCATTGCCGCCATGGCGTTTGGAACCAAGACGATTCCCAAAGTGGATAAGATTTTTGGCCCAGGCAATCGTTATGTAACAGAAGCAAAAACTCAAGTATCGATTGATCCCGCAGGCACTGCCATTGACATGCCGGCAGGCCCATCCGAAGTGATGATTATTGCCGATGATAACGCCAATCCAGCCTATGTAGCAGCGGATTTACTGGCACAGGCAGAGCATGGAACAGATTCACAAGTGTTATTAATCTGTGAAAGTCTATCCTTTGCTAAAGCAGTCAATATTGCTCTTAAACAACAATTGCAAACGCTATCAAGGCAAGCCATTATTCTGCAATCGTTAGCACAAAGCAGGATATTTACCTGTCGTGAACGTACTGAAACATGGGCGATCATTAATCAATACGCACCGGAACATTTAATCATTAATCGTACGGACGCTCCCGATTGGGTATCGGGAATAGAAAATGCAGGCACCATTTTTTTAGGTCCATGGGCTGCGGAAACCTTAGGCGACTATGCAACCGGGAGCAACCATGTCTTGCCAACCAATGGCTTTGCCCGCAGTCACAGTGGATTATCCACCACGGATTTTTTAAAAGCCATCAGTGTCCAGTCTATTACTGAGGAGGGTCTCGAACAAATCGGCGAAACGGCTTATACCTTGGCGATGCTTGAAGGTCTTGATGCCCACGCTCAAGCTGTGAAACGACGTTTAACTCCATTGGGAGAATTGCTGTGAGCGTCCTTAAATTAATGCGCCCCGATCTGGCCTTTATCCAAACGTATTCTATGAATCATGAATCTTTCAAGCATAAATTGGATGCAAATGAATTGCCCTGGTCGCCCATCATATCCACCGATATGGCATTAAACCATTATCCAACCCGTGCAGCACAACAGGAGTTACAAAAGCAATTGGCTCATTGTTATCAAGTGGATCCTGAAGAGCTCTTGTTAACCAGAGGCAGCGATGAAGGCATTGACTTATTGATGCGGCTTTTTTTACGAGCCGGTTTAGACAGCATTCTCCAATGCCCGCCAACCTTTTCCATGTATGCCTTTTATGCTGGCTTACAGCAAGCCGGTATCATTGATTGTCCCTTACAGGAAAATGACACGGGCTTTCAATTGTCGTGTGAGGCAATCCAGGAGTCATGGCGACCCGATTGTAAACTGATTATGCTTTGTCGCCCCAATAATCCTACAGGGAACCTCATTGAATTAGCCACCATAGCCAACTTATGTCGGCAATTTAATAATAAAGCCATGATTGTTGTCGATGAAGCTTATGTTGAATTTAGCGATGCACCAAGTGCAGCAACACTCATCTCTAGCATTGATAATCTCATCGTCCTCCGCACGCTTTCCAAAGCTTACGGTTTAGCTGGATTACGGCTTGGTGCCATTCTTGCACAACCTCAAGTTATTCAAGCCCTGCAAACAATTACGGCTCCTTTTACCTTATCCACCGCAGTCATTCATTTAAGCTTACAAGGGTTAAAAACAAAAGTTGGCTTATCCAGACCAAACAGCGCATGCTGTCTTTGCGCACCGAACTTATCGCGGGCTTACAATCATCGCCCTGGATAGACAAAATTTATCCAACTGCCGCTAATTTCGTCCTAATTAAAACCTCCCATGCCAAAACACTGGCCCAATGGTTTAAACAACAAAGCATTGCCATTCGCTTTTTTGGAGAGCATAGCCTCCTGCCGCATCACTTGCGGATTACAGTAGGAAATCAGCATCAAAACGCGCAATTATTGTCCGCCTTAAACTTATTTTCTGGAGAATAGTGATGCAAAACATTCTATTCATTGACCGCGATGGCACATTAATCGAAGAACCGCATGACCATCAAGTTGATCATTTGGCTAAAATCCGTCTTTGTTCTCATGTCATCCCGGCATTGCTTCGTTTGCTAGAGGCTGGATTTCAATTAGTCATGGTCAGCAATCAAGACGGTTTAGGAACCCCTCGCTTTCCACAAGCGGATTTTCAACGCTGTCATGATTATATCATGCACCTGTTTACCTCTCAGGGTATTATCTTTCGCGATGTATTTATTTGCCCGCACACCCTTTTGGATGGTTGCGCCTGCCGTAAGCCTAAAACCGGTTTACTGGATGATTTTTTGCAAAACAACACAATAAATCCAAATCGTTGCTGGGTCATTGGTGATCGCGAGACGGATAAACAATTAGCCGACAACTTGGGAGTTGCTTATCTCCCTATTACCAATCAACACAACTGGTTAAACGTGGTCGATACGATTTTAAACCAAAAACGCTGTGCTACCATCACCCGTAACACCAAGGAAACAAGCATTGCCTTAACCGTCGTCCTTGATTCTGATGAGCCATGCGCCATTAACACTCCCATTGGTTTTTTTAATCACATGCTGGAGCAAATCGCCAAGCATGGCGGTTTGCACTTACAAATAACAGCCAAAGGGGATATCCACGTGGACGAGCATCATTTAATTGAAGACACAGCACTTGCACTGGGCAATGCATTAAAGACTGCCCTGAACGATAAGTGGGGTATTCATCGTTATGGGTTTACTCTACCGATGGATGAAGCATTAGCGAGCGTCTCCATTGATCTTTGTGGCCGCAGTTTTTGTTCCTTTGAGGCACCATTTACTCGTGAATTTGTTGGCGGCATGGCAACAGAAATGGTTCCTCATTTTTTCAATTCTCTGGCAAGCAGCCTTGGGGCAACCATGCACGTCAGGGTGCATGGGCAAAATCATCATCACATGATTGAGGCTTGCTTCAAAGCTTTAGGCCGTGCCTTACAACAAGCCATGCAACAGGTAAGCAATAACTTGCCATCCACTAAGGGGATTTTATGATTGCTGTCATTGACATCGTTGGAAACAATTTAACCTCACTGCTGAATGCCATCAAGCGCTTGGGATTTAGCCCTGTATTGACGCATTGCGAAAACGAGATAAAACAGGCAAGTCACGTCATTCTCCCTGGTGTAGGAGCAGCTGCTCCTGCCATGCAATCGCTGCATGCCCATCATTTAGTACCGGTATTAACACAATTGACACAACCCTTGCTGGGAATATGTCTTGGCATGCAATTGTTATATGAACAAAGCGATGAAGGCCATGTAGATTGTTTGGGACTCATTCCAGGCCATATTCAACGTCTGTCTTACAAAGAGCATTATCCAGTTCCACATATGGGTTGGAATCATTTGCACTGGCATAACGACTCTTTCTTAAAGCAAGGAATCAGTGACCATGAACAAGTTTATTTTGTCCATAGTTATGCGGCATTGAGCAACAATCATGCCCTGGCTCGCTGCCAATATAGCCATGAATTTACAGCCATCGTGCAAAAAATAATGTCTTTGGCATGCAATTTCATCCGGAAAAATCAGCCAATACTGGCCTTAAATTATTAAATAATTTTTTAACACAATCATGGGAGAAAGCATGCTGATTATTCCAGCCATTGATTTGCAGCAAGGTCGATGTGTTCGTTTGCAACAAGGTCAATTTGATTGTGTTTCTTTTTACGAATCAACGCCTCAAACGCTTGCCATGAACTATGCAAACCAGGGTGCGACCCATTTGCATATTGTCGATCTGGATGGTGCTCGCTTGGGAGACATACAACAATTGACTCTGATAAAAACTATAAAAATGGATAACATTACCCTTCAAGTCGGTGGCGGCATTCGCAGTCTTGCCAGTGCAACTACTTGTCTTGCTGCAGGTATTACTAAACTCGTCATTGGCAGCATTGCCATTAGTGATCCGGAACTGACCATGCAAATGATCAAGTTGGCCGGCGCCGACAACATCGTGTTGGCATTCGACGTGCACATGAGCCACGGCACACCCACACCTGCAATTCATGGTTGGCAAACTGCAACCACCTATAATCTTTGGCACATCATGACCTTCTATGAAGCGTTAGGTATTAAACACGTACTATGCACCGACATTGCTTGTGACGGTATGATGAGAGGTCCTAATGTGCGTCTTTATGAGGAAGCCATTAGTCGTTTTCCCAATATTGCCTGGCAAGCCTCCGGTGGAATTCGCCATTTTGAAGACATACGCAAACTTGCAGCTGCCGGTATTGCAGCTGTCATTGTTGGGCGTGCCTTATACGAAAGTGATCTTAATTTATTCGCCTGCATTCAAGAGGTTGCATCATGTTAAGCAAACGCATCATCCCCTGTCTGGACGTTTACAACAACCAAGTCGTTAAAGGCATCCAATTCCGCCAGCATCGCCCTGTGGGTGAAGTCCTTCCTCTTGCTTCTTTTTATGCTGCCGAAGGAGCCGATGAATTGGTTTTTTATGACATTAGTGCAAGTCCTGAAAATCGTTCAGTATGTCCGCAATGGATTCATGAAGTTGCCAGTGTCCTTCCTATTCCATTTACAGTGGCAGGAGGTATTCGTACGCTTGAAAAAGCGCAGGCCATTTTAAATGCCGGCGCTGATAAAATCTCGCTCAATAGTCCTGCCCTGGAAAGACCAGAACTCATTAATCAATTCAGCGAAGCTTTTGGCAGTCAGTGCGTGGTTATTGGCATTGACAGTCAATGGATAGATGATGATTTTTATGTTTATCAATATACGGGCGATCCACTCAAATGCAAGCCTGCAAAACGTAAAACCACCGATTGGATCCTTGAAGTTCAAGCTCGCGGGGCCGGAGAGATCGTCCTGAATTGCATGCAATCCGATGGAGTTCGTCAAGGATATGATATTGCTCAATTACAAAAAATGCGTGCGCTGACCCATGCTCCCCTGATTGCCTCTGGAGGCGCAGGCATTGCCCACGATTTTGTCCATGTGTTTCAGGAGGCTTGCGTCGATGGTGCCTTGGCTGCCAGCGTTTTTCATCAGCGAATATTAAGTATTCAGGAGGTTAAACAAACACTCGCCGCCAACCAAATCGAGGTAAGATTATGAATTCGCTGAATGCAGAACAATTAGATTGGCAAAAAATGCATGGATTATTACCAGCCATCATTCAAGACGCACGCTCCGGCGAAGTATTGATGCTGGCTTATATGAACCAGGATGCGCTTGCGCAAACGTTAATAACCAAAGAATTAATTCTATACAGTCGTAGTAAACAACGTTTATGGCGCAAAGGAGAAACTTCGGGCAATACCATGACGGTCCAACAGATAGTGACCGACTGTGATGGCGACAGTCTTCTGATTCAAGTCTTAACTTCCGGTCCTGCCTGTCACTTAGGCTTTAAGACTTGCTTTCAACCGGCGGCTTCATCCACATTCAGTTTTTTAAATACCTTAAGCGATGTCATTGCTGAGCGGGCACAAACTCAACTACCAGGCAGCTATGTTTCTGCCTTATTAACCAGTGGGGTCAACCGCTGCGCTCAAAAAGTAGGTGAAGAAGCCGTAGAAACTGTGATTGCAGCGCTTGGTGATCATTCTGACGAATTAATCAATGAAGCGGCTGATCTGATATTCCACCTCCTTGTCCTGTTACACATTCGTCAAATTGATTTATACGAGGTTTTGGATTGTTTGCAAAAACGCCACGCCCTCTAAACTAAGTGAGATAAACCATGACCACTTCTTTTTTTAATCCACGCCGGGCTCTGATAAGTGTCTCTGACAAACGCGATCTTGTATTGCTTGCCACCAAACTGCATCAACAAAACATTGAACTTGTTGCTACCGGCAAGACTGCTAACTTACTCCAAGATCACGGATTTCCTATTACTAAAGTAGAACACTATACTGGTTTTCCCGAATTACTCGATGGGCGGGTAAAAACACTTCACCCAGCCATTCATGCCGGTTTACTAGCTAATGGTACAGACGATGAAAAAAGTTTACGACCTTTTGCCATTCGCCCTTTTGATTTGCTGATAGTCAACTTATACCCTTTTGAAGACATTATCAGCCGGGCGGAATGTACATTGCAAGACGCTCTGGATCATATCGATATTGGCGGACCCGCCATGATCCGTGCTGCGGCTAAAAATCATGCCAACATAGCCGTTGTTGTTACACCAGACGACTATCCAAAACTTATCCAATATGTAGAAGCAAAACAAATCCCTGAACATTGGACATTTACGTTGGCAAAAAAAGCATTTGCTCACACTGCAAGATATGATGCCATTATTACCAATTACCTAAACTGTTTTAATCGTGAAGAGCAAAAGTCTGCCATATTTCCGGACAATTTAATCTCTCAACATATCAAGCAAAACGATTTACGTTACGGTGAAAACCCACACCAACAAGCTGCCTTGTATGTTAATATCCCTCCCATAATAAATTCGCTCGCGCAAGCCTTGTGTCTGCAAGGCAAACCACTCTCTTACAATAACCTTCTTGATGCAGATGCCGCTTGGAATTGCCTGAAATCATTTTCTGATTATGAACAGGTGTGCGTTATTATGAAACATGGAAACCCCTGTGGCATTGCGGCACGCAAAACACAAGTGGAAGCTTATGAACGTGCCTATGAGAGCGATTCTGTTTCCAGTTATGGTGGCATTTTAGCGTTTAATCGATGTTTACAAGCAGACACGGTCAAAACCATGCTTGCCAGACAATTTATTGAAGTCATCATTGCACCTGACATCAGCAAAGAAGCACAAGTTATTTTAACTCAAAAGGAAAATATTCGCGTATTAATAACTGGAAATCCTAAACCATGGGTATCGCCCCAACTTGATGTAAGAAGTATTGATGGCGGTTTATTGATTCAAGAACGGGATGAATGGCCGATGCATGCCAAACGACTTAAAACCGTCACAACCGGAAAACCTAATCCACAACAACTGCAGGATTTATTATTTGCCTGGCGTGCAGTCAAGCACGTTAAGTCCAATGCCATTGTGTTTGCCAAAGAAGAAGCCACCATTGGTATTGGTGCCGGACAAACAAGCCGAATCATGAGTACCCGCATTGGTTTATGGCAGGCAGAATCCGCTGGTTTTTCAACTCATCAGGCCGTGATGGCATCTGATGCATTTATTCCCTTTGCCGACAGCATCAACATGGCCGCACAATATGGTATTACCGCGGTGATTCAACCTGGTGGCTCTATACGAGATGAAGAAATTATCGAAGCGGCCAACACACTGGGAATCGTCATGATATTCACTGGCTACCGCCATTTTAGGCATTAAACAACGATAATCTACAGGGTAAGATACCATTTTGATCAACAAACGCCTTTATAATTAGCTAAAATTTTGTCATTCCAGTGCAGGCGCTAATCTATTTTTTATGATGGTCATGACTTTATTTGCAAGATAGATTTCCGCCTGCGCGGAAACGACACAAATAAGATATAGTACAATCAAAGTATGATTTTGCCCTGAATCTAAATAATCTATTGCTGCCCATACATGGTTCATACTAGAATTCTTCGCTTTATTTTAAAAACGGATAAGCACTAAGAATCATGCCAACACCTGCAGAAATATATTGGCCAACCATAACATTCCTTTTGGTTAGAGCTTTAAAGCAACCCTATGCAAAAAATACAGATTTATCCTGGCCAGTCAAATCATCTTATTTTGAACTTGCCAAAGCTGCCGTGACCATCAACGCTGAAGAAGGTTCTGTATTTGCGATTGCATTTCATAGTTTTTTAACTGAACTTGAAAAGCAAAAGCTTAGTCGTTCGCAGTTGGATGCTGCCGTTCGGCGTTTTAATGAAATTCCAGATATTCAAAACATCCTCGACCAATTATCTGAGCGACTCAAAGTACTTGGACCTTCACCAGAATCGAACCAAATGCTCCTGCGTTTATCTCCCAGGACGTCTGAAGAAATCATTGCGATGCAGGAAAATATTAGTAATTGGGTAGCCCATGAATATTCCCCCGTTGATGAACGGGTAGCAGCATGCGATGCAAGACGCATCCGCCGCATGGACAGTCTTGCCCGTCTATTCGCACTGAATTCTTCTTTGTCGGCATGCACAGCAGTCACTCTGGATACTTCAGAAGTTCCTCGACTGGTGATTGGTGCTAATGTCGGCAAACAGGGTGACCAAGAAATCATCATGGCAGTTATTGCAAAAAAATTGCGAATAATTCAGCGTTTCATGCAAAAAAATGCGGAAAAATTAACCTTATCTTGTCCGTTGAGTGAACTTGAAGTCCATGCTAAAACACTCATCAAAGCATTATTCCCGGAACGAACGATCGGCGATGATCCTGACACACAGACTCAAGTACTGTTACAGGCTGCCATGAAAATCATTCACGCCGTCTGCATTGATGACACGACGTTTACGGCCGAAGAAAAACAGGCATTTGGCGTGGATGCACCAGCCGTTATTTTATTACCCACCATGCAGGGAGCCTTACTCAAAATGCAGGGACGACACATTACGGCAAAAGGATGGCTGGACAGTGAGTTTGATTTACCTCCTGTGCCTGTAACGACAAGCGTCAAGGATATTCATGCCGAGCAATTAATTGCACGATACCTGTTTGTTGAATGCGAACATCCTCATGATGAATCATTTATATTTGGCATTTCCAAGTTATGCTGCCGAACCTGCTTTGACCATTTAATCACTTATCCAGGCGTCTTGGTGCGCGGCCATCATGGCCAAAGTTATCAAGGTGTCATCAACTTGAGAAACGGTGAAATACCTACTGAGTCAAGTGCCAGACGAGCCACCACCCATGCCTGGCCGAGCCCAAAAGATACACCAGCCCGCGAACAACGGGAAGAAACTTCAGACCACCTATTTTCCATGCTGGCTGCCAGAAACAGTCTTTTTCCCAGCCCAAAACATTTAAGTCCTCCATCAGAAAGAAGGGTAGCAAGAACATTATTTAAAACACCACCACGTCCTCCAGCCCTCATGGTAAACCGTCCAATTCCTGGCTTATTTCCTCATGTTAACACGGATGGTTGTCAAACCATCGAGGAAGAAACAAGAGACAAAGAAAGTGCTCCCTCATCCGCACCAGTGATGTAATGAGGTAAGCAAGAGTTAGGGAAGGTCTTATTGATGACGCAGATATCTCCAGCTGATAACTCCTTCCGCAATCATTTGTTGTTGTGAGAGTTCACAGGATTGATGGCCTGAAGGCTCGGCAATACGCAACTGTAATGCATCATGGCGGCTGTTCATAACACTTAAAAGCCAATGATGGCTGCCAATCGTTTTACCATCAGCCAATATGCAAAGCTCAGAGTATTCACCTAAATCTTCTATTAGGTAATGATACTGTTTTTCCGCCAACATGACGGTGCAATGGGGCTTTGCCAATGCCTGTTCTATCTGACTCCAATCAGCATGTCTAGCTACACAATGGGGCTTGGCATGCCATTCTTTCCTGAATACCAGCTTATAAGCCGTTGCTTCCAACTGATAAAACTCCTGATGCTCAACCACGCGGTAAGCGCTTGCTTTAGAATATAAAAATACGCCTTGCATCAAAGATAAAACCAAGAATGCAAGCATACTAATCAAGATGATAGTCGTTAACAGCACCATACCACGATCACGACCGTACCAGCGTTGTAAATCCCATGTCTTTGCCATGCGTTGTCCTCAATACAACAGAAAGCATCTGATGTTTTCCTGCTTGCTTTAAATGAGCCTGCATGGCTTGCACATAAGAGGTCAGTTCATCGGCACGCTCAAATTGATAAAATAAAGCGTTTTGTTCCTGCTTATTATTGTGAATATAAAAGCGTTCATGCAACCATTCACCAATGAAGACTGGCTTCTGATAATTAAAAGCCAACGGCTGGGATAAGATAACGACTTGCCCGCTACCAGCGGGTTGAATAGCATGAACCTGTTGTACTTCCGCATGCACACAATCGGCAATTAACACCGTTTGATTGGGCTTAAACATTGGCTTGTGGGTCAAAAGCTCTATAGGGTTATTAATTTTTACGATCAAGTCAAAATATTCGCTCATGCGCTGAATATGGATATGAGCTTGCTTCTTCTGTTGAATTTCAATTCCCTGCAGATTTTTATGCTCACTACGCCTATCCATACTGATTAGCTGATTAATACTACGGCAAGGTGTAAATCCCGCACGCCTGATGCTATCACGCATTAAATCAACCACAGCCTGTAATTCAAGTCCTTGCCCTGCAGCATAATAAGCGTAACGATGCTGATTTTTTGCATGCAAATATTGATTGACGAGTGCAAGAATAATAAAGCTTGCAAGCAGTAAGCTGATTAATAACTCCGGTAACCCGAATCCTTGCTGCCTGTTTGTCATCCTGTTATCCATTCGCGCTGCAATCGACATCCATGTTTATGCTGTTGGTGTACTGCCAGACAATCCCAGGTAATGGACAGCCGAATGCTGTGAGCGCATGCTCTCTGTATGAATTTAAACCGTTTGTCGGTGGGCAAAATCTTTTCGCCAGCCATCATCTGTTCGGATGCGCTGTCGAGTTGCATCAAGGCTTGTGTCTGTAAATGGATTTGGTTAAACCGCTGATTGCTTATCCATTGCTGCTTTAATAACGCCAAAGAGGTAGTCGTCATTAATAAAAGCGAAACCAATACTTCGGTCATTGAAAACCCGCATTCCGTATTCATTATCCATATCCTGAGGTTGGCTAAAATAATGGTACGCTTTCTGCGCGGATAAAAGCAATCCTTGTAACTATAAAATATTTTCTTTTGTAAATACGTTCGGTAAGATGAATAACCCTTTTTATAAGAGAAGCGCCATCCTATGCCCTGCGACTATAACTTATTACCTCATCCGGGAATTCAAACCTTGGCTCCTTATGTACCGGGCAAATCAGCAGAAGAGTTGGCGCAAGAACAAGGCATCAAAGACATCATCAAATTAGCAAGCAATGAAAACCCGTTAGGATGTAGTCCCCGCATCATTGAGGCGCTGACGAATATGTCTGGAACAAAAATTGCGACTTATCCTGCAGCCACTAATCATCCATTACGACCTATGCTTGCAGAGAAATTGTCTATAGATTCTGAAATGATTACCTTAGGCAATGGCTCTGATGTCCTGTTCTCACTGATGATGACTTGTTTTGCTTTGCATCGCAATAAAGAAATACTGGTTCATGATCAATCCTTCATTGCTTACCGTGTTTTTGCAAAGACATTGGGTATCCCGATCATCAGCACTCCACTTAAGGCAAATTGGGAGGTGGATATCGATGCCATGATCCATGCATGCCATGAAAAAACAGCCTTAATTTTTATTCCAAATCCCAATAATCCAACCGGTTTATTGCTGGAACTGGCAGAAATCAGAAGGCTTTTAAATCATATTCCTGATTCGACCATACTCGTGCTGGATGAAGCATATCATGAATACGTCCATCATCCGGAGTATCAACATTCCATAAGATTGCTCTCTGAACATCCGAATCTCATCATTACCCGCACTTTTTCCAAAGCGTATGGGATGGCCGGTTTACGCTTAGGCTATGCCATAGCCAATAAAGAAATAACCGCTATTTTGCAGCGTGCAAATCCACCATTTACCGTCAACCAGGCCGCACTTGTGGCGGCAACCGCCGCTCTGGGCGATGATGAATTTATTAAAACAAGTGTGCGTATGAATCAAGACGGCTTAAAATACTTAAAACATGGATTAGACAACCTCGGCATTCGTTATTTACCTACAGCAGGAAACTTTATTACCATGGATTGCAAAACCGACGCAGACCCTCTGTATAAGGCATTGCAGCGTCACGGCATCATTGTCCGCCCTCTTCATCCATACGGCCTCAATCATTATTTACGGATAACGGTGGGCACCGAACAACAAAACCGTCGTTTTCTTAACACACTTGCAATATGCTTGGCAGAATAACAACCATGTAAAAAGGATAATAAAATGAGCAGTGATTTAACAAGTAAACATTGTGAAGCCTGTGAAGGCATTGGTGCAGCACTTACGCCTGAACAAATTCAGCAGTTGATGCCACAACTTGCCGATGCATGGCAAGTTTCTGACGATTATAAGGAAATTAGCCGTTCCTTCGCATTTAAGAATTTTTATGAAACCATGGCTTTTGTCAATGCTCTGGCATGGATAGCTAATCTTGAAAACCATCATCCGGATCTTAAGGTGGGATATAATTATTGCCATGTTCATTTCACAACGCATGCCTTAAAAGGTCTGTCTCTAAACGATTTCATTTGCGCCGCAAAAACTGACAAGTTACTGGAATCTTAAAGGCATACCACCGATTCCTCCTTTTTGCAAAAGGAGGAATCATTGCTTATGATAACGTTGTAAAAAAGAAATTTTACAGCCGTTTAAGGTCTTTCATCAATTTCCTTGCGTTGCATCGGCAGAAAATCTTTCCTGTCAAGCCCCATCACCACCGCCAGTGCTCCGGCTACGTAAATGGATGAATAAGTTCCCACAAGAATCCCAATGATTAAAGCCAGGGCAAACCCATGAATGGTTTCTCCACCGTACACAAATAATGCCACGACCACAAATAGCGTCAACACAGACGTCATGATGGTTCGGGATAACGTTTGATTAATAGAAATATTCATGATTTCTACAGGACTGGAGCGACGAATCTTGATGAAATTTTCTCGCACCCGGTCAAAGACCACGATGGTGTCATTCAATGAATAACCAATGACAGCCAATAATCCAGCCAATGCCTTCAAATCAAATTCAATACCAAACATGGCAAACACGCCAAGAATTAATATGGGATCATGAATAAGAGCCACGGCAGAACTAAAACCTAACCGATATTCAAAGCGCATGGCAATGTAAATCATAGTGGCTAACAGTGAAATAATAATGGCAAGTGCCCCTTTTGTGGCCAGTTCCTGCCCAACTTGCGGACCGACAAAATCAACGCGCTGTTTCACCGCACCGGGTAATTGTTCCATAATTCGTTCAACCAGCAGCGTTTGATCTAGATCAGAGCGCGGGGCAATGCTGATTAACACGTCTTTTGACGTACCATAACTGACCACTTGCGCTTCTTTAAACCCGATTTTATACAAGCTGTCACGAATGGCGGGCAAATCAGCGGGTTGAGAATACGAGACTTCAATTTGCGTACCACCAGTAAAATCCAGTCCCCATTTCAAACCATTTACCAATAACGCCACAATGGAAATAATGAAAATCAAAATGGATAGCAACGCTGTCCATTTGCGTGCTCCCATAAAATCAATGTTTGAATTTGGATTGAAAAATTCCATCTGGACCTCTCAACATAGCTCAGTTTAAATACCGATTGATAATTTCTTCACATTACGCCCACCATAAAACCAATTAACAATGGCTCTGGTAAACGTCACACCGGTTAACATGGAAGTCAGCAATCCCAACGATAAGGTAATAGCAAATCCACGTACAGGCCCTGTACCAATAGAAAACAATACAATACCAACAATAAGCGTCGTGACATTCGCATCGAGAATCGTGGCAAAAGCCCGATCATAACCAGCAAAAATGGCTGCTTGCGGTGATAACCCATTACGTAATTCCTCACGGATGCGCTCATATATAAGAACATTTGCATCCACCGCCATACCCACAGTCAATACAATTCCTGCAATACCTGGCAGGGTCAACGTGGCACCGATGATGGACAAAAGCGCGCATAACAAAACCAAGTTAAGCAATAGCGCAACATTAGCAACAAAGCCAAAAAAGCGGTAGTACACTACCATCGTCACCAAAATCAATGCCATGCCAACTTCAAGAGAGATCATGCCACGACGAATATTTTCTTTACCCAACGTTGGTCCAACCGTACGTTCTTCAATTGGGTAAATCGCTGCAGGCAATGCACCAGCACGCAGCAATAACGCTAAGTTACTGGCTTCTTTACTGTCTTGCAGACCCGTGATCTGGAAATTATTTCCTAAAGCATTTTGAATAACCGGAGCACTAATGACTCGTTCTTCACGATAAGTAACTCGTTTGGTGTCATCACCTGATTTTTCCAACCGGGTTTTACTTTCCACAAACACAATGGCCATGCGCTTACCAATGTTTTCACGGGTAATCTTGGTAAAAAATGATTCTCCCCCACCACCCAATTGCACTTGCACTGCGGGCGTTGCCGTCTGTTGGTCAAAGCTTGATACCGCACTGGTAATGGAATCCCCACTTAAAACCACTTGTCTTTTTAATAAAATAGGCTGGCCATCCATCATATACAACTTACTATTAATGGGAACGGCTCCTGTTTGTTTCGCAATTTGTGGATCATTTTCCTGATCAACCAGATGAAACTGTAATGTTGCCGTTCCACCCAGAATTTGCTTAGCACGCGCAGCGTCTTGAATTCCTGGCAAATCCACAGCCACCCGGGTTCCCCCCTGCTGCTGAACAACCGCCTCACCAACACCTAACTCATTTACACGATTGCGTAGGATGCTCATGGTTTGATCAATAGTATTCTGGCGAATAGAGTTCAGTTCAGCCGCTGACAATGCCGCAGTCAAATCAAAAGTAACCTTGGATTTCGTAAACGTCAGACCCGGGATTTTTTGTTTCAATTCTACCAAAGCATCTTCCATCGTTTGCGCAGAACGAAATCGAATGTTGACCCCTTTATCCATCACATAGCGAATGCCTGTGTAACGAATCCCTGCTTCACGCAAATCCTGGCTAATGCTTTTCATGATGCCTTCATAGCGACGGTTAACGACACTATCAATATCCACTTCCAACAGAAAATGCACCCCACCCCGTAAATCCAAACCTTGCTTCATGGGTTCTGCCCCAATAGCCATTAACCAGGCGGGTGTTGATGGTGCAAGGTTTAAAGCAACCGTATAATTTTTATCCAAACCATTCCGAATCACATCCCGTGCCAATAACTGTGTGTCGGTAGAAGCGAACCGCACATCCAAGCTATCGTTATCAATCATAACTGAAAGATAATCAAGCTTTGCTGCGTCTAATAAATCCTTTATGGTTTGCTCCAGCTGCTGCATATCAACAGGAGATTGTGAAGAAACCTGAACCACCGGATCTTCGCTGTATAAATTAGGAATAGCATAGATTAACCCAATGATTGTAATCACAATCAACATTAGGTTTTTCCAAAGTGGATATTTATTTTGCATTTACATTGTCTCTATGACGATCTTAAATGGATTTAAGAGTACCTTTGGGTAAAACGGCGCTGACAGCGTTTCGTTGTAAACTGATTTCAACCCCTTCAGCAATATTAACCTTGATGTATTGCTCATCGATGGCTGTGACTTTTGCAAGCAATCCACCGGAAGTAATAATTTCATCGCCTTTTTTTAGTTTATTAATCAGCTCTCGATGCTCTTTAGCGCGTTTGTTTTGAGGACGAATTAACATAAAATAAAATAATACGAAAATGGCAACAATCATAATCAAAGAAAAGGTGCCATCTGCTTGCGCTGGTTGTGCTGCGGGAGCGGCAGCCATTGCATTACTAATAAAAAAGCCCATCTTTTTCTCCTTAATTCAGTGTCATTCTTGATTCTTAAAAAGCATTTGCCAAAGACTTACCCAGAATTTGCGTGACATGATATCGGGATTTCAAGCCGACGTAAATCAAGTATGTTAATTTCGAGTGGGAGCATAATGCATTAACGCTGGCCTGCCAAGATCTCCTGACAATAGAAGATGTTATGTTGAATTAAAAAACGTTGGCAAAGCAGAGGCGTTTGCGCTAACAAATGATGAAGATAAGCACGGGTCAACTGTTGCTGACAAACTGGGCACTGGCATTTGTTGTCAATGACCTCAAAGCGAGTAGCCTCTGAGAGTTCTGTCAATGAAAAATCACCTTCATGAGAATAAACGCGTCCTTGTATGCCATCCATAGCAGGTTTATCTGATTCCAGATAGCAAGCTCCATCAGCGACGTATGCCTGCATCTGTGGCAAAGATAACTCCCCTGCTACATAATAAGGTCTTGACTTGCATTGTTTTCTTTGTTGTTGTCTTACGTCTACCTTATCGTCATCCAAATAAAAACCATAAGGTTTTACTACCTCCCGGTGAGAAAGGGTATTCATAGGTAGAAAGGGAAATATCGCGTCAGGTAATGATTGCCATGCGAATGGCTTTTTTTGCATAACGTCTTGCGACAGAATGACAAAATGTGGCTGCAGCTGAGCAATCAATGTCAAAACATCATCCATAGAATGGCGAATATAACTGCCGTCATAAGGCGAACGCAGTGTATACACGCCATGTTCATCTGCATTAAGAGATGAAGCATTCAGTACAATCTGACCTGACCAACCGATGTAACACCCCAAATTAGGCAATTGCTTTAAAACCTCATATCCTGGTTTCACCAATAATGAGGCCAGAGAACAAGACATGGTTGTCACACCAACGTCCTGCCAATTTTCTGCCGTTAACGTGCTTCCAGCCGTCGTGGTCAGAATCGGTACGAGTCCGGCAAAATGATTCTCTTGACTGATTTTACCCACAAACGCCTCCCGGCTCCTTTTTTCTATAAAAGTAAACTGGCATCGCCATAGCTGAAAAAACGATAACGATGCGCAATAGCAATCTGATACAGTTTCATTGCTTGCTCATAACCAATAAAAGCAGCAACTAACATTAATAATGTTGATTCAGGCAAATGAAAATTGGTAATCAACCCATCGCAAATCTGAAATTGGTATCCGGGATAAATAAAAATGTTCGTATCTCGACTACAAGGTTCAAGTTTACCTTGTTGTGCTGCACTTTCCAGACTACGAAGAGCCGTTGTTCCTACGGCAATCACCCGGTTTCCAGCAGCATGCGTCGCGTTTACTGCAGCACACAATGGTTCGCTGACTGTAAAAAATTCGCTATGCATTTTATGGTCTTTAATATCCTCACAGCGCAAAGGACGAAAGGTACCAGCCCCTACATGCAACGTCGAATAAGCAATGTTTATCCCTTTTTGTTGTATAGCGGCCAGCAATGATTCATCGAAATGCAAGCCCGCCGTGGGAGCAGCAACGGATCCTTTATATCGAGCATAAACCGTCTGATATCGGCTTGCATCCAATGACTCATCAGAACGCTGAATGTATGGCGGCAAAGGAATATGTCCGATTTCCTCAAGCATAACCGCCACATTGCCGCTGGCCTTGCACTGAAACAAATCATCATCGCGGCCTATAATTTCAATCGACCATCCTTGATCTAAAAAAATCCTGCTGCCAGGTTTGGGCGCCTTGCTGGCTTTGATATGGGCCCAAAAACAATCATCGTTAGTGAGACGCTCTATCAGGCATTCGACTTTTCCGCCACTGGATTTATGGCCGTATAATCTTGCCGGAATCACTTTGCTGTCATTCATCACTAACAAATCTCCCGGTTCAAGAAAATCAGCCAGCGATTTAAATTGATGATGTTCATGACATTCTGATTGACGTGAATAAGTCAACAGTCGTGAGTCGCTACGATTGCTCAGGGGATATTGAGCAATCAATTCCGGAGGCAATTCAAAATTAAAATCTTGTCTTTTCATTTTACAAAATACTTATTACTTATTACCCTAAGGTGGTCATTTTGTTACTCATGGTTCTAATTTTAACAAGAATGGAGAAAATATTCATGAATTGCTTACTAAAAACCTTCGCTGCTGCCGCTTTAAGTCTTACGACAATGGCTGTTTTTGCCGTTCCAAGCCAATTGAAAACCCATAATGATACCGATTTTCAATCCAATGCTTATGTGGGACCAAGCCTTGACATCGCCTCACCTCATCCCACCAAAGCACATAGTACCAATAGTGTTTTCTGGGGTGTTGTACAAGTGATATGCGGGAAAAGAACCGGAACATGCAACGCCTTAATCAAAATGAAAACAGATACGGCGAGCCCTGTCACCATAGGACAAGTCACGTTAAATCTTGATACAGGCGATATTACGCCAAAATCACTGACAGCCAATGGCTTTACCATCACGGTTATTGGACCTGGTGAAACCAGAATCACTCAAGATTGATGTTGCCGTACTCATAGCAATCCAATTAGACCTTATTATCGCTGCTTCTGTTTTCAGAAGCAGCGGGTTGCAATTATTTTGTAGGGATAGGGGCCTGCTCTTTATCAATGGTCCATACGGCTTGTATGCCTACTAAATCAGCATGCGGTTTGCCGCTTGCAGTCACGTTATAAGCAGACGTCGTACCAAGCGGCTCCGTCTTGTTAACGGTAGTATCACCACTAGCAAATAAATGCGTGTACCCAACATCAAACCCTAAAGCAGGACGCATCTGATAATGTGCACCAATGGATAAGGCCCAACGATCGGCATCCGGCAGACGCATATCACGCTCCGCATCCACCGTTGGTGTCTGATCATAACCACCACCCACCCGCAACATCCATTGTTCATTAACACGATAATTAGCGCCCACGGCAAAACGCCAGGCATCGCGATAATTTTGCGCGGATGTTGACGTAACAACAACCGGACCAACAAGCGGGGTAGCAGCGGCAACATTATTTAATTGAATGGTTTTAAAAACATTCCAGCCAGTGTAAACGATGGAACCTAATACTGCCAGGCGTTCATTGACATCTTGGTAAGCGCTTAGCGTTACAATCTCAGGAAATTGAATGTCATTACTGTATAAATTATCAGTGCGGAAAGTTGCTGCGGCATCCTGGAACAATGGAACATCAGCCAGAGGTCCTGTTAAGACACTATAACCATCAAAAGTATGATTCATGCGCGACTGATAATTAAGCCCAACCCGGGTATGCTGGTCATTAAACATGGCAAGGACACCAGCATGGAAACCCACCCCGAATGAATGGCCTTTATTATAACTTGATGAGTCCCACATCGTCGGTGGAGCACCAAAGACCTGTAATAAAGTCGGTGCGCCCAGCATGCGATTGAATTTTACTTGCGCCCATTGCAAATCAAGCCCCGCACCAATTGCGAGATTGTCCGTCAACTTGCCGGCCAGCTCTGGGGAAACCGTCACTGAAAGAAGTTCGGTAAACGTGGCTGCATAACGCACTTGGGAAGAATTTGAATACTCGGTAGACAATCCAAACGGTGAAACAATGCTTAATCCAAACGCTGCGCGGTCCGCTAACGGTAAGGCATAGTGAAATGCAGGAACAAACGCGTCTTTAGAAGCTTGTAAATTGCTAAATGGCTGCGTATAGCTAGGAAGACCTATGGTGGTAAATGTGCTGCTGCCAGACAATTTTGTGCTGGGAAAAACACCTACGCCACTCAACAGTGCCTGTTGCTTACCCAGAAAGACAAGACCAGCTGGATTATACCAACCCGTTGACGCGTCTGCGACTTCCGCGGCAATACCTGCCGCATAATTTCCAACCGCGGTGGTACTTCCTTCAGTATACAGGGAAAATGCCCCTGCATTGACGATGTTGTTTGCCAGCATGGCTCC
The DNA here is from genome assembly GCF_000512355.1 of Legionella oakridgensis ATCC 33761 = DSM 21215. Taxonomy (NCBI): domain Bacteria; kingdom Pseudomonadati; phylum Pseudomonadota; class Gammaproteobacteria; order Legionellales; family Legionellaceae; genus Legionella; species Legionella oakridgensis. The sequence goes on along the minus strand of NZ_CP004006.1, from coordinate 961,687 downwards.
AATTGCCACACTTATGGCCGTTCGTACTGGTGTTTGCATTCTTTTCACTCCATACTCCTTAGCTAATTCCAATCATTGCAGAAATTGATGATAAATGAATGCATTCCATTTTCAAACCATTAACAAGAAAATAAGTAACTTCCCGATATGGGGGTAAGAAAAGAGAGGGTACTTATATAACCGCTGGTCAAACCTTAGAATTCAAAACTTCGAAGATTACATGGGAGCATTATACTTGAACGTAGATGAAGGGATTTTAGATGTTTTCTAGTCAGTCCAGGTCGCTTCTAGCTTTTCAGGAGCGACCTAAATGAATGAATCACGCATCAAAATGTCTATTGTACGGTCACATATCGCCCATTTTGAATACGATAAGCTACACCGTTACGATATACGACCCCTTTTTGACGATAGATCATCACATCTTCATCAGAAGCCACCGTACCAGCTAAGCCACCAACACCAGCGCCTACTCCAGCTCCAATCGCGGCCCCAGCTGGGTTAAAACCGCTAGCAATAAAACCAATACCAGCTCCGGCCGCTGTTCCTGAAGCTGTACCAACTGCTTGGGTTCGTGTACCACATCCTGTAATTGTGACTGATAGAGAACCAACGACTAAAAGGGCTAAAATAATCTTATTCATAGTTTTTCCTCCTTGAAAAAATATTCAGGTTAATTGTAGCACATTATGAATAATAATAACTCAAAACTCTGGACTAAACCGAGAGCTTTTAGGAAATAGGCGGTTTAAATACCTATGCCTTATGTTCGTTTGGTTTTGCTTCCGGGATTGCCGTCGGATATCAAACGGCAATGCGTAATCAAAAATTAATTTTTTCTCTAACGCTCCCCACCTGCAGCACCTTGCGTCGTGCCTTCTTGTGTTTCAGCACCTTCTTTTGTTTCAGTGCTTTTTGTTGGCGCTGGAGTTGTAACTTGTGGAGTTTCCACTTGAATTTTTGTTTCAGAAGTTGTCGTAGATGGTATTACCGAAGCCGGTGGAAGGCGTGTTCCGCCAAATGTATAAAATAATACGAGCGCCGCTACCAACACAATAATGACGATCGCAACAATGGCAACGATGTTACTTGAGCTATTGTTTGCCATAATGAACTCCTTGTATTTGCAATAATCCTTTGTTTAAGTATAGCAATAACAATAATCTTGATTTTTTATTTGTTATTTTATCTTCCAGTATGACCAGGATATGATATTTAAGAGCTTGTAACTGTCCCTTCTCCATGCTAATGTGCCTTATTTTTGCACGGATTTATCATGCAACAAGTCGTCACTAAGTTTGGAGGCACCAGCGTCTCTTCTCGAGAAACTTGGGAACATATTGCGGCAATTACCCAAAAACATCTCGACAGCGGGGTCCAACCGGTTATTGTGTGTTCAGCATTATCGCAAGCATCCAATAAACTGGAAAAAATGATCGAAACCGCCTTGTTGAATGAACATCATCATATTGAAGCAAATGTTCGTGAGGAATATATTCAGCTTGCCAAGGCCCTGGAAGTTTCGCCTGAACTGCTCGGTAATGAACTGCAACAACTCAATCAATGGTTGACCGGGATTGCTTTGCTAAAAGAAGCGCCCGCAAAAACTCGAGCCCAGATATTAAGTTTGGGAGAATTAATGATGACTCGATTAGGCCATGCCTTTCTACAACAAAAAGGAATCCACTGCCTTTGGTTTGATGTTCGTGAAGCCTTAATAACCACCCCTGTACCAGGGGGCGATGCCATAAACTATCTTGCTGCCCGCTGCACCAGTGAATCCAATCACCAATTGCAAGAAAAGCTGGTTAAAAGTGGAGCGCAAGCCATCATTACTCAAGGATTCATTGCGGCTAATCCACGCGGTGAAACAGTTCTGCTGGGAAGAGGCGGCTCTGACACCTCTGGGGCTTTGCTTGCCGCCATTCTTCAGGCCAAGGTTTGTGAAATTTGGACGGATGTCCCTGGTATTTACACGGCAAATCCTCATCAATTACCGCATGCGCGTTTGTTAAAACAACTTAACTACGATGAAGCCCAGGAAATTGCTTCCATGGGAGCCAAAGTGTTGCATCCCAACTGCCTACCACCGGTACGACGCGCAGGTATTCCCATGGTGGTAAAATACACCCGTATGCCTGAGCATTCAGGCACCTGGATTTCTCAAGATAGCGACGAACACGCACCGCCTATTAAATCCATTCAAGTCAAACACAGCATTACCCTTATTTCTATTGATACATTAAACATGTGGCAGCAAGTTGGCTTTCTTGCTGACGTATTCACCACATTTAAACAACATGGTTTTTCTGTGGATTTACTGTCCTCCTCTGAGTTTAATGTCACTTTATCCTTGGATATCAGCGCAAAATTACGAGACCGCAGCGCTCTGGAAGCCTTAATTGCAGATTTAAATCGTTTTGGCCGTGCCAAAATCATTGAATCCTGTAGCGCAGTGAGTCTTGTTGGTCACCACATTCGCACGGTACTTCCTCAGTTAGGACCAACCTTGGAAGTGTTTGAAGCCCAGCAAATTTATCTCATGTCGCTTGCATCCAATGATCTTAATCTGACCTTTGTCGTTGACGAATCCCAAGCTGATAAACTGTGCCAAAAGCTCCATGCATTGCTCATTGAAAATAATCCGCAAAGTTTTTATTATTCCAAGAGCTGGCAAGAAGAATTCGGCACGCCAGAAAAACATCAAACACCCTGGTGGGAAAGTGCGCGTGACAAATTGCTTGACCTTGGCAGTCAACACTCTCCATGTTATGTCTACCATCTTGAAACGGTGGCAAAAAAAGCGGATGAATTATTACAACTGCAATCCATTGATACCCTGTTTTATGCCATTAAAGCCAACCCTCACCCCGCCCTGCTGACAACGCTTTTGCAAAAAGATATTGGTTTTGAATGCGTTTCTATCCATGAGTTACAGCATGTCTTATCGCTTTTTCCCAATATTGATAAAAATCGCTTATTGTTTACCCCCAATTTTTCGCCCAAAGAAGAATACGAATACGCCATAGCATGCGGCTGCTATGTGACAGTAGACAATTTGTATCCCTTACAACACTGGCCTGAACTCTTCCAAAATAAGTCTATTTTATTACGCATCGACCCCGGCTGTGGTGCAGGCCATCATAAATACGTCTGCACGGGCGGAAATGAATCAAAATTCGGCATTCCAAGAGATAATCTTAAGGAACTCGCTGAACTGGTTAATCAGCATCATATTCATGTTATTGGCCTGCACGCACACTCAGGCAGCGGCATTTTATCCTGCGAGGTATGGCAGCAAACGGCATTAATGCTGGCTGCTTCGGCCTCCCACTTCCCTACCGTGAAATTCATTAACTTAGGTGGGGGATTAGGGATTGTTGAAAAACCAGGGCAACAACCGCTTGATTTGAGCAGTCTGGATGCCACCCTGTCTGCCGTGAAATCTCGCTACCCCCATTTGTCATTCTGGCTCGAGCCTGGACGATTTTTTGTCGCCGAAAGTGGCGTCATTCTTGCAAAAGTAACGCAATGCAAAGACAAAGGCAAAGTTCGATTTATTGGCATAGAAACGGGGATGAATTCCTTGTTAAGACCAGCGCTATACGGTTCTTATCATGAGATTGTGAATTTAAGCCGCATGATGGACAATAAAACAAGTTTTGCCCATGTAGTAGGCCCCATCTGTGAATCAGGAGACACGCTTGGGCACGATCGGTTGCTGCCAGATACTAGAGAAAATGACTTAATGTTAATTGCCAATGCAGGAGCCTACGGTCATTGCATGAGTTCCTCTTATAATCTCAGGCCACCTGCAAATGAAATCGTTCTGGACGGACATGATGCAATCGAGCGACCATGAGCAACGGAGACAGGCCACTGATCCAACACGCTCTTTCATCGTTCAGGCACCAGCAGGGTCAGGAAAAACAGAACTTCTGACCCAACGGTATTTAAGATTACTAGCTACCATTGAAGCCCCTGAACAAATCATCGCACTCACGTTCACTCGTAAAGCCGCGAACGAAATGCGTGAGCGTATCCTGAAAGCGCTGCACAGAGCGGCTCAAAGTGAACCTTCATTATCCCCTCATCAACGCCAAACGTCTGTCTACGCGACAGAAGCCTTGGCTAGAGATCAACGATACAACTGGCAATTGCTGTCTCACCCTACTCGCTTACAGATTTTTACGATAGATTCACTATGTCAAAGAATCAGCCATGCTATTCCATTGCAAGAACAGCAAATTCCTTATGCCAAAATCAGTGATAACCCATCCAGACATTATAAGGCTGCGGCGCACGCCTGCCTCGAATACGCCATCCAGCATGAGCATTATCATCACCCCTTGCAAGTCTTGTTGCGTCACATGGACAATCGTCAAGATAACTTATTGCTTTTATTCAGCAAATTACTATCAACCAGAGATCAATGGTTAGAACCAATACATCAAGCCAAAACTCAAAATAAACAAGTTTTCGAGCAAGCATTATCCTGGATTGAACATCATGAAATCAGTCGATTTTGTCAGAGTATCCCACAAGACTGCTTGGAAGAATTAATCATGCTAGCTCGACAAATAGCATGTCTTGAGGCAAATCCGGAATCAGTCCGTTATCCTTTAAAAAATTGGAATCATATTAAAGAATTGGATCGTGTACTTATTAAGAGTTTGGCCGCCTTATTACTAACGAAAGACCATTCATTACGTAAATCGTTTGATCATCATGTTGGTTTAAAGCGAGGAGTTTGCAATGAGAAAGACTATAAACAGTTAAAAGAAGCCAGTAAACAACTTCTGTATAAACTGGACGCCTCTCCTGATTTCCTTGACCACTTGGTAAGAGTGAAAGATTTACCGTCCCCTCATTATGATCCACAGCAATGGGAAGTGCTGCAAGCTTTATTTACGCTGCTGCCTCTATTAGCAGCACACTTGCAGTTAACATTCAGTGAATGCAATGAGGTTGATTTTACCGCAATTTCCCAGCAAGCCATACAAGCCTTAGGCCATGATGAAGCCCCAACAGATTTGGCGCTTTATCTTGATCAGCAGATCCATCATTTACTGATTGATGAATTTCAAGATACGTCCATTCAACAATTTCAATTGTTGGAACGGCTCGTGCAAGGATGGCAAGAGGATGATGGCAAAACGTTGTTTGTTGTCGGTGATCCAATGCAATCAATATACCGCTTCCGTTCAGCGGAAGTTGGGCTATTTTTACGTGCTCGACAACAAGGCATTGGTCCAGTCCGCCTCATACCCCTGGAATTGACCTGCAATTTTCGCTCCACAGAGCTGATTGTCAACTGGATTAATCAGCAATTCAGTACCATCTTTCCTAACATCGATGACATTGAATCGGGGGCAATATCTTTTCACTGGTCGAAAAACATGCATAGTACCGGCAACGCCAGCATTATCAAACCATTCCAAGCCAATAGCACGCAGGAAGAAGCCCAAGCCATCGTTGAACTTGTCGCCCATGAACTACAAGCTCATCCCCAAGAGGATATTGCCATCCTGGTACGTTCACGTACCCAGTTGCGTGAAATCATCCGCTTATTGCGAAAACATCAGATTTCTTTCCAGGGAATGGACATTGATCTGTTAGCCAATTTACCGCATTTGCGAGATGTGTGGTCGTTAACGCAAGCCTTACTCATGCCCGCCAATCGACTCGCGTGGCTCTCCATGCTTCGCAGCCCATGGTGTGGCTTATCATTAGCCGATGTGCATTGCATTGCCAATTTTGCGCAAAAAAAATCCATTTATTTTGCCCTGTCTCAATTAGAACACATTCATGGACTCAGTGAAGAAGGACTCATTCGTGGCCAGTTTTTCTATGAAGTCATGCATGAAACTCTGAAAACTCGCCATCAACAATCACTTGCAGATTGGATAATGAATACATTAAGGGCACTACATCTTGAGCAAGTGCTAAGTACCCATGAACAAGATGATTTAGAACCATTTTGGCTTTTACTGGAACAGTTCGAAGAAGATGGCCAAATTACTGATATGGAACAGTTTGAAACGGAGTTAAACAAACTCTATTCTCAACGAGTTACCCCATCCCGGTTACATATTATGACCATTCATAAATCCAAAGGATTAGAATTTGATTGTGTCATTCTTCCTGGCTTAAGTGCTCGTTCGGCTATATCAGACAAACCATTGCTGCGTTGGCTTAAATTACCGACTCAGCAAGGTAGCCTATTACTCATTTCGCCAATGAAAGCAGCGCACGAGGAACATTGTTTACTGTATGATTATCTAACGAGACTGGAAGAAGATAAAAATCATTATGAGATGCAACGGCTTTTATACGTGGCCGTGACCCGAGCTAAAAAACGTCTTTACCTGTTTGATAAAAATGACAAAGGCAGTCAAGGTACATTGCGAAGTTTATTACAAAACCTGACGTTTCATCCCATCGAATCAACGTCCTATGAAATGAATCAAGGAAAGGACCAATCAATCGCTAAAACACCAGAACTTTATCATCTTCCTCTAACATTCTATCAACATTCTTCTTCATACCTTGCTCAATCCGCTAATCAGTTATCTTTTCCCCTCCACCACCACTCACGTCTGGTTGGAATTGTGACTCATGAATTACTCCAGTGGATTTGTGATCATCACCCCGCCACCATCGCTGACATTCCCTGGCACATGGTGAGTCATCAATTTAAAGTCTTAGGCTTAACGGGCCAGCCTCTTATGACAGCACAATCTCAAATACAAACGCAAATAAAGCAATTATTTTCAGATCCGGTCGGCCACTGGTTAATCAGCAAACATAAAGCAGAACATAATGAATTGGAATTATTACACCAACAATATTCAGACGTCACAACCAAAATTATAGACAGGACTTTCATCGAACACGGGATACGTTGGGTTATTGATTTTAAAACCGGGCAAGAAGAAGAATACACAGAACACCAACATCGCCAACAAGTTCAACATTACGCTCATCTCCTGGCTCATCTCTACCCCGAACCCATTCATTGCGGATTATATTATTTGGCAAATTCTCATTGGATTACATGGAACTATGAAGACGGTTTACTCTAAATCCTCGAAAAATCTGGCAGTACAAGGTATGATGCGCGCATGGCAATCACTGAAAAAAACCTATGACTCTGGAAAATACTGTTGTTAACCTGTTAAACCATACCACAGAATCTTTCTTAGAAATGAGACTGCAGGATCTCCCTATACAACCACGTATTTCCTTGGAAGACATGCAACTCAACCTGCAGTTGTGCACCGGTTTCCCCAGTGCTTTCTTACAAGAAACCCTTATTCCTTCTTTAATATCAACCCTTAAACAGGCATTCCCCGCCTATCAAATTCATATCATCCTCAAAGACGTTATCAAAGGCCATCGTACTCAACTGCCAGGCAAAGCACTGCGTGGCGTGAAAAATACCATTGCAATTGCCTCTGGAAAAGGTGGGGTGGGAAAATCTACCGTTGCTGTTAACTTGGCGGTCGCTCTTGCACGCGCTGGGGCTCGTGTTGGGCTTCTTGATGCCGATATTTATGGACCCAGCATCCCGCTCATGTTAGGTAAAGTCGCTCCGGTGGAAATCCGTGATGATCATTATCTGCCAGTTCGTGCTCATGGGGTACAAGCCATGTCCATCGGTTACCTCACTGAAGACGAACCAGCATTAATCTGGCGTGGTCCAATGCTTGCCAAATCACTGATCCAAATGCTGGACATCACCAGCTGGGATGAGCTGGATTATTTGTTTATTGACTTACCCCCAGGCACAGGTGATATCCAATTAAGCCTGGTGCAAAAAATCCCATTAACTGGCGCCGTGATTGTCACGACGCCACAAAGCGTCGCTACCCTTGATGCGCAAAAAGCATTAAAAATGTTTGCCAGAACCAACATTGATGTCTTGGGAATTATCGAAAATATGTCTTTACATCGTTGCAGTCACTGCGGTCATCAGGAAAGCATTTTTGGTCATGGCGGTGCTCAGCAACTCTGCGAAAACTACCATTGTAAATTGCTTGGTCAACTTCCTTTACACAGCCGAATTCGACAAGAGTGTGATCAAGGGATTCCTACTACGGCTAATACTCAAGATGAATTGGCAAGGCCATTTATTAAAGCAGCCTTACAAACAGCGATTGAAGTTGCCCGTAAACCATTAAATTACGCCGATAAATTCCCGCCGATTATTATTGAATAAGCCATATACTCAATATTTGTCATTGCGTTAACGAAGCAATCCAGATCGATGCTCTTAGGCCACATCGATCTGGATTTGCTTCACATTGTTCGCAAGGACGACCGTTTAATGAGACAGCCTCATTGATCTTTTAACCTGCCTGTAACGTTCCCTCTTTTTCATGTTAAACTTAAGCCATATTTTTTGATTGAGTGTTGCCAACATGACTGAACATTATACTGCCGAAGCCATTGAAGTATTAAGCGGTCTTGAGCCAGTACAACGCCGTCCCGGAATGTATACCGACACCACTCGTCCAAACCATCTGGCACAGGAAGTCATTGATAATAGCGTCGACGAAGTGCTTGCAGGATTTGCCAGCCATATCCTTGTTACCCTCCATGAAGATGGTTCCGTAGAAGTTGAAGACGATGGCCGCGGCATGCCAGTGGATATTCATCCCCAATTAGGGTTAAGCGGGGTTGAAGTTATCATGACCCGTCTGCATGCCGGAGGTAAATTTTCCAATAAAACATACCGTTTTTCTGGCGGCTTGCACGGTGTTGGCGTTTCCGTCGTCAATGCCTTGTCAGAGCGACTTGAAGTCAAAATTAAACGTAACGGCATTGTCTACAGCATGTCATTTATCAATGGAGAAAAAGAAACGGAATTGAATGAAATCGGCATTACCAAAAAGCGAGATACTGGAACCATCATTCGCTTTTGGCCAAATGCCAGTTATTTTGATACCACTCGCCTCTCCATCAAGCAATTGACCCATGCTCTGCGGGCTAAAGCAGTGCTTTGCCCTGGTTTATCCATGACTTTTATTAATAAAGCCACCGCCGAAAAAATGCATTGGTGTTATGAACAAGGACTAAGTGACTACCTTTGCCAATCACTGACTTCCGAATTCCTCCCACAAGAACCTTTCAGCGGGGATTACCATAGTGAAGAAGCCATCATAGATTGGGCGCTGGTTTGGTCGTCCTCCTCAGAAAACCGTGTTACTGAAAGTTATGTGAATCTAATTCCTACCATTCAAGGCGGCACGCATGTTAATGGATTGCGCTCAGGGCTTTTTGACGCTCTGGCTTCTTTTTGTGAATTACGTAATCTTTTGCCACGTGGTGTTAAATTGACTGCAGAAGATCTTTGGGAACCATGCCAATATGTACTATCGGTTAAAATGAATGATCCCCAATTTGCTGGCCAAACCAAGGAACGACTTAGTTCTCGTCAAACGGCAGGCTTGGTTAGCAACGTCATTAAAGACGCTTTCGCGCTCTGGTTGAATCAACATCGAACCGCCGGTGAAATGATTGCCACTCTTGCCATCGAACGCGCTCAAAAAAGACTGCGTCAGGCAAAACAGGTCGCCCGTAAACGCGTCCACCAGGGACCTGCCTTACCAGGAAAACTGGCGGATTGCCTACAGCAAGATTTAAATCAGGCCGAACTATTTTTAGTGGAAGGAGATTCAGCCGGAGGTTCAGCCAAACAGGCACGCAATAAAGAATTTCAAGCCATTTTACCCTTGCGAGGTAAAATTCTTAATGCGTGGGAAGTAGATTCCTCACAGATACTGGCGTCTCAGGAAATACATGATATTTCGGTCGCCATTGGCATTGATCCAGGCAGTGATGATCTTGAAGGGTTACGGTATGGCAAATTATGCATCCTTGCGGATGCTGATTCAGACGGCGCTCATATTGCCACCTTATTGTGCGCCCTTTTTCTTCGACATTTCAAACCGCTGGTTAAAGCCGGCCATGTGTTCGTTGCCATGCCGCCGCTTTACCGGATAGATGCCGGCAAAGCGGTGTACTATGCCTTGGATGATGAAGAAAAGGAAAATATCCTCACCGAGCTTTCCAAAAATCAAAAAGTCAAAATCAATGTACAGCGTTTCAAGGGATTAGGTGAAATGAATCCTATGCAATTACGTGAAACCACAATGGATCCGAATACCCGAAGATTAGTACAGCTGACTCTTGACGATGAGCCGACAACCATGGCGATGATGGATATGATGCTTGCCAAAAAACGAGCAAGCGATCGCAAGATATGGCTTGAAAGCAAAGGAAATCTGGCTGAAGTATCGTAATATTGAGGCTTTTAGCCCTACATGGCTAGATTCTGAAGACAGGTTCTAAGAAGACATAAAGCCTCGCACAGGCAAACTATCCAGTCTTACCTCATGGCCATCGCTTTCCGCAGCTTGCACAGCAGCGCTCCCCAGTATAGGCTGTAATTCTTGCCCATCCGTGAGACTTATTCGCCTGCTGGGGGAAGAAAATAAACCATCGCGACTGGCAAAACCAGACTTCATGATTCTTGTTTGAGAAAAAGTTGAGCTGAATACCTCCGAATGTATACTGGCTGTTTCAGTTGGAGACACTTCCATTTCAGGGAGTATTTCAGCCCGCAGCCTAGCTTTTTCTTCCTCCGCATATTCTAGAGCTTCAAACTCCTGAACTAAGTGTGCTTTCATTCTCTTATCATTATAAAAAGAACATAATTTTTTCAGGCCGTACACAACCGCAATGGCTGCTAGAATGCCGATGCTTACAAAAATACCACCCGGCACAAAACTCCACACGGTTATAATCCCGGCAAGAACGATAGAAGCCCCCAATGCAATGACTACATTATTTCTGCATCTTGCATATTCATTGGCAATCCGGGTTTTTTCCTGGCGAACCTCAAGGGAATCCTGCTCGGTAATAGGACCACTCTTGCGATTTTCATTCCAGATTAGCACCAAGTGAAATACTTCATTGAATACAGAAACCAGTGACGCGGCTACAAATAATGCAGCCGCTATCGGATTCATGGTGGTGGCTGCAGCAATTAACACGCCATAAGCAGCTAGATTTAATGCTGAAGAAGCAAGTAGAGAAAAATTTTCACGAAATCGATGTGACAATGAAACATTCGGTTCAGAAAAACTCTGATAAAAGCTGTATATTCCAATACCAACGGTATAAATTAAGCCAATCACCGGAAAAAACAAACTGGCTGCTAAAAGGCTTTGCAAGGCCGTTAATCCACCAGTAACCAGAAACGGCGGTAAAAATGAAAGGGCAAAAAGCAAAAGGGAACCGCCGATGAGAATTTTTCTCTTTTTATTTCTACCTTTTTCTGTAATTAATTTTATAAATTCATTAATCTCTTCATGTTCATGACGAGTTAATTCTTGCAACTCTTGCAAAAAATCATAAACAGTCAACGGTGCATTAAGGTATCGTCCCCATTTGGACGATGGAATGTCCAAAGCCATTAATAATTGTTGAACACACACTTGGATGTCTTTATTTTTATTAATAGCCGTCTTATGAAAGTCATCATTAAACACAACCATGTTCCTGTCATAAAAATTCATGCGATTATGAAGGAGAGACGTATCCTTTTTTGCAGACTTTCAATAAAACATTGCAAGGTATCGATAATGGATGACATAGTCGATTGCATACCCTAGCTTAAATAAGCCACATTATAAATGAAAAACATTAATGCAATATTAACATTTTATAAATTATTTGGTCAATTTGTTTATTATATAGACTTATGAGGGAGCAGCAATGGGGATTTACCATCTGAATTTTAATAATGGCACAATATTGGTGTAATCGTCAGTCCATAGCACGCTCTTAGTGTCTGCTACAAAACGCCAATTATCATGCAGCATGACTTGTTTGGCTAAAGCTTCATTTTGAGTAAGCAACACCCAGTCAGAAGACAATTGCCCTAATCGCCCCACTCCCGACTGATGTTTGTGAAGCACCACCATATCTATTTGGCGTCCGGCTGCCGTTAAAACAGGCAATACATCCAAATGACGATTGCTGATGTTAACCAGAATCACACCATTTTTCTTGATTTTCTTCTGATACAGGTTAAACGCTTCACTTGTCAATAAATGCGCTGGTATAGAATCTGAATTAAAGGCATCCATGACCAGCAAGTCATATGTTTCATCTTTTGCTTGCGCCACTGCTAAACGGCCGTCTGTCTGCATCAATGATATCTGAGGCAAACAATCGCGCAAATAAGTAAAAAAATGAGGGTTTTGGGCAATATTAATGACTTGTTCATCAATTTCAACCATGGTCACTTTATCTTGCTTACGAAATTGGCAAGCCATGATGCCCGTCCCTAAACCAATAATCATCGTATTCAATGACGAAGACGCAGCCTGCATCTGTTGGACTACAGGGAATATTGCACCATAGTATGCTCTTGTACCGGCATTTGACTGCTCATCGCGAAACTGAAAACCATGAATAGTGCTTTGGCTCATTAATACTGTAGCGCCAGCCTGCGAAAATACTTGTTTTATTCCATAAAAATTACGTTGTTGGCTAAGAATGGTAGAAGACTTAAACTGTGGAATAAAAATAAATGCAAATAAAATCAGCATGCTAATGAAAAGATCAAGTTTACTTTTATGCCAAAGCAAAAGAATAATTAATGCTAAAATTTCAAGGATATGATGTATTTTTATCCATCGAAATAACCCTGTTTCAGGCAGCCAATACTGAATCAGTAACATCAGAAAAACCATCGTGGCAATTGGCCAGCCACGTTTTTGCACGCTTATTGGAATGCACAGCAACGCCAATAGCATTACTAAGGGATATTCATACGCATCCGCAAATAATTTCGGCGCCAATAACCCATTGAACAAGCCAGCCAATACACCACCTAAAGCCAAACAAAAATAAAAGGTAGTCAATTGCAAGACAGGCGGCCGTACATGCGCCAACTGCCCATGACAAAACAACGCCAACATGAAAAAACCGAGCAAATGGGCAAGGATAAGCTGTTCTACAGAGATTTCTTGCACGCCTATAATAAAACCAAGAACAGGAAATACTAAAAAATATAAAATGTGCTTAGCGGTCCAATCGTAGGAAATCCATGGTTTTCTCGCGAATGTTACTACAAATGAGAGTAAATAAAGCGCCAGCGGCAATACCCAAAATAAAGGAGTAGCCGCCACGTCTTTGGTAATATAAAAAGTCACCCCTAACATTAAGCTGCATGGCACAAAACTTAAAAAACCCAGTGCGCCATTTGTTTCCAAACCAGTTTAGGCGGTGCTTCCGTAACCTGCGTCATAGACTGATAATTAGGGACTAATAATAGCCCTGCTACCAAACAAAGATAAACCAAATAAAAAATATTCCAGCCGTGGAATTGCTCGCTGACTTTTGAAAAACGTTCAATGAGCCATGGATAACTTAGCAATGCCAGTAAGCTTCCTGCATTACTGGCTGCATATAAATAATAAGGGTCCTTTCTCGTTTTATTGTTCGTCTGGCTAAATGCGTATTGCAATAACGGCGCTGATGCCCCTATCACCAAAAGAGGTAAACTAAGCTGTAACAGCAATGTTTTTAAAATAGTGATTTCCGGACTGCCTTCTGCAGAAGGGGATGAAAGATGTAATGGTAGAAAATAAAAACTTAATAAACAAACGGTTAAATGGATAAACCGCCATATTGTAGTGTTTTTTAACTGGCTTAAAAACCAAGCATAGGCATAGGCAAATAATAAGAGAGCCTGAAAAAAGAGCATGCATACGGTCCAGACAGCCGGCGTCCCACCATAATACGGTAGCAATACCTTGGCCACCATGGGTTGAATGACAAAGAGTAAACTGGCACTTAAAAACAAACTAAGAGGAAAAAGCAACTGTTGTACCCATGCGTAATTTTTACTCATTTATTGCCAATTTAATCTATTATTTATTAAACCAGAGGGGATTTCTTTCATAGGGAGAAAAGAAAAACAAATGACATACTATAAGAAATTTATTGCCGACATCAAGTCATTTGATACTTTATCTCCATATGCTGCTACCATCCACAATGCCTTGCTTATTCATGCTTATCATGAATTAGAACAGCGATATAAACATCTTACAACAAAACTTTCAAATTCGTCAGACGCGCACGATGGCGGTATACCGACAGATAAACAAATACTTTTAAACAAAACAAAACAAAATAAAATACTTGTGTCTCTATTAATGCATATGATTGACATTGAAGCCGAAGCCCATGCAAACAGCCTGGATTTAACTCAAAAATCCATACCTGACTACTCATTCATCTCTGAATTTGCCAGGCATTTTCAGAATGTCTCACAGCTTGTTGACGTACTGGCCGATGCCCCTGATTATCTTAAAGTATTAACAACAAATGTGTGTATCGCCATTCTGACTAAAGTCGATAAGCCCACACAAGAACAGCAATTAGCCGCACTGTCTGTTGACCACCTTGAAGACATGCTGGAACAAGCCATTATTACTTACGAATGCACCGAACATGAAGCAACGCAAAGCCAATGCCAACATTTGGTTCATATGGGTATGTTTGAACTGATTCGCAGAGAGCAGCAACGCATTTTTGCACAAGAAAATCTACAAGCTGAATGCCATTGTTATCAACATTTTCTGGATTTTATAAGGGAAAAGTTGCCAGAACTCCGTCAATCGAACATTTTAGAGCATTTAAACTTATACCAAAATACCGCAGGACAAACCATTCATGACTTGATCACAGATGTTGAGCGCAAATTATGCATTAATCTGCATGAAGTATTGACTGACTTGCAAATCCACATGTTTAAAACACCATTAACCCCGCTTGCTGAAATTAACCTAAATCAGGAAGCCGCCCAAATGATTTTAGCCCAATTTAAAGAACCGCTTGCAAAGGGAGCGAAACTGCTGGAACGGTCAAACGCACTGTCTCAACATGAGCTGGCACATAAGATTAGAAAATACGATCATCAAATAAACCTATTAAAACGACAATGGGCTATGATGGAGGCGATTTCTTCTGCAAATCAGCGGGAATTTGCTGACTTAGTTATGCGGTGGGAAACCTATTTCCACCGCTTGCAATCCATTTACATTAAAATAAAAAAAGCTGAACGACTGGACAAGTTAGCATCAGACTCCTGTCTTGCAGACACATCGAGAAATAAGTTATTGCATACTGCAAACCACGTGCTTGAGGAAACATTTGCCAATCCTCCCTCTGCAATGACAATCTATGCCTTACTCAATAATGACCAAGCTCGTCACTACCTCGAGCAGAAAAAAACAGTTCAGAATGCCAATAAAAAAGTCTTAGTCACCATTAATTTTCCTCAAAAAAATTAACTGAAAAAGAAATTGAAACGTTTATTACCGAAGCAGAGTTACATGTTAACTCACCTTCCGGTCAAAAATATTTCTTTAGTTATAAAGACAATATTCCCAAAGCCATGTTGATGGTAAGAGGCACCTTGCCTGAGGAGCTTGAAACGCCAAAACATTATCAACAACGCTTGGCTATTACGACGATGAATATGATTGATAATGTCTTAAGCAAAAGCACGATAGTCAACGTCAATACAACAAATCCATTCATTGCCAAAATTGCCGAACAATATATTAATCACTTAAAGCATATTGTAAAACTTGAAATGACTTACTTCGAAATCACGGGCTGTTCTTACAATATACAAAATGAAGCCATTGAACAGGCAGAAAAAATGTTTACCATGCTGGCTCCTCAACTTTCCAAGAAAAACATAAAATCAGCCTCATGGTATAAGGAAGCACAAAAACTACACCAATGATAAGCCAGCTCTGGTTGGCTATTATAAGGAGATAACATGACGTTTGGTTTTATTCGGGGATTATTCTTATTCTTCAGTCTCATGCCTTTAGTTTTCGCAAAAAACATTTCCGGCATTACCATCCCGCTGCATTATTATCCGCAATATGGCATTTATACCGCGACCGTTGAGGTTGGCAAAAAAACCAGCAAACAGTCGAAGCCATTGTGGACACAGGCAGCTCAAACGTGGTGTTTACGGCAGATGAATCCTATTGTCCCAGTTGCAAAAAAGCACTGACGAAGGGTGCAATTAATCCTGAAAAAATGGATATTTATAATACCAATAAAACCTTATTTTTAAATTACGGCTCAGCAAAAGATACCGCCACCATCTACATTGCGCCAATACAATACAGCGAGGATAAACAACTCGCTATGGAAATTTTTGTCCTTAAAGACAGCAATCAGCCATCCAGCATCATTGGGATGATTCACCATGATTTGCGGGAATCAATGATTAAATTTACTCCATTCCTTGTAAAACTAACGGATAATTTCAATAAATATTCGGAATTGACTTTTGTCTTGTGCGCTAATCAGGGTAAAAGTTATTATCATCTGGGGCCCATGAAATTGCCAACATCCTCTTTTCAAAGCCAACTTCTTCCCAGTAAATTTTATGAAATCAATACCGCTGGCTTTTTTACGCATGATAAGAAACCCATTGCAACACCTGATAACAAGCTTAGTGGAGCCATTCTGGATACCGGGACTGGTGGATTTATTTTGCTGACGCAAAATTTATATAAACCATTGTTTGACTATATTTATGCACACGCCGGAAATAAAAATAAAAAATTGAATGCAAAATTCTGGTCTAATAACTATTGCATTTTACAAAAAGATATTGATTTTAAATCATTTCCAACCGTAAAAATTGGTTTTCAATCAATTGACAAAAAAAGCATTTATTATTTGACGCTGCCACCGACAACCTACATTAATCAAGCCGGTTGTGATGAAGGTTACGTTCGCCTGGTTTTTATGGCAGGACTTGTGCCAAACCATCCTACCGCCAAACGGAATCATCATCGCTACAGCAGTGCCAACACCATCCCGCAAATGATCATTGGCACTTCCTTGCTAGATGACTATGCACTACGCATTGATTACAAAAACCCGCCAAACGTCACCTTTTATGATAATCATACGTTATGCATCAAATAAAATGCCGTTCATCGCTGGCGACCACCTTGCGTTTGCCCAGCGCCAGTATTGGTGGTATTGGCAGGTTGGGTGCCCTCTGTGACCGACGGTAATTGAACGTGCGTCTCCGGTTCAGGTTCCAGCGGCTGAACGGGAACAATGACTGGTCGTCGTCCACCAAACATGTGATGCAATATAATTGCAGCCAACAGAACAATCACAATGATTGCGACCACTTTAACAACGTTAGGCTTATTCGCCATACAATACCCCTTGTACGTTTATATCTCCGGTTCTACCTCGTTTTTTCCAAACATTTTTTCATACGAGGATCTTAAGCATTTATTCGCGAAGCACCCAACATCCAGCGGGCTTTTTCATGCTGTTCAATTCGATTTGCCAACAAATTAGCAGTCCCTTCGTCATTCATTTTTTGTGCCATAGCCATGGCAACGTTCAAATCTTTCACCAGCGTTCCATGATCATTGGCCAATTCAGTCACCATGTCATTCGAATTTACATCAGAATCACCATCTTTAATGGTTTTTAAATGTTCAAATTCCTTAAAAGTCGCTGGCGCTTTATGTCCTTTAATTAAAATTCGTTCTGCTACTTGATCCACGGCTTCCGCAAGTTCACGGTATTGTGCCTCAAATAACTCATGCAATGACTTAAATTGTGGCCCTTTCACATGCCAGTGGTAATTCTGGGTTTTTAAGTACAAAGCATACGTATCTGCCAAAAGAATAGATAATTTATTGACTAACTCACTCATTGTAAACTCCTTCTTATTCATGATGCGAGCCTAAGAATAGTTCAAAATGGAAATAATTGAAATGGTTGCATGCCAGTTAAAGCACACTTAAATTGTTATTTTTAAATCATCTCATTTTTTTGTTAAAATGACCTGGTTTTTGCAATAAGAGACCACAATGGATGAACGATTGTATACTTTGGAAATAGAGCATTTCCATGACCTGCAGGAAAAACATAAACAACAAGCCTTGGCTGCATTAGAGTCTGGCCAAGTGATTTTTTTCCTCTTTATTCTTTTATCCCAAATAAAACGAGCAATTCATCCTGTCTGAATCCATGCTTGATCACAAGCATAAAAACATCAGTTATGATTATATGCAACAACGTCTTGGTGGTCTTGCTAGCACCAATCCATCATCAGCATTGCTTATGCAGCAGTTTATGCATCGCTTTGCGGACTACGCCAGGCAACTCGTTGATGAACTATTACCGCAATACCATAAAGATCTTCGCTGGGGCAGGACAAGTTATCGACCGGCTGAAATAAATGGTCGTCACAGTTCAAAACGTAAAGATGATACTCGCCTTCATGTTGATTCTTTTCCATCAACACCAGTGAATGGTTTGCGAATCTTACGAGTATTTTGCAATATAAATCCTTACGGCGAACCTCGTGTTTGGCATTTGGGCGAAGCTTTTTCCCAAGTTCTTGCAAGGTTTTCACCTAAAATTCCTGCTTTTAATACCGCTCGTGCTAAATTGTTGAAACTCATTAAAGCAACCAAAACCTTACGTTCTCCTTATGACCATTACATGCTTCATCTTCATGACCGCATGAAACTGGATGATGCCTACCAGCAAACGGTTCATAAACATCGTGTGGATTTTCCTCCATACAGCACATGGCTTGTCTTTACTGACCAGGTTTCTCATGCCGCATTAAGTGGGCAATATCTTCTTGAACAAACATTTTATTTACCGGTGCAAGCCATGGCAAACCCCGCTTTATCCCCTCTACAGCAGTGGGAAAGAGAAAAGAATTTTATTGCCACTCTTGCCTAATAAAAACTTCCCGACAGCAAGTGCGCATGATTTATATTTCTGTCAAAAACAAAAAACCCGCCATAAAGCGGGTTTTTTGAAGGGTACGACGAATAGCAAGATTACATCATGCCGCCCATTCCACCCATACCGCCCATGCCGCCCATATCACCGGCACCAGCTTCTTCTTTCTTTGGCAGATCAGCAACCATGCACTCTGTGGTCAGCATTAGACTTGCTACAGAAGCTGCATTTTGCAACGCAGTACGAGTTACTTTGGTTGGGTCAAGAATACCAAGCTCAACCATATCACCGTATTCACCTGTTGCTGCATTAAAACCAAAGTTGCCTTTATTTTCAGCAATTTTGTTGACAATGACGGATGCTTCATAACCAGCATTGGTTACGATTTGACGTAATGGAGACTCGATAGCACGGCGAAGAATGTCAATACCCATGGTTTGATCATGGTTATCACCTTTCAGGCTATGCAACGCTTTTTGAGCACGAATCAGAGCTACACCACCACCAGCAACGATGCCTTCTTCAACAGCGGCACGTGTTGCATGCAGAGCATCTTCTACGCGAGCTTTTTTCTCTTTCATTTCAACTTCGGTCGCTGCACCGACTTTGATAACTGCAACACCACCAGCCAATTTAGCAACACGCTCTTGCAGTTTTTCGCGATCGTAATCAGAAGATGTTTCTTCCATTTGAGCACGGATTTGGCTAATGCGATCGTTAATGTCTTTCGCTTTGCCTTCACCATCAATAATGGTGGTGTTTTCTTTGGTCACTACAACACGTTTTGCTGAACCAAGATCTTCTAATGAAGCGCTTTCCAGACTCTTGCCAATTTCTTCAGAAATAACTTGACCATTGGTTAAAATAGCAATGTCTTGCAACATGGCTTTACGGCGATCGCCAAATCCTGGCGCTTTAACTGCGCAAACTTTAACAATACCACGCATGTTGTTAACAACCAACGTTGCCAATGCTTCACCCTCAACGTCTTCAGCAACGATCAACAATGGACGGCCAGATTTTGCAACGCCTTCCAATACAGACAGCATGTCACGAATATTGGTTATTTTCTTGTCAACTAACAGAATGAATGGGCTTTCAAGTTCTGTAGACATGTTTTGTTGATTGTTGACAAAGTACGGAGAAATGTAGCCACGATCAAATTGCATACCTTCAACAACAGCCAATTCATTTTCCAGACTATTGCCATCTTCAACGGTAATAACGCCTTCTTTACCTACTTTTTCCATAGCTTCAGCAATAATTGAACCAATCGCTTCATCAGAGTTGGCAGAAATAGTTCCTACTTGAGCGATTGCTTTGCTGTCTTTGCAAGGTTTAGACATAGAATGCAATTCTTTGGTAATTGCCAGAACAGCTTTATCAATACCGCGCTTCAGATCCATTGGGTTCATGCCAGCAGCAACGGCTTTATGGCCTTCAACCAGAATCGCGCGAGCTAATACGGTAGCAGTGGTTGTACCATCACCAGCAGCATCTGATGTCTTAGAAGCCACTTCACGTACCATTTGAGCGCCCATATTTTTAAAGCGATCTTCAAATTCAATTTCTTTTGCAACAGATACGCCATCTTTGGTTACTGTGGGAGCACCATAGGATTTTTCAAGAACCACATTACGACCACGTGGGCCCATGGTTACTTGTACTGCATTTGCCAATGCATTCACACCAGCGAGCATTTGTTGACGCGCTTCGTCACCAAAACGTAAATCTTTAGCCATTGTTATCTCCTTAGTCGATAAAATTACTTCTCAACAACACCCATGATGTCATCTTCACGCATCACAACGAGTTCTTGCCCATTAATCTTAACTTCCGTACCAGAATACTTGCCAAACAGTACAACATCACCTGTTTTGACAGCCAAGGCACGGACATCACCGTTTTCCAATACTTTGCCTGCACCAATTGCAATGACTTCGCCTTGCATTGGTTTTTCTTTAGCACTGTCAGGTATTACAATACCACCTGCTGTTTTATGTTCTTCTTCCAGACGGCGAACAACAACACGATCGTGTAAAGGACGAATCTTCATATTTGTTTTCTCCTGGTTTTGATTATTACCTTTTGATTTATTTTTCAGAGTAACGCTCTGATTTGTTAGCGCCAGGGGCATCCCAACGCTGATGATTGCCATATGGGGTCTATTTATTGACTTTCAAGGGGCGAATTAAAAAAAATTGATTTTTTTTATTTAAGATCCTAAACAGCAGTCTCTTTAAAAAATTTTGCTATAAATGCCCAACAGTTAAATCATATTGCCCATCATTTTAAATTGGCTCAAAGAGATAAGCATTTCGTCGAAATAAAACATTTGGTCAATTTTTGACTCAGACTCAAGATGCTTTACAATACTTAGTAGGACATCCCCTTAAATATGATAACAATGAAACAATATGCTTTATTTTTAATATTATTTTTCACAGCTGCCCTAGGCTTTGCCAGCCCGCCACCAGCTGAGGAAGTCTTTCAAATCAGCGCCAAACCATTGGATCCTAACACTTTGCTTCTTACATGGGATATTAGTCCAGGATTTTTTTTATATAAAGATCGCATCAAATTAATACCGCAATCCAATGCAAATTTTCATTTAGGTCCTATTCGTTTTCCTCAAACGTTAAAGAAAACCGACCGGCAAGGGCGTACCTATGAAGTATATCGCAATAAATTGATTTTGCCGGTTGCCATACTTAATGAACAAGCAGGTGAAGCATTACTTGATGTACAATATCAAGGCTGTGCTAATGATGGTTTCTGCTATCCGCCTCAATTAAAACAAATCAAATTAACGATTGATACAAATCTGGCATTAGTTCAGGTCACTGTAGAAGAAGTTGCCCCAACGGTTACAATCGATGATAAACCAGGCGATGATATTGAAAAAGTATTGTCTACAGACAATCTGGCATTGATTATTCTTGGCTTCTTGGGATTTGGCTTATTGCTTTCTTTTACTCCCTGTGTTCTTCCGATGGTTCCCGTGCTTTCCGGCATTATTGTTGGCCATGGCAAGAATCTGTCGACTCGTAAAGCCTTTTTCTTATCATTAAGTTATGTATTAAGCATGTCAATAACGTACGCAGTGGTTGGCGCCGTTATTGCCTTAATGGGAAGCAATCTGCAAATCATCATGCAATCTCCCTGGGCAATTGGCTTATTTAGTCTTATTTTTGTTCTATTAGCATTATCCATGTTTAATTTTTACGAGTTGCGATTGCCGCTCTCCTGGCAAAATAAATTAGCAAGCGTCACACGTAGTCATGAGGGCGGACATTACTTGGGCGCCGCTCTCATGGGAAGTTTATCCACATTAATTCTTTCACCCTGCGTCACCGCGCCCTTGATTGGTGCTTTAGGCTATATTGCCCAGGCAGGCAATATTATTTTTGGCAGTATTGCTTTATTTTCATTGGGATTTGGTATGGGAATCCCATTATTACTGCTTGGGGCATCCGCCGGTAAATTATTACCTAAAGCCGGCCATTGGATGAATACCGTTAAATCTTTTTTTGGAATATTACTTATTGCTATGGCCATTTACCTGCTGGATCGGATATTGCCAGCATCCTTGATTATGGCCTTGTGGGGAAGTTTATTGGTATTTTTAGGTATTTTTCTAGGGGCATTAACCCGCTCAGCCACTCCTATGGAAAAACTTTGTCAAAGCTTGGGAATCATTCTTCTTGTGTATGGTGTTTTGATTTTAATTGGCGCAAGTCAAGGCAATACCAACCCTTTGCAACCATTGGCATCCCGTACGGATCATCCAAATGATTTCCTCAATCAACCTTACAGTAAAACCATTAAAACCGTGAAACAAGTAAAAGCCGCCCTAGCTAACGCAAAAGGTAAGCCCGTGATTCTTGATTTTTATGCAGAGTGGTGTACTGCTTGTAAAATAATCGAGGCAACCACGTTACAAGACCCGCAAGTACAGGCAGCATTGAAAAATTTTGTTGTATTAAGAATAGATCTTACCGCCAACAATGCTGACAGCAAAGAATTACAACGTCTGTTCGATGTTGTTGCACCACCGACTTTTCTATTTTTCAATGCAAAAGGCAATGAATTAAATAAACTTCGCACAATTGGAGAAATATCTTCGGATCATTTTTATGAGACATTAACGAAGGCCATGTCTTTAGCAAGTTAAGGCTAAATATTGGACATTACTTTGTATAACCCGTTATAATTCGCACACTTTTTTTACATAAGCGTATGCAAATGAATCATAAAGTCGGTTTTGTTAGTCTGGGCTGTCCTAAAGCATTGGTGGATTCAGAGCGCATCATCACTCAATTGCGAGCACAGGGCTATGACCTGGTTTCCAGCTACCAAGACGCAGGGGTCGTTGTTATTAACACCTGTGGATTTATTGATGCAGCCATTCAAGAATCACTAGACACCATTCAAGAAGCAATGGCTGAAAATGGTCGGGTTATCGTCACCGGCTGCCTCGGGGCAAAAGCAGAAAAAATCCGTGAAGTCTGCCCAGATGTACTCCATATCAGTGGTGCTCATGCTTATGAAGAAGTGGTACGTGCTGTGCACCGTCATCTTCCACCACCGACTGATCCATTCACCCAGCTGATTCCACCACAAGGCATTAAACTAACTCCTCGTCATTATGCTTATTTAAAAATATCAGAAGGCTGCAATCAAAAATGCACGTTTTGCATTATCCCAACCATGCGCGGTAAACTGCAAAGCTACCCTTTAGCCAATGTGCTTTCAGAAGCAACGCGGTTAAAAGAAGCAGGCGTCAAAGAATTATTGGTCATTTCCCAAGACACCAGCGCCTACGGGGTTGATACTCATTATAAACCCATTGAATGGCAGGGAAAAACCATTAAAACCCGCTTCTATGATTTATGCGAGCAATTGGGAGAATTAGGCCTATGGGTAAGATTGCATTACGTTTACCCTTATCCTCATGTGGATGAAATTATTCCACTGATGAAACATGGTTTACTCTTGCCTTATCTGGATATTCCTTTACAACACGCCAGTGCACGAGTATTAAAAGCAATGAAACGACCGGCAAGCAGCGAAAATACCTTAATGCGCATTGCTCAGTGGCGTGATATTTGTCCTGACATTACCATTCGTTCAACCTTTATTGTTGGCTTTCCTGGCGAAACGGAAGATGAATTTGAAGAACTGCTTGAATTTTTACAGGCAGCTAAATTGGACCGCGTAGGCTGCTTTCAATATTCCCCTGTCGCTGGCGCGAAAGCAAATGATCTCGCTAATCCAGTAGCGGATGAAATTAAAGAAGAGCGTTATCATCGTTTTATGCAAGTCCAAGCCGCGATTAGCCGCAAAAAATTACAAGCCAAGGTTGGCTCAAAGCAAACCGTGCTCATTGACAGCTTGAATGAAAAACAAATCATAGCTCGCAGTGCGAGTGATGCCCCGGAAATCGATGGTGCAGTTTTCTTACCCTACCGAACAGAGGTTAAAGCAGGGACTTTCGCCAATGTAAAAATCACCGGTAGTGACGACTACGATTTGTACGCGGATTTTGTTGAATAAAGTTCCTGGCTGATAGCCAATACGTGAGCCTGATGCTCATCCATCATGATGGATTTTGACTGCAGTAAGTATTGATGCATGACTTGATGGTAATGTCGATAGGCTTGGCTTAATTGCTGAAATTGAATTTTGGTCAATACTTGTTGACTAAATAACCCATGCAATTGAGCGAGTGTATTAGTACTTCTTGCCAAACTTTTTGCCGGATTAGCAAGCACTAGAAACTGCGCTAAAAACTCCAAATCCATTAAACCGCCTGCCACATGTTTGACTGCATCACTCTCGGTATATTTATTAATCTTTGCACGCATGTTTTTTACTTCCTTTGCCAAAGAAACCCGATCTCTTGGCAAAAACAAAACGTCCGTTTTTAAATGATTAAACATCGTTGCTATTTTTTTGCTTGCAAATAAAGGACGGGCACGCAATAAAGCCTGATGCTCCCACACCCAAGCATGAGCACGCTGGTATTCAATAAATGCATCTATATGACTGACTAATAAACCAGCCGATCCTGAAGGCCGCAAGCGCGTGTCAACAGAATACAGTACACCTGCTTGAGAACGCATGGTCAACATGTGCAGGATTTTCTGTGTCAGGCGTGTAACCAGTCCTTCTTCCTCAGGCCGAGTTTCATGTAAAAAAACCAGATCAACATCGGAATCATAATTCATTTCACGCGCCCCTAATTTGCCATAAGCAATAATGGCGAAACGAGATTTAATGCGCATTATCTCAGGACTGCGTGCACTTAATTGCTGACAAGCTTTAATGACGACTTCTGTAATGATAACCTCGGCTACATCTGCCAGAAATCGACCGATACGTAATGCATCGCATTGGCCATACAATTCCGCCCGTGCTGCCAATAGCCAACAGGTAAGTTTAAATTGCCGAAACACATCATTTTGTGATTCTTCATCACTGCAATGAATTAAACGCCCCTGTAAT
Organism: Legionella oakridgensis ATCC 33761 = DSM 21215; assembly: GCF_000512355.1. Taxonomy (NCBI): domain Bacteria; kingdom Pseudomonadati; phylum Pseudomonadota; class Gammaproteobacteria; order Legionellales; family Legionellaceae; genus Legionella; species Legionella oakridgensis. Next base: position 936,334 of record NZ_CP004006.1, on the reverse strand, counting down.
AATTGATACAACTGAGGCCTAGACAGAGGCCGCCAAGTTTGCTCCTGATCAACCAACACTTCCAGCAAAAAAGGTTGATTGACTAAAAGAGACGTAATAAAAGGGCTATGAGCAAACCAATGCAGTAATTCTTCAAGTACGGTTGGATTTTCTGTCAATAAGGCCAAATATGCACTGCGTCCAACAATTTTTTCCAATAAATGCAAAACTTGGAGCAACACAGCATCCGTATTTTTTACTTGTCTTAACTTGTGCAGTAAAAGCACCATAAAGCGGTCAAGACGTAATCGGGCTGCTTGTGATAAGCGACGACAACGGGGGGCATGACGAAATGCATGCAACATCTGATAGCAGCGGTCAGCTTCCTGAAATCCAAGACTTGCCAATAAATTAACAGCCATGGTCGTTTCCACATGCCCTTGCCAAATACTGGCCAATTGGTTAGCCAACAACTTTTTTCATCTTCGTAAATATCTGCCTTACCGAGAACAGCATGAAACGCATGACTAATGATTCTGCGATATTTCTCTAAACGCTCTATTAATCCAGCCCAATCATCAAAACCCATTGCCAGCACAACTTGCGCACGGATTGGCTCATTGGCAGGCAACGTATGCGTTTGACGATCGTTATGGGCTTGCAAGACATTTTCCAGTTTACGTAAAAACAGGTAAGCTTGCTGCAAGGCAGATGTATGCGATAAAAGCCCTTGCTGTTTTAATGCAATCAATGCGGCTATTGCATTTTGCTGCCGTAACTGGGGCAATCGCCCCCCACGAATTAACTGAAAGCACTGAATAATAAATTCAATTTCACGAATGCCGCCTCGACCTCTTTTAATATCATCGAGCATGGGATCTAATTGGATTTCACGTTCAATCATTGCTTTCATGCTGCGTAACGATTCAATGACGCTAAAATCTACATATCGGCGATAAACAAAGGGGATAATTAACCGATTAAACCAATCTTGTTTTGTCTCTAGTGACGATTCGATGAGTCTGGCCTTAACCATAGCATAACGCTCCCAATCACGACCCTGCTCTTGATAATAAGTTTCCATGGCCGCCAAATTACTCACCAGTGGCCCACTATCACCATTAGGACGTAAACGTAAATCAACACGGAAAACAAAACCATCGACCGTCACTTGTTGCAATAATTGCATAAATTGCTGAATGACTTTGTTATAATATTCCTGATTACTGATTACCTTTTCACCATCTGTAAAACCTGCTTCTGAAAATGCAAAAATTAAATCAACATCAGAAGAATAATTAAGTTCTTTCCCGCCCAGTTTTCCCATGGCAATAACATAAAGTTGTGCAGCCTCACCCGAAGCATGACGAGGTATACCATGCTGTCTGGACAGTTGTTCTTTACAATAGGTCAATGCATGAAGGATGATGGCATCTGCGCAATCAGACCATGCTGTCATGGTTTCTTGAGTATCTGCAAGTTGCGCAAGTTCACGTAATAACAATCTTAACAGGTGGCGATGCCGAAAATGGCGCAATGATTGTGCAAAAGATGGAACGGGGACATCGATTGCAATTAAAGCGATTAATTTCTGATAATCTTCTCTGGTTAATAAGTCTTGACAATCATCTTCGGATAATAAAGCCTTTAAATGAAGCAACTGCCGGCAAGCATAATCGCTGGTACCTAACAATCGATGTACGTCTACCGATAGAGGATGAATCAATGATTCAAAATGTTTGGCAAATAAAGCATCTGCTTGATGTAAATCGTTGAGAGTCATTGGCATAATTGTTTAAAAATCAATAAAATTCATTTTTGCACCAGGGCAAAATCATACATAATTATACAATGGAATGCTTGTGTCATTCCCCTCTGTTTTCTTATCACCCCCACTCCCTTTTCTGTCAAAATTAAATAGAAAAAGGACTAGATAAAAATAATCTTTGCACTTATATATTACATGGTGCTATACAAATTATATGGGCAAAAAATTTTTACTGGATGTTCCTAGTAAATCAAGTTAAGTTAATAGCAATATTTAATTCATCTGTCATCTGGAAGAGTCATGAAAAGAATTTATTACGGCCTGATTATTCTTCTTATTATTTTATGCTCATCGGCGTTTGCCCAAAATCCGCCTTTACGTGTGGCCGTTACTAATTTTGCTCCTCCTTATGTCATGCAAGGAGGTCATAAGCAAATCTTTGGCTTTGATATTACTATGATGGAGGAAATATGTTCACGACTGCAACGAACTTGTCAATTTAACAGCATGATGTTTGAACAATTATTGCCAACCTTAGTTGCTGACAAGGCTGATGTAGCGATAGGAGCCATTACCATCACCCCAGAACGGGCCAAAATAGTCAACTTTTCTCTTCCCTATCTGCCAAGTCAAGCTAAGTTTCTGACCAACGAGGATTACTTTAATAAACCCTTTGATTTATCCGTCGTGGAAGGCAAACGCATTGCAGTGGAAACTGGGACAGTATTTCCTGCCGTCATTAAGCGCATGGGCATAAAAAACCCAAAAATCGTTGAATTTTCCCGTGAAGAAGATTTGATTGAAGCACTATCTTTGAAAAAAATTGATTTCGCACTGTTGGATACTCCTACAGCGACTTACTGGGAAATCCGTAGTGCAGGTCTGTTAAAAACCGTCGGAGAATCCAAAGAATACGGCTTTGGCTTAGGAATTGCTGTCAATCCTAATAATATGGCATTGGTCCAAGCCATCAATCAAGCGTTATTACAATATCAAAAGAGCCCCACATTTCATGCAAATTATACGACTTATTTTGGAAATCTATAAAACCAAAACATTCCTGTTCATTATTCCGGGATTGCTTTAATGAATGGTTTGTCCTTGGGTAATGCAACGACTGATGACTTGTCTTGTAATATAGTCACCACGATTTGCACCATACATTGAATTAAATTGTTGAGCGATTGCAAGAACCCAATTAGCGAGGCGAAAATTCATTCGCTTCTCATCCTGATTGACTACCAGTTCGAATAAACCCAAAGAATTACTGTCTTGTTCCTTCGCATATTCTTCCATAATCAGTTGCGCAATGTGCATATCTTTATCTTTTGTAGGCCAGTCTTTATCCACCTGTTTCCCCTTGATACAATGCTATATACACCATTAAATTGGTCTGAATTTATTAAATTCAAGTCTTTTTATTTACTTTTCATTATGCCATGGTATCACATTTTTTTCAATGTGATTTATATTTAATCAATTTGTTTAACAAATGCATTTGCGGCGTTGGCTTGTGTGACCCCTTGTGATTCGTACCATAATGTAATAAAAAGCACCATAATAATGGGCCCTACAAATAGTCCAAGAAGCCCTAATGTTTCCACTCCTCCCAAGATACCAAACAATACTGCTAGAAATGGAAGTTGAATTGCTCCACCAATTAACACCGGTTTGACAAAGTGATCGGCGACAAACATCACCAGAGTTCCCCAAACAATGACAATAATGGCCGCTATCATACTACCATTAGCAAACAAAATAAGCGCAACAACAGTAAATACAATAGGAACCACGAACGGAATCATAGCCGCAAAAGCTGTAATAAAACCGGTTAAAGTAGGCCCTGGAAAACCAACCAGTCCATAACAAATACCCATTAGAATTCCTACCCCAATCCCTACAACAATGGTTCCATTTACGGTGGCGCGCAACGCCAAAGGAAGTCTATCCATGTACCTAAACCACCGTTTCCCCAGACACAATTCACCAATATGATTAATTTGTTGAAATAACTTATGCCCGTCACGGTAAAAGAAAAACAGGCAAAGCAGCGTAAAACCTAATTGAAAACCACGATGCGCAATATTTACACCAACCTGTTTGATATAATAGCTGGCAGGCGTTAATGAGACATGCAAATTAGAAAGAAAATATTTAACATTTCCTGGACTACCAACATTTTCATTCCAATAAGTTACTAATTCATTGCCAACGATCGGGAAATCTTTAAGAAAAGCTGGCGCCTGGCCACCTTCACGATTGATTTTTTGAAGATAATTAAAAAACAGTTGTATTTCTTTCACAGCCAAAGTAATTAGCCAACTGACAGGAATAATTAATAATAAAGCAAGAATGCACGTAAACAAGAATGCAGCTATATTATGGCGCTCACCTAAAAGGCGACACCAACGTTGATAAACAGGATAAGTCGCAATAACAATGATGCCAGCCCATAATAAGGAAGGGATGAAACGATGAATAATCATTAAAGCCAAGGCTACGATGCTTATCGTTAACCCCATACTGATTAATTCTTTATGACTGTCGTTCACGCAAATCCCCAAGCAAGTAATTGCAAAATAACCCAAGCCGGAATGGCGGCCAATACATCATCAAGCATAATTCCCAAGCCGCCTTGAACGTGTTTATCAATCAATCGAATGGGTTGGGGTTTCCAGATATCAAATATACGAAACAGTAAGAAACCTATCACCATCCAGATGACTCCGGGAGGCGCAAGAAACATGGTGATCAAATAACCCACAACCTCATCCCATACAATTCCTGAATAATCATGCACTCCCAGATCATTAGACACTTTTTCAGAAACGTACACACCCAGCAGAAATGCGGTTATGACACATCCCAAATAAATGCTCCATGAACTGCCAGTCAACAATAAGTACACAGGAATTGCAGCCAAGGTTCCCCAGGTTCCCGGAGCAACCGGCGCAAGACCACTGCCAAACCCAAAAGCAATAAAATACACCGGATCCTGCCATACCCGATTTGAAAGTTTAATTGCATTCATTATCGCTCCCGAACGGCTGCTTAAAATACTAATATTGTAACATGACCAAGCATTTTTGTTTCTACAACCGCCGACAATAAATCAAACAGCCCTTAACTCTGCTAATCCGTAAATCAATTTAATTTTACTTGTATATCATTCGCTTTAAGGGCATCAATGATAACCATGGTAAGCTCGCTGGTAATCATATGTTTCTTATTGACGTCTTTAATCACACACCATATATCTAGAAAAGAATAAGCTACCCCATAAGAAAAGACCAATTCGTACAATACCGTCGGTTGGTTATTGGCATCTTGAACCACCTGTTTGCTTTTAGCTAAAACATCCAGAATGATTTGTCTCGCTTTTTGTATGTCATCACCATGTTCAATCATGATTTGAATGTTTGTTTTGACGTAGCGGTTGTTATGAAATGTATAATTGGTGACAGATTTGCCAATCAAATGCGAGTTTGGAATCATGGCGTCGGAATGCGCCAAGGTAACGATTTGCGTTGATAGCAATCGTATTTTTTTTACGTGCCCCTCCACATCACCAATAGCAATATGATCCCCTGGCTTTACCGGCTTATTAATAAGCAAAATAAGACCGCTCACGAAATCATTGGCAATATTTTGCAAGCCAAAACCAATACCAACAGAGAAAGCTCCTGCCACCAGCGCAAAGCTGGTGAAATTGACGCCGGCAATCATGAGACCTGTGAACAATGCAATTAAAAAAGCGATATACGTAATCAAGGTAGAGACGGTTATTTGCCTATCTTTTTCATCCTTAAATGCCTCAAAACCTGCGATACGGGTTGCTATTACCCGCCCTATCACCATGATGATGCAAAAAATAAAACACCCTCTTAATATTCTCACAGGGGTTATGGGAATCTCATAAAGCTTAAACCCTTTATATATTATGGAAAAATAAGCGTCTATGTAGTACTGAGGAGCACGCCAAATTAACAAGAGTCCGATCGTCGTTAAAAACAATACTCCTAAATTGAGGATTAAACGGATCACAAACAATTCAATGAGTGTTTCATGCTGAGAAATCCCCACCATGGCACGTAATTTGCTTGCTGTCTGATGATTTAGATCACTCAAGACAGCATAAAGATAGCCAAGCCAAACACTCACTCGCCAGAACAAAGCCAATAAACAAATGGTAGCAATGAGATTAGGAATAAAAAATAATGCAAAATCTTGATAGCCAAACCAGGCCATTAAAATAGGCACAAAAAAGACAATCACCAAAATCAATTTAATAAGGCGTGGCAGCAAAAAGGAAGCATGATGTTTAAAATAATCCAGCTGAAAAATAAGCCAACTGAGCCATAAGAAAGAACAACTAAGAATAGTGATATATAAAGTGGCGCACAGTTCCATCAGTTGTGTTGGGATAGACTGCCCATGCGATATAAAAATACCTAAGCTGCCTAATAAAATTAAATGAATGAGTATCTTAGAGCGCCGTAATAATATCGGCATCACATTTTTATTAAACCACAATTTATTTTTTAATAAAAAGTCAACGTATAACTTTATGAGGCAATGAACCAAAAGTAAAAAAATAGCACATCGCTTAAAAAGATATTTTTAAGAAAAGGTGATACAAAGGGCAACATTAAATGTAGATAGATGCTGCATAAACCCAGAGGAAAAAGAGCAGGCAAATAATTTTTTATACCCTTCAAAATGGGATAATCATGAGATTTTTTTTGTGCTCTGACACCAATGTGGTAGAAAATTATCCCGACCACAAAAGCTACAGACATTAAAATAAGTAATAATATCCGCTGGCTTTCATTTAATTGTCCAATCGCACTATAGGAATATAGCACTTTCAGATTAATAGAAAAATTCGAAAATGATTCAAGATGAACTTGCTGCCAAATCGGGGAGCTTCTTTGTAATAATAGATAATTATCGATTTTTTTCATTCTTGCCTCTGCCATCGTCTGCATTTCTTGCAAACGAAAACTGAGGAAGCTGCAGAAGGCCACACGTTTGGCGTTCATTTGTCTTTCATGAAGCAAGTATTGATAATGAGCATGTTCCTCTTGAAGCAAGGTTGGGGCTATCGTCGTATCTTTTAATAAGGCATCCAGCTTTTCCAATTGCCCTTTGCTGGTGAGGAGGCACGCGTTTGCTTGCTCCTGCAATTCATGAATGGTTGCAAGAGCAGTATATAGATCATTATATTCAATTCGAGTAGCTGACAATTGCTGATTGAGTGTATGCAACGTTTCCTTGGCGTGCTCTATATTGAAAGACCCACCTTGAGACTCGGCAATCGCTCCACTCGCAAAACACCATGTAAGTAACAACACAATGCTTACGCGCAAGACGTTCATTCACTCACCGTGGCAAAAAATTTCGTTTAATATCATTCCATGAAGCATTTTTAAGACCCAAATATGGATAAAATATAAATTTTCCCTTTTCTAAACAACCACGCTTACTTACCTTGCCAAACCAATGTCAAGCGCATTAGAAATGACTATAACCTTTAGGAGTTAATGAAATTATTTCACCATGTTTTAGCGTCGCTCGCAAACCAGGTTGGTTTTCCATCTCCCCAATAAAATAACAGTTTAAGCCAAGCTGCTTAAGATGTTCGAGCAGGGCTTTCTCATGGACAGGCGAAACTGTAAAACACAATTCATAGTCATCCCCTCCACTTAAGGCAAAATCAATAGCATGGTCTGCTTGATAGTTCTTCACAAGCGGATGAATCGGAATATTATCCAATATTAAACACGCCCCAGTGTTGCTGGCCTCACAAATATGATTTAAATCTGCGCTTAAACCGTCGGAAATATCAATAGCGGCTGTTGCATACGTTTGCAGACAAGCTTGCAAATCAATACGAGGTTTTGGATATAACAATTTTTTCATTAATTCCATCTTATCATGGTCAGCGATGTCAGTACGGTTCAGAAAAGAAACGGCTTGGGCTGCAGCCCCCAATTGCCCACTGACAAAAATTTTATCTCCTGGACTTGCCCCACCACGACGTACTTCCTTTCCCTTAGGCGCCACTCCATGAATCGTTATGGTCATGCTCAGTGGACCATGCGTTGTATCGCCGCCAACCAATGCGATATTAAAACATCGCAGAGCATCATGCAGTCCTAGGGAAAAACGCTGCAACCACAGTTCATTGCATTCTGGCAAAGTCAGCGCTAATGTCATCCAGGCAGGAGTTGCCGCCATGGCAGCCAAATCACTGACATTCACCATGACTGCCTTATAAGCAATGTCATAAGGATCCCATGAGGAAAGAAAATGAACGTCGGCCACCAAGGTATCGCAACTGACTAACAAATGATGCTCGGGCGGTACAACCAGACAGGCTGCATCGTCACCAATGCCTATAATGACATCATCGCGATCATGCGTGAGTGACTTGAAAAACTGCTGTATGAGTGAAAATTCATTCATTAGCGTTATGAATTTCAACGGCCCTTACCTGTCTGGCCAAATTATTCAATACACCATTTACATAACGGTACCCATCCTGCGATCCAAATGCTTTGGTCAAGGAAACCGCTTCGTCCAACACCACACGATAAGGAATTTCAGGACAATGCAGTAATTCAAAACCACTTAACCGCAACACCGTCAATTCAATGGGATTTAAACTTTGAATAGGTCTATCCAAAAATGGAATAAATGCATTTTCCAACTCGTGCCGATGAGTGATGACTCCTTGCAATAAACGATGAAAATAGTCTTGGTCTACTTTCGTCATATCATTGACAGCATGAAATTGGGCTTCAATTTCATAGGATTCATCATTTGTCATTAACCATTGATATAATGCTTGCAAAGCAAGTTTTCGTGCTCGTCTTTTGCCTTTAATCGCTTGATTATCCACGTTTACCTCATGAGGATGCATCATCTTTAATTTGATCAATCGTTTGCCTGAATTCACTGACATCCTTAAAGCGCTTATATACAGACGCAAATCGAACATAAGCAACATGATCCAGACGATATAACTGTTCCATTACCCATTCTCCGACTTGGCGAGACTCGATCTCACGCTCACCTCTGCGACGTATCTTTTGCAAAATAGCCGCAATTGCGTTTTCCAAATCATCAACACTAACTGGTCTTTTTTCTAAAGCACGCAACATTCCAGCGCGTAAATTTTCAACATTAAATGCTTCACGCCGGCCATCACGTTTAATCATAACCGGCATGATTAATTCCGCAGTTTCAAACGTAGTAAAACGTTCGTGACAAATCAGGCATTGCCGCCTTCTGCGCACTTGCGCACCTTCGGCGACAAGGCGAGAATCGACAACTTTAGTGTCTTCCGCATGACAAAATGGACAATACATATCTCAACCACGATAAACTGGAAATTCACTGCACAAATGCAATACTTGTTTTTTAACACTTACAATCACAGATTCATCATTCACATTCTGCAAAATATCCGCAATCCAGTCAGTTAACAGGCGAATTTCACGTTCTTTAAATCCTCGCGTCGTTACCGCTGGCGTACCTAAACGAAGACCACTGGTTACAAACGGTGAACGCGGGTCATTGGGCACAGAATTTTTATTCACAGTAATGTTTGCCCGCCCCAACGCAGCATCCGCTTCTTTTCCTGTTATATTTTTATCAATCAAATCCAATAGGATAAGATGATTTTCGGTGCCACCAGAAACGATCTTATGCCCACGCTCCATAAGGACAGAAGCCATAGTTTTCGCATTAGCCAGCACTTGTTGCTGATAAATTTTAAATTCTGGTTGTAAAGCTTCGGCCAAAGCAATGGCCTTGGCGGCAATGATATGCATCAATGGGCCACCCTGGACACCAGGAAAAACGGCTGAATTTAATTTTTTTTCAATGAGTTCGTTAGCTTTTGCCAGGATAAGTCCTCCACGAGGACCTCTTAAAGTCTTATGCGTCGTTGTAGTCACCACATCAGCATAAGGAATGGGCGATGGGTAAACACCAGCCGCAACCAACCCCGCAACATGAGCCATATCCACTAAAAGATAAGCACCAATCCTATCTGCAATAGCTCGAAAGCGCGCCCAATCTAAAATCTGGGAATAGGCAGAGAACCCGGCAATAATCATTTTAGGTTGATGTTCTATTGCCAATGCTTCCATAGCATCATAATCAATCTGCCCTGTGTGTACATCCAAACCATATTGCAAAGAACGGTAAATCTTGCCAGAAAAGTTAACTTGAGAACCATGAGTCAAATGCCCACCATGAGGCAAAGCCATTCCAAGAATCAAATCACCAGGCTCCAGCAGAGCCATCATCGCCGCAGCATTCGCTTGGGAACCAGAATGAGGCTGAACATTGGCAAAATCGGCAGAAAATAATTGTTTTGCACGCGCAATTGCCAATGCTTCCACGACATCCACATGCTCACAACCACCATAATAACGTTTCCCTGGATAACCTTCAGCATATTTGTTGGTAAGCACAGAGCCTTGAGCTTCCATTACCCTGGGACTTGCATAATTTTCTGACGCAATTAATTCAATATGCTCTTCCTGACGACGGCTCTCTGCTTCCATCGCTTGCCATAACTCATTATCAAATGTTGCAATGTTGCAATTTGCATTAAACATAGTCGAGCCTTTTACTTTATAATAAGATCGTTACGAACTCGCTTGACATCTTCTACACTCGTAGCAATGATGCCCGCTCGCTGTTTAATCTCTGTATTGTCAACAAAACCACTTAATTGAACCTCATCCTTATAAGTTTTTACCTTAACTGCAAATCCCTCTGAACCAAGATTATCAAGTAATTTTGCTTTAACTTTGCCGGTAATTACCGAACTGTCGAGATATTCTCCCGTACTTTCCTGTTGGGGAGTCGCCACGCAGGCGATGATAACTAAAGCAAGCGCTGTGATTGTTATCAATTTTAATACTCTCAAAATGATTGGCTCCCTTTTTATTAAACTTATCAAGACTAGCATATTGCAATGCATGCGTCATGTTAAAATGCTGTCAATGACGTGCGCTGGAAAAAATAGATAATCTGGATGAAAAACAAACTATTTTCAGAGGCATAAATCCATCAAACCCGTTTCTGTAAAAGCGGTAACGGGCTTGATGGATGAGAAAATGGCGTAGCATGGACTTATTTGGCTTTAACTTCCGCCTTTAATTGCTTACCCAAGTATGGGAATACTTCAATGATTGTTCTAATAGACGGGTAACCTGAATAGACTCGATAACCACTAAATGTATCAATCGTCAGGAACATGTCATAGTGACAATAACCGTAGTAAAAAAGGGAAATACGATGAGGAGCATCGTAAGGAGGTATATTGAATCGTAACCATTCCCCATCATCAAATTCACCATAGACCTGCACGGTATCATAGCTACGGTTTATAATTTCAATTTCACACGGACCTGGCCATGCAACGCTTTTTTGCGTACGTTTTACTTCGGTGCTGTGCGCTTTTGGATGCTCATGCTGATTATTTGCAAACGCAGAAGCAAATACCCCCATGAAGCAAAGAAACACGAACGACTTAAGTTTCATAAAATGATCCTTGGCATGAATTGGAAGCTGAATGGTAACAAAGTCATTAATTTAGTCAACAAGATTTTTATCTATCCTACGGGACCAGCCTCCAGACTATACCCGACCGTTATTTATGTTATACTGCTTGCCGTCTGTTTTAATATCTTTTGACCATTTTTAATTAAGAAATCAACCACTTTGAGTGGTTCTCGCTTGCGATGAATGCAGCTTTGTGTTGATAGGATAATCTTGAGAAATGAATAAGATGAAAAAACGCATGATCGTCATGATCATTGCCTTAAGCGTTGTCTTTGGCGGAATCATGAGCTTTAACCTGTTTAAAGCCTATATGATGAAGCGATTTTTTGCCCACTATGAACCTCCAGCTGTCACTGTTTCCTCGGTTACCGCAGTAGAACGCTCCTGGGAACCAGCTATTGCAGCCGTAGGAAATTTCGTTGCCATGAATGGGGTTGATGTGAATTCTGAAGCCTCGGGCAATGTTGTCGCCATTCATTTTGATTCAGGCCAGTTCGTCGCAAAAGACAAGCCCTTAATTGATATTGATGATACGGTCGATCAAGCGACCTTGAAGTTTAATCAATCTGAATTAACTCTTCAGCAAATTAACTTTAAACGGCAAGAAGATTTATTCAAGCGCGGTGCCACCCCAATTTCCAGCCTTGATGCGGCCAAAGCGAAATTGGTGCAAGCACAGGCCGACGTAGAAAAAACCGAAGCCATCATTCGTCAAAAACATATCGCCGCCCCTTTTTCCGGGCAATTAGGTATTCGACAAGTGAATCTTGGACAATACATAACACCTGGACAAACATCCATTGTAACGTTGCAATCCATGGATCCTCTCTTCCTGGAATTTTATCTCCCCGAAAATTTGTTAAAACGTCTCCATCTCAATCAAAAAATTACCTTATCTGTAGAACAAAGCCCAGGCTTATTATTTGAAGGCAAAATAACGGCCATTAACTCAAAGGTTGACATTAATACTCATAATATTCTGGTGCAAGCGACCGTCCCTAATTGTCCTGTTAAGGCACTGACCAATCCTCTGCATTCCTCGTTGATCACAGCAAAGAAACAAAAATACGATAATAAATTGCTCATTACTTGCGACAGCAACCTGAATATTAGTAATAAGGTGGTGGAATTTAATTTCATTCCAGGCATGTTTGCTGCCATTGAAGTCGAACAACCCAAAATACCCAACGTGGTTGTATTACCAACGACTGCCATTTCATACAGTCTTTATGGCAATTCCGTTTATGTCATCAAAAAAGATGAAGAAAGTACAAAAGACCAGGATGGCAAAGACATTTTGCGAGTAAAACGTGTTTTTGTAACCACAGGCGACCAACAAGGTAACTACACCGTTATTAAGAGCGGTGTCAAAGCCGGTGACATGGTGGTCAGTTCAGGCGAGCTAAAGCTACAAAATGACACCCGGGTTGTCATCAATAATGATGTGGTATTAAAAGACACCATGGATCTTAGTACCTTGAGTGAATAACGGCAATTACATAACGACCCGATTTATCAGGACGGCAAATGAAATTTACTGATTTATTTATCGAACGCCCTGTGCTTGCTACGGTGGTAAGCCTATTGATCCTCCTGTTTGGTATCAGTTCTATAACCCGGATGCAGGTACGACAATACCCTCGTATGGATAACACGGTGATCACCGTCACAACCGCCTATCCGGGGGCTGACGCCAATTTAATTGCCGGTTTTATTACCACCCCACTCGAATCCGCTGTTGCCAGCGCAGAAGGCATTGATTACATGACGTCTTCAAGTACTCAGGGCGTCAGTACGATTACTTTAAACATCAAACTAAATTTTGATCCACAAGTTGCATTTACCGATGTGATGAGTAAAGTGCAACAAACTTTAAATCAGTTGCCTCCTGAGTCACAACAACCCGTCATCATCAAAAGTTCTGATACCTCCACAGCACTGCTATACATCAGTCTTGACAGCATTGAAATGACCCCTCAACAAATCACAGACTATGCCATTCGTGTTGTCCAGCCACAATTGGAAACCATTGATGGCGTGGCAACGGCAGAAATTTTGGGAGGACAAACCTACTCGATGAGGGTATTCCTGGATCCTATCAAAATGGCTGCCTTAAACGTCGCCCCAGCGGATGTTTTTCGGATATTAGCCAATAATAATTTTTTAACTGCCGCCGGCAACACGAAAGGAGAATACGTAGCAATTAATATCAGAGCCAAAACAAACCTAAGCAATACAGAAGAGTTTAAGCAATTGATTGTTCGCAGCGACAAAAATTCAATCATTCGTCTGAAAGACATTGCTAAAGTTGAATTGGGTTCACAAAATTATGATTCCTCCGTTACCTTCGATGGCAAAAAAGCCGTGTTTATTGGCATTACTCCAACCCCTTCGGCAAACCCATTATCGGTTATTAAAGAGGTGCGCAAGCAATTTCCTGCCATTCAAAAACAATTTCCGCCTTCACTGACAGGAACCATTGTTTATGATGCCACTGAATTCATTAGAGAGTCCATTGATGAAGTTGTCACCACAATTGTTGAAGCAGCGCTCATTGTCATTGTTGTTATTTTCCTCTTCTTGGGTTCCTTGCGCTCCGTATTAATTCCCATCGTTACCATTCCACTATCATTAATTGGGGTGTGTACGTTAATGATGTTTTTAGGATATTCCATCAACCTGCTCACGCTGCTTGCGTTTGTTCTCGCAATTGGTCTTGTTGTTGATGATGCAATCGTCGTGGTAGAAAATATTCATCGTCATATTGAGGAGGGTAAAACGCCTTTTGAAGCCGCCCTCATCGGTGCTCGTGAAATTGCTACCCCGGTTATTGCCATGACCATAACTCTGGCTGCCGTGTATGCACCCATTGGTTTTATGCAAGGGCTTACCGGTGCATTATTTAAAGAGTTTGCATTTTCACTGGCCTGTGCCGTTATTATCTCGGGAATCATTGCGCTGACTTTATCACCAATGATGTGCTCCAAAATTCTTTCAGCCGAAATGAACAGTGGGCGGTTTGTTAAATTTCTTGATGATTTTTTTGGTCGCTTAAAAATTCGCTATCAAAAAGCCTTGCACGGTCTGCTTGACACTCGAGCCATTATTTTGTTGTTTGCCGCCGTTGTTTTGCTCATGCTGCCTTATTTGTACACAAAAACCGCACAAGAAACTGCCCCTGAAGAAGATCAAGGATTTTTCTTTGTTGTTGCTACCGCACCACAATACGCCACATTAAATTATGTGGAAGCTTTTACAAAGTCCTTTGAAAAAATTTATCAAAGCTTCCCGGAAACGGCGCATTATTTCAATATTAACTCAAACTCTCCCATGTCAGGCATGGTATTAAAACCATGGGGTCAACGTCAAAGCCAGTTTGTTATGAAAGCACCGTTACAAAATAAACTGGATGAGATAGCCGGTTTAAAAACATTTGCCGTGATTCCTCCTCCGTTGCCCGGTGGAGGTGGTGGTACTCCCATTCAGTTTGTCATTAAAACAACCAATGATTTTCAAAGTTTGTACGAAGTGTCAAACAAGCTTCTGGACAAAGCAAAAAACAGTGGCTTATTCATTTATCTTGATAATAGTCTAAGGTTTAATCAACCGGAAATTGAATTGGAAATCAATCGATCTAAAGCGGCCGATTTGGGCTTGGACATGCAAACTATTGGCAGTAGCCTGGCCAGCGCCTTATCCGGAGGATATGTTAACTTTTTTGATTTGCAAGGCCGTAGTTATCAAGTTATTCCACAACTGGATCGACGGTTTCGTTTAACCACCAAACAGTTGGGTAATATTTATGTTCGTACGGCAAGTGGGACTATGGTTCCACTGTCAACCGTCGCCAGCCCTGTCGCAAAAACGCAACCGAATGCCTTAACGCACTTCCAGCAGATGAACTCTGCAACCATACAAGGGGTGATGATGCCTGGCATTACCATGGGACAAGGTTTAAATTTCTTACAAGAAGAAGCTGCCAATCTGTTACCCAAAGGATTTGATTATGATTATGGTGGTCAATCTCGACAATTTATTCAGGAAGGTAATACATTGATTATCGCCTTTTTCATGGCAATTCTTGTTATTTTTCTTGTCCTTTCTGCCCAATATGAAAGTTTCCGTGATCCCTTGATTATTTTAATCAGTGTGCCCATGTCCATTTGTGGGGCTTTAATCCCCTTGAATTTAGGCGCCGCCAGCATCAATATCTATACTCAAGTTGGTTTGATTACCTTAATCGGTTTAATCAGTAAACATGGCATTTTAATTGTAGATTTTGCCAATCACCTACAACGGGAAAAAATCTAGACAAAAGAGCTGCCGTTGAAGAAGCTGCCGGGATTCGTCTGCGTCCTATCTTAATGACTACGGCCGCCATGGTATTTGGTGTCGTACCACTCCTCATCGCTTCTGGCGCAGGAGCAGTCAGTCGCTTCGATATTGGTTTGGTGATCTCAGCCGGATTATTAATGGGTACCTGTTTTACCCTCTTTGTTGTTCCCACCATGTACACTTACCTCGCTGCAGATCATCGCCATGATTTTGAACATCCAGAGGATAACCATACCTTGCACAAATCTCTTCCGACGTCCCCTTAAACAAATAATTTAGAACCTGAAACCAGGTTCTTATTCCACGCCTCCTTAAAAAGGAAGCGTGAATGACCGCATGCGGGTACGAAACATGAAGCGAATATGTTAAAATCCGCGCTTTTCAACCATACAGATTGAGCCCATGGATAAGACTTATTCTCCACACGCCATAGAGCAAGCATGTTACAAACGTTGGGAAAGCCACCATTATTTTGAACCCCGTGGTGAAGGCAAACATTTTTGCATCATGTTACCGCCCCCCAATGTGACTGGAAGTTTGCATATGGGGCATGGTTTTCAACATACGCTTATTGATACGCTGATACGCTATCAACGTATGCTGGGATCAAAAACTTTATGGCAACCGGGAACGGATCATGCTGGAATATCAACTCAGCTCATCGTTGAAGGTCAACTGGATAAAGAAGGCTTGTCACGCAAAGACATGTCACGAGAACAATTCCTTAAACGCGTTTGGCAATGGAAAGAAGAATCAGGCGACACCATTACTCGCCAGATGCGGCGAATTGGCTCTTCCGTAGACTGGACAAGAGAACGATTCACCATGGACGAGGGATTATCGGCCGCTGTCCAAAAAGTATTTGTGCAACTCTATGATGAAGGACTTATTTATCGCGGTACCCGTCTGGTTAACTGGGATCCCAAACTAGGTACTGCCATCTCGGATTTGGAAGTCATTTCAGAAGAAGAAGACGGTTTACTCTGGCATATACGTTATCCTTTAGCAGATTCAAGCGACTCTTTGGTCATTGCAACAACTCGTCCAGAAACACTCTTGGGAGATACGGCGGTTGCTGTTCATCCTAACGATCCGAGATACCAGCATCTCATTGGTAAATACGTTCAGCTGCCTTTATGCGATCGTGTCATACCGGTGATTGCCGATGAATACGTAGACCCGGAATTTGGTAGCGGCTGCGTTAAAATTACACCAGCGCATGATTTCAATGATCACGAAATAGGAAAACGCCACCAACTTCCAGTACTCAATATACTGACTAAAAAGGCAACCATTAACAAAAATGCTCCAATCAAATACCAGGGCATAGATCGCTTTGTTGCCCGCGAACAAATCATTCATGATCTTGAGCAATTGGGTTTGTTAGTCAAAACTGAACCTCATAAATTAAAAGTACCTCGCGGTGAAAAATCCAATGTCGTCATTGAGCCCTTATTAACTGATCAATGGTATGTCAAAACCAAGCCATTGGCACAACCAGCCATTGACGCGGTTAAAAAAGGCGATATCCGTTTCATTCCTGAAAATTGGACAAAAACCTACTTTCAATGGATGGAAAACATTGAGGATTGGTGCATTAGCCGACAATTATGGTGGGGGCACCGCATTCCAGCCTGGTATGACAATCAAGGACATGTCTATGTTGGATACAGTGAAAATGATGTGCGCTTCAAATACAACCTTGACCCAACGGTCTCTTTAAAACAAGATGAAGATGTATTAGACACTTGGTTTTCATCTTCTCTTTGGCCATTTTCAAGTTTAGGATGGCCAGAACGCACACCTGAATTTGAACAATTTTATCCAACGTCCGTTTTATTCACAGGGTTTGACATTATTTTCTTCTGGGTTGCCCGCATGATTATGATGGGACTTAAATTCACTGGAAAAATTCCTTTTAAAGATGTGATCATTACTGGCTTGGTATGCGACAGCGATGGCAAAAAAATGTCGAAATCCAAAGGAAATGTTCTTGATCCCATTGATATTATTGATGGGATTAATTTAAATGATTTAATTGCTAAAAGAACCGCTAATCTAATGCTCGGCTCCGTTCGAGATAAAATTGCAAAAGCCACAAGAAAGCAATTTCCTGATGGGATTGCCGCTTTTGGCACCGACGCCTTACGCTTTACCTTTTGCTCCTTGGCATCCACTGCACGCACTGTACGATTTGATATGAATCGTGTAGAAGGTTATCGCAATTTCTGTAACAAATTATGGAATGCTTCCCGTTATGTGCTATTAAATACCAGTGAGGAACAAGCCGATTTTGGTGATGGTGCGTTTCAATACAGCCCTGCTGATCAATGGATACTCTCGCGTTTACAACACGTAAAATCCCTCTGCCACCATCATTTTGAAACCTACCGTTTCGACTTACTTGCCAACACACTTTACGAATTTGTATGGCATGAATATTGTGACTGGTATCTGGAATTATCAAAACCAGTTCTCTATGATGATGAAGTACTTACTCCAATGAAACGCGGCACGCGCCGGACTTTAATTCATGTTCTAGATCAAATACTTAAGTTATTGCATCCAATGATGCCGTTCATCACTGAAGAAATCTGGCTACGCATTACCAAACTCACCAGCGAAAATGGTGAAACCATCATGTTAAGCCACTACCCGCAAGTGGAAGAAGAGTTAATCAACGAATCCATTGAAGAAGAAATTGAGTGGGTGAAAAAGATTATTCAATCCATTCGTACCATACGCAGCGAAATGGGTGTTAGTCCGGCTAAACTCATTCCTTTAAATCTTCGTCATGTTTCACTGGAAATACAAAAAAGAATCAAAAAATATTCAACTATTTTAATGTCACTGGCTAAATTGACAAAAATAAGCATCCTCAAACAGGATGAAAAAATTTCTGCTTCTGCATCAGCCGTTGTTGGCGATATGGAATTACTCATTCCAATGGTTGGGTTAATTGATAAGGAGGCAGAATTAAACCGGCTTGAAAAAGAAATCACTAAACTTGACAAGGATATTGCCCTCGCCGAAAGTAAACTCAACAATCCAAAATTTACCGACAAAGCACCGCCGGAAGTGATTACCAAGGAAAGGGAAAAACTAACTCAAGCTCAACTGACACGCGAAAAATTATTGCACCATCAGACAACCATAGAATCATTATAATAACCTCTGGTTACCGTATAAACGGTAACCAGACGACTCTTATATAACCCTTTTTTAACGACATACACGTCGCTCTATCCACGCTGCAAGTAGGATGGTGGAGGCCACTCCTAGCAAGACTCCATAAGTATCCCAAGCAGATCCAACCAGTCTTAAAGCATCTGGACTATGCAAAAGAGAAAACGGAATAGCCAGGAAAACATCCATCAAAGCCGAACCAGCCACCAATCCACAGGCAATCAAAGTGCCTATTTGCCGATGTTTATTTTCTTTTGTTTTTTCTATCTTTTTTTACGTAATCGCCAGTTGACATACATGGCAATCAATCCACCTATAAACAGAGGAAAAGAAGAAGAAATAGGAAGATACATACCAATAGCAACGCCTAAGACTGACAAGCGAATCCATCGATATAATTTAAAGAGCCGTTCAAGGACAATGAGCAACATGATGATTGCCGCACCAAGTAACATCATCATCCAAGGCAAGGTATTACGAAAAACGGCTTCAGTCACTGCCGAAAGCATGGCCGCGGTCGGTGCGGGCAGTGTTTGACTGATATCCATGCCTGGATGAGGCATAACGCCAGCAATACCGTACACATTAAACAACAATTGCATCACCGGCGGAATGATCAAAGAAGAAATAAAGACTCCCAAAAGCAACATTAATTGCTGCTTCCAAGGCGTTGCTCCAACCAATTGGCCAACTTTTAAATCCTGAGTATTATCATTAGCGATGGCGGCAATCCCAGTGACCACCGAACCAATAATAATAGTAATTGCCTCCGCCGCCATTAATTGTTTACTGCTCAGTGGAAAGGAAGCAACAAGTTTCAGTACACTTAAAAGCAACCACGCCGCAAACAAAATCCCGGCAATCACAATGGAACTACCTGGACTGGCCGTAACCCCAACCATACCGGAAAAATAAGCAGTAATCACTGAAAAAAGAAAGCCTATAATCAGTACATAAAGCACTATCGCAAACACTAGAGATGGAGAAAAATCTCCATCCAAACCAGCTTGTGCCATGGGGAAAACCATTTGAAAAAAAGAAATAATATGGCCGCAATAATCAGCACACCAATGAAAATGAATGGTAAGGGAATATCCCTATCCGTACGTGGTAATTGCAGGGTGAGATTATTCTTATCAAGAAAATATCGTAATGACTTTCTCATGCTATGAAATAGCGGTTTGATTAATTTGATAAATGTCCATATCCCAGCAAACAGCATGGCACCGATGCCTAGATAGCGCATTTCACTGTTCCATAAGGCTTGAGCCGCTTTCTCCACAGGATAATGCAGCAAAAATTCTGGATAAAATTGACTGACGATAGGCAGAGCAATGATCCAGGATATGATGGCGCCTAAAAATATACTCAAGGCCATATCATAGCCAACCAAATATCCAGCCCCTATCATCGTCGCCGAAAACCCGGCTCCCATACCAAAAATAGAACGCTTGACAACAAACCAGTAACTCCAGCTGTTTGCAAGAATCTTAAAACCAACTTGCAATAACTCAAGTCCACCGCCAATCAGTCCGCCCCAAACCAGATCTCGCAAACCAATTTTGTCAGCCGAGGTTTTTAATACTTCGGCGATGGCTTGTCCTTCTGGAAATCGTAATGCTTTTTCATTCACAAGAATTCGGCGCAACGGAATGGAAAACAACACACCAAGAACTCCGCCACTAGCGGCTATAAAAAAATTGGTCAGATAATCAAAATGCTGCCAATAACCAATAATAATTAAAGCGGGAATAGTATAGACAATCCCGCCCGCCACAGCCTCCCCGGCAGAGGCAGCCGTTTGCACCGCATTGTTTTCCAAGATGGTGGCATTTTTAAATAGACGTAAAATACCCATGGAAATAATGGCTGCGGGAATAGAAGCAGACGTTAAAATACCTAATTTTAATGCAAGATAAGCATTAGACATGGCAAGCAATAACGTTAATAATACAGCCAACACAATGCTTCGCAAGCTTAATTCTGCAATGTTTTCCTCAGCAGCAATGAACGGAAGAGAACGACTCATTAAGATCCCCAAACAGCTTGTGCAATTTCGCCGTTTAATACATCAATCAATGCACTACGAGGCAATTCAACGTATTGTGGGCCAACAAAATAAGGTGCAACTTGATAAACATTAAAAACGATAACCAAACCATTTTTAGAGAAATGCCAAGTATTAAAATTTTGTTTTTTAGGTTTTGTTCCTTCTTTTACCAGATCATACGTTGGCAATTTTTTCTTCATGAGAGCTTCTTGGCAAAGCTTCGCCAGGCGATTCAAATAATTGCTGTCGGGCATAAACAATTCCTCCAGCTTCACTTGTTTACCATGAATAAAATTAAAGGAAATCAACGCAGGCGAAGGATGAGCCGCGCCTCGATAGTATATAGAAGTATCAAACAGGACACTTAAGGCCTCGTGCTCCTGATAAGGTATTTTATAATCAATGTATAAACTGTTTTTACTGGTAACGCTGGCAGGAATATTATCTCCCTTGCTCACCATCTTAAGAAAATTATTTTTTTATGTTGAATAAATGACGTTATTACTTCATTGACTCGTTGTGCAGAAAATTCAGCAGGATAACTGATTTCAATAATGGATTCAGACGTCTCTTGCTGGATCTTTTCTGTCTGCGGGGATACAGCAAACGCCATTTGTGCAAATAAGCCTACTACCAGTCCAACCAGAAATTTCTGTTGCATGTTTAATACCTCATACTGACTTACAAAATTACTTTCATCCGTTTTAAGACTCTAAATAAAACCATTCCTTCACGAAGGATGCTGCCATTTACCCGCGATCATCCGTTCATGCGGACATGGATAACCAAACTGATAACACAATTGCTCGGATTCTTTAACTGACCAACGTACTAAATCGGCCTGTTTTCCAGCTTCTAACGCCCCCCTTTCCTCAGCAACTCCTAAGGCCCTCGCTGCCTGATAGGTCACAGCACTCCATACCTCCGGGATGGTTAATGAAAAAAATTGACAAGCCATATTCATCATCAGCAACAGAGACGTCGTCGGTGAAGAACCTGGATTACAATCCGTCGCAATGGCCATGCCTACCCCAGCCTGCCGTAATGATTCAATTGGAGGCTTGCGGGTTTCACGCAAAAAATAGTAAGCGCCTGGCAGCAAGACAGCTACCATATTGGCTTTTGCCATGGCTGCAATGCCCGCCTCCTCCAGATGCTCCAAATGGTCAGAAGACAGTGCGCCATAGCGCGCGGCAAGTGCTGTAGCACCCATGCTTGATAACTGTTCGGCATGACACTTGACACGTAATTCCAATTCTTGCGCTCGACGGAACAATTGTTCCGTTTGTGCTAATGAAAAAGCAATGGATTCGCAAAATACATCCACCGCATCAGCAAGTCCTGCTTCAACCACTGCCGGCAATACCTCTTGACACAAATAATCCACGTAATCCTGGCTTCTGCCATGATATTCTGGCGGTATGGCATGAGCCCCTAGAAACGTTGTTAAGACTCGCATCCCGGTTATTTTTTCCAGTTGTTTTGCAACCCGCAGCATTTTTAATTCACTCTCCAGATCAAGTCCATATCCAGATTTTATTTCTACGGTTGTTACTCCCTCAGCACCCAATGCCTGAATTCGTGGCAATGATTGCTGTAATAATACGTCCTCGGAAACTGCTCGTGTCTTTTTTACTGTGGATAAAATACCTCCACCACTTCGGGCAATTTCTGCATATGTTGCTCCCTCCAGCCGCTTTTTAAATTCATCAGCCCTGTGACCTGCATAAACGAGATGAGTATGACAATCAATGAGTCCTGGCGTAATGAGTTTTCCCTGGCAATGTTCTGTTTTGATCGCTTGTTTAAGATAGTGTGGTGGCAATTGACTTAATGAGCCAGTCCAAAGGATGCGGCCATTCGCTATGGCTATGGCTTGCTCTGTATGCTGCATGCCATGTCTATCCACAAGGGTTGCATCCTGTAATAATAAGTCACATCCAGCCATCACTCATTCCTCCCAAGTCGGTACTGTATGTGGAGGAATAAGCCAATCTGTATGATGCGCCGTATCATAAATATCCCACTCTTGGGAAACATAACGATTGTCATCCATATCCAATAATAACCAACATAAAAAGAGAGCCACTGTTTCTGGCACAAGCAATTGTCCCTGTCGCTTCAAGCGTTTAAAAAATTCCAGTTTTTCTTGTTCCATATGATTTGCATCGCGGATAACACCTTGCATGTCGGTATCAATAATTCCGGGCATAACACTGGCA
Source organism: Legionella oakridgensis ATCC 33761 = DSM 21215 (assembly GCF_000512355.1). Lineage (NCBI taxonomy): Bacteria > Pseudomonadati > Pseudomonadota > Gammaproteobacteria > Legionellales > Legionellaceae > Legionella > Legionella oakridgensis. The sequence goes on along the minus strand of NZ_CP004006.1, from coordinate 913,209 downwards.
AACGCTATATCGTCATATTCTAGCTGACTGCACCGAGTCAACATGGACAAAGCAGCTTTCGACACACAATAGGCACTCCAGCCAGCCACAGGAAAATAGGCAGCACCTGACCCAATATGTAATACACGACCGTTTATCAAGTTTTTCCATAACGATTGCGTTAAAAACAAAGGTGCCTCCACATTGGTAGCCATGACTTGTCGCCATACGGATTCTTCCATATTGGCAATTGGCACAATAGGTTCGATGACGCCAGCATTATGGATAAGGCCTTGGACTTTTGTTTTTATTTGTTCTGTGATGTATTGACGACCATGAGCGGTCGATACATCAGCACAAAAATAATGAATGTTTTCATCGAATGAAGCGGTTTCAATTAAAGGCTGTTCGCGACGGCCAATAACAAGCACAGACTTACCGCGCTTTACCAACGCTTGTGCGAGCGCCCGGCCAATCCCGCTTCCGCCTCCGGTGATGATGTACACTGCTGCCCCAGTATAAAAATTTAAAACAGCGCAGATAATAGCAGACATCGCTCTAATTGGCACGAATTCACTGACCACATTGCAATCCATTTTTGCGTCTTGCTTTACCATTGTCCTATTCTTAAAACCTATCTTCAGAGTTGTGGGGCTGAGGCTACAAGACATGGCTCTAAAGCATCGGTGTGCAGGAAATTGAGGCTTCTAGTTCTGCCTGGTGAGACTAGGAAGACTGGGTCTTAAACCACTTTATAATGCCTTACCTTTCATTCTATTTATGGCATAACGAAACGTGCCATAAATATTTATAAGGACATGATATTGTCTGAAGCCAAACGTTTCTAAAGTTGCGAATGCAAGCATCATTAAGATATCGCTTCTACGCCGATAGCGATTAAACGTAATAATACCAATAAACGTGTTGGCAACTGTAATGAAAGAAGAAAATCCCCAAGCAAGCACAATAAATAATAAAGCTGAAATCGTATTTAACACCCCATACCAATAAGATAAACCTACCGTGAAATAGGCCGTAAATTCCACATAGGGCCCTAAAATTTCTAAAAAAGAAACACTGGAAATCCAATTAACCCTTGTATTTTATAGTTGGAATTAAATAACATTATCATATGGCTGAACACAGAGCGCAGTAACCCGCGACGCCAATAATCCCGTTGTTTAGCAAAAGCACGAAATGTCGATGGCACATCGGTCCATACAGCCGCAACAGGATTAAAACTAATGGTATAGGGTTTCTTTTTTCTCTAAAGCGGCGATGAAGATTTAAAATGATTTCACAGTCTTGAGAATAATTATCTTTGTCAAATCCTCCTACACTGATCACTGCCTCACGATTATATAAAGTAGCGGTGCCTGAGTAGCACATCGTTCCTCCCAAAATATTCCATCCTGTTCGACTAAACAAATGAGAACGCAAATATTCAGCCGATTGAATGCCCGCCATGTAAGAACGAGGCAAGTTTGACTGCTCTATTTTACCGTCGTGAACCTTGCATCCATTTAAAATATAAACACTCCCCCCGACAGCAATTCCATTGCGTCTAATTAAAATTTCATACATCAAATTTGCAAGTGCGGTCGGAGCTATGACTGAATCGGCGTCCATTGAAAAAAAATAAGGAGTAAAACAAATATTCACACCAACATTTAGAGCATCCCCCCTGCCACCTCTTTCTTTATCAATCACCATTAAATTTAGGTAATCGTTTGATACAAAAGCCCGCTTGACCTTCTTCGTTTTTATTTTTTTATCAATAATTACCGGGACCTCTTGAAGCTTAAATTCCTCAATTAAAAATTCAAGGCTATTATCAGTAGAACCATCGTTAATCAATAAAACATAAAATTTTTTATAGTTTGAATTTAAAGCACTTAATAAAGCATCTTTAATAAGCCCTATTTCATTAAACATGGGGATAATAACAGTAACAGGAGGAAGATCTTCGTTTTCTACAATGTCTTCATAATTCGTGTAAGCCTTTAAATTAAAATAGCCGACAATCATTGGGAATGCGCCGAATAACAGCACGGTATAAATTAAAGCGGTGATAATAAAATAAATTAAAATAATAATATTAATCAGTGAGATAAAATTAAGCATTTTCCGCTCTTCTAATCTCTGCGATGTCAAGAAAATAACTTGCATAATCTGCAATTTGTTTCGGCGCATTCTTTTTTTTCGCCTTGAGCACCTGCAGACCTTCGTTTCCTGTTAACGTTAGCATCTTAGCAGCTGATGTTTTAACCCAAACATTTTTATCATTTAACTGATCAGCTAATAGTGGGATGATTTCCGGATCGTTTAAAACGGCCAATGATTGAACAGCAATATTCCTCACTCGCCATGAGTCGTTGTTAAGTAAAATTTTCAAAACATCCAGTACATCCTTATCATCACCCGTATAAGGTAAAACACGTATGGCCGCTAATTGCGTATTTTTCTCACCTTGTAAGCTGTCTTCTTTAGCAATCGAAAAAAACCTGGAATCACAGCCAGTATGATGCAGGATATCGTAAATAATTTTTTTTAAGAGTGTATTTTTAGTCTGTTCAAGTTGGTTTAAAAAAAAGGGCCACATCGCTTGATTGGCTTTAAAATTGCGAATATATAAAGTTCGGCTGGCATAATCTTCTACCAAAAGCCTTGTTAAAATGGCTTGATGTATTTTTTCATTATTAGTTTGATAACCAATATGAGCAGCATTGATACTGATAATCGAAACGCTATCCTGGATCAGTTGAGTTAGTATAGGATAATACGTTTCATCAAGATAGATACGAAAACAACTGAGTAATCGATAACGTTTGCTCCAATCGTTTGCCTTAATATGACGAATAAGTTTAGGCAAGATAATGGCCGCAATCAGTTTTTTTTCTTTTTTTCAGTTAAATTGCTACTTTTTAATTGAAGTAATAACTGTTCATAATTATCCAATTGAGAAAAACGTTCCACTCTGCCATCTTGTGCATACGCTTGGAGCATGATGGCATACTGTTGACTCTTTTTCTCAATAATTCTTTTCTTAAGAATATTATAGAATTTAATAAAATATACCAAGACGATAAATAATAATACCAAGCAAAACTCCACGCTGATAAAATAAATAACAATCAACTGATCGGTGCTATACATGGCCAAACCTATATTTTAGTCCGACATTAAGATAAAACAACCCGCGCTCACGATTATCGGGAAATTGCTGGTTTTCATAGCCACCACCCAGTTGAAATAGTAAAGACTTATTAATCACAAATTGGCTTTCTGCCATAATAATTTTTTCGCGCACCCGTAAAAAATTAACGGTAAAAAGATTAAACAAGTCTGGTGAAGATCCAATGTACCCGATTAGACCAACGTATTGATCAGGATTATCTGCATAAAAACGTACGTGCAAACGATACAATATTGAATCAGGGCCAGACTTGGTTTGATAGTATAATGGTCTGAAACTAAACAAAAAACGACTCGCATAGACATCTATACTTCCTGTGTATGTATTAAAATAAGTATTAGAAAGTTTTTGGTAATACCCGCCTCCAGATACTGTGACGTTATCCAACACATTCTGATAGAGCTCCCCATAAACAGTGTGATCGGGAAACAACTCGGGTTGATTTGCAGAGAAATAAGCCAATCTAAGCTGGGTGTTGCGACTTAGCTTAGGCATAAATACCAGACCTCCTTGGATGCCGTTGTGATTAAATCGATTGGCATAATTAAGCTCAATACCATAGTGGACATTTTCCGAATGACGGTAAAGTGATACGGATGAATAATTCCAATATTGGGCTGGCATGGTGACATCCATATTATTCGTGAACATACTAAAAACGTATTGAGATTGAGTCTCTTTAGTCAGAATTTGATCGTTAGCAATGGTCCGTTTAATCGATTTCTTTTTATGTCGTGCTTTTAAAGTAAGCTTTTTTTTCAAATCGATGGCCGGTTGATAATTTTGATGAGTATTCAAAATGTCATTCAATTCTTTTACCGCCTCTAACTCTTTCCCCTGCAGGGTCATGAGTTTTACTTTAGCCATTTGCAAAGAAACATCATCTGCGTGCCTCTCAAGACCTTCTTGAATGATTTCAAAGGCTTTAGAATACCGTTTTTGCGCCAACAAGGTGTTAATCAGCGCAAGCCTCACGTCCAAATAATCAGGATAAGAAGCCAGGGTTGCATTTAATATTTCATACGCTTTGTTATATTGCCTTGTTTGATAATAAGCCAAGCCCAAGAAAAGACGAACGTCAGAATTATCAGGGGATTGAAGTAATAAAACGCTTCCCTTAGAAATAACCACATGATAATCCATTTCTTTATATAACTTTTTAAGATGATCTAATTGAACGTTATGAATCAGTTTTTTTCTCAAGTCGATGGCCGGTTGATAATTTTGATGAGTATTCAAAATGTCATTCAATTCTTTTACCGCCTGCAACTCTTTCCCCTGCAGGGTCATGAGTTTTACTTTAGCCATTTGCAAAGAAACATCATCTGCGTGCCTCTCAAGACCTTCTTGAATGATTTCAAAGGCTTTAGAATACCGTTTTTGCGCCAACAAGGTGTTAATCAGCGCAAGCCTCACGTCCAAATAATCAGGATAAGAAGCCAGGGTTGTATTTAATATTTCATACGCTTTGTTATATTGCCTTGTTTGATAATAAGCCAAACCCAAGAAAAGACGAGCGTCAGGATTATCAGGAGTTTCAAGTAATAAAACATTTCCCACACGAATAACCGTTTGATAATTTTTCGCCTGATATAATTTTTTTAATTCGTTTGATTGATTATTCGTAGCAGAAAGTACAGAAGAGTAACCCAGAAGTGGAAATAAACAACAAATAACTATTAATCCATTTCTAGCATTCAGCATAACATCTATATCCGTATCCCTTTAAACGATAATCAAAAAAGCCAAAAACATTGTAACGACGAGAAGTTTGTTTTTCTTTCACGACAAAAAACTAAGCATTTTTATTTAAATAGTGATACAAATCTTGTATGGCATTGGAAATATCCCATTCACAAGAATAACCTATCAACTGTTCAATTTGCTTAAGATCGGGTTGACGATGAAGAATCTTCAAATAATTTTCACCATAAACCTCGTTAAAATCTTTAAAAACAAAAACAGAGTCCGATTGGGTGATACTTTTTACTAATTTCGCTAATTCTAAAATAGAGATCTCTTTTCTGTTCCCAACATTTACAATCCTTCCAATGCTATCAGGGTTTTCAATTAAGGCATACAATTGCCGGCATAAGTCTTTTACATCACAGAAACTTCTAGTTTGTAATCCATCCCCAAAAATTGTCAAAGGCTCGTTGTTCATAGCTTGCTTAACAAAAGTGGGGACAACCATACCATACCGTGCTCTTTGCCGAGGACCAATGGTATTAAAAATACGTAAAATAATAACGGGCACACCCTTTTGCTTATAATAAGCCATCGCATTAATTTCATTATACATTTTACTTATAGAATAACTGGCATGATTTTTTTTTGTTGATGCCACTCCCACAGGATCCGTTTCTTTCATTAAGTGTGAACTTGAACCATAAACCTCCGAAGATGAGGCAATAATTAATACGGGTTTTTCTTTAACGCAGCAATCACTGTTAATAATTTTTTTAATATTCCAACATTCACATCCAGCGTTTTTATTGGATTCTTAACGACATTAAATACCCCAACGACAGCAGCCATATCAAAAACCAAGTCCATTTCACTGATGAGTTCTTTTAAATGTTTAAACGTTAAAATATCAGCATAAATAAAGGTGAATCTTGGATTGTCTTTGTGGGCAATAACATTTTCAAGCTTACCAGCGGATAAATTATCAATGGCAGTGACATGCGCACCGGCAGCAAGGTAATGGTCCACCAAATGAGATCCAAGGAACCCTGCCCCGCCAGTGATTAAAATTTTTTTTATCATTTTATTTTATAAATTCCAGAAAATAATATTTTTAAAATCCGATTTATCCACTTCTTTAAATAGTGAAGGGATATCCATAAATAATCCTGGCTGTTTTAATTTAGATACGATGCTACTCAAACCATGGTTGAGATAAAAAGTATGCCCAACGCCTAAAAGAAGAACATCTAATTCTTGCAAATCTGCAAAATCAACAAGCTTCAAATGATATTTACTTAAAAGAAGACTCTTGTCCGCATGAGGGTCATGAATCACATAATTTATTTGATACTCATCCAGTTCGCTAATTAACTTTAGCATCAAACTGTTTCTTATATCAGGAATATCTTCTTTATAGGTAACTCCCAAAATACCTATTGTTATTAAGTTCAAATTACTCCTATTTTTTATTAACAATTTAATCATTTGCTCGATAATAAAATGAGTAATATCATCATTAATTCTTCTGGCGGTGAGGATCATGCTGGGCTCAACGCCATGCTGTTTCGCCTTAAAAGCAAGATATAAAGGATCAACAGCAATACAATGTCCACCAACAAGACCGGGTTTATAATCAGAAAAATTCCATTTGGTTTTTGCCGCATCAAGAACCTCTTGAACATTGATATCTAAAGCATGCATGATCCTTGCAAATTCGTTCATGAAAGCAATATTGACATCTCGTTGGGTGTTTTCTAGTACTTTCGCGGCCTCAGCGACTTTTATATTCATGACTGGATAAACAGAAGATACTTTTTGATAAACTTTGACTATTTCTCTTAAAGTATTTTGATTCTGAGCACTAACTATTTTTACTATGGTTGATAACGTATGGGCCGTATCATTTGGATTGATGCGTTCTGGTGAATAACCAACATTGAAATCCTCACCACAAGTCATCTGACTGATATCTTCCAGTAGTTTTATACAGATTTCCTCTGTGGTTCCTGGATAAACCGTTGACTCATAAACAATAATATCACCTTTTTTGATAATCCCCGCCAAAACTCTTGTCGCCTTTATCAAACACTCTAAATCAGGTAAGGAATGACAGACAGGAGTCGGTACAACTACAATATAAAAGTTAGCTTGTTTAAGGTCTTCCAGTTTATTTTTATATTCAATAACACTTCGTTGTAATTGCTCTTTTGTGAAGATTTTATTTTTATCATAATGATGAATAAGTTGTTCGATTCTTTCTGGAGAGTTATCGTAGCCAATCACCTTTACTGTTTTTGACAGGCCCATAGCCAGCTCTAATCCTACGTAGCCTAGACCTATAACTGCATAGATTCTTTCCATATGCCTATGATTTAATAGGTGCTTATTTTGTTAGTATACATCACCCCTTTTCCTTTTGCCTGCAAGGAAATTAAACTAAAAAATATACTAGGCAGGTCTTTACAAAACACCCTAGACGCAGCAATCATAGTGAATATAAATGACAGGATATTGCCGACGCACACCAACGCAGTGAGTCTCATCGCGCCGTGGGTAAAATCGTGGTGATCGTTGAGCCTTGAATATCCTACCCAAGATGTCTTTTAACATTGACCCCAATTTCTCCCTGTTTTTATAATTTCTGTCAGGGAATGCGTTTGTCCAAATTCATTGAAGGAGAATACGATGTTGCCTCATCTTCCTGATTATGTCCCCCCTAAACCGTCTCTTTGGCAAGGAAGAAAAGATAGTCTGGCTGGTGAACGTTATTTTCAGCAAGTGCAATGCATGAACCTGTTATCCGATTCCATAGAAGATGGCAAGCAATCGGTTATCTTGGGTTTTTGCAGTGATGAAGGCATTAAACGCAATTCAGGCCGCCCCGGTGCGGTAGAAGGACCAAATGCTATCCGAGTCCAATTGGGCAAACTCGCTTGTCATCAGCCGATGGGATTTCTCGATGTCGGTAATATCCTAGCTACGCCTGGCAATCTTGAATCAGCACAACATCAATTTTCAACCCTGATTGCTCATTGCCATCAGCATGGACATAAAACACTTGCCTTTGGTGGTGGCCATGAGATCGCCTGGCCGCATTTTCTTGGTCTAGCTTCTCATTATCCTAAGATCGGTATTATTAATTTCGATGCCCATTTCGATTTGCGGCCACCCCAAGAAGGACTGGGAACCTCAGGAACCCCTTTTTGGCAAATTCAAGAATATTGTCAGCAAAACAATCTTTCTTTTGAGTATTGTTGTCTTGGTATTCAGGCTGCAGCAAATACCAAAAGTCTTTTCGAGCGTGCTAAAGAATGGAAGGTCTCTTATTTAACAGCTGAGCAAATTCATAATGAGGGTTTTGCTTGGCAAATAGCATTTCTTGATGATTTTATGCTACGTCATGACTATCTTTATTTATCGATTTGTCTTGACGTATTTGCGGAGTGTTTTGCGCCAGGTGTCAGCGCACCGCAAGCAATCGGCTTAACCCCCTGGCAAGCGCTGCCCCTGTTGAAATATATCAAACAAAGTGGCAAAGTGATAAGCCTTGATATTGCTGAACTTTCACCACCATTGGATCAAGAACAAAGAACCGCACGTCTGGCGGCGATCCTGCTGGCTGAATTATTAAATTTAACTAATGAAGGAATTTACGCATGAAAAAACGATTCTCTATTCAGCTTTGGCGGTTATCATTGGTTTTCCTGTGTATGCGGACACCAATAATGCAACAACCAATGCAACAAACGCCAGCACGCAAGCTCCACAAACATCGCCAACGACTCAAAATCCTAATACAACCGCCGCGCCTCAAGCAGCTGCCGTCATAAATTGCGAGTATCATATTCCTCCAGAAAAAACAGACATTGATCCTACTCTAATTAAATCCTGGACAGAAAAAGCAACGATACAATCCTTTGATTTCAATTCCACCAGCATTGATCAGGATTTAGAAAAACTAAAATCTTGCTTTACTGAACAAGGCTGGCAAGGTTTTCATGCCGCACTCGAGCAATCAGGAAATATTAACTCCATTAAGACACAAAAGTTAACCGTGAGCAGTCAAGTGGATGGAGAAATCAAAATTGCCCCAGCCAAAGAAAATCAATGGAAAGTAACCGTGCCTTTGCAAGTGGTTTATCAGAACGACAAACAAAAATTAACTCAACTGCTTACCGTTGACGTGTTGATTGGTCGAAAAGTGTCTGGAGACCTTGGCATTATGCAAATGATTGCCACCCCCAGATTGCCAGAAAATCAATCCGCTAAGCCTGCAGCCACTGACAGCACAAAGACAGGAAGCACGGAGACCAAAGAACAAGCTCAACCTGCATCATCAAACGCAGCACCGGCTGGACAACCCTAGTGTTCTTCTGTCAAGCGTCGCCTTCATCCTTCCTTTTTAAAGGGAAGGATGGATTGCATACTTCCTCATATTAATTGTTAAGCTTTATTGGTAGTCTGGGCTGATTGTTTAGGAATGACCTCATCTTTGTCACCGTCCTCGTCTTCATAAGATAAGACGGTAACTTGCGTACCCATATCAATAAATTCTTCATTTAACCATTTTGCAGCACTCGGCAATACACGGATGCAACCATGACTGGAGTTATAAGGGGGAACTTCATACGCCGCATGAATGGTAAAACCACGATAAAAATACATGCAATAAGGCATCTTGGCGCCCCCCTCCGTCTGCACGGGGTATTCTCCAGATTTACAATCAGCTCCACGCTTATTGTAAATTCGGAAATTACCTGTCACCGTACGGCAAGGTTTTTGAATGTCTTCACAAAATTCCTTTCCGCCAGAACCACTGCCTGTCATGACACGATGCCCCTCAGCGTCGTAAGCTGCCCAGGCGGCTACTTTTGGGTCAAAGACAAATTGCTTTTTACCTGTTGCTCTTACTTGCTCCGGGAAATAATTTTTTCCGCGATAATCCCTTAAATAATGCTTTGTATGATGAACAATCCCATTATCATCAGTAATATAAGTAGATTCGTCAAATTCAACACAAGCGGTCAAAGTCAAGGAAATTGACAAACCAAACAATAAAGACTTGTTCATGAAAGAAAATCCTCTAAGCTGGAGTTTGTTTTTTAGAACCTGTCTTCAGAGTTGCCAGGCTGAGGCTAAAAACCTTGATTTTAGAGCACTGTAGCGCAGCATACATCGTAGTATGTGAGTAACAGAGCGCAGAAAATCGAGGCTTTTAGTCCTGCATAGCTAGACTATGAAGACAGGCTCTTAACCTGCGCCAGAAAACATAAACATCTGGCGCTAAATATGGGTTTAAGCTGTTATTCTGCGGTATTTAATTCTGGATGGCCTATCTGCCTTATCACCTAAGCGCCGTTTCCTGTCTTCTTCATAATCGCGATAACCACCTTCAATAAAGATCACCTGCGAATCACCTTCAAATGCAATCAGGTGGGTGCATATTCTATCCAAAAACCAACGGTCGTGGGAAACTACCACAGCACAGCCTGGGAAACTTAAAATAGCATCTTCCAATGCTCTTAGTGTTTCTACATCCAAATCGTTACTAGGTTCATCAAGAAGTAATACGTTGCCGCCACGCTTGAGCAATTTGGCCAAATGCACCCGATTGCGCTCCCCTCCTGATAATTGTGACATTTTTTTCTGTTGATCCGAACCTTTAAAATTAAAACGCCCAACGTAGGCGCGAGAAGGCATTTGAAAAGCACCAACCTGAATGATGTCATGCCCATCCGTAATTTCTTCCCAGACCGTTTTATGGTCATCCAGATGATCTCGCATCTGATCGACGTAAGCAAGATGCACTGTTTCACCAATACGTATTTCACCAGCATCCGGTTGCAGTTGCCCCGTAATCATTTTCAAGAAGGTCGACTTACCAGCACCATTCGGACCAATGATGCCTAATACCCCCCCTTTTGGCAAATGGAAATTAAAGTCATCAAATAACAACCGATCGCCAAAGCCTTTACAAATATGTTTCCCTTCCAAAACCAAATCCCCCAAGCGCTCGCCCGGTGGAATATACAATTCATTGGTTTCATTTCGTTTCTGAAATTCCTTGGAATTCAATTCTTCAAAGCGAGCAAGTCGTGCCTTGTTCTTAGCATGACGTCCTTTAGGCGAAGTTCGAACCCATTCAAGCTCAGCCTTAAGTGCCCGCTGATGTGACGCTTGCTGCTTTTGCTCAACTTCAAGCCGTGCATTTTTTTGTTCAAGCCAAGCGGTGTAGTTGCCTTTATAGGGAATGCCTTCACCACGGTCCAATTCCAAGATCCACTCAGCGGCATTATCTAGAAAATAACGATCATGCGTCACAGCCACCACCGTGCCAGGAAATTCTTCAAGATAGCGTTCAAGCCAGGCAACACTCTCAGCATCCAAATGGTTCGTGGGCTCATCAAGCAATAACATGTCTGGATTGGATAACAATAAACGACATAAAGCAACGCGGCGCCGCTCCCCTCCGGACAAGACATGAATTGGCGTTTCCCAGTCTGGCAAGCGCAGTGCATCAGAAGCAATTTCCAACCGGCGATCAAGATCCCATCCGCCGCCAACTTCAATAGCATGCTGCAAATCACCCTGTTCAGTAAGCAAAGCCGTCATTTCATCATCGCTCATTGGTTCGGCAAAACGCATACTGATGGCATCAAATTTTGCCAACAAATGTTTCATATCGATAACGGCTTCTTCCACAACCTGCCGTACGGTTTTCTCCAAATCAATGTCAGGTTCTTGAGCAAGATATCCGATTTTAATTCCTGGTTGTGCTCTTGCTTCCCCTTCATATTGCTTATCAACGCCAGCCATAATGCGCAGCAACGTGGACTTTCCGGAACCGTTTAAACCCAATACTCCGATTTTTGCCCCAGGCAAAAAACTCAATGAAATATCCTTAAGAATGAACCGTTGATTTTCAACAATTTTACTAACCCGGTTCATCGTGAAAATATATTGCGACATAACAACCTCATTGACTTACATAGGATCTGACAATGTCTAAGACCAATCCAAAATGACTTTACCCGACTGCCCTGATGCCATAATTTGAAATGCATGTTGAAATTCTGCCACCGGGAAATGATGCGTAATCACAGGCGAAATATCCAACCCGCTTTGCAGCATCGCTATCATCTTGTACCAGGTTTCAAACATTTCACGTCCATAAATTCCTTTAACAATCAACCCTTTGAAAATGACTTGATTCCAATCTATGGGCGTTTCCTGTGGCGGAATACCCAACATGGCAATGCGCCCGCCATGATTCATTGCTTTTACCATGTCATTCAATGCCATAGGATTGCCCGACATTTCCAAGCCAATATCAAACCCTTCCGTCATCCCCAATTCCTCCATGACCTCACGAATGGATTGGTATTTTACGTTAATGGCTCGGCTTACCCCCATTTTTTGCGCCAATTCCAAACGATGATCATTAACATCAGTAATAACGACGTGTCTGGCACCAATATGACGGACAATGGCGGCGGCCATAATGCCAATAGGGCCTGCGCCAGTGATTAATACATCTTCCCCGACGACATTAAAGGCCAAGGCACAATGAGTCGCATTTCCCAAAGGATCAAGAATTGCAGCCTGCTCCGCTGAAATATTATCCGGCAATACCAGCACATTACTGGCAGGCAAGACTAAAAATTCCGCAAAGCTGCCTGGACGATTCACCCCAACGCCTAAGGTATTACGGCATAAATGTCGTTTTCCTGCACGGCAATTCCGACATAGTCCACAAGTAATATGACCTTCCCCTGAAACACGTTGACCTGGTTTAAGCCCCTTAACTTCCCGACCAACCTCAACAATTTCACCATAAAACTCATGGCCTACCGTCATCGGGACAGGAATGGTAGCCTGTGCCCAGTCATCCCAGGAGTAAATGTGAATGTCGGTACCACAGATGGCGGTTTTTTTATTTTTATTAATACATCATTCACGCCGTATTCAGGCACCGGTACATCTTCCATCCAAATGCCAGGTTCACGTTTTGCTTTGACTAAGGATTTCATTTTTTCCTCTAAAAAATTAGATAATTTTAAGTTCCCGCCCTACTTTTTCAAATGCGGATAAAGCTCTGTCCAAATGATGAAGCTCAAGAGCAGCCGACATTTGAGTTCTGATGCGAGCCATTCCCTTGGGAACGACCGGGAATGAAAATCCCACCACATAAACTCCTTCCGACAGTAATTTTTCTGCCATCTGATTGGCAAGAACTGCATCACCAAGCATGACAGGAATAATAGCATGCTCACCAGGAATCAAGGTAAAACCCGCTTTGGTTAATCCCTCACGAAAATATTGACTGTTACGCTTCAGTTTTTTTATTAAATCATTATTACGTTGCAACAGATCAAGAACAGCAATGGAGGTGTGAGCAATCACCGGCGCCAGTGTATTGGAAAAAAGATATGGTCTGGAACGCTGCCGCAACCACTCCACAATGACCGCATTGGCTGAAGTATAGCCGCCAGAAGCACCGCCAAGTGCTTTCCCCAAGGTACCTGTTAAAATATCAATGTCATTAACCACACCAAAATGCTCAGGCGTACCACGGCCGGTTTCACCAATAAATCCCACGGCGTGAGAATCATCGACCATCACCATCGCTTGGTATTTTTTTGCTAATTCACAAATGGCTGGTAAATTAGCCAAAATGCCATCCATTGAAAACACGCCATCGGTAGCAATCAGGCGAAAACGTGCGTCCTTGGCAGCAATCAATTGCATCTCCAGATCTTTCATATCATTATTGGCATAACGCAATCGCTTTGCTTTACATAACCTTATGCCGTCGATGATGCTGGCATGATTCAATGCATCACTGATGATTGCATCTTCAGGACCTAGTAACGTTTCAAATAAACCAGTGTTAGCATCAAAACAGGACGAATATAAAATAGTATCTTCTTTCCCAAGAAAAGAACTAATTTTTTCTCCAGTTGTTTATGAGGCATTTGTGTACCACATATAAAACGTACAGAAGCCATCCCATAACCATACTGGGCTAATGCTTTTTGGCCTTCTGCGATTAAATCAGGGTGATTTGCAAGTCCTAAATAATTATTAGCACATAAATTAATGACTTCTTCCTGATTTACTTTAACCTCAGCTTGTTGCTGGCTGGTAATGACTCGTTCTGACTTGAATAAGCCTTCTTGTTTAATCTTATCCAACTCGGTATGCAAAAATTCAATAAAACGATCATCCACAACAGCCTCCTTCGGATTGAATAAATTCGGCGATAATAACAAATTTTAGACAAGTTCACTATGAAAAAGAACCATGGAAAAGAAACTAGAGCCTGTATTGAATGCTTTTCCATGAATAGCACCTTACTTCAATTCTTGCTAAAATCACGGCAACGTTTTAACCTAAGTCATTAATTTAGCGGTGGGCCTTCATGAGTACTCAAATCGAATGCAGAAATATGATCAAGCAACAATTACGTACCGGTGACGTGCTTGATGAATCCATTCTTGAACTTTATAAAACAATTCCTCGGGATGAGTTTGTACCGAACGATTATAAGCACTTTGCTTATTCAGACATGCAAATCAGCCTTCCACATGGCCAGCGTATGATGACTCCCTTGGAAGAAGCGCAAATGCTGCAAGCTTTGGCATTGAATGGCAATGAAACGGTACTGGAAGTTGGCACCGGTACAGGTTTTTTAACCGCCTTATTAAGCCGGCTAGCCAAACAAGTGATTAGTCTTGAGTATTTTGCCGATTTTACAGCAAATGCTCGCCGAAAATTAACGGAACATCACTGTACGAATGTTGAATTGATCACAGGAGATGCTTGCCGTGGCTGGCTTGATAAAGCACCTTATGATGTCATGATATTTACTGGTGCTCTGGATGCTCTTACAGAAACCCATCGTCTTCAGCTGTTGCCGGGGGGAAAATTGTTTGCCATCATTGGGAAAGAACCAATCATGCAAGGGCAATTGCATACGTTGGGATACAACAATCAGTGGCAAGAAAAATTAATTTTTGAAACCAACATACCTCCATTAATAAACAAATTAAAACCCAAAGAATTTGTTTTCTAGGACAAGAGTACATGAAAAAAACGCTTTCGTGTTTGTTGCTGGCTTTAAATTGCCTATCCGCAGCACAAGCAGCAGATTTAATGGATGTTTATCGTCAGGCATTGGAAAACGACCCAACGTTTAAGGCAGCGTACAGCACTTTTATGTCAAACACAGAAACCATTCCACAAGCTCGCGCTGCGCTTTTACCACAATTAACCGCCACAGCCCAGGTCAGCCGTAATGTTATTAATGTCACTGCCGGTTCCATATCTTCAGAACAAACCTATAACAGCCAACAATGGCAGTTGTCCGCAACGCAAGCGATCTTCAATTATCAAGCATGGGCAAAAGTCCAGCAGGCAAAAGCCTCGGTTAAAGCTTCTCTTGCAACCTTTAATGATTCTGCTCAGGATTTAATTTTACGCACTGCCAAGGCTTATTTTGATGTATTATTTGCCAAAGACACTTTAAATTTCGCCGAGGCCAAATTACGAGCCAACAAACGCCAGTTAGAACAAGCCCAACAACGTTTTAACGTAGGACTGGATGCAATTACCTCAGTGTATGAAGCAAAGGCAGCCTATGACCAATCTATTGCAGAAGTCATTTCAGCCAAAAATAATCAAATCAATCAAAATGAAAACTTGCGGAAATTGACCAACCATGTGTATGAACAATTATCGCCATTGCGAGACAGCCGCGTCCCTCTCATCAAGCCAGAACCTAATGATGTCAATGAATGGGTAGCGACTGGTTTAAAACAAAATTACAAATTATTATCATCCAAATACAGCCTGCAAGCTGCCCGTGAAAATATCAAAGTACAGACTTCCGGCAATTGGCCCGTCTTTTCAATTCAGGGAAATACCAATCGTACTTCTAATAGTGGCGGCGCAAGCAACTTTTTCGTTCCTTCGAATCAACAAACGTCCAACGTTGCCTTGGCTATGAATTTCCCCTTTTACCAAGGGGGATTAGTCGAAGCGCAAACCAGGCAAGCTCAATATGACTTTCAAACCACCAGTGAGAAGTTAGAACAAACCTATCGTGAGATAGCAGTCAATAGTCAAATTGCTTTCAACACCATTGTGGATGGCATCAGTAAAGTTAAGGCTGATCGACAAACCATCATCTCACAACAAAATTCTTTAGAAAGTACTGAGGCCCAATTTCAAGTCGGTACCCGAACCATGGTTGATGTGGTGACAGCCCAACAACGTCTGTTTGAAGCACAGGAACAATTGGCACGTGATCAATATAACTTGATTAATGCTATTTTAAATTTAAAATACCTAGCCGGTTCGTTAAATGTGGACGATCTGGCAGAGGTAAATTCCTGGTTGACAACCACTCGAGTCAATCATTTTCCACCTCAAGAGCAAGCCATAGTGGCTAAGTAAGTTTGGTAAATTGCTTGCTTTACGCAAAAATAAGCATGCGTAAAGTGAGTTCATCAGGTTTTAGTTATGACATCTTCTTGTTCTACCATTGAAAAAAAATTATTGCATTACACCGGCAAAGCCATTTCTGATTTTAATATGATTCAGCGTGGCGATCGGGTCATGGTTTGCTTATCCGGAGGTAAAGACTCTTTTACCTTACTAACTTTGTTGCATGCGTTGCGCATTCGTTCAAATAAAAAATTTGAATTGTTTTCGTTCACACTGGATCAATCTCAACCAGGATGGAATGATAGTCTTCTACGCCACTGGCTTAAAGAAAAAACATTCCTCACGAAATATTGACTCGAGACACATACAGCATTGTCAAAGAAAAAATACCGGAAGGTAAAACCTATTGCTCATTATGTTCAAGACTGCGCCGTGGAATTATTTACCGCTACGCTGAAGAACATGGATTTAATAAAATAGCCCTTGGCCATCATCGCGATGATCTGATTCGTACCTTGATGATGTCTATTCTTTATAATGGCGACATACGTTCCATGCCACCAAAATTGCTGAGTGATGATAAAAAACACATCGTCATTCGACCCATGTGTTATGTCCAGGAGCGCGATATTATTGCCTATGCAACGGAGCAACATTTTCCCATCATCCCCTGCAATTTATGCGGCTCCCAGGAAAATCTGGCTCGTAAGCGTATAGGACGCCTGATTGATCAATTGGCTGAAGAAAATCCAAAAGTGCCAAGCAATATCCTGCATGCGTTACAAAGCATTAAACCCAGTCAGTTAATGGATCAAGACTTGTGGAATTTTAAAACTCTGGAAAAAGAACTGGCAAATAACTCAGAACAAGATGCGCTGATGTTTACTTTTGATGAGGAAGCTTAAACCTCTCAAAAACGAGGGCCAAAATGAACGGTACGGTTCCTAATAATTGTTTACTATCAATCATGCATACTACAAACGGTTAACAAATCATCTGCATTGATATAGAATTCCCCGTACCTTACTTCAGATGAATCTAATGACAATGACTGAAGCTCTAAGCACGAACTTCCGAAAACTACGTGTTTATAAAAGGCGAGCTTTAAAATTTGATTTCATCGCCGCTATCGTAGTCTTTTTGGTTGCCATTCCCTTATGTTTAGGCATTGCCCTTGCTTCTGGTGCCCCGCTGTTCTCAGGCATTTTAAGCGGCATTATTGGCGGTATTGTGGTCGGCAGTTTGAGTGGCTCTCAAGTGAGCGTCAGCGGCCCAGCCGCTGGCATGGCCGCAGTGGTTCTCGCAGCCATCGCACAGCTTGGAGACTTTAATACATTTCTCTTGGCTTTAACTCTGGCAGGACTATTGCAGATCATGGTGGGCAGCCTGCGGGCTGGTTTTATTGCCGATTATGTTCCCTCTAACGTCATCCAAGGGTTACTGTGTGCCATTGGTCTTCTGCTTATCATTAAACAGTTGCCGCTTGCTTTCACGCTGTCTTCCGATCTGGCGGAACTGAAAATGCACCTGTTGGAAACAACGGAAGGATTAACGCTGAAACCATTGTATGAATTATCTTTTCATATCAATAGTGGAGCAATGCTTCTCTCTCTCATTTCCTTCGCCATTTTAATTTTTTTCAGTAAAACCAACATAGCATGGCTTAAAGTCATTCCTGGCCCTATTGTGGTCGTCATTGCCGGTATTATTCTCAATGAGCTGTTTGTTTTAAGTGACTCCTACCTTGCCCAAAACTCGCCACAGTTAGTCAATATTCCGGAACATGATGGATTTTCCGATTTTCTCTCGCAATTGCAATCACCTACATGGTCAGCTTGGAATAACCCTAAAGTCTATTTGTATGCTTTTATTCTTGCCACGGTTGCATCGTTAGAAAGCTTACTCAATGTCAAGGCAGGCGAAAAGTTGGATCGCAAACGTCGCTATTGCTCGAAAGATCAAGAATTGTTTGCCCAAGGATTTGGTAATTTAATTTCTGGCTTGATTGGAGGCATTCCAATCACCTCAGTCATTGTCCGCACGTCAGTCAATATCCAGGCTGGGTCAAAAACCAAAGTATCCACCATTCTACATGGGCTCTTTATTCTATTTGCAGTGATGCTGATTCCTCAAGCTTTAAACAAAATACCTTTATCATCACTGGCCGCTATCCTTATCTACACCGGTTATAAACTGACAAGCCCATCCATTTATTTAAATATTTTTCGTCAGGGTTTAGATCGGTTTATTCCATTTATTGCCACCGTCATCAGCATTGTGGTATTTAATTTACTTGCGGGTATACTCTTGGGGCTTTTGGTCAGTCTTTTTTATATCTTAAAATCCAACAGCCAGGTACGATTAGACATCATCAAAGAATTTTATCCAAACGGCGTCACCAATCGCCTGATACTGCCGCAACAAACCACTTTTTTAAATAAAGCTTCTCTGGTGGCGGAACTTGATTCAATTCCAAGAAATTCCCAATTAATTATCGATGCTCGATATTCCGATTATATCGATAAAGAAATTGTTGAATTTCTTAAAGAATTTAAAAATGAACAAGCACCCCATAAACAACTGTCTTTAAATCTAATTGGCTTTAAAGATCACTACGCTATCCATAATTACATTGATTTTATTAATGTAACCACCTACGATGTGCAATCCATGCTTAAGCCATCTCAGGTATTAAATATATTAAAAGAAGGCAATCAGCGTTTTCTTCATGACAATCGTATCCATCGCAGTATAAAAACCGACATCAAGTACACAGCAACCACTCAACACCCTATTGCCGTGGTTCTGGGTTGCATTGATTCAAGAGTTCCCGTTGAAACGATTTTTGATATGAGTTTTGGTGACTTGTTTTGTGTGCGGGTCGCAGGAAACGTTGTTAATGACGATGTACTGGCCAGCATAGAATACGCCTGCCATGTAGTCGGCGCTAAGTTGATTGTAGTTTTAGGTCATACGCGTTGCGGCGCCATTCAGGCTGCCTGCGATAATGTGGAGCAAGGCCATATTACGCAATTGCTCGCCAAAATCAAACCTGCCATCACCGCTGAAACCCAAACCGCTCAAAATCGCACCAGCAAAAACAGTGATTTTGTCTATCATGTCACGGAATTAAATATTGCCAATACATTGCAGCATATTTATCAGGAAAGCAAGATTTTAAGCACCATGATGAATCATGAAGACATCAGCATGGTTGGTGCGGTCTATGACGTCCACACCGGCGAGGTAAAATTTAAAGATTTCTCAGCGGAAGTCACTTATTTTGATAAGAAACATAGCAATCAGCTTGCAGAAAAATTACATAAACTAATCCATGAGGCAAACTCTGAACACTAGGAGTCAACATGCGTGCGTCACAATGGTTTTATGCCACCCTTAAAGAAACACCGAATGACGCGGAAATTATTTCGCATCAGTTGATGCTAAGAGCTGGGATGATCAGAAAACTTGGCTCTGGCCTTTATACATGGCTGCCGTTAGGATTAAAGGTCTTGCGCAAAATTGAACACATCGTTCGGGAAGAAATGAACCGCTCCAATGCGCTGGAAGTCTTGATGCCAGCCGTACAACCCGCCGAGCTTTGGCAAGAAACAGGCCGATGGGATTCCTTTGGTGGTCAACTTTTGACCATGAGAGACAGTAATAATCGTGATTATTGTTTTGGACCAACGCATGAAGAAGTTATTACGGATCTCATGCGCAACGAATTGCATTCCTATAAGCAACTTCCTGTCAATTTATATCAGATACAAACCAAGTTTCGTGATGAAATCAGGCCCAGATTTGGTGTCATGCGCGCACGCGAATTCATTATGAAAGACGCTTATTCCTTTCATCTAAACCAAGAATGCTTACAACGCACCTATGACGTCATGTACCACACTTATTGTAGAATATTTGACCGTTTGGGGCTTAAATATCGTGCCGTAGAAGCAGACACAGGGGCCATCGGAGGTTCAGCTTCTCACGAATTTCAAGTGTTGGCTGATTCGGGTGAAGATTTAATTTTTTACAGTGACAACAGTGATTATGCTGCCAATGTTGAGCAGGCCGTTTCTCTTATCCCACCTAAAGCCACAGCTTTGCCGCAAGAAGTGATGACTTTAGTGGGCACTCCTGGACAAAAAACCATTGCTGAGGTCGCACATTTTTTACACATTAAACCCGAGCAAACGGTTAAAACATTAATTGTTGAAGGTCAGGAACATCCTTTGATTGCTCTTGTTTTAAGAGGAGATGATGAATTAAATGAAATCAAAGCAGCCAAACACCCTTTAATTAAATCACCCTTGTCGTTTGCCAATGACAAGAAAATTATCGATACCTTGGGTATACCAATTGGCTCGCTTGGTCCTGTGGGTCTTAACATTCCAGTAATCGCTGATCATCAAGCGCTTGCTCTGACTGCATTTGCCTGCGGTGCCAATGAAGCCGATAAACATTACCTCCATGCTGCCTGGGGAAGAGATGCCCATTACGATGAAGCTTATGATTTACGCAATGTCAAAGAAGGTGATCCAAGCCCTGATGGCAAAGGATATTTACACGCCTGCCGAGGCATAGAAGTTGGTCACGTTTTTCAATTAGGCGATAAATACGCCCATGCCATGAATGCCGCAGTTCTCAATGAAGAAAGTCAGCTGCAAATCATGTCTATGGGTTGCTATGGACTAGGAATCTCTCGCGTTGTCGCAGCAGCCATTGAGCAACACCACGATGATCGTGGTATTATTTGGCCAAAAGCCATGGCTCCGTTTCAGCTTGTTATCATCCCTATCAACAGCCATCGAGCGCCACGAGTAAAAGATAAGGCAGAAGCTCTTTATCAAGACTGCCAATCCCGTGGCATTGATGTCTTGCTTGATGATCGTAATGAACGTCCTGGCGTGTTGTTTGCGGACAATGACTTGATAGGCATTCCTCACCGCTTTGTAATCAGTGAAAGGAATCTTGAGCAAGGATTGATAGAATATAAAGCCCGTCATGAACATGAGTCGTCACTGATTCCGATCATTGAATTTAATACATTCCTAACGGCTTTATTCTCTTTATAAAAATATCCGTGATAATCCTGGATAGAGCATGATGCATTTATTCAGGATTCATGGCCTAAAATCCTATCTTAAATTAATATTAAGTTAATAATTACCTTCTATACTGTGACTTATAAAAATGATTGTAGTATAAAATAACCGATTGCTGAAAGACTGAGGAAGCCATGAGCGTGTTTACTGAGGCACTTAATCGACTTAAAGCAGATATGGAAGCAATAGCTGGGGAAACCTTTTCTTATGAGACTGCAAAACTAGGTCGGGATGATGCAAAACAAGTTTTTGCTGACCTAAGGTTATTACCAGAATCTCTGCATTCAGAAGCCACTGATTTTGTCTCTCCTGCCAAATCTGATTATTCCGATAATGTTTTGCAAGCCATATGGAACATAGCCGACCTTACCACCAAAATTGCAGAAGGTCGTTCCTCTTTACCAAGTCAACTCATGGCTTTTAGAAAATCCTTTGGATATTTGGACAAAAAAACCTGGGTGCCCAAAATCATTGACGATAAAACTTATCAGGCAGGATTAGCCATGCAGCGCTTCCTGGTCGTGGGTGTCAATGATCCAGAAGCCAGAGAGAAAGGATTAACAAATCTCCTGCAGGGACTGCAAAAAGAGTTAGAGAAACGCCTCATGATCTATGAGGCACACACGCCTGAAGCCATTGCCAAAGCCACCACCTATCAAAAAGAGGAAGTACAATTCCGAGAGCAAGCAAGGCAACAAACGGCAGCCTGGCATGTGCAATATGACCAATTTCAGCAACTCATTGGAGAAGAGTCGATTCAAGATTTACTACGCCCCGGCAAAGAACTTTTGGAATCAGGTTCCAACGACGTATCAGCAATCGATGCCATGATTGCTGATAGACGCCGAGTTCTTGCGCAACTTAAAGAGCAAATCACGCTATTTCGCCAATTTAATACGGTGTGGAAAAAAGAGTTGGATCGCCATTTTCCCAATATCATTTCCCATTATCACCGCTTATTAGCAAATCCAGAAACGGCCACCATCCATGAGATTATTACTGCCTGGCAGAATTTATTTAATACTGGCATTGATGTTACACAAAATACCATAAAGTCCGAACTAGATACGCTGCATGACGAAGGCATTGCTGCTTGCACTAATGAAACGCGCATCACTGAATTATTTGAAACGCAAATTGCCAAGCTCACAGAAGCTCGAGAACTTGCTGTTTATAAACAACAATTAAGAGCCGCAATAACGATGGAAGATATTGCCGTACCCGATTTTATAACGGGTGAAGGGGAGACGCTGGCTTATACCGTACGGCCCGCCAGTGCAACGGATGATCTTACGCGCTTAACAGAAAATAGCGAAGCTTATGTCGCATTAATTGCCGCGTTGCGGCAATACAGTGCACGACTCACCGACCAGCAACGGGCCTTAGAACACCGAGACGATCAACTAAATTTAGACTTACCTCCTCCGCCACCACATGCAGAAAAAGAAGCCTTCAAACTCGCTCTGGAAAAAACCCACGTCGACTTGCTTGCGAAAATCACGACCATAAGGACCCAACGAGATCATGTTCAGCGATTGATTACCACGGCATTAAGAGAACACCAAACCATTGAAGAAGCTCGTTCGAAACACACCCGTGAAGGTCGTGAGCAATTATTGCATGCCACAAAAGAAAAAGAAGAGGAAACGTTTAAAATTGCAAAAGCCTCCGCCATAAAATTAGCCGAAAAAAAAGCAGCATTAGCCAGCATGACGGAACCTGAAGGCATTGAAGAAGCCCTTGACCAATTACGCCATCATGAAGCAGCCCGCCGAGAAGCGCTTAGAATCGCCGATGAAACGCTGGCAAGGTTTGCACAAGCCATTGAAAATCGTTCTAGTCTCTATATTCCTGCAAAAGACGTCCCGCAGGAAGAGTTAAAGCGATACCTTGAATGCAGTGAAACAATTGGACAGTTCATCGACGAATTGTATGAACATGAACGCCAGGCTGGCGCCTGGTATGGCTTAAATACAACCTATGCGCTTGATTTAATCAATCATCATACCTCCATTTTTGAAAGTGATTTTGATAGCGACATGGAATTCCTGATGGAATACATTCAAGCCAAACGCACACAAATTGCCGCCGAACTGACCGTCGATATTACCCAAGCCTCTTCTGTCGCACCCGTTTCACAAAGTCCATCCGAAGTAACTCTTTATAAGTTACAGCAACGCTATCAGGAAATTATTGAACCGCGAAAAGCCAGAGAAAGACAAGCACAAGAACTGCATCATTTAGAAATACAAACTCATCTGCACGATTTTGCGCACGCTCATGCCAAATTTGAACATCGGATGTTGAAACTGGAGTTAAAACTAAGAGACGCGCAAGCGCGAGAAGGGGAAGTGCGCCTGCTGTTAGATGGGCTGGAGGGCCTGTCGGCCAATGAAGCCTTGGCGGCTATTCGCCGTCATGAAACGGCGATTTCGCGAATGCAAAACCTTCTTACTACTTCAACGTTTGCAGACCGATCTTGTGAAGAACAAGTGCGTCAAATTACCAGAAAATTAGCGGCCCATGACAGCGCATGGACATCTCTTAACGAAAGGATTTTGAATGTAGAAACGCTCACTCCAGAACAAACAGAGCAAAAAGAAACTTTAGATGCACAATTACAGCAATTAAAGGAACGAAACGGCCAATTGTCACAGCAATATAATGCATTAAATAGACTTCTTACAGAAGTAATCCGTAAAAAAGAAGCTCTGCAATTACAGCGATTGGCTGAAATGGCAGCCTCCATGCAGGATTTGGCAACCCAGGCGGATAACCTCGCGTTGCTGGCAACACCGGAAAAACAAAGATTACAAGAAGCTATCCACAAACAATTGCAAACATTGGCGGTTGTCGACGCCTCTTTGTTGACCGATGTCTCCGGCAGCAAAAAGCCAGCTATTGCAGAGCAACTTGAAGCCATTGAACGCTTGAAACCTCGTTTGTCATCTGCCGAAAAAACATTACAACAAGCGACTGGTGTTTCAGGCGTCTATGATGACGAAGACCTAGAAACGGTAAGAAGAGTGCGGCATGATCGTTTAACCGCGTTGAAAACCAAATTCTTCGGCTCCCGTGATGACCAATTGAGTGGAATATTTGGCGATTATCTTAAAGAACGAGCACACACCTTTTCATGGCGCGATTTCTTCAGCAGCGCTGCCGCATTATTTCTGAGGTGCTTCAGTTATCAAACGGAAGCAGAAAAGCGCCAAAACTACCTGGAGCAATTAAACAGTGCAGTCGCTGAGTATCAACAAAACCCAGCCCGCTACAATGCCTTACAAACCGTCATCGGGGAAGGTTTACAGCGTTTCAAACCTCGCGCCAACGAAGATCATCCTGACTATCAAAAATCATTGCACGCCAAACTTAGTGCTTTTAAACAAGAACTGGCAGAAACGCTTACCGTAAGACCAACGCAACTAGAAGCACCTCGCTCAACCTTATTTTAACCTTCCGCCAAGGCTTTCACTTATAATCTGGCTAAACGCCATAGCAAACCAAGTTTGAACGTAATACTGTCTTAAGTTTTTTCCTTTATTATAAAGGAAAGTAACAAGTAATGCATTGGAGTATATCCCCATGGTCGCTTTTAAAAAATACACAGGCAATTATTCTCAAGTCCTAAGCCAATTGCACTTGCCCAAGGGCTTCGATGCTCCTAATGGCAGTAAAACTGCCTATGATGAGGCCGTAGAAAAAGATCTCCCAAGAATCTGTTATGCCTCTTATCAACACAGCGTTCGTGAAATGCAAGACCGCTTGCGTGACACCTCTCACCAAGCAGATGAGTCATTATCTTACACGCAAGGCAATTTTTATGGCGGTGTATTTACTGAATCCAGCATTAAAACCCTGCCAAAATTCTTTGACTTAATACCACAAGCTGCTAGCGAAGGAACATTACGCACCTTTCAAAACTCCATTGGCTTCGCTTTTGTTGACGATGCAGGAAGAAATTGCGGCATATCCATTACTTATTTAAGAGATGATTCAAATCCTGATATCCCCGCAGACGCAAGAAATTGCCCTTTTGCTGTTGCTATTATAAGAAATACCACGGCAGAACCCAGTCAGCGGGAAGTGACCTATCTAAGCCACCCTGACGTTTTAGCGGAAGAAGCCGCTGCAGCAGGCGAAGATTTGGATTCTGCGGCCTTGCCGGCTGAGCTGGCTCGTTTAATTAACTCTGAAAAAATCTCTCGTTTATTACAACCTCTTTTTGCCGGAGAATCTATTTCCTTGCAAGCTTTTTCGGAATTAGACGAACGAATTAAAGCCAATCATAATATCGACGATCGTGATTATCGCACCACCCTGTTGCAAAAATACGTTACCTTTGCTCAAACCATGCCTCATGATGATGATTTGGATGAACATTTGGCGGCAGTTGCCGAAGCGGCACAAAACGATGTGAATTTCTTTAAACTCGACGACTTTGAACATTCTTTAAAAACTCTGTTTACCAAGATCAATGAACAAATTGATGCCCACTCGGATGACGAAGAAACCCAAAAACCACTCAAACTGCAAAATCAGTTGGCTCTCTACGCCATTGAGTTAGAACTCAAAGCTTCTATTTTGTTTGATGAAAAACAAAGAAATATAAAAGAAGCTTTATTGAAGCAAGCTGCCGCAATTCAACAGCTCAGCGAACATCCACCAAAGGATAAGAATTTTCCGACCCTGGTCACTGAAACATTGCAACAGGCACTTACAGCCCAAAAAGCAAAGATGAGGCAAGAACATCAACAAGACAAAGGAAGAATCATTACCGAGAATGGACAAGAACTCATTAAGCTAGACAAAGAAAAACCATCACAGCCAAACTTCTGGCAACGAAACCGCACCGCGCTTGTGATAGGCACCTTGGCTTTGCTGCTTGCGGTCAGTTTGGCCTTGGTTTTAACCGGTGTGCTTGCTCCCGTCGGTATTGCTTTAGCCGCTGGCAGCCTTGCCAGTGCGATAGCCATAGGCCTTACCGCCACCTCAGGGGCATTTACCATAGCCGCCGGCGCCAAAATAGCCTATGATGAAACACAATTTGCAAACGGTACCAGCCAATACCACAAACAACTTAAGCTGCATGAAGATAAAGTACAACAATGCAGAGATTCTTTAAATCCCCGTTTAGAACGCGCTGACGACGCCTATCGACAAAAACTGCAAGGCTTTGAAGTGCCGTTTCAAACACTATCCCAAGAGCTGGCCACTCCATTGTATTCTCTTGCTGACCAAGCACCTCCAGTTGCGTCTATGAGAAGAGCTCGCTCGTTATCCGATGTATCTCTAGGGACATCCAGAGAAGCTTTATTTAGTCCGTCTCTTCCCAGGAGCCGTTCTCTTTCAGACGTTCGGGATGATGAAGAACATGGCCTAGACGTGGGGCACGCTCTCTAACAGTTGACGGGTATAACTGTGAGATGGATGATTAAAAATCGTCTCACAGTCTCCTTGTTCAACAGCCTTTCCTGCCCGCATAACCAAGACTTCATCAGCAAGATAAGCCACCACACCCATATTATGAGTAATAACAAATACGATAATCCAAACGATTGCTGCATTCTTTCAAAAGATTTGAGAATTTTGCGCTTGTACAGAGATATCCAGTGCACTGGTAGGTTCGTCACAAATCAAAAGCTCTGGTTCCGTTGCCAATGCTCTTGCGATGCAAATACGCTGACGTTGACCGCCAGAAAATTGATGAGGATAACGGTGCAAGCTTTTAACTGATAAATTCACTTGTTCCAAGAGCTGTACTTGTTTTTATGAATTTGTGCGTGACGCATGCCTTGAGCTAACATGCCCTCAGCCAAAATTTCTCCAACCGTCATACGTGGATTCATGGAAGAAAAGGGATCTTGAAAGATAATTTGTACTTTTTTTCTAAAAGCACGTAGGGTTCGGCCTCGCAGGTCAGAAACATTCTGGCCATGATACATGATTTGACCGGAGGTAATGGGTTGCAATCGCAATAATGCTCGAGCGGTGGTTGTTTTTCCACAACCGGATTCACCAACCAATGCCAGAGTCTGGCCCTTGCGCAAATTAAACGATAATCCATCAACCGCCTTATGAATGTCACGATTACGTTTCAACCAACCACCTGTCGCGAAATAGACCGCCAAATGCTCTACCGAGAGAATGATTTCATTCGATGTATGACTTGTTGTCCATGACTGCTCCTGCTGAACCAAAGCCGGTGGACAATCATGCTCGGGATATAAATGACAACGGACAAGTCTTGTCGGCTTTGGCTCTTGTAATTGTGGCTCCACCGTTGCACAAGGCGCGAATACATGGGCACAGCGGGGGTGAAAACGACATCCTGCCGGCATGGCATCCAGAACAGGAACGACTCCACCAATGGCTTGTAATTGTTGTCCGCGCTTGGCAAAAGATGGTAAAGAAACCAGCAACTGTTGTGAGTAAGGATGTAAGGGCTGTTTAAAAAAATCATCAACATTGGCTGTTTCAACGACTTGCCCAGCATACATAACACACACTTGATCTGCCATGGTCTTGACCACGCCCAGATCATGGGTGATCATGAGCAAGCTCATCTGGCGCTGTTGCTGTAATTTTTTCAATAATTTAAGAATTTGTGCCTGTATGGTTACATCCAGTGCCGTGGTTGGCTCATCGGCAATGAGTACCTCTGGACGACTCGCCAACGCCATGGCAATGACCACACGCTGTTTTTGCCCCCCCGATAATTGATGGGGGTATTGTCGTAAGCGCCTTGCTGGCTGCGGCATTTCAACTTCATTCAGTAAAGCCAGCATATGCTCTTTTATTTGTGCACGTGACATCGTTTGATGACGACGTAACGCTTCTGACAACTGTTCCCCAATACTTAACACTGGATTTAATGCAGTCATTGGTTCTTGAAATATCATCGCCAATCGCCGCCCCCGAATACCTCGCATCAGGCATTCAGGCAAATTCAGCAATTCCTGCTCTCCCAGCACCACCTCACTCTTTTGACCATACACTCCATTAGGCGGCAATAACCGCATCATAGCCAGGGAGGTCAGGGATTTACCACATCCAGATTCGCCAAGCAATGCCAATGTTTCACCAGCATTTAAGTAAAAGAGACATCATCAACGGCAGTAATCACCTGCTTTTCTGTTTGAAAAGCAATGCTTAAATGTTTGACTTCGGCAGTATGCATAGAAAAACTCAAGCTCTCAAGTTTTTACGAACGTATGATGCCTATCAGTATGCTTGTTCCTGCGAAAGAGTACTACTTTATTTTTAATTTTGCCCATAACTTCTTCTTTTCTTAAGAAGCCATTGCTAGAGATTTGATAGCATTAAACATTAAAACGAAAATGCATTACATCTCCATCACACACCACATACTCTTTACCTTCCAGGCGCAATTTACCTGCCTCTTTTGCCCCCTGCTCTCCCAAACAAGCAACAAAATCATCATATGCAATGACTTCGGCACGAATAAACCCTTTTTCGAAATCTGTATGAATAACGCTGGCTGCTTGCGGTGCGGTGGCTCCTCGATGAATTGTCCAGGCACGCACTTCTTTAACCCCTACCGTAAAATAAGTTTGCAAGCCCAGTAAGTCATAACCGGCACGGATGACTCGATGTAACCCTGGTTCACTCAACCCTAAATCAGCCATAAATTCCTGCCGATCTGCTTCATCTAATTCAATTAATTCCGCCTCGGTTGCCGCACACAATGCAACCACGCTTGCTTTTTCGTTGGCAGCCAGTTTACATACTTTATCAAGTAAGGGATTGTTTTCATAACCTTCATCATCTACATTCGCAATGTAAAGAACTGGTTTAGCCGTTAATAAAAACAATCGCCGACTAATTTGCTCTTCTTCGGCAGACAACGGCAAAGTACGCACCGGATAACCAGCATCCAAATGCATTTTTATTTTTTCAAACGTTTGTTTTTCAAACAGTGCTTCTTTATTACCACTTTTACTGGTTTTGCCAGCTTTATTCAGCGCTTTTTCTACGGTATCCATATCAGCCAGAGCCAATTCGGTATTAATCACTTCGATATCATTCAGTGGATCAACGCGACCTTCCACATGCACAACATCCGTATTTTCAAAGCAGCGCACCACATGCGCAATGGCATCGGTTTCACGTATATTCGCCAAAAATTGATTGCCTAACCCTTCGCCGCTGGCAGCTCCTTTGACTAAACCAGCAATATCAACAAACTGCATGACCGCCGGAACAGTTTGCTGCGGATGCGCAATATCGCTTAGTACCTGTAAACGAGGATCAGGAACCGTAACCATTCCAATATTGGGTTCAATGGTACAAAATGGATAATTCGCCGCCTCAATACCTGCCTTAGTTAGCGCATTGAACAGCGTTGATTTACCAACGTTGGGCAACCCCACAATTCCACACTTAAATCCCATGTATCCCTCACTTAACCATTTAATGCATTCATCGCTTTGGCCAAATCACCCTCTATAATTGCTGGAATGACGTCAAGGCTGCGCTCAATGGCTTCAGCAATCAATTGACGTTCCGCTTGAGGAGGTTTACCCAAAACATAATTTAATACTAATTCTTTATGGCCAGGATGCCCAATACCAACGCGTAAACGATGAAAATCAGAACTTCCTAGCTGCTGTATGATGTCTTTCAGTCCGTTATGACCTCCATGACCACCCCCTGTTTTCAATTTGATGCGCCCGACAGCAAGATCCAGCTCATCATGCGCAACTAATATTTCACTGGCATGAATACGGTAAAATTGACTAACGGCACGAACAGACAACCCACTATGATTCATGTAGGTCAATGGCAGTAATAACTTGCAAGACATTCCATTAAATTCTAGATCACTTAGTTCGCCATGCAGTTTTTTTCAGCTTTAAACGTGACACGATAATGTTGAGCCAGCTGCTCAACAAACCAACCCCCGGCATTATGACGAGTAGACGCATAAGAGGCACCAGGATTTTTTAAGCCAACAATTAACTTGATGGTCATAGCTAAGACTCAATTTACACCTGTATTTGACTTCTTTGAAACTTGCAACGGAAATTGGCTCATTTCCCCCTCTTCGGCGAGTTTTTGCAAGAAATCGACTAAGCTTTGTTCTATAAAAAAATCCCTCCTAAACTTATCTTTAAAATAAAAGAAAGAGAAGAGGGATTTTTTAAATTTGCCCAACATGGCGTTTTTACAGCATCACGAATCCTATAATGAAAAAACGCCTGCATGGGAAAAACAGAATACTATTCGGCACTTTCTTCAGCTGAACCTTCAGAAGAACTTTCTTCAGGCGCTTCAGCCGCCGTTTCAGCAGCACCACCTTTCTGAACATGAATACTCACGACTGGATGGTCATGATCACCTTCGCTAGGATCAATCGCCAAATGCACCCCTTTCGGCAATTTGAGGTCCGATAGATGTAACACATCATTTAATTCCATATCACGAAGATCCACTTCAATATATTCAGGTAAATCTTTGACTTGGCAGCGAACTTCTACTTGCATCATCGTATGATTAACCATCCCACCGGCTTTTACTCCTTTAGCTTCCTGTTCATTGATAAAATGCAATGGCACCATCTTAACTAAAACGTCTTTGGCACTTACCCGTTGCATATCCATGTGTAAAATAACTGGTTTGAAAGGATGGCGCTGTATGTCTTTGAGAATCACTTTTTCTGATTTTCCATCCACTTTCAATTCAAAAACACTGGAGTAAATACTTTCAATTTCTAAAGCTTTAATTACTTTATTGTGAAGTAAATGAATCGATTGTGGCTCTTTTTCACCGCCATATACAATAGCAGGCACTTTATTTTCAAGACGACGCAGGCGGCGGCTCGCACCTTTCCCCTTGTCTGCTCTTGTTTCAGCTTCTAGGACAATTGTTGACATTTATTTAAGTCTCCATAAAAAAATAACCCTCATCTTGCGACCAGATTACCGAGGGAAAAAAGCAAAACATAAGCCCTCCGTCTAAAGAGAGCGCGCAAAGTATACAATAATTTAAAATCAACTTGAAGTCGCAACGGTTATTTTATAGAATGTGGCACTTTATTGAACCAGTGATAGCCGGTAACTCGGCGGCCTTCGTTAGCCAATCACAAGGCGAGTTGGAGAATGATTATGTATGCGGTAATTAAAACAGGCGGTAAACAATATCGCGTCAAAGAAGGTGATGTACTTAAGATTGAGCAATTATCAGCTGAAGTTGGCAGCAACGTCGACTTTTCTGAAGTATTGATGATCGCAGACGGTGATAACGTGACCTGCGGCACGCCTTTCATTGCGAACGCAATGGTTAAGGCAGAAATACTCGAACATGCACGCCACAAAAAAATTAAAATTATTAAATTCCGTCGACGTAAACATCATATGAAGCAAATGGGACATCGACAATATTACACACAAATTAAAATTACCGGTATTAGTCAATAAAAGCCTTTTTGATTTCAACAAATAAAGCAAACTATGGCTTATTAACCGGCTTAAAGAGGATATTGCAATGGCACATAAAAAAGCAGGTGGTAGTACACGAAACGGTCGTGATTCGAATCCAAAATATCTTGGAGTCAAACGATACGGTGGTCAACTCGTAAATGCGGGTGAAATTCTTGTACGTCAACGGGGCACGCGTTTTCACCCAGGTGCAGGCGTAGGACTTGGTCGAGATCATACCTTATATGCACTAGTTTCCGGCCTGGTTAAATTCACCACCAAAGGTGCAAAAAACCGTAAATACGTCACCATTACTCCCTATGCTGTAGAAAGTCAGGAACATTAAGCGCACAACATGCGATTCGTTGATGAGGCAAATATTAAAGTGGAAGCAGGCCATGGAGGGCATGGTTGTCTAAGCTTCAGACGCGAAAAGTATGTTCCTCGTGGTGGCCCGGATGGCGGTGATGGCGGAGACGGTGGTAGTGTTTACCTGCAGGCCACACCGGATTTAAATACACTCGTTGACTTTCGCTACCAGCGTCATTTTAAGGCTGAAAATGGCCAGCCCGGCATGGGCAGCAATTGCACTGGCAAAAAAGGCAATGATTTAATCATTAATGTCCCTGTGGGAACACTGGTATATGACGTAGAAACTGGTGAACTCATAGGCGATATCCGTCATACTGACGAGCGGCTTCTTGTTGCCCAAGGTGGTTTTCATGGTTTGGGAAATGCCCGCTATAAAAGCAGTATAAATCGCGCCCCTCGTCAAACCTCCCCCGGTACTCCTGGCGAAGCCCGTCAACTGCATCTGGAATTACGTGTATTGGCCGATGTTGGATTGCTTGGTCTGCCTAATGCAGGCAAATCAACCTTAATTCGTGCCGTTTCCAGCGCAAAACCCAAAGTGGCCGATTATCCATTTACAACCTTGCATCCAAATCTTGGCGTTGTTAGTGTAGCTCCTCATAAAAGTTTCGTCATGGCCGACATTCCGGGATTAATTGAAGGTGCTGCTGAAGGTGCAGGATTAGGTCATCAATTCCTAAAACATTTATCACGAACCTGTGTGCTTCTGCATCTCATTGATGTCGCTCCTTTGGATGACAGCGACCCTGTGCAATCAGCACAAACCATTATTCAGGAATTAGCAGCCTATGATCCCGCTTTGCTTAATAAACCAAGATGGCTTGTGCTTAACAAAGTAGATCTGTTACCCGATGAAGCGGTGCGCCAACAAACCATCCAGCGCATTATCCACGAGTTAGGCTGGCATAATAAGGTATTTACCATCTCGGCAATCCGCGGCGAAGGAACGCAAGAATTATGTTTTGCATTAATGCAATTGATCGATGAGATGAAGCAAGCGGAAACTTAACCATTCCACCGCATAATCAACAATGAGGGGACTGCGATAAGGAATTTGATGCGTTTCACTGCCATGTTCAACATCATTATGATATTTAATAATTAAATGAGTGGTTGCTGATTGCCTTCCTGTCCAATATTCTTCCAGTCCACGCAGATGAAAATGCAAGCGCCATTTATCGTTCTCATGAAACATTAATTTCTGATAAGTATTGGGACGCTGAAGCAGCGTTTGTAACACCCCCCCTGTTGCATCATCAATGATAACCATTGGCTCTTCCAACATTGCTATCTTTTTACGCAATCCTTCGGATGCTTTTTGCTCGGGAGACGCAATAATATGTGGCGCTACAATTGGATCAATCATTTCCTTTATTCGTGAAACCTGGGCTTCCTGACAGCGGACTTTAAATTCTACATACGGAGTTTCTATACGATAGCCTGTTTCGCAGTGCATATCAGCCAGTGCATTATCAAGAATCTCGGCAATTTCTCCTTCTGCCACTCCAAAAAGCCGCCACCTAAGCCACGATTTACTCTCTTTACCATAGTTTTTTTTATGTCGTAATTCAGGTAAAACATGGTTATTAAACATGACTAGACACTCACGCGGCGGGCCAGGAAGCAGAATAAACTGCTTATTATTCTGAACACAAATGCAACCCATGGCGGTGCCATGGGGATTTGGCAATAAAATAGCGTGGCTGGGAAACAAGGATTGTTGATGATTTCCTGTATTCATGGACAGGTTTGCGCGGTTTAATCGTGTCTGAATATGATTCAGTGCTTCTGGAAATTCAACCAACGGAGCATTTAAAAATCGGGCTAGCGCAAAGCGGGTACGGTCATCAGATGTTGGCCCTAATCCACCTATGACAACAACGGTATCATGGTTATGACCTAAAAATTCAAGGCAGGAATAAATGTCCACCTCTGAATCCCCGCAAGCAAGATGCAGCCCCAAGGAAAAACCTTCTGAACACAAAAGATGGGCAATAGCATGACCGTTGGTATTCAGGGTATCTCCATAAATGATTTCATCACCTGTGGCTAAAATTGCAATATTCATTATTAACCATACTCCTTCCTAGACTCTGAAGACACGTTCTTATTCTTCATGATGAAGGTTATGACCATCATCGAGATGAATGGAGCGCACGATATCCACATGAGTCTTATGCATGTCAAACCGGATTCCCCACAACGCCACTAACGGATTATACCCTGTCAGATAACGTGCATCGACCAGCACAAGAGGCTGCTGGCGTGCTGCTATCAAATAGCCATCCGTGAACCAGTCAAATACGTTATAATCACGGCGCTGTTGCCCTGCCTCATCCACAGAATTCGGTAAATCCTTTGTTCCAAAGTCTGGAAAAAACGCCACTGGGTAAATCTTACTTGAATTAAATAAAGGCGTAACCACATCCGCAATCAATAATTTACCATTGATATAAGTTACAGTTCGCCACTGAGTTGAGCTGGCCAAATCAGGAAAAGCGCGCAACCGTTTAAAGTTCCACTGTTGCTCATAGGCGTAACGCGATACTGCAACAACAGCCCGATGATGTTGCCAAACATTAAACATCAACAATAAGCCTGCAAACATTAGGCCGATTAATACTCCTCGTCTATTATCAAACACCACAGTCCAGACGATTCCCAATATGAGCGGAATCGTGAACAAAGGATCAATAATCGCCATCACATCCCATGCAACGCGCCGCTCGGAAAATGGCCAAAACAACACCGTTCCGTAACTGGTACAAGCATCGAGCAAGGCATGAGTAGCATAACCAATCAATGCCGCCAGTAACGTCCACCGCCATTGCAGACGAAATCGCTTAAAAGGCAATAATACCAGGGCAACCAATAGTCCCCCTATTGGGATAAAAGAAAGCGAATGAGTAAACTGCCGATGGTAAATAAAAAACAACATGGGATCTTGCGAGGAACGAATAAAAAGATCCAGATCAGCCGCCATCCCTCCCAAAGCTCCCACCAACCAGGCATTGCGTTTATCATGACCGTGCAATATCGCCTGTGAACAGGCAGCTCCCAAAGCTCCTTGAGTAACTGGATCCATTACGGCCTCTGCAATGTCATTTGCGAGAAGGGTATTTCTATCTTTTCCTGATCAAAACGCCGTTTTATGGCTTCTTGCAATTGATTTTTTACGGCAGATGTCTGACTGGTTTGTGTCCATACCATGAATTTTAACTCGATGGCTGCATCACCGAATTTATTAATAATCACTTGGGCTGCAGGCTCTTTTTTCACTGCTTCTTGTTCATTCACCAATTGCATTAACACCGCTTTTACATGATCAATATCACTGCTATAAGCCACGCCAATCAGAATATCAATTCTTTGTGTATCAAAAAAGCTCATATTGATAATATCTGATTTCATGATCGTTTCATTGGGTATGCGTATACGCATATTCTCTGACGTTTTAATTTTAGTGGACAGTAAATCAATAGAGTCAACGACTCCCATCAGATCTTTTATCTTAATGAGATCTCCCACCTTAAAAGGTCGCTCAAATAATAAAAAAATCCCACTTACCAAATTGGAAGCAGCCGTTTGTGAAGCAAAACTTAACGCTACAGTAAATACACCGGCAGCACCAAGAAGAACGGTCATTTTAAAACCAAGCTGCTGTAAGGCGGAAAATACAAAAATGAAGAATAGAATATAAAAAATTAACCGTTGTATCAGTAATACCTGGTGGCGAGAAAATCGTTTGACCAGAGCACGATTGACAAGTTTACTGACTTGTTTGGCAATGATAAATCCCAATAAAACCAGCATCAAAGCATAGATTAATTGGAACCAGCTTATCTTTGCTAATGTTTCCATTTAAATGTCTCCATTCTCGTCAATACCATCACCGTTTAACATAGCAAAGTTCTTTTTAACTGCACAATAAAAAACCCCGCCTAGGCGGGGTCATTATCATACATTAAATATTTATTCTTCAGTGCTGGTACCGGTTGTTTCAGGGGTAGCCGATGTATCTGCAGGCTTAGCTTCATCACTTTTATTCATAGGTTGAGTGGCTGCATTTTCAGGTCTAACTTCCGGCTGTTTTGGTTTATCTTCACCACAACCTGAAAGCACAAACGCCATTACACCAGCGGTTAACAACATAGCCAACTGTTTCATATTCATCTCCATTTTTTTATTTTGAATAAGTTTCCCTAATCAAGTCTAGCAAAAATTCACATGATGTGAAGAAGTTAATAACTTATAAATAATTATAAATTAATTATCTATTTATAAGCGTACCTTATTTTAACTGTTTTTGCCACTTTCTATTTTTGACGGCCAAAGCAACCTCATACTTTGACTGTATTATATTTTATTTGTCATTTCCGCGCAGGCGGAAATGACAATTTTAGCCACTGTATGAAAGCGTTTATTCATCAAAATGGCATGCTCTTATCCTGTGTATTACTGACTTCATACCATGCATTTGCTAGAATTCAGACAAATTCAACCATTATCGTGATTTATATGCATGCTCCCCATACCCCGATGATGCAACAATATTTGCGGATCAAAGCAGATTATCCTGATATGTTGCTTTTTTATCGTATGGGTGATTTCTATGAATTATTTTTTGATGATGCCAAACAAGCAGCCCAATTACTTGATTTGACATTAACTCATCGCGGACAATCCGCAGGCAAGCCAATTCCTATGGCTGGCGTTCCTTATCATGCTGTTGAAAATTATCTTGCCCGTTTAATTAAAAAAGGCGAATCCATCGCCATTTGCGAACAAATTGGAGATCCGACTCAGAGTAAAGGTCCAGTTGAACGACAAGTCACTCGTATCATCACACCAGGCACCGTCACCGATGAAGCGCTTCTTGAAGCAAAATCTGATAATGTGTTGCTTGCGGTTTATCAGCATAAAAAACAATATGGTCTGGCCTGGACTGATTTAAGCAGTGGCCGCTTTCACCTGGCTCAAATTGCTGATCCCCTTCAGCTTCAAGCCGAAATCTCCCGCATTCAACCCGCCGAAATTTTAGTGCAAGAACCGCTGCCTTTCTCTCATACCAATCATCATTACGTTATTAAAACTCGCTCTTCCTGGGAATTTGATATAACGCATGCCCGGGAATTATTATATAAACAATTTAGCGTTCAAAATCTGGATGCATTTGGCGAAAAAGAATATCCCCTAGCCATTCCAGCTGCCGGCTGTTTATTTACCTATTTGCAAATGACTCAAAAACAAGCTTTACCGCATATAAAAACCATCACGCTTGAACATAGTCAACATTACTTGCAACTGGATGCTGCCACTCAACGTCATTTGGAATTATTTGAAAGCCATCATGAACATCGCAATAACAGTTTATTTTCATTACTAGACCACACTGCTTGTGCGATGGGAAGCCGCTTGCTGAAACGCTGGTTGGCCAAGCCATTGCGCCAGCATCAACTGATTCACCATCGCCAACAGGCCATTGCAGAATTAATAGGAAACACACAATACATTGGCCTGCATGAATTGCTTAAGCAAATCTGCGACGTCGAACGAATCACTTCCCGTATTGCATTAAAATCAGCCCGCCCTCGTGATTTAGCGCTGTTACGTCAGACACTAGGCTTGCTTCCTGAAATAGGACGTATAGTTTCTACCAATCAAAGTGCCTTACTTATCAAGTTAGCCCAACCATTAACTGCATTGCCAATACTGCATGATTTATTAGCAAGCGCATTGGTAGAAAATCCACCCATGTTAATTCGAGATGGTGGTGTTATTGCATCTGGTTTTGATGAGGAATTGGATGAATTGCGAGAGCTTAGTGAACACGCCAGTGAAACACTATTAAAACTGGAACAACAAGAAAAACATCATTCAGGTTTATCTTCACTAAAATTTGGTTATAACCGCGTTCATGGGTATTACATCGAGCTACCACGTACTCAAGCAGAAAAAGCACCGTCATACTATCAACGTAAACAAACGTTAAAAAATGCTGAACGCTATATTACGCCTGAATTAAAAGCCTTTGAGGAAAAAGTACTATCTGCGCAAAGTAAAGCATTGGCACGCGAAAAATGGTTATACGACAATCTTTTACAAGAAATTCATCAATATCTGCAAACCCTAATTCAAATTGCACAGGGACTGGCTGAAGTAGATGTGCTATGCACCCTTGCAGAACGCGCTCAATCCTTACATTGGCACTGTCCGCAATTAGTCGAAGAAGCTGGCATTACCATTCAGGGTGGTCGTCACCCAGTCGTTGAGCACATACTCCAGGAACAATTTATTGCAAATCATTTAAACCTGGATCCAACCAGTCACATATTATTAGTTACCGGTCCTAATATGGGTGGAAAATCCACTTACATGCGCCAAAATGCACTTATTATTCTGCTAGCGCACATAGGCAGTTATGTCCCTGCTCAGCAGGCGCAACTGGGGCCAATTGACCGAATTTTTACCCGTATCGGGGCCAGCGATGATTTGGCATCAGGCCGTTCAACTTTTATGGTAGAAATGACAGAAACTGCCTATATTCTAAGGCATGCCACGTCACAAAGCTTGGTATTAATCGATGAAATTGGCCGGGGAACAAGCACACACGATGGCATGGCACTGGCTTATGCTTGTTGTGCTTATCTTGCTACTACCATCAAAGCTTACACTTTATTTTCCACTCATTATTTTGAATTAACCAATCTTGCCAATGAATATTCCTGTATAAGGAACGTACAGTTGCGGGCAGCCTTGACGGAAGAACAGATTGCATTTCTTTATCAAGTTGAAGAAGGCCATACCAGTCAAAGTTATGGGCTTGAAGTCGCAGCATTGGCAGGGATACCTGAAGAAGTATTGATGCTTGCCAAGCACCATTTACAGCAGGCACAACATACATCAATAACCTCCCCTGTAGCAATACCCTCTTCTCTAGCTTCGCCAGCCTTGGAAGCCTTGGCAAATATTGAGGTTGATCATTTATCACCCAGAGCTGCGCTGGAATTTATATATCACCTGAAAGCGTTGCAAGCTGCTGGTTCCATGGATGGTACTCGCCTTTATGATAAGTAAACGTCTGGGACGACTACTGCTGCTGCTAATAGGCTGTGTTCTGCAATTGAGTGCATCCTATGCTGTAAATGTTGAAATCACCGGTATTAAAGGAAGCGTATTGGAAAATGTGCAATATCGCCTGAACGAATTATATGAAAATAAACCAATCAGTCAGGAACCAGTAGAAGCATTAAAAGAACAAATCACTAAAGCCATGTATCCTTATGGTTTTTTCCAACCAACCATCACCATTTACCCCGCGGGTAAACGACTGCAAATTTATATTATCCCTGGTCCCCAAATGCGTATAAACAGTTTAAATGTCCGTCTTCAGGGAGAAGGGGCTGACAATGCGGAAATAAAACAAGCCATGCGCGATCTTCCCATCAAAGTCGGCCAACCTCTGCTGAATCATCGCTATGAAGAAGCAAAAGATATGTTATCCAATGCCGCAGAACACCAGGGATACTTACATGCCTTCTTTGAGAAATCTGAAATTTTAATTGACAGACAGCATTACACTGCAGACATCACCCTGATTTTTAACACTGGACCGCAATATTATTTTGGTCAAATCCGCTTTGACCCAACTTATATTTCGCCAGAATTACTTCATCGCTATGTACCATTTAAATATGGCGAGCCTTATTCCACTGATCAGATTTTGGCGCTGGAAACAACCCTGTCTGCCAGCGGTTATTTTAAATCCGTCATTGTAAAACCAAACATCGACTCCATACGTCATGTGCCGGTAGACGTCCATTTGGAAAGAGTACATCGTATCAATTATTCTCTGGGCATTGGCTATGGAACCGATACTGGACCTCGCGGTCGCGCAGGATTAGATATAATGCCGGTTAATCGCTCCGGACATAAATTTAATGCTATTGCGCAAGGATCCTTTAAAGAAAATGCTCTGTTGGCACAGTATATTATCCCTGGTCAAAATCCTGTAACCGACAAGTACAGTGTTACCGGCAGTTTATCCAACTTAAATTACAGCAGCGGTTATGGTAACTCACTCTTGCTGTCAGTCGCTAAACAACACGTTAAAAAAAATCATCAACGCATGATTTCTTTAAACGCGTTAAATGAACGTTTTAATTACACGGGAGAGCCCAAAACCACCAAGTCACTTTTATTTCCAAAGGCAATGTTTACCTGGAGTCAAATCTCTGACCCCTTGTTTTCTCCCTCGGGTTATAATATCACCTTAACCGGTCTTGCTGCCAGTAAAGCCGTGCTCTCAGAAATTAACGTTGCACAAGCATTTATTGATGTCAAAGCTGCTTTTACTGCCGAGATGATTCGTACTCGTTTTTTCTTTCATGCGATTCAAGGCTTCACGTTAATTAATAACGTGGACAATTTACCTTTATCTCTGGCTTTATTACTTGGAGGAGCTGAAGATTTGAAAGCCTATAGCTATAATTCCGTAGGTCCTGGAAAGATTTTAAGTTTTGCCGGCATGGAAATACAAAAGGAAACTTTCAAAAAATGGTATCTCATTGGGTTTGTCGATGGTGGAGATGTTTATAAGCCTAGCCTTAAAGACTTTAAATACGATGCTGGCATTGGCTTGATGTGGGTATCGCCGGTTGGTCCTATCAAAGTAGGGATTGCGCAACCCATTAATAATCACTTTAATTGTATTCAGGGACGCAATCCTAAACTTGTAATCAATATGGGGCCAGATCTCTAACCATGCGCTATTTAAAATCCTTCCTATACGCCCTGTTTATTCTCTTTATCCTCTCGACTTGCATGCTGGCATTTTTCCTGACGACAACACCAGGATTTTACACGGCAGTTAAATTAGTCAATTTAGTTTTGCCAGGAAAAATTACTTTAAAAAAACCACAAGGCCAATTGATTCATAAGATTGCATTTGCCGAATTGGATTATGAGGACGACACCCTCCATCTTCATCTGAATAATGGAAACATAACCTGGAATTTAACTGCTTTAGTGCATAAGCAATTAATCGTAAAGACAGTACACGCCGATACTTTTTTAGTAACTATTAAAGATACTCCTGAAGCCATTGAAAAAACAGCACAGGTTGATATTCATCGTCCCCAATTCCCGTTCCTCCTAAACTTGCACAAGCTCACCGTGAATACCTTGCAGATTAAACAGGCTGGGTCAACCTGGCAGTTAAATCAGCTGCGTTTACAAGCCATACTGAGTGGCCAATTATGGACCATCAACCAACTTGAAGCCAATGATGGCCAGAATCATTTCTCTTTTTGGGCAAAAGGTCAGCCTTACGCCCCTTATGCCTTAACGGCTGAATTGACATTTAGACCAATGGCTGGTGTCAAGGAACGGTTGCAGGGAATAATCAAATTTGGCGGCGATCTAGCCTTGTATCATTGGACAGGACAATTCAGTCAACCTGCTCAAGGTACGCTGCGTGGCACATTAAAAAATGGCCAGGTGCTGTCTATGCAAGCCAAGTGGCACAATGGCAAATGGGCTTTTGATGCGCAAAATACCATCGAAAGCCAGCAAGGTGATTTAACGATTACGGGAACCTTATCTGATTTATTTATAAAAGCTCAAGCTACCTTTGATACACCTGTCAAAGCCGATTGGGACATTCATGCCCATGTACACAATAAAAAAGTCAGTGCTCAAAGTTTGCTACGTCTGTCGCAAGGGAACCTTGTTACCACATTGATCTATGATGAACAAGCAAAGCCAAAATTCAAAGGTGAAATCAAATCAACTTCACTGACTTTACCCCAGGAAACGCTGCCTTTATCCAATCTTAAGTTGGATGCCCAGTTTTGGGGAGATACCC
This sequence comes from Legionella oakridgensis ATCC 33761 = DSM 21215, assembly GCF_000512355.1. NCBI lineage: Bacteria > Pseudomonadati > Pseudomonadota > Gammaproteobacteria > Legionellales > Legionellaceae > Legionella > Legionella oakridgensis. Next base: position 871,116 of record NZ_CP004006.1, on the reverse strand, counting down.
CGAAGACTCTTTCGGCTACGGCAACCATGTCAGCACAGTATATGGATAATGTATTAAAAACCAGCGTTAACTACCAACCTCAAAAAATAAATGCCAATCTCTCACTTGGCCCCAATCATATAGAAATTAAAGGAATTTCAGCTTACCAATGGCAAGCTATGGTGTCTCTACCCCAACCCAAGCTTTTCCATCCAGCGCTTGCAGGTTTACAAACCACTCTGACGTCCAAGATTAATGTCACCGGCCCACAGCAAGGAAAACTCATTTTCACCATCACGCCCGGTATTTTTCAATCCATGCAAGACAATAAAAACCCGCCAATCACCTTTCAAGGTGGTCAGTTGACTGCCAATTTATCGCCAAAAGAATTAAAAGCAGTCGGCCATTTACTGATTGATCGCCATAAGCAATTGGATTTTACTGGACAATTGCCTAAATTTCGCCTTGATGCCATGGACATGGCTAAACAGACATTACGAGGAACATTAAATCTACGTATTGATTCCCTTGATTTTCTTGCAGGAGTGAGTCCCGCCATTGAAAACCCTCATGGCCAATTGTCCCTCACGCTGACCGCTGAAGGTAAATTGAATAAACCCATCATTAAAGGTGACATGACTTTGCGCGAAGCCAGTTTATTTCTGCCTAAATTAAATCTTGCGCTAACCCCCATTCAGATGAAATTACAAACCCACAATAAGCAATGGACGGCAACCGGCTCCATCGGTACCGCAGGTAAAACTCTCACCTTGGATGGCAAAGGAGACTTTGCGCCCGATATGGTTGGTATGATTAAAATAAATGGTGAACAATTTCCCATCATACAAACGTCTGAATACTCCGTCAGTATCTCTCCACAATTAACCCTTGATTTCAAACCCGACATGATTGATCTTAAAGGCACTATCCTGGTTCCTACTGCTAATTTGAAACCCATCCGTTTCAGCAGTAGTGTTGATTTAACGGATGATGCCGTTTTTGTAAGTGATAAACAAGAAAAATCCCCTTTCAATATCAAGACAGATATCGAGCTTAAGATGGGGCAAAATGTTGTCCTGGATGCAAAAGGACTTCACGGTTTTTTAGACGGCGCCTTAAAAATAAGACAAGTACCGCAAGGTGAACCTTATGCGGTTGGAGAATTAACCATCCGGGACGGCAAATATCAAGCCTATGGACAAGATTTGATGATTGAAGATGGCCAGTTAATTTTTACTGGTGGCACGATCAGCAATCCAGGCATACGAATTCGTGCTGTACGCTATTTTAAAAATGCCACATCCAATTTTGCAGGTTCAAATGAACTCTTTGATTTCAGTTCTGGCAATATTCAATCCATCAATTTAGGCAATAAGACAACCGTAGGCATTGAAGTCAGCGGACGAGTGAGTTCGCCCGAAGTTAAGTTATTTTCCATTCCACCCACCCTGTCGCAAGCAGACATATTATCCATGATTATTCTCGGCAAGCCGGCAAGCCAGGCGAACAAATCCGGTGGCCAATTGTTATTGGCCGCCATCTCCGCAATGAACCTTGATTCCGGGACAAAAGGGTTACAATTGCTGGATCAATTAAAACAAACGCTAGGATTTGATTTTAATATACAAAGCACATCGCAATATAATCAAAGCACTAATCAAGTCACAGATAGCACAGCATTTGTAGTAGGTAAAGCAATTACCAATCGCTTATATTTAAGTTATAACATCGGTTTATTTCAGGAAGACAGCAACGTATTAACCTTGAAATATCTATTGAATAAATTTTTCAGTATTCAGGTCACTGCCAGTGATTCTGGTAGCGGCATGGATTTGCTTTATACACACAGTAAGGATTAATGATGAATCAATATGTTATTCCCCTGCGCATGAAACGCCTGCGTCGAACACCTACAGTACGGGCTATGATACAAGAAACTCGCCTACACCCCAAACAATTGATTGCTCCATTGTTTATCAGCGAAACACTTGTCAACAAACGTGAAATTGGTGCGATGCCTGGACAATATCAGTTAACTTTAAACGATTTATCCGAAGAAATCGAAACACTGTCGTCCTTGGGGATTCCTGCTGTTTTATTATTTGGCATTCCTGCGCATAAAGATGCAAAAGGCAGCGCTTCTTTAAGTGCAACCGGGATTATTCAACAAGCCATACGCAAGATTCGCAGCCTTAATTCGGATATGCTCATCATCGCCGATGTTTGCTTTTGTGAATACACCGATCATGGTCATTGCGGTGTATTACAACAGGAAATAATAGATAATGATGCAACCCTAGCCTTACTTGCACAACAAGCCGTCAGCTATGCTGATGCGGGCGCAGATTGGATTGCCCCAAGCAGTATGACGGACGGTATGGTGGCAGCCATTCGACAACAATTGGATGCTAACGGTCATCAGGACATTGCTATCTTAAGTTATGCAGTGAAATACAGTTCCAGTTTTTATGGACCTTTTCGTGAAGCAGCACAAGGCGCGCCGCGATTTGGCGATCGAAAAACCTATCAAATGGATCCAGCAAACGCGCAAGAAGCCATTCGCGAGGCAATGCTAGACTTGGAAGAGGGTGCTGACATGCTGATGGTTAAACCCGCGATGAATTATCTGGACATCATCTGTCGTGTGAAACAACACGCTCCGGAAGTACCATTATGTGCCTATCAAGTCAGTGGTGAATATTCCATGTTAAAAGCAGCGGCCGCACAAGGTTTAATCCATGAAGAACAAGCCATGATGGAAAGTCTCATCGCCATCAAACGCGCGGGCGCAGATTTAATCATCACCTATTTTGCTAAAGAAGCCGCCAAACAACTGGCTACAACTTTTCCATGACTTCATGAAGGTATTTAACAGGCTCCACAGCAATGGTTAAATCTTGCTTCGGTGCATTGGCATAAGGGACGATTGCGCGTTTGAAGCCATGTTTTGCTGCTTCTCGCAAGCGTTCCTGGCCGCTTTGCACCGGCCTAATTTCACCGGCAAGTCCGACTTCACCAAAAATAACCGTTTTACTGTCCAATACCCGATTACGCAAGCTTGAAACCACAGCAGCCAGTAAAGCTAAATCACTAGCAGTTTCGGTAACTTTGACCCCACCCACCACATTAATAAACACGTCCTGATCAAACGTAACGATTCCGGCGTGCCGATGTAACACCGCCAGCAAAATGGCCAAGCGATTTTGCTCAAGGCCTGCGGTGATTCGTTTTGCTTGCTGACTATGAGATTGATCAACCAGTGCTTGTACTTCGACCAGCATAGGCCGCGACCCCTCCCAAGTAACCATCACCGCACTGCCAGGCGTTGGCTCTGGCTGGCGCGACAGAAAGATGGCCGAGGGATTAGCGACTTCTTTAAGGCCTTTATCCGTCATGGCAAAAACGCCCAATTCATTCACAGCACCAAACCGGTTTTTAACGGCGCGAATCGCCCGAAAACGACTATCATTCTGTCCTTCAAAATACAGCACACAATCAACCATATGTTCCAATACTCTAGGGCCTGCAAGCGCGCCTTCTTTCGTCACATGACCAACAAGAAAAACAGCGGTTTGAGTCGTTTTGGCAAAACGAACCAATTGCGCTGCCGACTCACGAACCTGACTCACTCCGCCGGGAGCTGAATTAATTAATTCGGTAAAAATAGTTTGTATTGAATCAATCACCATAATGCGTGGCTTTTCTTTCTGAGCATGAGCAACAATAGACTCCACATGGGTTTCAGCCAAAAGCTTCAAAGAAGCCAATGGCAGCTGTAATCGTTTTGCTCGTAAAGCAACCTGTTGTAAGGATTCTTCTCCAGTGACGTATAATACATTGTGTTGTAAAGACAATTGCGCAAGAGTTTGTATCAACAAAGTCGATTTGCCAATGCCGGGATCTCCGCCAATCAAAACCACAGAGCCATCCACCAAGCCACCACCTAAGACCCGATTAAGTTCAGACAAACCACAATCCATACGTGATTGGCCATCAAGAATCACCTCTTCAACCAGCACCACTTCCGAACGTTGATTCGCATAATTCCCACTACGTCCTGGTCTTACTGTCCCACTCATTGAGTCTTCAATGATCGAGTTCCAAGCGCCACATTGCATGCATTGCCCTGCCCACTGCGAGAAAACCGCAGCACATTGGCTACACACAAATCGTATTTTATGTTTCATAGGCCTATTCATCTCCAGGGTCTATGGAGCTTGTCTAATAACATTCAGCCCTTTAGACTCTATGTTTTGACCTACATCATAAACAAAACCAAATAAAATGAATAATGAAACTTTTGAATGGGCAATTATTGGAGCAGGACCCGCTGGCATTGCTGCGGTAGGTAAACTGCTTGACCATAAAATAAACCCCGAAAAAATTCTGTGGATAGACCCTTATTTTAAGGTTGGAGATTTAGGCCGTTTTTGGAAAAATGTATCCAGCAATACCACCGTAAAACTCTTTATTGATTTTTTAACGGCCGTTCAATCCTTCTCCTATCAAAAAGCCCCGGAAGACTTTCAGCTAAATCACTTGCCTGCCGATAATACCTGCACCCTGCATCACATCGTTGAGCCTTTGCAATGGATCACCGAACGTTTGCAAAGCATGGTCCGAACGGAACAAACATTCATTCATGATTTACAACTTTCCCAAAGAACCTGGATCTTAAATAATGATGTACAAACGTTCAAAGCTAAGCATGTGGTCTTAGCAACCGGGGCCGTGCCAGACAGTTTAAGTTATCCAGGGATTGATGCCATCCCTTTTGATTTGGCCATTGATAAAGAGCGACTACGCCAATACGTCAAGAATCATGAAACGTATGCGGTATTTGGTTCATCGCATTCTGCCATCATCATCATTCAACAGTTAGTTGAATTAGGCGTACAGAAAGTAATTAATTTCTATCGTTCGCCATGCCGTTATGCCATCCCTCTAGGAGATTGGATATTATTTGATAATACCGGTCTAAAAGGACAAACGGCACAATGGGCTCGTGAATATATTGATGGCGTACATCCTCATAACCTAGTACGCTATACTGCCACAGAAGCCAATATCACCCGTTTCTTACCGGAATGCCAAAAAGCCGTGTATGCCGTCGGCTTTAAACGTAGAAAAAACATCGTGATCAACGATTGTGAACAGCTGGATTATAATCCCCATGTTGGTATTCTTGCACCCGGGTTATTTGGCGTAGGAATTGCTTTCCCTGAATTAAAACTTGACCTCCTCGGCAATGAAGAAAGTCAGGTTGGTTTATGGAAATTTATGACATATTTGCATAAAGTCATGCCAATATGGTTGCAATATCCAGCCTGATTTTGTTTGTCAGCACATGTTAAAGACGCCATCATTCCATCAGAAGTTAAACCATCTCCTTTAAAAAGAGATGCGATTTCCTGCCACGGCGGTTGAATCCGAAAAATGAGACAGTATAATTGCATGATTTGCCTTTCCAAAGAATAACTGTAATGACTAAAACCATTCATTTCGAAAAATCCATAGCAGAGTTGGAACAAATCGTTGCACAATTGGAAAAAGGCGAATTACCGTTAGAGGATTCTTTAAAACAATTCGAAAAAGGCATTACACTGGCACGCAAATGCCAAGAACTTTTAACTCAGGCAGAGCAAAAAATTGAAATCCTTTCCACTGCAAACACACCAACGCCTGAGCAACCCCATGAGTAATCAAAGGATGGGCGAATATCTCATACGCCATGAAGCTATTTTAAAAAATATACTGAATCGTTTGGACATTCCCGCGCCTCGTATTCAGGAAGCTATTCTTTATGCATTATTCCCGGGAGGAAAACGGTTACGTCCAATGCTGGTGTATTTGTGCGGCAAGTTAGTCAATGTGCCTCTTGACAGTCTGGACATTATTGCAGTGGCTATTGAACTAACCCATTGTTATTCTTTGGTTCATGACGATCTACCCTCCATGGATAATGATGATTTTCGCCGTGGTAAGCCGAGCTGTCATCGAGCCTTTGATGAAGCCACAGCCATTTTGGTTGGTGACGGCATGCAAGCACTGGCCATTGAAATATTGCTTAATTTTCTTCCAAAAACGCTTTCTTTGCGACAAGTCATTGCCGTAACGCAAGAATTGGTCAAAGCCAGTGGTCCCGCTGGCATGGTCAGTGGTCAAAGTCTTGATCTTTCAGAATTAGCAAAACCACACATTGATGAAGCCCAATTATGTGAAATTCATCAGCTAAAAACGGGTAAACTTATATCCGCCTGCATCAATATGGTTCTAGCCGCAGGGACCCCTTCTCCAGAGATGGCTGAAGCACTGCGCCGATTTGCCACTCACTTGGGGCTGGTCTTTCAAATGCAAGATGATTATCTTGACCGATATGGCAACGGCAAACTAGGCAAAGGCAGAGCTTCTGACGCTGCTAATCAGAAAATCACCTTCGCGACGTTGTACGATAAAAAGAATTATTATCCATAATCCAAAACCTCTATCTGCAAGCACATCAGGAATTATCGTTATTTTCCCCTGATGATCATGATTTGCTATGCCTGCTGCGCTCTTTACAAAAACCTCTGGAAATGTAAACAAATTCGTAACTCCCCACGTCATCCCGAGTGCAGCGAGGGATCTCCAGCAATTGGCACGTATTAAATTAATGTAAAAAACACTTGAAAAATTATGCGGTTATGATCAAATAGCTGCATGAATAGCAGAGCTGGAAAAACGACTGAACAAGAATAGCAGCAACAGCTCAAAGCCCCCTCAAGTGACGGGTTAGGCAAACTACGCGTACGACATCACTACGTGAAAATGGGAAACGTAACAGTGGTGGCCCAAAAGGCCACAAGGGCGAAACGTTAAAACAGATTAAATCACCAGATATTGTCAAAAACCATGTATTGCTAACATGCCCGGATTGTTATGGTTCATTAGTTTCAACGCCGATGATTGGAATTGTGAAGCGCCAGGTTTTTGATATTCCACTACCCAAAATTGAAGTCACGGAACATCAGGCTGAAGTAAAATATTGCGAGTGCTGTAATAAAACGATAACAGCAGCATTTCCTGCAGGTGTTCTTGCCCCTGTCCAATACGGTGAAGTTATTCGTAGTTGGAGCGTGTATTATCAATATCAGCATTTTATTCCAGAAGACAGGCTGCAACAGTTGTTTTATGACCTGTACGGAATTCAACTGGCTACTGCAACACGGACTGGATATAACCGGATTGCCTTTGATACATTGGCATCATTTGAAGAATCGGTATTGTCTGCAGTCAAAACTGCTGCCGTAAAAAACCTGGATGAAACAGGGTTTCGTGTGGCCGGAAAAACACAATGGTTGCATGTGGCATCGACTAAAACGGCAACTTATTATCACATATCTCCAAAACGAAAATCATTACTGGATGGCCTTTCAGGTACCGTCATTCATGATCACTGGAAAAGTTATTACAATTTGGGAGGTGTGGAGCATGCCCTATGCAACCAGCATCACTTGCGTGAATTAAAAGCAATAACCGAGCATGACAAAGAACCATGGGCACAGGCTATGACCCGACTATTACGTGTTGCTCTTCGCTGTCGTCATTTTAATGCACATCATGCAATACCTGTTGCTCGCATCAAGCGGTTGACCAACATCTACAAGAAGATTATTCGAGATGGGCTGGCGTATCATGAAACGCTGCCGCCATTGCCATGCAAAGGCAAACAGGGTCGACAACCTCGACGGACAGGTCAAAACCTCTTGTGGCGTTTATTTCATTACAAACAAGACGTTTTACGGTTTCTTCATGATCTGGCAGTTCCATTTACCAATAATGATGCTGAGCGTGATTTACGAATGATGAAATGCAAACAAAAAATATCCGGTGGTTTTCGGACCGCTCAAGGCGCTGAACAATTTGCTCGTATCCGAGGATTTATCAGTACGATCCGTAAACAAGGATTAAGCATTATCAGTTCCATCCAATCTATATTTTCTGGTACTATCCCTGTGTTATCAGGAATCTGAGATAACAATACAGTCCAACAGAGCAAGGAATAGTATATGCATACGGAGTCTTGCGTTTACCTTCTGACCAATAAACACAATAATGTTTTGTATACTGGTGTTACCAATGATTTGATACGCCGTGTTTATGAACACAAAAATAAACTGGTGGCTGGATTTACCCAAAAATACAATGTGGATCGACTGGTTTATTTTGAAGTTTGTTCAGGCATCGTCATGGCTATTGAGCGAGAAAAACAAATCAAAGGGTGGTCTCGAAAAAAGAAGCATGATTTGATTAATGCATTGAATCCTGAATGGAACGATTTGTATCCATCGCTACTTTAAAAATTGTGCCACTGCAGGCAGATCCCTCGCTGCACTCGGGATGACGTGGGGAGTTACACAAATTCTAAGTTGCTAAAAAAATACGCCGGCGTTTGCCACAAAAACCAAACTCCAGTAGACTTGCCCTTGCCTTTATTACTCTATAAAAATAACACAGGTAGTAACTATGAAATCTGCAAAAACTGAAAGCCCCACCAAAGAAAAAACAAGACTAATTATACGTTTCTTTTAGCCTGCATGGCCGCCTTAACCACTGCAGCAGTGATCACTGCTGGCATTATCGCCGCCACAACAGCCAAATCCACTGCATTAGCAACCACCGTACTTGCATCAAAAGCAGTATTAGCCGCAGGCACAACCGCCGTGGCCGCCTCTTCCCTATTTTTACCTTTTGCTGTCGGTGCAGCAGCTCTGTTGCTAATTGGTGCCATTTGTTTCTTACCTTTTTTATTCAGACCTCGCGTGGTTGCCACAACGTCCCATGCTTGGTCTCCATCCCCCGCCGTAGTCGTCACTCCTGACTTCTCACCACCTGTCCGTCCAGTTGTGGTTCCCAGCATGACTACCCACGGTCATTTTCGTCCGGTACATCATCATCACCCCACCCCCGTCGTTGCCCCTCATCATCACCATCATAGTCCAGCCTTTGGCTCCGGAGCTTTGCCAAGTTTTGCACGCAGCCACGGACATTTTAGTCATGGTTCAGTCCGTGATCATGGCGTGTCAACTGCTGCGGCACACCACCATAGCCACTCGGACGGTCCTGGAGTTACAGTCCGAACTCGTTAAGTTTTGCGGTCAAACAGCTTTTAAATAATTTTCAAACAAGATTCTAACCTAAGTCATTCAAAATAAAATCCAATTTTTTGAATGACTTATCTAAGAAATGACCATTACAAATGTAGAGGTTAAAGCTTCTCAAATGATAAATAATTTGCTAATGTATGTGCCGAATTAACTATTTCATTTAAGGGTGAAAAACAATGCCAATTATTAATGGGACTCGATCTCAAAAGAAAGAAAAAATTAAAGCAGAAATTAATAGTGAAATATATGCAAAAATTAATGAATATTGTGCCTGGGCAAATATTGATGATATTGGTTTCTTCATTGAAGAAGCAGCAAGTTTTATTTTTGCAAAAGACAAAGACTGGAAACACCATCAAAAATCTGCAAAAAAACGCACGGAACAAACGCATTCCTAATTAATTAAAAAATTCCTTGACAGTCAATGAAGGCCTCATTAAACTGCGATTCTCTTTTAAAGAGCATAAGCACAGGGAATTGAGGGGTTATAGCTCAGCTGGGAGAGCGCTTGCATGGCATGCAAGAGGTCGGCGGTTCGATCCCGCCTAGCTCCACCATTACTAGTTACTGACAGCTGCAAATTCCAGGTCCCCATCGTCTAGAGGCCTAGGACATCGCCCTTTCACGGCGGTAACAGGGGTTCGAATCCCCTTGGGGACGCCATCTTTTAGATGGTCGTGAAAGCACTATCGCTTGTGTAAACAAGTGTATTTAGAATGTAATGTGACAAAACGTCATAAAAGCTCCGGGTCCCCATCGTCTAGAGGCCTAGGACATCGCCCTTTCACGGCGGTAACAGGGGTTCGAATCCCCTTGGGGACGCCATTTATAATCGTTCAAATATCGTTCGTGTGTTAAAGCCAAACAGACGCTCATGCATTCTATAAGCGTATTCATCTGTCATATTGGCAATATAATCACACACCACCCTAAACGCTTCCTGTTCATCCTGAGCCTCGTGAAACAATGAGCGATTTTTATTATCCAGTAAACTGCCAGGATTTGAACTGATAGCCTCAAACAAACGCAACACCACAGTTTGACCACCGTATTCAAACGTGCGCGCCTCCTGTGAATCAATCACATGTTGATAAATGAATTGCATGAGATGTTCTAACAGTGCTTTTGCCTCAGGTAATAAAATAAGATTATATTTGAGCAAATGATTTTCAAATCCTTCATGAGTGACATGCATTTCCGTTGCCGTTATAAAATAATTCACCATCTCACCAATAGCTTGCTTGCGTACATACAGGGTTGGATCAAATAAAGCATCTAACAATGCAACTTGATGTTGGCCTAGCGGCGTCGATGCAAGCAACTGCCTTAAGGCAAGCGTATCAAATTGCGAACGCTCAATCAGGCGCAAATGAATAGCATCTTCCAAATCATGAACGCCGTAGGCAATATCATCCGCAATATCCATCACTGAACAATCAAAGGTATGATAGGCAGCTTTTCCATGGACATATTCTTGCGGTGATTTTGCTAGAGACTGGAATAATGTTCGATCAGACTCCACGAAAGGAGACAACAACCAATCGACTTCAGGCTGTTCACAGTCGAAGTACGCTTTTGGCGGTAACCAATCATTGATACGGATGATTTTACTAAATGATTGCGGCACTTCGGGTAAACAAGTTGCAATCACGCTGGAGCGACTCACCGGATATTTAAGAATACCAAGCAAAGCCCGTCGGGTTAAATCAAGTCCATATGCACCATAACTTTTTTCAACTTTGGTTAAAAGCCGCAACGTCTGACCATTGCCTTCAAATCCACCATGATGACGCATCATATAGTTTAATGCCACTTCACCACCATGACCAAATGGCGGATGTCCAATATCATGCAACAAACAAATAACGCTGATGAGGTCATCATTAGGAAGAAGTCCTGATAGAAAAGGAGGATATTGATTGCTGGTCAAATTGCGTATAATGCTTCGTCCAATAGAAGCCACCTCGAGAGAATGCGTTAAGCGAGTACGATGAAAATCACCTTCATCCGTGCCAAGGATCTGAGTTTTCCGCTGCAAGCGTCTGAATGCAGGACAATGAATAACTCGAGTTCTATCACGTTCATAGGGATCTCGATGATCCTGGCTCCCTCGTTGATTGGTTTGTCCTGAGCGGCGATGTGTCCACATAAAGAATTTAACAATAAAATATCACTTATGAGGAGTATACCCGGTTGGTCCTGGAGTTTCATCAATCGTTGGTATTTCATCTCCAGCCTCTCCCTTTTTTACTACCGACTCAGGGCTTACCTGTCGGCGAGGATGAAAAAAAGCAGTCACACAATCCATAAACCGCTTCTTGCAAGTGGGTGGCCTGACTTCGCTTTGCTGTTCGATGACAGGCCTGTTTGTTTCATGGGGTTGTGTTGGTGGGACAGCGAAAGACTCCAACGGGTTGTGTTTTGCTCTAACAACGATGGTAAAATCATCTTCAGCCGCAGCAGACACACTACTGCTCACACTTCTTGTCACGGATAAGGGAGCTGTTGCCGCTGTTAAACCAATCGGTTTCGGTTCAAGGGACACGTCTTCTGAAAGCACGTTTTTACTTAAAATCAAAGCTTGTTCTTTTACCGCATGAATTGCCTTTTTTGTGTTAAAATCAACATCAAATGTCCCAAAACCCTGCTCTTGCAACCAGACACTTGCTTTTTCTTGACAGCTGGCCTCAGCAGTGAACAATCCTACTGCCTGAAAATGACGCGCCAAAGAAATTAGCGCCTCAGTCACGTCACTTCCACCTGGGTCCCCAAGATTCGCATCCGCAACAAGAGCACATTTCATCGCCCCAATGTCTTTTTGATAATTATTTATAAAAGCAAGTAGCGATTTTTCATCAAAAAATATCTGATTAAAATCAACAGCAACAGAAGCAGCTTTCAGATGATAGACATCATGCTCATCCCGATAAAACGATACATAAGGATCATTATTCCTTTGCAACTCTCGGAGAGCCAACGCCATACGCATTGCGCTTTCATGATGGGAAATATAAACAACAAGCATGAGTGGTGACATAGAATTAACTGTTTATTTATTATGCATATTGTTCATTATAACATCAATATTTAATTTAATAAATATCCAATGAATCGCCTTAATAACACCCTATAATTGATAATAGACTAAAAATTTTTATTCTTACAGATTAAAACAAAAATCCTATATTTATTTAGGCAATACAATCAAGAGATCTCTAATGAGCAGGTCACAATGGTACCAGCGTTTATGTGGGTGGATTTTTATCATCAGTATATCGCTGATGGCCGTGACTTATTATTATAAAGACAAGTTGCCTGATCCTGAAGAATATGATTTGAATTTATTAAGTGCTCCTATTCAAGAAACAACAACAAGAGCTCCTTTTTCAATTAACACGAATCAATATCACTACACCATCACCCCTAAATTTGATTACGAGCTTACAGGGATTGTGGTTACCTATAGTGACGCTGATGGATTTACAAATATATGGCACCATAAACGCTGGAAAGATTTCATTAATATTCGTGATCTTTGTGTGATTTGGGAACCCAATGTAAGCTCTGGCGTTTATAAGCACATGAACTTTACTAGTGATAGCTGGACTTGCTGGGCTTCTTGGGAAAGCCCTGAGGCAAGTCATCTGTTCCAATCGACAGCACTCTCTAATAATCATTTACTCACAGACAATGACTCCATTAAAACCATTTTAAAAACCGTTGAAAAAGGCGATGTCATCCATCTTAAGGGGGTTTTATCTGCCTATAAAAATCATGCAACCAATAGAGAACGAGGCACGAGCATCACACGCAACGATCATGGGATGGGGGCTTGTGAAACGGTTTATCTTGATGAATTTGAAATCCTCAAAAAAGCAAATTGGCAGTTACGCACACTATACACGCTCTCTAAATGGACAGCGCTGCTTTCTTTTATTGGTTTCTTTATTATGGTTGGCATGACACCATTTAAACCTCGCTAACTTCATAAACAGGCCTTATTGACCAGCTTTCTTAACCATCAGACAAGCTCCCGACAACAAAATCCAAGAACCTGTCTTCACAGTCGCTAGGCTGAGATGAAATATACTGGTTTTAGAGGACCGTAGCGCAGCATACATAGAAGTATGTGCGCAACGGACTGCAGAAAATTGGCGCATTTCAGCCAGCATAGTAGACTGTGAAGACAGGTTCTAAAGTTTTTTATGTTTCTGCAGATAATCTTATCATAAGGCAAAAACATCATGGGTTGCACTCATCTATAAAAATAATGACAAAGGGGGAGCGATGTCATGTTGAATAAAATTCGAATCATAGTTGTCTTAATATACACCATCAGTCTGGCGGCCTGTGTTGCCTACAATCCCAATGGTTACATGAATTACCAATCGTATACTTACGACGGCAAACCTTTATATCCTGAAAGTTACGAAGGAAATTACCGTTATTACGAGCAAGAAAACTATCATCCGGAAGCCACAAAACAAGTGGTGGTTCCAGATTCCTATCATGTAGGTCCTTATCATTCGCCTGCTTCGCACAAAGATCGTGACCGCCAATGGGTCGAAAGCCAGAATCCACAAGCCTATACCATAGAACTTGCCAATGGTGAAAAAGCATCTCAAGTTGCCGGTCAGTTATATAAAGCTCCTAAAAGCGATCGCATGGCACAAATCAAATATCAGCAAAACGGCAAAACCTATTACGAAGGATTATATGGCAGTTATTCCAGTTATGAAGCGGCTCAGCAAGCACTCAATGCCCTGCCTGATGATATAAAACAAGGCGCCAGCATTCAATCCTGGGGAAACGTTCAAAACAAAGTAAACAATTAGACAACCAACACTATCCTCATAACCTATCATTGCGAGCATTAGCGAAACAATCCAGATCAACGCTTTTAAGCCACATCGATCTGGATTGCTTTACATGGTTCGCAATGACGACTGTTTAATGGGGCAAGCCTTGGATTCATCCGATCTCTTTAAAAAGCGCGCAGTAAAGGAAGCAGACTGTCCCTTAAACTTTCGCAGCAATCACCACTTGCAATTTAACGACGCCCTGGGTATCACTGCGCTCAACATTGAATTGTTTAATTAAAATTGCATATCTTTTGTTAAGAGACCATAGCCAGTTAAGAAAAACGTTAAAGGGAACTCTCTCAAAAGATAACTGAATATCTTCTGCCCCCGTTTGTTGCAATTGATAAGGAAATTGTTGAAAAGAAGGATGATTTAATTGTTTTGCAAGCAGCGTCAGCAACTCTGTATGACTTAAAGTGTTTGGGGCTTTGCTGACTTTATATTGTCTGCGAACTTGCTGCATCCACACCAATGTTTCCTTTTTTTCAGCCACTTGTTGCGTTCTTTCCTTCACTGCATTGACTAATGGCGCATAAAACAACAAATAAAATAAATAGAAAAAACAGCTGACTACTCCAACCCCTAACATCCAACGCTCACGATCGTTTAAGTTATCCCAATATGTTTTCATAAACGCAGCTCCAACGTGGCAAGCACTTGTTGCTCATGAGATGAGGCTTGAGTTTGGCTCACCTTGACTTTGGTTTGTTGCAAACGGCGCTGCAAATGTTCTAAAGCTGCGAAATCCTTGCTAAGTAACGTCACCGACAATACCTGATTTTGAAAGCGCAGTTGCTCAATGACAAACTGCCCTGAAGAAAATGCATGTGCTAATTTATCCATCAAAAGCCATAACGCGCTATCTGTATGATTTATGTCGGATTTTAATAACTGACCAATACGAAATCGCGGACTTATAATTTGTTTTGCTTCAGGAAAAAACTCACGATAAAGGACTGCAATCTGCTGATCAAGTTCGGCTATTTTTTTTATTTAACCAATATAAATGAATGGCATTAACCACAAGAAGGCTTATTAGCCAAATACCAGCCAATGCGGCGCTTAAAAAATACCAAAATCGGATGGATTGCTGGCTCTTGCTTTGCTGAAATTCTCCCTGACATAAATTAATTGGTTTGGTATGCTGCAAACGTTGAGCAACCCATCCATAAAAACTACTGTCGATTCTACTAGGAAAAAATAAATCGGATAAATCAGCCGCACTGTCCTGAAAGACATAAAACGTCAACTCGGTGGACCGCTCAGCAAGATAAATCTTTGCTAGATCCAGCGATAATGCCCCTTGAAAGGTCTCATTATAGGCAAGAAAACTCGTTTGTGACACGCAAGCTTCTTGCGCTTGGAGCGCAAACCATTCAAGGGTTATCATATCGAACGCAAGATTCAAAACCCCAAGCTCGTGGATTAAATTTGCCAAATACTGTTTATCAATGACTGCAACCAAATACCGATGATTTTGATAATGAGCGCGGTCAAATGCAAAATGCAAAGTCGCCACATTTTGTGCCAATTGTTCTTCCAAAGCAAAAGGGATAGCAGCACGTGCTTTCCGCTCATTAAGCCATGGCAATTCAAGCTGATGCAGGCTGCATACTTCGGTAGGCAACACAACCACAGTACGATGATTTGCCTGTAAAAGGTGCAATTCATTTGCAGAACGAAGCAAAAGAGGGGCATCAACCTCATTCTTGTCGTCAAGACGCAAGCTCAGTAACTGTTCATGGCTGATTTGTTTTGCAAATATAAAACAAGTGCCCACCTTAACAATCCTTTATACCAAAGAGCGATCGCTACCATTATGAGCAGAATCCCATTGGTTGCGCAATTGCTGTGATAAAAGATATACCACTAATGCGTATTGCGGACTTGTATTATATCGAGTAATCACATAAAAATTCGGATAAGCTAGCCAATACTCCTGGCCATTCTGGGTATCCAACTCAATTACTCCTACTCTTTTAGGGCTTTTAGCAAATGACGCTGTTGGTTTTATTCCTACGGCAGTTAAGCGTTTGATGTCATAGTCTGCGTGCCGGCTATTTGTATTAATTTTTTTATAACCAGGACCATTTACCCTGGCAGGCTGCGCAACCACTTCATTGATTTTCCAGCCGTGCTTATGAAAATAATTTGCCACACTGGCGATGACATCTCGATCTTCGTTAATCAGATCTCGTTTACCATTACCAGTAAAATCAACTGCATAAAATCGATAGCTACTGGGCATGAATTGCGGTTTTCCTATTGCTCCAGCGTAAGAACCCATATAATGCGTCACAGGCACACTTTGCTCTCGACACAGTAAAAAATATTCTTTTAATTCCTTAGTAAAAAATTCAGATCGTTTAGGATAGTAAAATGCTAAGGTTGTTAATGCATCAAGCACACGATAGTTGCCTTGACGTTCACCATATAATGTTTCCACTCCAAGAATAGCAACAATGATATGAGGAGGAACACCAAACTGTTTCTGTGCTTTCTCCAATGTGTGTTGATTAGCTTGCCAAAATGCAATGCCTTTTTGTAGACGTTCTGGGGTTAAAAAAATCGCTTTATAAACATCCCAGGTTTTCTTTTCAAATGGCTTATTCATCGATTCAATAATTTGCGGCTGATATTCCGCCTCTTTTAATGCAGCCGTCAATTCCTGGCGATTAAACCCATGGTGTTTAACCAGCCCATTCATAAAACTTTGCACGTCTTTGCGCTGTAATAATGCTTCATCAGCATAACTGTTGGTTGATAACAACAGAAAAATCATGAAAAATAATCTGGCAAATTGTCGCATGAGCATACCTTGTTCAGAAAATATATATATCGTAAACCAACATTTATTGCTTCTTTTTATGACAAAAAGAAGCTAAGAAACAATCGTTTTTAATTTGATTGCGATCATCCCTGTATTTTAATGGTTTTGCAATGCCTTGCACATCATGCACCCTACCTATAGCGCCTCATAAAGCGATAGCAACTCAAGCAAGATCATGCCTCCCTTAGGTAAGAGAGACAATCGGCAGAAAAGCACGCAGGAGGGCAATCACTGTGCAACCATTCAAAAAGAACACATAACCATACTCAAACACCATGAGATAATGCCGAACTACAGGTTCGAGGAACCATCATTGCAGCAATATCTGCTTTTTGGCTACTTGAACAAAAACAAAGATAATGATTAGGCTTACGTCTATCTTCTCTTACAATTTGCACACCAGGAAGAGCCGCTATTTCAGCTAATTGTTCTTTTGATGGGTTTTTAAGACGCTGGGTTGTTCTATCTGCGATCGCATTATATTTCTTGCAACTCTCTGACAGACTTGTGGTTGGATCGAGACGAAAAACAGTAGGTAGCCGTGTTAAATGAACACCAAACGTCATCATATCTGGAAATTCAGCCAATGCCGCCTGCAAGGCCCGGACGTAATTAGGGCCTAAAACCTGTTTACCTTTAATATCCTTTGCAATGCAAAACAATTCAAGTGGTGTTTCAGTCAATGTTTTTTCATAACTCGTTACAGGAATAATCATCGTTTTGGGAAAAGCACACCTAACTAATGACAATAAGTGATGAGGAACTAAAATAGCCTCTATTTCCTGGGAATAAACTGGATATTCCTCTCCTGGTAATCTTATCTCATCAAAATAATGTTCATCTTCATCCGCTGTTGGAGCATCACATAAACGACAATTAGGCCATCGATTGACCATGACTCTAGGATCAGTCTCTTCTTCACTTTTTCGCAAAGCACATGAAAAAATAAAAACAACCGAATTAAGCAGTGCTTCGGATACTTTGTAGGCAAGATGCTCATCGGAAACCCCGACAAAATTGCGCTCACAAGCAATTGCCCAAAACCCCTCTTTTTCATCAAACACGAGGCTGTTAACGGTTTCCTCAAGTCGCGCAGGATCCATTAACTCCACTCGGTTATAGCAAAGTTGCGTCGTAGGACTGTCAAATTTTAATGATCCTCTTAATGACATTGATTTAGGCGCCCTTAAACCCCGTGTTGCTATTGAATTTAAAATGTCTCTAGCATGCTCTTCTTCCCGTCTACCAAATAAGGTAAATTCAAAACGACTAAACATCTTTAAGTTCCTATCTAAATAAATCATATGGCATTCACACCAAAGCCATCACTGGTGTAGCGTGAACCAACATTATAAGTATTTACAAACATTTTTTTACAAAATTTTTCAAATCTACAAAGTAACAACGCCATACTCTTTATGGACATCGATATTTAATATAAAATAACTTAATTTACCAGCAGGTTTTCAATTGAGCGACTTAACGCGAATTCGTAATTTTTCTATCATCGCCCACATTGATCATGGCAAATCCACATTAGCTGATCGCTTTATTCAACTCTGTGGAGGATTGTCAGATCGGGAAATGGCTGAGCAAGTGCTTGATTCCATGGACATTGAACGCGAACGCGGGATTACCATTAAAGCACAAAGCGTCAGCCTCAACTATAAGTCACGTGACGGTAAAACGTATTTACTCAATTTCATTGACACGCCCGGCCATGTCGATTTTAGCTATGAAGTATCTCGTTCACTAGCTGCTTGTGAAGGAGCCATACTGGTCGTGGACGCAGCCCAGGGCGTGGAAGCTCAAACCGTAGCCGTATGCTATACAGCCATTGATCAAGCCTTGGAAGTTTTGCCTGTTTTAAACAAAATTGATCTACCACAAGCAGAACCTGAGCGTGTCATTCGTGAAATTGAAGATATTATTGGCCTGGAAGCACAAAATGCCATCAAGGTCAGTGCTAAAAGTGGCTTAGGGGTAGAAGATGTGCTTGAAGCGTTGGTTTCACGTATTCCCCCTCCTAAAGGAGACCTTTCCGCGCCTTTGCAAGCCTTAATTATTGATTCCTGGTTTGATAGCTACCTTGGTGTTGTCTCGCTAGTAAGAATCGTTAATGGCACCTTGCAAAAAGGTGATAAAATGCGCGTCATGTCTACGGGAAGAGCTTATGAAGTAGATGAGCTTGGCATTTTCACCCCTAAAAGAACGGCCACGAACCTATTACAAGCCGGAGAAGTTGGGTATGTCATTGCCGGCATCAAAGACATTCAAGGCGCGCCAGTTGGCGATACACTCACGCATGAAAAGAATCAAGCCGATAAACCCTTGCCAGGCTTTCAACGAGTAAAACCTCAAGTCTATGCGGGACTTTTCCCTATCAGTGCCGATGATTTTGAATCTTTTCGTGATGCATTAGCTAAATTAAGCCTGAATGACGCCTCTTTGTTTTATGAACCGGAATCTTCCGATGCTCTAGGCTTTGGTTTTCGCTGCGGTTTTCTTGGCATGCTGCATATGGAAATCATTCAGGAGCGTCTTGAGCGTGAATACAACCTTGAGCTTATTTCAACGGCACCAACCGTTATTTATCAAGTCGTGACCACAAAGGGAGAAACGTTAATGATAGATAACCCGTCACGACTACCGCCTACACAATATATCAAACAAATGCTTGAACCTATTGCACGCGCTAATATCCTAGTTCCCCAAGATTACTTAGGCCAGGTCATTACCCTTTGCATTGAAAGGCGCGGTGTCCAAGTCAACATGACTTATAGCGGCCGTCAGGTGTCCATCACTTATGATTTGCCCATAAGTGAAGTGGTTTCCGATTTTTTTGACCGTTTAAAATCCGTAAGTCGCGGTTATGCTTCACTGGATTATAATTTTATTCGTTTCCAGGAAGCCGACTTGGTTAAAATGGATATTCTAATTAATAATGAACGTGTTGATGCATTGGCAGTCATTGTTCATCGCAGTTCAGCGCATAGCCGTGGCAAAGCATTGGCCGATAAAATGCGGGAATTAATTCCCCGGCAAATGTTTGACGTAGCCATTCAAGCGGCCTTGGGCAGCCATATTATCGCCAGACAAACCGTCAAAGCATTACGCAAAAATGTTACCGCAAAATGCTATGGTGGTGATGTCACTCGTAAACGCAAATTGTTAGAAAAACAAAAAGCAGGTAAAAAACGCATGAAACAGGTGGGCCATGTAGAAATCCCACAGGAAGCCTTTATGGCTGTGTTTCAAACGGACAGAAAGAAATAAAATGTCTCCTTTTGCATCATCGTATTTTTAGATAAAAACGAAGATTCGGAATGTGGATAAATCATTTAAACTTATTTGTATTATAGGTGGTCGTGCATGAATTTTGCCTTAGTTTTAGTGCTTCTTTCTTTGGGTAGTGGGTTTATATATTTGCTTGATGTCCTTTTTTGGGCAAAAAAACGCAAACCCAAACAAAAACCGGGACGATTAATTGAGTATTCTCGTTCATTCTTTCCCATTTTCCTTATCGTATTACTTTTACGCTCGTTTCTGGTTGAACCTTTCCGTATTCCTTCAGGTTCTTTAGAGCCAACATTGCAGGTTGGAGATTTCGTAGCAGTTAATAAATTTGCCTATGGATTGCGTCTGCCTGTCATAGAAAAAAAATCATTCCTCTTGCCACGCCAAAACGCGGTGAAATTGCCGTCTTTCGCTGGCCACCTGATCCAAGTTTTGATTACATCAAACGTGTCATTGGTGTCCCTGGCGATAAAATCACCTATCATAATAAGGTGCTGACTATCAATGGTAAAGAAATGAAGCAAACCTTTGTGGAATACACCACAGATGAAAGTTCGGGCAAAGCCGTGGCAAAATATCGGGAAAATTTAAATGGAATTGAACATGATGTTTATGTTCGTCCTGATGTAGCGCCAGTGGATTTTGAAATTGAAGTGCCACAAGGGCAATATTTCATGATGGGCGATAATCGTGATGACAGCGCCGACAGCCGATTTTGGGGGTTTGTTTCCGACGAATATTTACGTGGTAAAGCCTTTCTTGTATGGTTAAGCTGGAATAGTAAGGTAGCCATGGTTCGTTGGTCTAAAATAGGCCAAATAATACATTAAAAGGTATTATACAGACATCCGAACATAAGAAAGGAGATAAAATGCATCGACAACAAGGCATGACCCTGATTGGCATGGTATTGACTATGGCCATTGTTATCATTGTCGGCGTTGTTTTAATGCGTGTCGTTTCTGTCTATATACAGCATTATTCGGTCACTAATTCCATTAGTGCCCTAAATAGAATTCCAAGAAGCGAACTTTCCGTTGACCCATCTACCACGGCTCAAATCTTAAAAGACCGATTGCTGAATCAACTCTATGTGAATGGCATTGATATACCACAAGAAAAATAAAAATTACCATGGACAAACCAGGGACATTTCATATAACCATTGCCTATCAAGTCACGAAGCCACTGGTTAGTAATATCAGTTTATTATTTGATTTTAATGTATCAGAAGAGGTAAATCCTGGTGGAGAATAACTTACAGCGTCTATGCAGGCGGCTGGATTACCAATTTAAAAATTCCGCCTATCTTAAACAAGCACTCACTCATTGCAGTGTAGGCAATGTTAATAATGAACGACTTGAGTTTCTTGGAGATTCTGTCTTAAGTTTCATCATTGCTAATGCTTTGTACGAACAATTTCCAGAGGAGAGTGAAGGCCAGTTAAGCCGTTTACGTGCATACCTTGTCAAAGGAGAAATGCTTGCACTCATTGCCAAAGAGCTGCAGCTTGGGGATTATTTGTATCTTGGTCAAGGAGAAATGAAAAGCGGCGGCTTTCGTCGGACCTCAATCCTGGCAGATGCTTTAGAAGCCGTGTTTGCTGCTGTATTTTTGGATGGGGGCTATTTGGCATGTCAACACGTCATTCTTAATTTGTATCGCTCGCGTCTTGAAGATAAACATTTAAATGATAATTTAAAGGATGCAAAAACCCAATTACAGGAATACTTGCAAGCTCAAAAACACGCTTTACCAGAATATACGCTTCTTCGTGTAGAAGGAGAAGAGCATGAGCAGCTCTTCTACGTCACCTGTGAATTAGCGGAACTTGGCATGAAAGCTCATGGTCAAGGAAGCAATCGACGCAAAGCAGAACAACATGCCGCAAAACAGATACTCATGCAATTAAAACACATCAATTGATTTGACGTTCTTACCTTATTTTTTAGCGGATGACTCATCTATCCTGAGTTCCAACCATATTGCATTTAATACAGCAAAAAAGCAGGCCAGACCTGTACCCAAAATCCAGGAAAAATACCACATACATGCCCCCTAAAAACGTGTCAATTAATACGCTGTATCACGACTGTTGACAATCGTCGCTTCCGTCACTTTCCCTCTTAATACTCGATATACCCATGCCGTGTAGACCAGGATCACCGGTAAAAATACCATAGTAGCACTTAACATGATGAATAAAGTAAGATGACTGGACGAACTGTCCCAAACCAGCAGACTCTGCTCAGGATTTGAAGAAGATGGCAGAATAAAAGGAAACATACTGACGCCTACGGTCGCAATAATACCAATAACAGACATTGAACTAAATACAAAAGCAACGCCTGCATATCGGCTGAAACCTGTGGCCAAAATGGCTGCAACAATACCCATCATTGGTGCAGCGATGGTTGCTGGAATATGCTGATAATTTGCAAACCATGCACCGCTTTGTCGTATGACGGTTTTATATAAAGGATTTGAAGGGCCATCATGAGGCATTAAACTTGTTAGATAATATCCTTCGAATCCATAGTATAACCATAGCCCAGCTCCTATAAACAGGCTGACGGTCAATAATGCGGATGCTTTAGCGGCTTTTATAGCACGCTGCTGCAAATATCCTTCTGTTTTAAGACTAAGATAAAACGCGCCATGCATGGCAAGCATTAAGACTGACAAAACGCCGCAAAGTAAGGCAAAGGGATTTAACAGCGCTAAAAAAGTACCGGTATAAAAAGGCCTCAAACTTTCATCAAAATGAAAAGGAACACCTTGCAGCACATTGCCTACAGCCACACCAAAAATCAAAGTAGGAACAAAACCGCCAACAAATAAAGAATAGTCCCACGTGCTACGCCACTTACGATGAGTCAGTTTTGAACGGTATTTAAAACCAACAGGTCGCAGGATCAAGGCGAGAAGGACAAGCAACATCGCCAGATAAAAGCCGGAAAAGGATAAGGCATACAACGCTGGCCAGGCAGCAAAAATAGCGCCGCCCCCCAAAATAAACCAGACTTGATTGCCTTCCCAGGTAGCTCCAATGCTGTTAATCATCACCCGTCTTTCCATATCGGTTTTGGCAAGCCAAGGCAACCACATGGCAACTCCTAAATCAAATCCATCCATGACTGCAAATCCTATGAGCAAAACCCCAAGCAATGCCCACCAAATAATACGTAATATTTCATAATCTAATGGCATAATCGTTACCCCCAAAGATTGGTGAACAAACTTGTTCGTGAGAAAGTTTGCCTTGGTTTTTCCCATGGGAAAATAAGAGCCTGTTTTCATAATCTAACGATGCAGAGCTAAAAGCCTAGGAGCTCTGAAGACAGGTTCTAAACCCTAGTGAGCTCCTTCATGAATTAAATTATCAGGCCCCAAACGGATGTATTTAATCATTAAATACACTTCCACAATGGCAAGAATGGTGTAAAAAATGATAAAACCGGATAATGAAGTCCATACTTGCGCACCACTAACGGATGAAACACCCATAAACGTCGGCAATATTCCCTGCACCACCCAAGGCTGTCTTCCATACTCTGCAACAACCCAGCCCAATTCAGCTGCAATCCACGGCAGCGGCAAAGACCAGAAAGCCAGGTGCAAATACCAGCGGTTGGTATGCAGTTTTCGTTTAACGGAAAGATAAAATCCTACAGCAAACAGGAAAATGAAGAATAAACCACATGCCACCATGATACGGAAAGAAAAGAATAAAGGCATCACATGCGGTTTAAGATCATTGGCAGCTTGATCAATTTGTTTTTCATCGGCTTCAGCAACATTATCCGTGTATTTTTTCAGCAATAAGCCATATCCCAAATACTGACCATGAGCCTCAAAATCAGCTTTTGCCCGTTCATCATCACGATTTTTCTGCAACCGATTTAAGGCATCGTATGCCAGCATACCTTCTTTAATTCTTTGTTTTCCTTCTATAATCAGTTCATTAATCCCTTGCAGTGGCTCACTAAAGGAACGGGTTGCAATCAAACCCAACACATACGGAATTTCTATAGCATAATCGGTTTTCATTGTTTTTTCATTGGGAATGCCGAAAAGCGTCAATCCTGCTGGTGCTTTTTCAGTATGCCACATGGCTTCCATAGCCGCGATTTTCATTTTTTGATTGTTATTGGCAACATACCCACTTTCATCTCCTAATACCACCACCGATAAAGCAGACGCCAATCCAAAAGAAACTGCAACCGTCATGGAACGTTTTGCAAAAGCCAAATTTCGGCCGCGCAAGAGAAAGTAGGCGCTGACTGCCAGCACAAACACAGCACCCGTTACATAACCGGCACTAATAGTGTGCACAAACTTAGCCTGGGCAACCGGATTAAACATGACGTCTGCAAAATTCGTCACTTCCATACGCATGGTTTGGTAATCAAAGGCAGCACCGACTGGGTTTTGCATCCAACCATTGGCAATGAGTATCCATAATGCCGATAAATTTGTACCCAGGGCCAATAACCAGGTACAACACATATGCTGAAATTTACTTAATTTATCCCAACCAAAGAAAAACAAACCAACAAAAGTCGCCTCCAAAAAGAAAGCCATCAAGCCTTCTATTGCCAAGGGCGCCCCAAAGACATCTCCTACATAATGCGAGTAATAGGCCCAATTGGTGCCGAATTGGAATTCCATGGTTAAGCCAGTGGCCACACCCAAAACAAAGTTAATACCAAACAAAATTCCCCAATATTTCACCATCTGACGCCAAATGTCTCGACCGGTCATGACATACACCGTTTCCATGATGGCAAGCAACAACGACAGTCCCAACGTTAAAGGCACAAAAAGAAAATGATACAGTGCAGTCAGCGCAAACTGCAGACGGGAAAGCTCAACAACCTCTATACCAGGAATCATAAATCACCTCTTATCATCAATCGCAGGTTGCTCTCTTTGCCTAGTCAAGCTCCTTTTAACATATTGCTCAGAGTATCTTTATCGGTGCATGCTTATGTCTTTATGAAACACAACAGGCTACACGATGTTTTAATCTTCCAATTTGAATGCGTTATGTGCCGTCATGCTGGATAACCCCTTCCCCAACATCCATTGCTGTGCATTGTGTGCAGGCCTTTCAACGTCTTTGAAACAAATGAACCATAATGCAACCAGTAAAGAGAACTTGACGGCCAAAGTGATGAGAATATCACGACGGAGAGGAGTCATAGTTTATTTCCCGCTAAACACGCGCTGGAAAAAGCACAAAAATCATGGACATTATCATAAGTTTTTCAGCCAATTTTGTCTATAAATTTTGGTGAATGACTGGTCCATAATCAGAATAAACATCCGCTTTATAACTTGTTCATATTAGAGACAACTCATAGCCATTAGGCACTCCAAAAATGACAAGGGAACCAGCAAAAATTGTCCCCACGATTGATTAAAATAAATACTTTATAATCAAAAAGTCATCTTGTAGTCTATAATTTCATCATAAGATAAGCAATTGGAGACATTCATGCCTTTGCACCCGAATATCGATTCTGATGAGTTATCAAGCAGTGGCATGCTTTTAAGCGATAAAGAACAAGCGTTAGTGTCTGAAATTGAATCGTTCTTAACCAGTATGCAAGAAGAAATAAACGATATTGTCACAAAAAGAAATCACTATAATGCATTAAAAGAAGAATGTTTCAATGAATTGGACAAATTTCGTGATCCAATTAGCCATATTGACAGAATGCTCTTTCCTCAGCATGAAGAATCAGTCGAAGATTATAAATCCAGAGTTTTTTCAGCTCTGTCCCAATTTGAAGAACAATTAAGATCCGACGACGCCAAAGCATTTATTCAAGCCTTAAAAGAACAATTAGCAGCCGTTACTGACCAGGCAGAAAGCACTGATTTATATCAAAACTATCTGGAACATTTATACAGCTTACAAGATGAATATGGAGAAAAAGCACAAGATCCAATCGTTATTGCAGAATTGGAGGACAAATTAGAAACCATAAGACAAGAGGAAGACGTTAATTACCAGCAAGAAGAATCCTTAAAACAAGCCATCCATTCCTTTAAAGATGAAAGAAAAGTTGATTTTGAATTAGACAGCAATTATCAATTAATCAAAATTTCAAAACGCAGTCATGATTTAAATCATTCTATTATTTACGTCAGCCTCTCACCGGAAGAACAGCCCCGTGCATTTGCTCTCTATCAAGGCAAGGCAACCGCTCTGGGAGAAGGAGGCTTCGGTAAAGTAAAACTTTGTCAAGACATCCATACCGGGGAATGGATGGCGATAAAAATTCAAAAAAGCATCATGAAGGAACCATCAAAAGCAGAAAACGAAACATTAAAACACTTCGGCCGATTTTTTGGTGAAACCCTTCGTGATGATAAATATTACAGTGTCCAATCACTGTTACTTGGTGTTGATTTGCAAAAACACATAGCCAGTGGAGACAAGGCTGATTTTTTATCAAGGCTGGATATAGCCCAAAAAGCCGCCGCTTTGGTGCAAGAATTTCATCGAAACTATTTGCATCGGGATATCAAACCTGAAAACTTTATATGGGATGAAGAAAATAAAACGTTGCATTTATGTGATTTTGGGATGGCCTGCAAACTGGACGCCGGGCAAGAGGGAATTATGGATTTAAGCGGTTCAGGTACATTTCTAGCGCCTGAAATTGATGATAGCCTTCATCGCGGCAGTGTTTTATACACGAAGAAATCAGATATGTATGCACTCGGCAAAGTATTTAATGAATTGTTTACAGACATTGCAGACGTTCCTCCAGAAATTGGGGTATTAATACAAAACATGACAGAAGCTGATCCAGCTTTAAGAATAGAGAATGCGGGCGTTGTCACAGAAAACTTAGCAGCCATTGAAGCAATTCATGCGGCAAAAACCACCCCATTACCTGCCAAACAAGAGCAAGCCGTCTCGTCAAATTCATCCATGTCCTTTCTTGACTTTAAAGCACGGGCAAGAGAACAGCGTCAATCTCAAGAGGAGCCCAGGGCACCCTCGCCACACATCCCTTAAGAGAATGGGAACAACCCACTCCTTAAAGAAATTAAGACTTATTTTCCAATAAATCGGCGGCCTCTATCCATTCATGTTCAACAGAATCTAATTGCTGTTTTACCTGGTCACGCTGCTTTAATAAATCTTGTAAATCATTGTATTGCGCTTGTTGATACAGTGAAGGTTCAGCCAGTGCAATTTCCAACTCGGTTAATCGTTGCTGATAAGTGGTAGCTAATTGTTCGAGTTTTTTCAAACGATTTTGTAAACTGCGTTTTTCACGATAGACCTCAGGAACCGTTGTTTTGGTTTCTTTTGAAGTTTCTTTCCCTAGCAACCATTGATAATAATCATCCAAATCGCCTTTAAAAGGCTGCACTTGCTGCTGAGAAACCAAATAAAAATCGTCTACGGTGGTACGCAAAAAGTGGCGATCATGGGAGATTAAAATGAGTGCACCTTCATAACTTTGCAAAGCCATCTCAATGGCCGCGCGCATGGCCAAATCCAAATGGTTGGTCGGTTCATCCAATAACAATAAATTTGGTTTTAACCAGACCAGTTTGGCCAAAGCAAGTCGTGCTTTTTCCCCACCAGAAAAATGATGGATGGAATGAGTTGCCATATCCCCCATAAAGTTAAAACCACCAAGAAAATCTCGAATGGTCTGCTCTTTGGCATCAGGCGATAAACCCTGAATCGTTTGCACAGGACTTAACGTACAATCCAGTTGCTCCAGTTGATGTTGCGCATAATAACCAATGTTTAAATGGGCTGAACGTTCAATTTGACCAGACAGCGGCGGCAATTCACCCGTCAATGTCTTAATTAAGGTTGACTTGCCTTCACCGTTTGGCCCTAATAAAGCGAAGCGATCGCCAGGGTTTAAGACAAGATTCAACTGTTTTAACACCGGGGTATGAGGATAACCGGCAACCACCCGCTCACATTTAACTAATGGCTTACCCACTCGGGGACATGGATAAAAATGAAATGAAAAAGGCGAGTCCGCTTGCGCTTGCGCAATCACTTCCATTTTAGCCACTGCTTTCAGGCGACTTTGTGCCTGTTTCGCCTTGGAGGCTTTAGCGCGAAACCGTTGCACGTAAGCCATCATATGGCTAATTTTCTGCTGCTGTTTCTCATATTGTGCTTGTTGCAATTCCAATTGCTGAGCACGCGTTTGCTCAAAACAACTGTAATCACCTCGATACAAAGTCAACGTTTGTTGCTCAATATGAAGAATATGGGTCACAAATCCATCAAGAAACTCGCGATCGTGCGAAATAAGAATGACTGTGCCCGGGTATTGTTTTAACCATTTTTCCAACCAAAAAATAGCCTCCATGTCCAAATGGTTGGTTGGTTCATCGAGCAACAATAAATCGGCAGGTTTCATGAGGCAACGTGCAAGATTCAAGCGCATTCGCCACCCGCCAGAAAATTCATTAATACTGGCCTGTTGATCTTTAGTGCTGAAACCAAGTCCTGCCATAATTGCCGCTGCCTGTGCCGGTTTGCTATAACCTTCCATTTGTCGCATCAAGTCATGGCAAACCAAAACTTCGGCATCATCGCCGGTTTTCTCAGCCTTTAACAATCGCTGCTGCAAACTCTGATAAGCCTCATCTCCTGCCAGCACAAACTCAAGAGCACGCTCATGGCCATCAGGCAACTGTTGTGACAAGTGACTGATACGCAGATGCTGATTCAGCTGACATTCCCCGGAATCAGGAATCAACCGCCCTAATATCAAATCAAAAACGCTGGATTTTCCACATCCATTATGGCCCACCAAACCCACCTTTTGCTTTTCGTACAGACTGACACTAGCCTCTGTAAGCAATTGTTTGTTACCACGGGACAGTGTAATTTGGCGCAGAGTAAGCATGGTTTATTTCCACATAACATTGCATTTTGCTTTTGCCGCATCTTTTAATAATTCAATTAAAGGCCAGGCTCGACGTTCCAGACTCACTTGAGCTTCTTGATCTTCATCGTCTTGTACTGTTTCATTGGATGCCGCTTTTTTCTTTTCCACAGCAATGGCATGTTGCAAGCGAGCCAAGGCTTCGGGAACCTCATCTGCAAGAATGGCACTTGGTACCGTGCCACTATGTCCCATCATTTTTATTAACCGCTTTGCCACATCACCAAACATGGTGATATTTTCATGAGCATCACAACTAAACGTTACCAACATCTTAGTCTCCTAATTCATTGAATAAAGAATCATATCGTGCTATTAGAGTAGAAAAAAGCGAAAAGATAAATCATGGATGCTTACTTAAAATCAATTAAAAAAATCCTAACGATTATGATCCTCTTTTCTGGCTCAACGTATGCGCTTCCATTAACGCCTCCTGAGGAGCCTAAAGCAGACAGTTTTTATATTTGTTATGAAAAACGCTGCCCGAATAATGTCATTGAGGGACCAATAAAACGCTATACAAAATATAAATACATTGGCTGCATTATAAGCCGTCTTCCCTGCCATCTTCATTGCGGAGATAAATTTAACGCAAGAGCAACGCCTCTGAAACAATTCCAATGGGTTAATAATTATCCCGATGCTCTGAATTCATTTTATCGCTGTGCCTACAGTTAAGACCCTGTTTTCAGAGTCGCTAGGCGTTTAGCCCTGCATCGTTAGACTCTGAAAACAAGGTCTAAGATAAGTTCACATTGAACTTATCTTAGCCTATACAACCATTACATGGCACAGCAAGTTCTTTCGCGCTCCATACCAAGTTCTTCTTCGTCATGACGCAGAGTAGCTTCTTTTTTGGAGGAATTAGCATGGAAAAATCCAGCAATGCAGGTTGCTGCAGAACTCACAGCATTCCCCGTTGCAACCGCAGCCACACCAATGCCGTAACCCACAGTTATGGCGCATCTGCTGGCAAACGATATGGCTTCCAACAAAAAGGTTCCCAGAACCATCAAATCATAAGCAAATGATTTAATAAATGATTCACCACATTGCAAGAAATGATCCAGTGCAACGCAAGGGGATAAGGTCACCAAATGAACGGCGGCAAGACCTAAATGATAAAGAGATCTAATTGCATGATATTTATATAAAAACAGACACGTTAACGGCTTTATAATGATGGATTTGACATCATTTTGAAAATCAGAAAAGCTTTGAAAACGATCAAGAAACGTGACTTCGCCATTGGGTCCCAGAAAATGTTTTAACTCATAAAAATAATCCCCTTCTCGCGGCGGGGCTTTTTTAATGGTTTTAATCCCGGCTTTACGGTACCACGCTTCACTCTCTATTACCATCTCATCAAACAGACTCATACTCATCATCCTCTCATTATCAGAAGGGATGGAGTATAAAAATATTACTCATAAAGATCAAAAATTTTAGGATGGTCGATGGGAAAAATGACTAAACATTCCTCCCTTTTGCAAAGGGAGGTTAAATGAGCGTTTGATTAGGGTTGTTTTGCAGAAGTGGCTGCATCCGATGGTTTTACCTCTGAATGCAAATAATTTACAGCAAAATCGGCACCAATACATTCACCAATGGTTCGCCCCCATTTGGCTGCGCTTTCCTGATTTATCATAGCTGGCAAATCATTATAATATTTTTTTTGACACTTTTCGGTAATGGCTGGAATCTTATCGACACAGTCTTGATAACTTATATTAAGTTCTTTCAAACGAGCAGCGATGGACGCATCTTCCGTGAATCCCTTGCATATAGGGGCAGGAATAATTTCTTTAACTTTTTTTAACCATTCATCCTTGGGCATTTCTTGTTTATTGTCAGACGCTTCGGCCCAACAGACCATAGGAAGCACAAGAATACCCAATCCAATGAGTTTGTTTAATTTTAATCGATTTGCCATGAGCTTTCTTCCTTTTGCTGTTGAATCCAAATAATAGACCAGAGTCTGTTAGCTTTACAAATTAAGTGACTTGCTTAATTTTGTAATCGTGTCTTGCAAATCTTCCACCTCACCGGAGTAATGGTAATAAATGCGATTATGTTCACAATCAATGATGCTAAGTGCCTCTTGTGGCTTGCCGTCTAATTGCTTAAAAATCCAGTAAATCCCTTTTGCCTTTGCATTCTGAATTTCTTTTAATAAATCAAGCATCTTATCTTCTTCAAATTCATAATGAGTACAAACCAAACCCGTTGTTTCCCGATGAATTCGATATGCAAAATGTTTTTCTTTCATGACATTCACCTCAACTGCCCCTCATATTTAGGGTTATCGGCTAAGGTACGTAAAAAGTTAAGAAGAATTTTTAAAAGAAGGAGCGCTCACTGCGCTGCGCTCCTCTCTCGAATCCGTTGTAAAGCTTGCTGTAAGCGATTAAGCACTCGTGACTTGCCGAGCAACGTTAGCGTCCTATCAATGGAAGGAGACATGCTGCTGCCTGTAACAGCAACTCGTAAAGGTTGAGCTATTTTCCCCATATTTATATTAAATGCCGCGCTGACATCGTTAATGCATTGCTGCAGCACATCATGTTGCCATTGTTCAACGTGTTGCAAACGTTCATAAAGCGCAGTTAAAGGTTCAAGAATCACCGGGCGTAAATGTTTTTTGACTGCTTCATCATCGTATTCGATGTGATCGGAATAAAAATATTGGCTTTTTTCACATATTTCAGCCAGCGTTTTACAGCGCTCAGCCTGTATTTGCACCAAATCAGCAAGTGCAGGCCCTCCATTGACATCAATGCCATGCCTATCAAAATGCCATTGCAAGGCATTTGCGACCTTAACTGGGGGGTCGTATTTTTGATAATGTTGGTTTAACCAATACAATTTCTCATAATTAAAACTTGAGGCACCACGACTGACGTTTTTCAAATCAAAGCAGTCTATCATTTCATCCACACTGAAAATCTCCTGATCGCCGCAAGACCAGCCCAAACGCACCAAATAATTTAACAGGGCATGTGCAAGAATCCCCAACTCCTTAAATTGCATAACACTGACTGCACCGTGACGTTTCGATAACCGTTTACCATCTTCACCAAGAATCATCGGTAAATGAGCAAAAACCGGCACCGGAGCACCTAATGCTTTAAATAAATTAATTTGACGTGGGGTGTTATTGATATGATCGTCTCCACGAATAACATGAGTAATATTCATGTCCCAATCATCGATAACCACTGCAAAGTTATACGTTGGATGACCATCGGAGCGCAGCAAAATCAAATCATCCAGCTCACTATTATGAACATGGATATCACCATAGACCTGATCAGAAAACGACACCATACCTTGCTTGGGATTTTTAAATCGTATGACATGCGGCTCATTCGTATCAGGCTTATGTTTATCGCGGCAATGACCATCGTAGCGTGGTTTTTCTTTAGCTGCCAGCTGCGATTCTCGCAATGTTTCCAAGCGCTCTTTACTGCAATAGCATCGATAAGCTTTGTCCTCATCTAACAATTGCTGAATGATCTGCAAATAACGGGGATAACGTTGCGTTTGATAAAAAGGTCCCTGATCATAAGTCAAACCCAGCCATTCCATACCATCTAAAATGGCCTGCACAGATTCCTGGGTGGAACGCTCTTGATCAGTATCTTCAATACGAAGAATAAATTCGCCTTGGTGATGTTTTGCATACAACCAAGAAAACAAGGCGGTACGTACACCACCTACATGTAGAAAACCAGTAGGACTTGGGGCAAAACGGGTTCGGACAATCATGAAAAGCTCCATTATCAGCTGTAACCTGCACGCCGCCGGTCGATTTATTTTGTAAACAATCATCATTATGGTACATGATCTTGTGGGCCATAATGCGTGGTCTCAATGAGTGTAAAAATATACTCTATGGACGGTCGGCTGTATAATTCTTGCAGTATGATTTATGATTGCCCGAAGTATAGCGAACTTTATCATCAAGGCAAAGCCAAGAAACGGGCACCAGGACTGATTTTAAGGGGTTGGCGTGAAAAGCATTGGGATTAAATATCAACTTAGAATAACGACTTTAATCCCAGTATTAGTGGTCGCTCTTTTATTTGCACTGTTTTATAATGGCAAATTCAGCCGCGATTTAAAACAGCACACTTCTCATTTAGGCGAAGCCTATATTCGCCAGCTTTTGCCCGCTGCTCAATTAGCTTTATTAAGAGATGACAAGCGTATTCTTCAGGGCTTGATCGATGCATCCACCATTAATCAGGAAGTGCAATCACTGGCTTTTTATAATGCTAAAGGGCAGTTGTTGGCTTATCGCGGAGGCAAACACTCCTTGAAACACCCGTTTACTCCCCCTGACTACACCGGTGATTACATTGAAAGCCGACAAATTAATCCATACAGCATCAATTTTTTAGCTCCCATTACCGTTCCAAAGTTCAATCTATATTCCTTTACGCCATTTAAGTCCCCAACCTCCATGCCTGATTTTCAAGCTGATGATATCCTGGGTTGGTTATCCATTGATATTGATACGCAGGCTACATTAATCAAACGCTATCAAATGTACATTGTCACCATCTTCATTACTTTATTTGGCTTACTGACTGGCTTGAGTATTCATTATTTCTTTTCCAAAAAGATTTACATTCCCATCGCACGACTGCGGCGCAGCATGAAGCAAATTCTTAGTAATGAATTTGAAACAGAAATCAAATTATCGAGTCAAGCAGAACTTGGTACCATCGAACAAGGCTGCGCTCATTTACAAAAGCAGTATTTAAGCATGGTCAAAGACTTAAACCAGTATATCGAAACGGCCACCACTGATTTACAAAAAAATCTTGAATTGCTGGAAGAAAAAAACATCGAACTCTCTTTGGATAAAAAGAAAAGCGAGGAGAAAAGCCGGCAGAAATCTGAATTCATCGCCAACATGAGTCATGAAATACGCACCCCGATGAATGGTATCCTTGGATTTACCAATGTCTTGTTAGAAAGCAAGCTGGATTCCTTGCAACAAGAATATGTGAAAACCATTAAATCATCCGCACAAGATCTTCTGGCAATCATCAATGATATTCTTGACTAT
The DNA here is from genome assembly GCF_000512355.1 of Legionella oakridgensis ATCC 33761 = DSM 21215. Classification (NCBI taxonomy): domain Bacteria; kingdom Pseudomonadati; phylum Pseudomonadota; class Gammaproteobacteria; order Legionellales; family Legionellaceae; genus Legionella; species Legionella oakridgensis. The sequence continues at coordinate 836,976 of NZ_CP004006.1, read as the reverse complement.
TCGAAGATGGACGCCGGTAAATTGCATCTGGATTATATTCCCTTAGACATTCGGGCTTGCATTGATGACGTCGTTGCCCTGCTTGCTCCGCATGCCCATAAAAAAGGACTTGACCTCATTCCTGCAACCGATATTGCGGTTCCTAAAACCGTGCTTGGTGACCCATTACGTCTTAAACAAATCATCAGTAATTTGGTCAGCAACGCCATCAAATTCACCGATCATGGTTATGTGCTTATCCGTACCCATATTGAACAGGAATCAGAAAAAGATTATACCATTTGCCTCGCCATCAGCGACACAGGCATAGGTATTTGCTCGGAAGATCAAACGACCCTATTTAATGCCTTTAATCAAGCAGATACCACCATCACTCGTCGCTTCGGCGGCTCAGGTTTAGGATTGGTCATTAGTAAAAAACTTGCCGAACATATGCAGGGACGGATTTCATTAAGCAGTGAACCGCATAAAGGCTCAACATTTTCAGTGCACATCAAATTAGCAAAGCTTATGGCCTATGAAATAGAAAAGCACCAAATTCACCGCTTCGGTAATCTTAAAGTTCTCTGCTTTGATGACAATCCTCTGCACCTTGAAGCCCTCTGTAACGGGCTTGGATATTGGGGCATTCAATGCATTCGTATTGACGCATTCAATCAGTTGGAACAAGCGTTTTATCAACATCAAGACTGCCACTTAGCGTTTGTCAGTGTCAATCAAGGCTGTGAACAGCAAGTTGCTGAAGTGTTACGTAAACAATCCATGCCTTGTGTATTGGTTTCAAAATGGCCCATTCAGAATTATCAGGCCTTAGGAGCACAGGGCTTTTTATTTAAACCACCTAACATTCAAAAACTGCACGAAACCATCGAGCATCTGTTCCATCAATCTTCCATACCAACGTCTGCGGAATCGATGCATATCCAAGAGCTCGATACTCTACGTGCCAGATTACGTTTAGCCAAGCCCAATTTACTGGTTGCCGAAGATAATCCAATCAATCGCATGTTGCTCAATGCCTTATTGAGTGAAAAAACCTGCATCGATACCGTAGAAGATGGACAACAAGCCGTCACTAAATGCAACAGCAAACGCTTTCATGCCATTCTTCTCGATTTGCAAATGCCTAAACTTGATGGTTTCGAAGCAGCACGCCTAATTCGGCAACAATCACTGCTTAATAAAACCACACCCATTATTTTACTGAGTGCCAACAGCATGAATGAAAATAATGAATCCATGCAAAAATTAGGCATAGACCTTTGCTTGCAAAAACCTCTGGATGAAGCATCGCTGTTGCGCCATTTGCTGAAAATTATTAATCAAACCACTGCTTCAGCCATAAATTGGACATTATGCGTGCAAAAAGTCTCGGGTAATCAGGCGTTAGCCACCGAATTTCTTGACCGTTTTGTTGAGGAATTGCATAAAAATCGCGAAGAACTCTTGCAATTAATGGCCAGTGGACAAATTAAAAACCTGGAAAGAGCCGCTCATAAATTGCACGGCGCCTGTTGTTTCTGTGGCGTACCACAATTGCAAAGTCAAGTGGCTCAATTGGAAGCCTTAGCCAAACAGGCAAGTCACATCGATGAATTGCAAATGCCATTCAGCCAGTTTATTCAAAGTCTTGATGCTGTGATTGAAGAATATGAACATTCTTATCGCGCCCGGGACATTGTGGAGTTGCTTTAATCCATCACTTCCTTTTGTTATAAAAAGAAGATGTTAAAGTACCGCGTTTGCAATAAAATAGCTTTCATTGAGAGGTCAACTATACTTGGTATGCTTTCAAAAATCCTTTCCCATCTCTCTTTTTCAAAGAGAGATAATAAAACAGCCACCTTTCAAATAGGGTTGTTTTACTGTTTAAAATATAATACATGGAGAAATGATGTCAGTAAAAAATGCCTTATATGCCCAATCCGGTGGTGTTACCGCCGTTATTAATGCTTCAGCTTGTGGTGTCATCCAGACTGCACGATTGCATCCACAACAAATAGGCAAGGTATTTGCGGCCAAAGACGGCATCATTGGCGCATTGCATGAACGCTTAATTGATACCTCATTAGAAAGTGATGATGCCATTGCCAAACTCTTGCATACACCGTCTGGCGCTTTTGGTTCCTGTCGCTACAAACTTAAAGATAATGGGGAAGAGTTCGATCGCTTGCTGGATGTCTTTAAAGCACACAATATTGGCTACTTCTTTTACAATGGTGGTGGCGATTCTCAAGACACGGCAAATAAAGTGGCGGCTATGAGTGCGCAAAGAGGATTTCCCATCACTTGCATCGGCATTCCTAAAACGGTGGACAATGACCTTCCTTTCACTGACTCTTGTCCGGGATTTGGCTCTGTTGCCAAATACGTTGCCATTTCAACGCTAGAAGCTGGTCTGGACGTCGCTTCCATGGCTGCTTCCTCTACCAAGGTGTTTATCCTGGAAGTCATGGGTCGGCATGCCGGCTGGATTGCCGCTGCAAGCGGACTTGCCAGCCCTCATGATCATGAACCGCCACATATTATCTTATTCCCGGAAGTGGCTTTTGATGAAACCCGCTTTCTTAAACAAGTGGATGACTGTGTAAAGCAATATGGGTATTGCGTCATTGTTGCATCAGAAGGTATCCGCAATGAAGAAGGCCAGTTTTTAAGTGATTCAGGCTTACGTGATGCTTTTGGTCATGCGCAATTAGGTGGCGTGGCACCTGTAATCGCCCAATTGATTAAACGTGAATTAAATCTTAAGTACCATTGGGCTGTGGCTGATTACCTGCAGCGTGCCGCTCGCCATATTGCCTCTGCCGTCGACGTAGAACAAGCGTATGCATTGGGAAAAGCAGCTGTAAAACTGGCGCTTGCAGGTCATAATGCCATCATGCCCATCATCGTACGCGAACAAGACGCTCCTTATCGTTGGTCCATCAATCATGTGCCATTGGCCAAGGTAGCTAACGTCGAAAGGAAAATGCCCAAAGACTTTATCCGCGAGGATGGTTTTGGGATCACAGACGCTTGTCGCCGCTATTTGACGCCATTGATTCAAGGCGAAGCTTATCCTCCCTACATCAGCGGTTTGCCCGATTACATACGCCTTAAAAATCAGCTTGTCCCTCAGGTATTATAAAAAAAGCCGCTGTAAAAAGCGGCTTTCATTGATGATGCATATATTATCGACAATTCGCCGGTCGAAATCTGTCTGCTAAGGTGCCTCCTGTACAAGTCCAAGTAACATCACCATTGGCCGTTAGAGTAGGCGTTAATATGATTGTCCCACCACCGCCAATCGCAGCAACATAAGTAACTGTAATGGCAGCCGTACCATCGTTAGCGATAGCAATTGAAGCCACATTATTGGTTGCGGCTGGACTGGTATATCCTGTTGCTGCCTGGTTTGCCGGCAAAGCATTATTGGATATTGCTGTTTCAGAAACCGCAAGTTTTGCCGCAGCAGCTAAATTCAGCCCTTCGGTAACCCTTGCCCGAATTGTATAATCCTGATAAGCCGGAATGGCCACTGCAGCAAGAATGCCAATAATGGCCACTACAATCATAAGCTCAATCAGGGTAAAACCTTGCTGTCTTTTCATGACTTGTCCCTCTAAAATAAATGAATCCATTAATTCTCATGCAACTTGCATGCCAATATGTTGCACAAGTAGCAATTTTTCCTGCTAACTTAACTAAAAATAAATAATATATTTTTCAGTAACCTAGCAATCATCCCAGTCCCACACGCTAGAGTCAATACCACAAGATTCTTTGACGATGAATCTCAATATGAAAGCATTCAATAAAGTGACAAAAAATGTCATATATTTACAAAATAAGAACAACAAACCGCAACCCACATCCATTATATTTTGGTCTTTTTTGAAACAAGAACTCCAAATGCCGTCTTTGCGAACGAAGTGGAGCAATCCGGACCGATTTTCAATTGAAATTTTTAACTTACAATTGCTTCGCTAATGCTCGTAAAGACGACTTATTAGTCAATTTTTTCAAAAAAAGACAAAATTTTCATCAATACTTATCGCTTTTTATAGCCATGGTTATGCACAGCGCTTAATGCTTCAATTTATAAGTCCTAAACCCTGTTCTTGTCTTAATAATCATGTCAAATCATGACAAACCGTTATTTCCTGCGTATACTTTACATAAATTGAACAGCCATTAATCCATCATGTCACGAAAACAACGCCTGCATGAGGTATTATTTGCCGAATTAGCACCCAATACCTTGATTATTGAAGATGAATCCCGACGTCATCACGTTCCTGCGGATGGCGAATCTCATTTTAAAATCATCGCCGTTTCTGCACGATTTGAATCCTTAAGCCGTATTAACCGCCATCGCCTGGTGAATGCATGGTTTGCCAATGAATTTTCATCTGGCCTGCATGCTTTAAGCCTGCACTTGTACACGCCCGTTGAATGGCAGCAAAAATCCGGCATGCCCCCCTCATCCCCTGCCTGCCGCAATGGAAAACATCATGACTAAGGAAAATATTGTTTATTGGCAAAATCAATGCGTACTTCCAGCCAAACCGCGAGGATTTCACTTGATCACAGACCAAATCATGCAAGCCTTGTCCGCCAGCCCTTACATTAATGTTGGCCTTGCCCATTTGTTTTTGCAGCATACTTCCGCCTCTTTGGCCATCAGCGAAAACACCTGTCATGATGTTCGTCTTGATTTGGAAATGCATTTCAATCAAACCGTGCCAGAAGATAATTCACGTTATCGCCATACGCTGGAAGGAGAAGACGACATGCCAGCCCACATTAAAAATATCATTCTTGGATCAAGTCTCACTATCCCATTAAAAGATAATCAATTATGGCTAGGGCAATGGCAAGGCATTTACCTATGTGAGCATCGCAATCATGCCACTGACCGTAAAATCATCCTCACCGTGCAAGGAGCATCTAGCGTCCGCTCCTAATAATATCCATACTTGCTCATCCTTATTTGCTGAAAAATTTACCGCATTGATAACACCTCATGATGCTCTCGGTCTATTCTTAAAGAAGGGCAATAAGTTTTCGAGATATCAATGAACTATCAAACCCTAATCGCCGAAGAAGATAAACATGCACCAGATTCCGCTACTCAACCACCACCCCATATTCAATAAAAAATTTGTATTTACCAATGCCTTCATGATGTCTTAAAACTTCTTATTTAATGACTACCCAATTATCATGATGTATAATTAAAAAACATAAAGTCAATGAGGTAGTTATGTTTGTTGTGAGAAATGTTGTCCGCACGGCACGAAATTTGGCACCGGCATTGGGTGTCGGAATGTGGAATTTACTGTCAAGAGGAGTCTCTTCCGAACCGTTATTCGCTGAAGTTGAATCCACACCGCTTGCGGATGAACGCCGACGTTTCCCCTCAACTGCTGTTAATTTATTCCAGCCTCCTGTCATTGCAGGCATTTATCCCTGGGCCTCTCTGCCATTTTCTTATAGTCAAACACAGCCACTGCCTTTGCCTGAAGAATCACAATCAACGGCAGTCAGTACTTCTCGCGGTATCTCTTTTACCCCCACAGAAGTCGAAGCAATACGCCGGGAAACTTTGCCATTACCGCTTATGCGCTTTAACCGTCTGCCAATTATGCCTCAAGGGCTGCATGCGGCCATGCTTTTTTATCCTTATTTACCGGCCATGGCTTATTCACCCGCAACATGGCTTCTGATGCCACTGTTAAGATTGCCAAGAACACCAATGCCTATGCCTTTATATCGTCCACTCTCCTCTTCTGATGCTCCAGAGTCTGACGACTTACTGGTGACGGAAGAAGAACCAGCCATGCATGAATCTGAATTAACTGAATTAAGTTCCAGCATGCAACCGCTGCAACAACGCACCATATCAATGAATCAGGAGACCATCGACCGCCTGTTGGCCAATCCGGCGTTGTTGCAAAAACTCATGCGTTCGGGTCAATTATCCATAAGCCCGGTACTTGGAACGACCGCTTTGGAGACTACTCCCCCTGCATTTAGAGTCAAATTATTCGGCTATTCCACGGTGGGCGAATTGGTTGGCACCCCCCCGGTTTTGCGTTTTGCCGGCGGCGCCAGTGTTTCTTTACCAAAATTGTCTGCCGCATTGACTGGCTTGCCTGAAGCGCAGGCTTATTTCGGAAATGAATTAGCATTGCTTTCCAGCAGTGATGCTCCAACCTTTGTATGGCCTTTGACCACTTCAGGGCAATCAGGTATTTGGTCATCAACTTTGTTTATTGACCCGACAATCCTAGACGACATGCTACAACGCCAAGACATCTGGCAAGGTTTTTTAAATTCTGGTCAATTATTGATAAGTCCCGTCCCTGGAACAACCGTGTTGGATGCTCCTTCTGCTCTGAGCCTCACCATATTTGGATATCCAACCATGGCCAGAGCAACCGACTTATCCTTGCAACCTCCAGCGTTGCAATTGACTGGAGGTGCTGTTATTCCATTGTCTGGTAAAACCCTGGCTTTACCAGGCATACCGAATGCATCACCCTACCCTTCTGTGAAAGCCTCCCCACACCTAGTCGTGGCTTCGCAAGGACCATTGCGGGAAGCAATGCCACTGGCATTGGAACCTGCTGTACCCCAAGTTACTCCAAAACATGCAACTCCTTTTATGAGACGGTCGGTTGCCTCACCAGGGCAATCTTTTACACCACCAGGACATGCACCGATAAAACCTTTCACGGCTCCTCCTTACAAGCCCACCGTTGTCACACCAGACGAGCGGGTTGCTCCTCCTCCGGTCATACCTGCGCCAAACCATCCCTTGCCTGCAAGCGATGATCACTTCCGTCATCAATTTACGACCCTGGATAAGACAACAAGACGGGTCAGTCATGCGAGAGTAAAAAAAGCCGTTGAGGAGGTTAAACGTACGGTGACTGCATTGCATGAAGCGGGTGAAGACCCTCAGCGATTGGCAGACGAAGTGGATAAAACAACGCAATTACTCACGGCAGCTCCCGGAAAACAGCGAGATGAGTTACGTCAGGATTATGAACGCCATGGAGCTGAACTGCAAAAACATCCTTCACGTTTATGGCAAGCACTAGGCGTTGCCATGATGGTTTTAGGAGCAGCCATCGCGGCGATTGGTATTGTAGCCATCGTTGGCACAATGGGTATAGGCACTGCCCCAGGCATTGGTATGACGGTGGGAGGAACCGCCTTACTTGCAGCAGGAATTGGCTTGTTTGCCGCCAATACTCGTAAATCATCACCAACTGCCAATCCAGAAGACACTCCTGATAATACTCCTGAGATGGGTAAACGCTAACCCTGATAAGGTCTGAATCCTCCTCGAAAAATACAGGGGAGGAATCCGCCAATGTTGAATTGTCGGGTGTGTGCATGTTTTTAAAAAAGCATCATGAGAAGAATATGTTGATTTTATAGGCATCGTTACTCATACTTAACTTGCCTTCGCCTGCATAAGTTTTTTACTGCAAAAAGCTCAGTTAAGATAAAATACGCATTTCATACAAATGGGGTGTTCCTTTATAATGTATATATTTTTACCACTTAAGGTTTGCTATTGATGAAAGCCTGGTCCTCCGAAAAAATTTCTGTATTTGCATTGGTTTTATTAATTACCGGTGCCATTGATAGCATCCGCAATTTGCCTGCTACCGCTCTTTTTGGCTCGTCACTCATTTTTTCTTTGTGTTTTCCGCCATCATTTTCCTGATTCCAGTGGCGCTGGTTTCAGCGGAACTGTCTTCTACCTGGTCGGAAGAAGAAGGCGGCGTATACAGCTGGGTCCGTCATGCCTTTGGTGAAAACTGGGCATTTTTTACCATTTGGCTGCAATGGATCAATACCATGGTCTGGTATCCGACCATTTTGTCGTTTATCGCAGGAACCCTGGCGTATTTGATTAATCCCGACCTTGGACAAAACAAATATTATCTGATTAGCGTGATTCTCATTACATTCTGGTCGTTAACATTGCTTGGTCTTGCCGGCTTGCGTGCATCGGCCAGATTTGCGAGCTTTTGCGCCATTGTGGGCATGATCATTCCCATGGGGTTCATCATTTTGCTGGCTTTAATCTGGCTTATCAAAGGCAATCCGCTTGCCATTGATTTAAGTTGGCATAATCTCATACCCCACTGGTCCGATACCCAATCATGGATCTCGTTAACCGCCATCATGACCTCATTTCTTGGTATGGAACTGGCAGCCGTGCATGTACGCAACGTGCATAATCCACAGCGCAATTTCCCGCGGGCCATGTATTTCTCTGTCTTGCTTATTTTAACGACGATGATATTTGGTTCTCTGGCCATCGCTTTTGTCTTGCCGCAGGAAAAAATCAGCCTGGTGCATGGCGTCATGCAAGCATTCACCAATTTTTTTGCTGTGTATCATTTATCGGTTTTAATGCCACTCATGGTGGTGCTACTGCTGCTTGGCAGCCTCGGCAGTATGGTCAATTGGATCATTTCACCGGCTAAAGGATTATTACTGGCAGCCGATCATGGTTTTCTGCCCCATTGGCTTTATCGTTTGAATAAACACGGCGTTGCTTCGCGAGTCTTGCTCCTGCAAGCCGTGCTGGTGACCATTTTATGCAGTGGTTTTTTACTCTTTCCTACAGTAAATGCCATCTATTGGCTATTTACTGCTTTAAGCACCGAGCTTTACATCCTCATGTATGTGATGATGTTTCTGGCAGCCATTCACCTTAAAGGCAAGTTTGCCGCTAAACCACGCCCTTTCTCCATTCCGGGCGGCCGCTTCGGTTATTATTTTATCTGTCTTTTAGGTATTTTCGGCTGCATTATTACCTTGATCGTGGGTTTCTTCCCACCCGAAAACAGCATGGATGTAGGTGGTGCCCATCACTTCCGTTTTGTTTTTACCAGCGGCATCGTGCTCATGCTTTTCCCATCTTTCTTGCTCTACTTACGTAAATTGCGCGTCAGTAAATAAAAAAAAGATAACTAATGCCAATTTGGCTTGAGCTCACACTCGTAGCCCGGATAGCGCAAAGCGATATCCGGGAAAAACATGGCCCTTAAACCCGGTTACCGCTTGCGCGTTAACCAGGCTACAATGACTTTTTATTCTTCTATTCCAGGTGTGTTTGGAGCGGGAATTGAAGCACCCGGCGAGAGGAGAGACTCGCTATTAAAGTTTAATTTCACCTGATCTCCCGGCTGCACCTCTTTTAGCTTATCGGCTTCTTCTTTAGGGACTATCGCTTTAACTTGCATACCATCTCCGGTTTCCAATAGAATCGTAATCGTACTCGCACCAGAAATATCACGACCTGCCATAAAAGGTTTTTGAGCGAGGCTCATCCCCGTCAATAACATCATCACAACACCAGCCAAGATCCGCTTCATCACCGTTCTCCTGGTTAAATATTATCCATTTCAGTATAGACTTGAAGTGAATTAACGGCAACGTTGGCAAATCTTAACCTTGCAACAGCATGCAAAAACCCCGGTTACCGCTTGCGCGTTAACCAGGCTACAACCCTATCTGGGAAAATCATGTAAGAAAGCGAGAACTTATTCTGTGGCGAGCTGACGGCAAGCTTCGGCCAAGTCTTCCGTGGTATTGATGTCTTGTAAAGGAGGAACGCAGGCTTCTTCTACTTTGATCTTATGCCCAGACCACAAAACACGCAGTTGCTCAAGCGCTTCCAGAGCTTCCAGTTCACACAACGGCCAACGAACAACATCAAGCAAAAAAGAAGCACGATAAGCATATAAACCAATATGACGAAACACGAGTCGGCAATCGTCGAAAGCCTCTCGATGCGCTGGAATGGCGCTTCTGGAGAAATACAAAGCATGATGGTTGCAATCACGCACCACTTTTACCACATTTGGATTATCGCGTGTGGCAATGTCTTTTATCGGCCAGCATAACGTTGCCATGGGTGTATCGACAGCGGCAAGGCATTCAGCCACTTGGGTAATCAGTGCCGGTGCAATTAAGGGTTCATCCCCTTGTACATTGACAATGATATCATCTGCAGCAAACGCTTCTTTTGCTACAACTTCGGCAATGCGGTCTGTTCCTGACTGATGTGATGCAGCGGTCATGCGAACATCGGCTCCAAAGCCACGCGCATGCTCAAACAACCCTTGATGATCCGTTGCAATAATGACTTTTTTGGGATTTGCTTTTAGGGCTTGGCGATATACCCGTTCGATCACCGTCATGCCCTGCAATTCCATCAATAATTTTCCCGGAAACCGTGAAGATTGATAACGTGCCGGAATAATGACATAAAAATCTTTGTTCATAATTTATCTTTTTCTTCCAAAGAAATGAGCCGTGCTTCATTTTCAAGCATGACCGGAATACCATCGCGAATAGGATAAGCCAGGCGATCAAAGCGACAAATTAACTCTTCTTGTTTAAGTAATAATTTTCCCTTGCACAAGGGGCAAACTAAAATGTCCAACAGCTTTCTATCCACGGAATTCTCCTTGTGTAACTTGATTACGTACATAAACAGGCAACGCTTCACCAGCACTGACGGCTTTAAACTGTCCAGATTGTACCAGATGAATCATCGTTTGCGCACGTGGGAAGACTTCAAGTTGCCTAATGATGCTTGTGCAAACCGCCTGGGGCAACTGCAACATGTAAGGTTCAAGACCCACACCAGCAACCACAATCGGTCTTTCAGGCACCGACACAACATCCGACGCATCGCTGACTTGCTCCAATACCTCAAAATGATTATCCGTAAAATTTCCCCAATACACTTGATGCATACGTGCGTCAATCATGGCCAGTATTTGTGCGGCAGGTGGCAAATCATGCTCGCTTTGCAATACGGCAAATGCAATAGCAGCCAGCCCACTGATTGGGTACACTGGCAAATCATGAGCATAAGCCAGCGCTTTTGCCACACTGCAAGCAATACGAAGGCCAGTAAAACTGCCAGGCCCTCGTCCAAACACAATGCCATCTAATTGCTGGAAATCCAATTGGCAAGCCCGCAGCAACCGTTCGATCATTGGCAATAAACATTGGGCATGTTGGCGCATGGCGTGTTGTTCTTCCTCATAAATTCTTCCATGCGCAGCCACAGCTACGGTTGCCAGTTCTGTAGAAGTATCAATAGCCAGTAAATTCATTCTTTTCATCAACTAATAAAAGCATGATGTCATTAACCATCAAGTTCTTGTAAATAGTGTATTAATAAATTCCAAGACACCGTGCTCGTCTCGTGTTTTTCGCATATTGGGGAGACTTGCAAAAATCCGCCGGCCATAGTCTCTTGCTGTCAACCGTGGATCAGCAATCATTAATACCCCACAGTCATCGACATCACGAATCAACCGTCCTACCCCTTGTTTTAATGTTAAAATGGCATGAGGCAGAGATAATTCATCAAAAGCCGATAAGCCTTGCGATTTTAAATAAGCCATTTTACCACGAATGACAGGATCTACAGGACTTGTAAATGGTAATTTATCAATAATAACACAAGACAAAGCCTCTCCCTTGACATCCACCCCCTCCCAGAACGTTGCAGTCCCTAAAAGCACGGCATTTCCTAGCTCACGGAAACGTTGCAACAGAATAGGTTTTGCTTCTTCACCTTGAATCAGTAGAGGGAAATTCAAACGATCCATCAATTTATCAGCAACCAGTTTTAAGGCTCGATGACTGGTAAACAGGAAAAAACAACGTCCTCCACAAGCATTTATCACTGGCAGCGCTTTGGCCAGTAAGGCATCGTAATAACCTCCATCCTTAGGATCAGGGAGTGTGCGGGGTAAATAAAGCAAAGCTTGGCGAGTGAAGTCAAAAGGGCTTGGAAGATTTAACGTTTGTACGTTCTCAAGACCCAATGCCCGAGTAAAACAATCAAAGGAAGATGCTGTCGTTAATGTAGCTGATGTGAAAATAAAGCTGCTTTTTTGTCGAGTCAGCAAGGCACGGAATGGTTGGGCAATATCAAAAGGCGTCGCATGAAAAACCAAGGTATGTTTAAAGCGCTCCAGCCAGTGTATTTGCTTCGATTTATTCGCGGCAAAAGCATGCAACAATCGAAGTAACGCTTCCAGACGGTTTTTACAGCGCTCAAGACCCGAGTGTTTTTCAACCTCCAACGTGTCAAAGCAGGCTAGTACCTCTTCTGCAAACGCCGAAAAAGCTTCCCAGGACTGTATAAATTCTGCGCAACCAGCCACTTTTTCCCAAGCAAGCCGTTCTTCTTCTCCTGGCACAGACTGTAGCAATTGTTCAACTAATTGATCCAGCTTGAAGCTTAATGCTTTTAATGGTTGATTGACCAAATCTAAGATGGGCCACTCTCGCAAGATATCATCCATCAAATCGCGAAATTGGCGTGTACTGATTCGCTCTCCATAAAAATTGGAAGCAATTTCCGCCAATTGATGCGCTTCATCAAATATGACCACATCAACACCAGGCAACAGTTCACCAAAACCTTCTTCTTTTAAACGTGAATCGGCAAAATATAAATGATGGTTAATCACAACGACGTCTGCTTCCAATGCACGCTTACGTGCTTTCACCAAAAAACAGTTTTGATGATTCGGACATTCGCTGCCCAAACAATTATCGCCCGTTGATGTTACATAAGGCCATACGGGCGAATCTTCTTTAATTTCAGGCAATTCGCTGCGTTCACCCGCTGTCAATTGTGGTAGTTTTTCTCGTATGTGCAAGATTTCATGCGCGCATTGAGGGCTCACAAATCGCCCTTCTTGTGCGTGTAAATCAACGCGATAACGACAAAGATAATTGGCACGTCCTTTAAGATTTTGAACGCGGGCCGCAAGACCCAAAGCACGCACCAGCATGGGTAAATCTTTATGAAATAACTGATCCTGCAGTGTTTTGGTTGCGGTGGTAATCAATATTTTCTTACCGCACAAAAGGCTAGGGATCAAATAGGCAAATGTTTTACCAGTTCCCGTTCCTGCCTCAGCAACCAGAATGGTTTCATCAGCTATGGTCCGTGCAATCGCCTCAGTAAGCTGGATTTGGGAAGGACGAGCAATATAACCGGGAATCGCTGTAAATAACCGACCCCTTGCAGCCAATAAACGTTCGCATTGACTAACAAGCTCAGGAGTCGCAATCGTTTCTATTTCGTCCACTCTTTTTGTAAATATTGCAATTTATTTTCGACCCCTTCCCAGTCTTTAGCATCGTCCGGTGCTTCTTTTTTGGCAGTAATATTTGGCCAAGTCTTAGCAAGCTCGGCATTAATTTCCAAAAATTGTCGTTGCTTATCGTTTAAGTCATCCTCTGAAACAATGGCTTCAACTGGACATTCCGGCTCGCATAGTGCGCAATCAATGCACTCATCTGGATGAATCACCAAAAAATTGGGACCTTCATAAAAGCAATCGACCGGACAAACTTCCACACAATCCGTGTATTTGCATTTAATGCAATTCTCAGTCACCACAAACGTCATAGCAACCCCTTACTTGCCAAAAGTATTGTTATTAAAGCATAAACTTTATTGATTGGGAAAAAATGTGGTGCCCAGGGCCGGAGTCGAACCGGCACGGGATTTAACTCCCGAGGGATTTTAAGTCCCTTGCGTCTACCTGTTTCGCCACCTGGGCTTGCAATTAGAATAACCTATCCTGGGGCATAATAAAATTTGTTTCGCACCAGAATGTTGGAGGCTGAGGCCGGAATCGAACCGGCGTACACGGCTTTGCAGGCCGCTGCATAACCACTCTGCCACACAGCCAGTTATCTTCAGAACTTACGCAAAACCCCGCACTTTTGGTAAGCGCTCAATGAACGTTTACCTCAACGTTAGGATTTTCCGTAAATCCTGACTTATCTCGTAAAAAAAAAGCGACCTGTTGTCGCTTAAATTGGAGCGGGAAACGAGACTCGAACTCGCGACCCCAACCTTGGCAAGGTTGTGCTCTACCACTGAGCTATTCCCGCATCTACGGGTTGGAATTCTACCCGAAATAAACACTCTGTCAACAATGAAAGCTAATTATTTTTTGCCGTTAATAACGGCCAGGCAATCATAAGATAAACGACCATAGACCAAATGGTCAAAATAGCTGACAAATAAAGCAAAATAAAACCAAGCACCCCCCACCAGGAAACAGCGGGATGAAACGCAAGCAATAAAACAAGGGCCACCATTTGCATAACGGTTTTTACTTTGCCAACGTAACTGACTGCAACACTCGCTCTGCTTCCTATTTCCGCCATCCATTCTCTCAATGCCGAAATAACAATTTCACGGCCGACAATAACAATGGCTGGCAAGGTTATATAATCCAAATCCTTGGCACCAACGAGTAATAACAAGCTAGTCGCCACCAACAACTTGTCAGCAACAGGATCAAGAAAAGCGCCAAAGGGAGACATTTGCTTTAATTTTCGTGCCAAATACCCATCCAGCCAATCAGTAAAACTTGCCATGGCAAAAATAAAAGCAGCTGCCGCATGCGCCCAGGTGAACGGCAAATAAAACACGATAATAAAAAATGGAATGAGCACAATGCGCATCAAGGTTAACAAATTGGGTAAACTGTTTATCGTACTCACCGCACTCTCCCCATCCGCCTTTATCCTGTCTATAAATTTAAATAACTGGCCAATTGCTGGTAATCATCAAACACTTTCAATGCGCCTGCCGCAAGAAGCTCCTCTGCCAGTTCCGGTTGATGATAAAACTGGACACCTATCACATCAGCATGCACGGCTACGGCCATTTCAACATCACTGACCGAATCGCCAATCATCAACGTTTGTGATGCCGTTACACCACACACGTCCATGATTTCTTCAAGCATTTGCGGACAAGGTTTCGCAGGAACCTGACCAGCTGAACGCGTAACAGTAAAATAAATATCCAGACCTGAAGCCTGCAACTCTCGCTGCAAGGAATGCTGTCCTTTGTTCGTAGCAATGGCCATCTCTATTCCCGCTTCTTGTATTTTCTTTACAATATTTTTTGCACCAGGAATCAAATAAACTTCCATGGAGCGTAATGCCAATGATTCTTGCACCGCCTGCAACAATTCTTGTTGTTGAGCAGCGGATAAACGCGGGAATATTTTTTGTATGGTTACAATCAACCCTAACATCAAATATTCTCGTGCACGTGATTCACTAAACTCACCTAACTGCATGCGCCGGGTTTCAATCGTCAAAATATTTATAATTTTACCGAATGTATCTCCAAGCGTTCCTTCCCAATCGAATACTATCAAACGATAAGGCTTATCCATTCGGCTTTTTACTCCTTAAACGTAATTGCGCCAGTGTTTGCGTAAATCTCTCATCCAAATCGGCTTGAAAAAAATAACATTTATCGTTCAGAGTAAATTGTATTGCCCTGGCATGTAAATGCAATCGTAATTTTTCTCTTTCAAACCCAACGATAGAAACATCTTCCCCGTATTTTTGATCACCGACAATAGGATGCCCAAGATAGGCGCTATGCACACGAATTTGATGGGTTCGGCCTGTTTTGGGATAAGCTTCCACCCAACAAGCGGACAGGAAATTTTCAAGTAACTTAAATTCAGTCTGCGATAATTTACCTTCATGACTGACCATCACCATACGCTCGCCTGATTTAAGAACATTCTTTGCAAGCGCTGCATCAACCTGTATCTTCTTTTTCCCCTTCCATGGATGCATAAGCAACGCCCAATAAGTTTTTTGGATTGCTCTGGCGGCAAGTAATGCCTGAATAGCACGCAATACACTGCGTTTTTTCGCAAGCAACAAGCATCCTGAAGTTTCTTTATCCAAACGATGCACCAATTCAAGGTAAGGCAAATCAGGACGAGTTTTGCGCAACACTTCAATCACCCCAAGACTCAAGCCACTACCCCCATGAACCGCCATACCAGCCGGTTTATTGATGACAAGTAATTGGTTATCTTCATAGATAATGTTTTTTTCCAGGCATTGACGAACTCCCGCACTTACAAAAGGGTCTTTCTCCTGGGAAATGCGCACTGGAGGGATTCGCATCATATCGCCGCTCACAAGACGTGAAGAAGCTTTTACTCTTTTTTATTGACGCGTACTTCACCACCCCGGATAAGCCTGTATATATGGCTTTTGGGCACTCCTTTAAGCAACCGAAACAAATAATTATCCACTCGTTGCCCTTCTTCTTCCGTCGTTATTTCGGTATAGCGAACTTCATTCATTCATCTTCTCATTTAATGCGTCTTTGTTAAAACAGGACAAATCCGCTACAAGGTCCTGTCAAAAAAAGCCATCTCTCTTGTTTTAGAATTGTTGATTTGTTTACAACAAGGACAAAATTTTACAAACATAATAATCAGAGTATTGGCAATATTCTTTTGCTTCAATTTACCATCAATAAACCATAAACAGCGCTCGATTTAAAATTTGCGGCGGGTGAAATAGCTTACTCGCCTATTTTCTAGTGCCAATTTTTTTGATACTATTGTTTATTGAACAGATATAAATATATTCTGTGACAGAATTATAACGCAAAACGACTACAAAGTTTACCGGCTGATAAAATTATCAGCTATTTAAGAAAATGAAATGCGCTCCCTTAAGTGAAAGATACAAGGAAGCAACCCAGTACCAGAGCCAAATTGAACACAAACTCACCAGATACCCACGCATGGCAAACATGCAGCAACACAAAGTATGCACCTTACCGTAAGAAGGTAACATGCGTGTGGTCTGTCATTAAGAGTGTATCTGCAAATCATTTCATGATGCGGAAAAATGGGGCATTACCACTAAAACAGCATCCATTTCTGGCGAATCACTCGTTCTACTTAACAAGCCTTAACGCGCTTTTAGAACAATTTGCCATTTTCGTTACATGCAAATGCCTTGCAGAAAAAAACTTAAGGCTTATCTGCAAATTCATCAGACCGATTATCCAAAACCGGGTAACTTTTATGAGACGCATGACCGCTTACAAGAAAGCAACAGAGCAGCGAATCATAAAAAACAAACCGGTCATATCGTCTATGATAGAATTTGCATCCCTGTTTAAGGTGTTGGGCCATGCTTAAAATGATAACCTTCCACTGTCTTTACTTGAGTGTCTAGCGCCCTATTAATGGGGTTAAAGATGGAAAAAATGTTAATAAATGCAACGCAATCTGAAGAAGTGCGTGTTGCCTTAGTAAGAGATAATCTGCTATTTGACTTGGACATTGAATGTCCGACAGAAACAAAGAAAAAGGGAAATATATACAAAGCAACGGTAACCCGGCGCGAACCCAGCCTGGATGCCGTATTTGTTGAATATGGCGCCAAACGCCAAGGTTTTCTTCCACTTAAAGAAATCGCTCCAGAATATCTAAGCAAACATCCTGATGAATTTGGTGCTGAAAAACCTTCGATTACCACCCTGATTCGCGAAGGACAGGAATTGCTTGTGCAGGTGGACAAGGAAGAGCGTGGCAATAAAGGAGCCGCTCTTACTACCTTTATAACCCTGGCTGGCTGCTACCTTGTTTTAATGCCAAACAGTCCTCGTTCTGGCGGTATTTCTCGCCGAATTGAAGGCGATGATCGTAACGAACTAAAAGAAACGCTTGGCTCCTTGCAGATGGACGAAGATATGGGACTTATCATTCGTACAGCAGGCGTAGGTAAAAGTCAGGAAGAATTGCAAGCGGATCTGGACATGCTGCGCAATCAATGGCAAGCCATTAAAAATGCTTATAACACCCAACTATCCCCTTGCCTTATTCATCAAGAAGGCGATGTCATTATTCGTTCAATTCGTGATAATTTACGTAAATCAATCAGTGAAATCATCATCGATGATCAAGTATCCTTTGTAAAAGCCAAGCAATATATTGAACAAGTCAAACCTGACTTTTTACCGAATCTCAAGCTTTATAAAAGCACCATTCCTCTATTTAATTTTTATCAAGTTGAAAGCCAGATAGAAACCGCTTATCAGCGAGAGGTATTATTGCCTTCAGGCGGTGCTTTGGTGATTGATCGCACCGAAGCACTCGTTTCTATTGACATTAATTCTGCAAAAGCAACCAGCGGTTCAGATATTGAAGCCACTGCGCTCAATACCAATCTTGAGGCCGCCGATGAAATAGCTCGACAATTGCGCCTCCGTGATTTAGGTGGATTGGTCGTTATTGATTTTATTGATATGAACTCCAGCAAAAACCAGCGGGATGTTGAAAATCGGCTTAAAGAAGCTCTAAAAGCAGATAGAGCCCGAATTCAAGTTGGCCGCATATCAAGATTTGGTTTACTGGAAATGTCACGACAACGTTTGCGGCTTTCACTGGGTGAGTCCGCTCAAGAAGTTTGTCCTCGCTGTGAAGGACGAGGGACAGTACGCAATATTCAATCCCACAGCTTATCCATTGTTCGTCTGATAGAAGAAGAAGCATTAAAAGAGAAAACAGCGGAAGTACAAGTGCAACTTCCTCCTGATATGGCCACCTTTATTATGAATGAAAAACGGGATTTCATCATAAATATTGAAAAACGTCATGATGTCCAGGTTCTTATCATTGCGAACCCTTATCTACAATCACCACATTACAGCATCACTCGGCGTAAGGAAGATAACGTCGGCAAAAACCGAAAACCAAGTTATTCTTTAATACAACAACCGGAAGTAGAAATAGCCAAGACTGAAAAACAAGCCACAGAGCTGGATCAGCCAGTCGTTAAACCTTATGAAGGCAAACATCAGGCTCTAGTGAAAGAATCTGGATTACTGCAACGCCTATGGAATTATTTATTTGCCAATACTGCAGAACTGGATAAAAGCAAGCCTGAAAAAAAAGAGCCGACTAAAACACAGAAAGCCCATTCATCTCAACAATCCACTTCAAAAAGAACTCAACAAAGTGGGCAATCAGGTTATAAACGACGTTCAGGCAGCCACTATCAAAATCGAAGCTCTGGAGGAAATCGTAAACGCTCTAGTTCTGGACAACAGCAATCTCATGCAAACCAACCAGGCGGACGAGTGATTCCACTGAATACCGAACTATCAAAAAAAAAGCACCCAACAATAATAAAGAACCAAACGAAACCTGAAAGATGTCCTTAAGACGCAGAACCTGGTTAATGTAACCATAACATTAACCAGGTTCTTGAAATCCTTCTTCTAGCGCCATAACGTTGACTTATAGGCGGCATTCATGCTTGATTAACAATATGATGACTCTTTCTCCACGACAATTAACACTTTCCCTTGCTCCTTTTGTTTTGGCTTTAGCGTTAGCAATGGATGTCTATGTCCCAGCCATTCCAAAACTTACACAACTGTTTCATGTATCAGACCGTGTCATGCTGTTGACCTTAAATATTTTTATGTTCACTGCCGGAATCATGCAGCTTGTTATTGGACCGTTATCAGACCAGTTCGGACGCAAAAAAATTGCTTATTTTGTCACCGTTTCATTTGCACTTGGCTGTGTTGTATGTTCGGTTTCGTCAGGTCCAAAATTTCTTATTTTCGGACGTATCATCCAGGCTATTGGCAGTTGCGGTATGATGGCACTAGGTTTAGCAATCGTTAGAGATTGTTTTAAAGGGAATAAAAGCGCCAGAATCTACAGTTACCTAAATGGGATCATTTCTTTTTCACCGATGTTTGCCCCTTTTATTGGCAGCTACCTGGATATTTATTTTGGCTGGCCAATGATGTTTTTAAGCTTGCTGTCTATTGCTTTTTTATCATTGATTTCATTGTATTTTTTCTTGCCAGAAACATTGCCGAAGGATAATAGAGTTGACTTTTCCTTGCGTAAAGTTTTAATAGAATACAAAATAATTTTTCTAAATCCCATCTTTGCAATCTACAATCTTGCCACCTGTTTTGGTTTATCTTACCTTTATTTATTTTGTGCCCTGTCTCCTTATTTAATCATTCGTAATTTGCACATACCTGAATCTCAATATGGTTTTTACTTTTTTATATGGGATTATCTTTTTTATTGGCAGCATACTCTGCAGCCAAATCGTTGAACGTCTTGGCATATATTACACCTGCCTTCTTGGTTTTTTTATCACGTTAACTGGCGGTTTCTGGATGACAGGGTGGTATTTTTCTTCTGGCCTGACGTTGCATGCTTTTGTCTATCCAATGCTCTTGGTTGGCATTGGCGGGACATTTTGCATGGGGGCGGGTAATGGCGGACTGATGTGGCCTTTTACTAAACACACTGGAACGGCTGCAGCGCTTGGCGGCACCCTGCGTTTTTTATTTTCTTCGTGCATCGGAATGGCTATCATTCATCAAAATGTAGCCAGCACGCTGCCACTCGGGCTGTCTGCTATTGTATTTAGTCTGGGAGGTATTGCTTTATTTATTATCTATAAAAACAAATTAGCTTTTGTCTCAGACAAAGAGATAGAACATGATGGTGGCCTGGTGAATATGCCTCACTAACATGTTGGGCATAGTCCTGGAGATCACCTATTTAACGTTCTTCCCGCGAACGTAATCCCGTCGCAATGGGAGTCACTCCGATATTAGGATTAACACCGCAATCATCCAACAACTTTAATAAGTTGTTGCCTTTTCTGGTTAAACGTTTGATACAATAGACGTCAAGATAACTTTGCAATATATAGTAATAATCTGGCAGCATCAGGATGGCCAATATTTTTTCCGCACGCTCCACATCATGCGAATTATTGTAATCACACGCTTGAAAAAGCACAGCCGCCAACATTGAAGCAAAACTTGCCTTACGGATTGGATTGGCCAGATAAAATCGCTGAATGCACTCATCCAATGCCCTGTCTTTATCCCACTCTACCCAGGTTTGATAAATTCCAAGCGCTGCTTCATAAGAAAACTGCGCAACCGAGGTCAAATGCTGAAGCGCATAAGCAACCGGCACAACTGCTTGCACATTGGCCCATGAACAATTACCCGTAATTTGAGAACTCATCGGAATTTTTGCAATCGGCGTCAAACCTAATTGCTGATTAATGATCTGGTGAAAATAGCGACGAGGTTGTTTCTTATAAAGAAACTCTTGTAAAAAATTGACGGTCAACGCCTCTGGACGAGTTAGGTGATAAATATTAACACTACCTTCTTTAAGACTATTTTCACCGCGGTCAATTTTAGCCCACCATTGCTGATAGCGAACAAAACACATGGCATGCCCTCGGCTTGCTGCCGGTAAAATAAGCATTGGTGATTTGAGTAATTCTCCCAAACGCCGCCTGTCTTCGTCCGCTAAGGCGACGCGATGCTGGTATTGTAATAACTCGTCCGCTACGGCAAATGCGTCGATGATAGTATGTAAAAAAGGAAAATGATGGCGTAAATGTCGAGTAGAATAACTGCTGGTAAAACGTCGCAATGAATCTTTCACCACCGCTACGGTAAATTCAAGAATAAACCCTTCGTAATCCAGTTCAATAAATTCTTCCTGAGCATTGACAATATCCACATCACCCTGAAGTTCAAAACGATGCCCAAGTAATTTACCGTAAATAAAATCCAGTGAAAAATCAAGCTTCGCCCCAAATTGATAGAGCAAATGCTTTAATTGACTTTGTCCACGTAAAACAGGATACACTAAAATCGATAAACCTGAATGGGTATAAGCATTTGGATTGGCACCATTCTCCAGCAGGAGACGAGATAATTTTAAGTCATTATTATCCACAGCCCAATGCAAAGCAGTACGCCCAGTCACATCTGGCTTATTGACATCCACACCGCGTGCGATTAATTGCTCAGCAATAGGAGGTTGGCGGGTGATGGCCGTTTCAATCAGGGGCGTAAAACCATACTCATCAATGTCATCCAGTGACTCACCGTCATGCAGATAATGATCAAAATCTGGCATACGGCAACTGATGATGTCATTCGCAATAGTCATTTAGGGGCCTTGAGGCTTAGGTGTGTTGGTAAATCTAGGCATGTTACCCAAACGCAATTGTTTTTCCATTTCCTGTTCACGCCGCTGATTATCATATTCACGACGTGCTTCTGTATTCAGGGGCGGCTCTGGGTTTAAATTTGGATCGACACCATCAAACCGCTGGTTATCCAACCATGGGTTTTGCATGATGGAGTTTTGCAATTCTCCTTCTGGCGCAACTTGTTGCTCCTCATCATGATGCTCGCGGGCATGCACCCGGGCAAGATGGCGATGGCCTTGTTGTTCTTGCAAACGGCGCTCGCGCTCCATAACCCGAGTTTCATCAACCAGATAAGACGTAGAACCCGCATCAGGCCGCTCTTTACCACGGCGCCGGTACCCACCACCAGAACCGCTTGAACCTCCAGTATCTTCTGATTGGCCTGAATCGCCGGATTGATCAGAATCATCTGGCCAGGTTTCATTAAACCGCGGCTTTTTCAAGGAGGAAGATTCTTCTAATTGCTTCGATCGTTTTCGCCTATTCATAACTCCAATTATAAATCATAAATATTCTTGTTGCAGAATTTCTGCTATTTGCACTGCATTCGTCGCAGCACCTTTACGAATATTGTCCGCCACAACCCATAAATTTAAACCATTGGGATGGGATATATCTTGACGAATACGACCAACAAACACCTCATCATGGCCAGCAGCATGCTTCATTGGCGTTGGATATTGCAATTTGGCTGGATTATCCACCACTTTGACACCAGGAGCATTTGCAAGCAGTTGGCGAGCGTCTTCAGCACTCAAAGGTGACTTTAACTCAAGATGGATAGCTTCCGAATGACCATATAAAACCGGCACACGAACCGTCGTTGGATTGACGAGTATGCTATCATCCTCCAGAATTTTCCGTGTTTCCCAAACCATTTTCATTTCTTCACGGGTATAACCATTATCCTGGAATTCATCAATATGAGGTAAAACATTAAACGCAATTTGTTGTGGATAAACCGATGGTTTGATGGGTCGACCATTTAATAATTCGCCAAGCTGCGTTGTCAACTCATGAATGGCCTTTTTACCCGTACCAGAAACAGCTTGATAAGTAGCCACATTAATACGGGCTATACCAACTGCATCATGCAACGGTTTTAACGCCACCACCATTTGAATGGTTGAACAATTTGGATTGGCAATAATGCCACGGTGAGTATATTCTGCAATACGGTGAGCATTGACTTCAGGCACAACCAGTGGGATATCGTCATCATAACGAAAGCATGAGGTATTATCCACGACCACACAGCCGGCAGCAGCGGCAATCGGTGCATATTCTTTCGATACAGAGCTGCCTGCTGAAAATAAAGCAATGTCCGCGTCTGTAAAATCAAAATTGGCCAAATCTTCTACATCCAGCACTTGCCCCTCATACTCCACCGTTTTGCCAACAGAACGTGCACTGGCCAAAGGATAAAGATTAGCCACAGGGAAACGACGCTCTTGCAAAACCGCAAGCAGTGTTTCGCCCACTGCACCGGTTGCACCAACCACCGCTATGTTTAATTTTCTACTCATCATGGCCCTCATTCAAATTCTTTTTCATATAAACGTTCCAGCCTTATGCAACAACTCTATACTGGAAAAAATTACATACTCGGTTAATTTACGTGCTTTTTTTATTCCATATTCTGAGCTTTATGTCTTAAAAAATGATCCATCAGTACTAATGCCATCATTGCTTCAGCAATCGGCACTGCACGGATACCAACACACGGATCATGTCGCCCCTTGGTAATTACTTCCGTTTCTTCACCGTCCACAGTGATTGTCTTTCCTGGTTTGACAATACTGGACGTTGGTTTTAGTGCAATGCTGACTTTTAATAGTTGTCCTGTAGAAATACCGCCGAGAATCCCACCTGCATGATTGCTTAAAAAACCCTGGCGAGACATCTCGTCACGATGCTCACTTCCTAATTGAGTCACCGCATTAAAACCCGCACCGATTTCAACCCCCTTAACTGCATTAATAGACATCATGGCATAAGCCAAAGTGGCATCCAATTTGTCAAACACGGGATCACCAAGACCAACCGGTACTCCAGACGCCAAGATCGTAATACGTGCACCCACCGAATCACCCAAACGTCGCAAATGATCGATATAAGCCGCCAATTCGGCTACCTGATGTTGATTAGGACAAAAAAAGGATTGTTATTAATGGCGGTTTGTTCCTCAAATTTAAGAGAAATGGCTCCCATTTGCTGCAGATATCCTACAATGTCCAAATTTAAATGATGCTTTAAATAAAGACGGGCGATAGCCCCGGCCGCCACGCGTGCAGCTGTTTCACGTGCCGAAGCCCGACCTCCGCCGCGATAATCACGGTGACCGTATTTTTTATGATAGGTAAAATCAGCGTGTCCAGGACGGAACACGTGTTTGATGTTTTCATAATCGCGACTGCGCTGATCCTGATTATGAATTAATAAAGCAATTGGAGTACCCGTGGTTCGCCCTTTAAATACTCCCGAAAGAATTTCAACCCGATCGTCTTCACGTCGTTGCGTGGTGTACTTGGATTGTCCTGGTTTGCGTTTATCTAAAAACGGCTGAATATCGGTTTCTTCAAGGGGAAAGTTAGGTGGACAACCGTCTACAATACAACCAATAGCTGGGCCGTGGCTTTCACCAAATGTGGTTACAGTAAACAATTTTCCAAATGTATTTCCACTCATACGGTTGCAAAATGCTCTGTTAATTGCTCTTTCGTCAGTAAAAAAACCCCTTGCCCGCCCCGTTCGAATTCAAGCCAAGTGAAAGGAACATCAGGATAGGCAGCAATTAATGCTTCCTCGCTATTACCTACTTCCACCACCAAAATACCCTGATCACTTAAATAAGCATGCGCGTGACGAAGAATTTTTTCAACAATTGCCAAACCATTATTTTCTGTTTCCAATGCCAGTGTTGGTTCATGTCGATATTCAGCAGGTAACGTCTCCATTTCTTCATGGCCTACGTAGGGAGGATTGCTTACAATTAAATCATACGTTTCATAGGGCACATTTTCAAAGCAATCCGATTGAATCAACGTCAAAATATCCTGAACGCCATGGCGTTCACAATTAATCTTCGCTACATCCAAAGCGTCGGAAGAAATATCCACCGCATCGACTAAAGCATCTGGAAATGCATAGCAACAGGCAATGGCAATGCATCCGCTTCCAGTACATAAATCAAGAATTCGCACTACTTTTTCCTCTGTAACCCACGGAGAAAACTGATAACGAATCAATTCAGCAATTGGAGAGCGAGGAATAAGAACCCGTTCATCCACATAAAATTCCAAATCGCAAAAATAGGCTTTATGTGTTAAATAAGGCACTGGTACACGCTCGGTAATCCGCCGTTCCAGCTGCCGGCATAACATTGCTTTTTCCTCATTGGTCAATCTCGCTTGCAACAGCATGCGATCCACATCAAAAGGCAATGACAAACTGCCAAGCACTAAAGCATGCATATCATCCCAAGCATTATCGGTCCCATGCCCATAATATAACGCTTCCGCATGAGCCCTAGACAAACCAAACCGTAAAAAATCAAGGATGGTTTGAAAATCATGCGTTGCAGAGGAAAAAGAAACAACCATGGAATCTCCAGAATAGATTGAGTCATAAATTGTACATCAGTTCGGTCTATTTGTCGTTATGGCGGCTTACTAATGATTGAGAAGTCATTGTTTTTATTTATCAGGTCTGTTATAAAAAATTAACAATCATTCCAAATAGTTACTTGCATTACAGGGCCGTCGAAATGGACCGTTCGAAACTCCTTGCCTTTAGATATTGGCCTCAAATTATTTCTCTTGTGATCATTGCTATGGCATTTCTTGCTTATCGTTATTTCGCATATTACGATACTCACACCGACGACGCCTATGTGTCTGCCCATATCGTTAATATGGCCGCATTGGTTTCAGGCCCAATCAGCAATATTTACATCAAAGACAATCAAACCGTTAAAAAAGGTCAAAAATTACTGGAAATCGATCCTCGCCCTTACTTGTATGCTATGCAAAAAGCCAAAGCCGATTTGAACATCGCCAAAACCAAATATGAAAATGACAAATTTGCCATTAAAGTGGCAGAAGAACGATTCAAGCAAAGTCAAGTAATGCTGCGCTTAAGTGAAGATCACGTCAAACGTTACCAAAAATTACAGAGTAAAGGAGATCTTGCTGAAATAAAACTTCTGGACATCCAAGCCAAAATGCAGGAACAAACGGCCATCGTCATGGCTGCAGCCCAAGAATTAAAAATTGCTCAGGAAAATTTGGACATCAACGAAGTATTAGCAGCCAAAGCAACCTACGCCAAAGCCCAATATCTATACCATCACACCATCTTGTATGCCCCGGAAGACGGTTACATTACAAACTTCAATTTGCGTCATGGTCAATACATCAAGAAAGGGCAAGGATTATTTGCCCTGGTAGAAACCAAATATTGGTGGGTCGTCAGTCGCTATCGCGAAACAGCCATTCGTCTTATTAAACCTGGTGATAAGGCTAAAATTACGCTGGATATGTATCCTGGAAAAACATTCCATGGCCATGTAGAAAGTATTGGATGGGGAATTAACCGCGTCCAAGCTGGAGAAGTCGCACCGTCTACCCTGACTTATATGGAAGCGACGGAAGACTGGATTAAAATAGCACAGCGTTTCCCCGTAAGAATTTTCTTCGATGACCTCGATGAACAATATCCTTTGCGCATTGGAGCCAATGCTGCCACCACCACCTATCGATAATCATGAAATACTTTAAATTCATCCTGCCAAAAACGGTCGAAAACAGGGCAGCTCTACGCACCTCATTAGGCGCACTGGCAGCCGTATTAATTGCTTTCAAACTACATCTGGATACGCCTTATTGGGCAGGAATGACCGTTGTCATCGTTTCCAATTTGTATGTGGGCAGCATTATTGATAAAGCGCTAATGCGCGTTGCAGGAACAATAGCCGGGGCTTTATTTGGATTTTACTTTGCTGCGTTTATTGCAAACAGCTTTTTATTATATTTGTTAACCTGTTTTTACT
Source organism: Legionella oakridgensis ATCC 33761 = DSM 21215 (assembly GCF_000512355.1). NCBI lineage: Bacteria > Pseudomonadati > Pseudomonadota > Gammaproteobacteria > Legionellales > Legionellaceae > Legionella > Legionella oakridgensis. Next base: position 810,011 of record NZ_CP004006.1, on the reverse strand, counting down.
GGTATTTTTTCAGTTTATTATTTTAACCTTAGTCGCTATGCCTATGCGTTCTTGTTGTTTGGCCTCACCGCTTTTATTATCCTGTCTCAATTAGCAACTAATCCTGGTAACGCCTTTTATATTGCCATTTGGCGTTCATCAGAGATCATATTAGGCGTCGTCGTTGCAGCGCTCAGCGCTTATTTATTCTTTCCTAATTATATTCACGAATATTTCACGCAGCAAATTGCCGTGATTTTCAATCGCTTTGAGCAAGAACTAGAGCAGCTAAAACAACTTCTATACGATAACTCCTTGGCGCTGACTTCTATTTCCGCAACCAATTTGGCACTCAAAAAAGACTTAAATAAAACCGATGGCATGATTAATTTTATGCGTCATGAAGCCGGAATGACTAGAACACTGCTCGATAAACGACGCGCTTTAATTGATTTATTGCGCGATCTTGCACGCCATCTGAACTACTTCATCTATTCACATCGCAATGAGCCAAGACATTACGCTGCCCTATGTCATCAACTACCAATTGAAGCCGTATTGAATGCTCTGCACCAGGATTTAAACACGTTAAAAACCGCATTTTTTAGCAAGCAACGCTCAAACTCTTTGCTACTAACCCCCCAAAGTATTGAAACACTGGATGCTGCTTTTCTAAACCACCGTTCAGCACTGCAAAATGATATTAAATATTACTATCAGATTCGCCATTTTTTTCAACAAATCTCTACGGTTTTAAGCTATTTGCACACCTTACTGATAGACCAACAGACCATCCGCGTTTCCAAAATCAAAATACACGATCGAATTAAACGATTGCAAATGGATCCTGATGTTATAAAACACAGCATCAAAGCAGGCCTGTCTGTCACATTAGCGCTATTAATATGGTTAATGAGTCAATGGCCTGGTGGGCTAAATGGAATCATCAGCAGTATTGTCATTTCGATCCGAAAAAATATTTTTGAAATGAAAAACGTCAGCCTTCACCGGCTGCTTGGCTGCTTGTTAGGTGGGGGAACCGCTCTGACTATCTTGGCCATGACAGCAATGAATCTCTACGACTTTATTATTCTGTTGTTTTTTCTGATATGGGGGTTCAGTTATTTTTCATTCAAATATATAAAACACGCTTACATTGGTTTACAAGCCAATATTGCCTTGGTCATTACCATTGCGCAGGGTGGCGGTCCCCCAATCTACCTCGATCCCCCATTAGAACGCCTCGGTGGCATCGTCATAGGAATCATTGCCAGTTTTATCGTGGCCAACAGCGTATGGCGTACGGATGCCTTGACCATGTTGCAAGGGCGTTTAAAAAAATTAACCCGTTTGCTGCTTTACAATTCACAACAAATTCTTATGCCTCCCACTGAGAACAAGATACTTCACGACCCGACCACTTTATTTTGGGTTTGCCGCAGCTTATTTGAATTACTTAGTCATGAACGTTTAAGCAAAAAAAACAAGCACTTCTTGAACCTCTTAAAGAACAGTTTACGATGCTGGTTTTTATCCAGGCCATCATCATGCATATAGACACCGCCATCAATCAAATGGAAGCGCATTCGACTGGGAAAATCTTAAACATCGATCTTAGAGATTATGAATCGTTGGTTAAACAGCTCTATGAAGAAACCAACCGCAGCAATAAAGAGCATATTCTCCAGCAATTAGAAAACCAGCTTAAAGAAATAGAAAATATCTTACTTCACAACGAGCAAACCGACGGTCGAAGCCTGAATTTACTCGCCTATACCAATGCACTAAATCAACTGGCACGCAGTTCCTTTATATTTCCATAAAGGCAATCGTGGTCAAGGCTGCAACATTTCTTTTCTGCTGCGTTGAAAATCCCCCCTCTTGAACAAAAAGAGAAGCGTGGCACTTCCACCCAGGCCCAAAGCAGCTAGAAGCATGGGCAATACTGCCCCTACGTGGGCAATGATGCCTGTAAAGATCGATGTTAAGCCAAAACAAAGCGCCATGATTGAACCCGTCACTCCCATCACCCACCCTTGTTGATCGTCATTCACCTGATTAGAAAAAATGGTCAATAACACCGAATAGGCAACAGAAAGACTCATGCCTATCAATAAAGTAGCCACCCACGCAACCCATTGCTGTTTACCAAGGAGTGTCATCATGACAAGTGATGCAGTCACCAGCAGTCCACTGATGACAGTACCATCCAAAGAAAAATGTCGCGTGCAAACATTGACAAGATAACCGCAACCGATACTAAAACCTATTCCCATAACAGCGAGAAAGAAAGAATTTTCCAAAGCCGAATATTGATACGTTTGTAATAAGTAAAGTGAAATAAATGAAAAATAATTGGACCATCCAAATATCATAATTAACAAAACCACCGAATATTTTTTAATAGAAGCTTGTTTAAACGCTGAAATAAAAATATTTACCGCATGATGCCAGCGTACCTGGATTTTATCGTGGGCTTTAACAAACGTTTCCCGGAAGGTGAGATGCAAGAATATCGCATTAAATAAAGACAGCCCTGCAGCAAAGTACATTGGCGTTTCAAAGGAAAACCAGGAAACCAGCCGTTCATTAGATAATAAACCACCAAAAATTGGTCCGAATACAAAACCCAATGACACGGACAACAAAATTAACCCGATATTGCGTGCTTTTTGCTCTTCACTGCTTACATCAACAATAGCCGCCTGGGCAATTGGCTGACTGCCTGCGGTAAAACCGGCGATGATGCGCCCTATCAGTAGCAACGTAAAACTATGAGTCAAAATGGCAATGGCTGAAATAAAATAGCCCAAAAAAGAACCTACCAAGCAAATCATTAATGATTTTTTACGTCCCACACTATCCGACAAATCACCTAAAATAGCCGCCCCGAAAAACCAGCAAATCATGAATACACCGATGGTCAGACCATATAAAAAATCACGTAATCCCATGCTCAGGTTGGGAGACAAAAAACCAGCTTGTGGATCAATGAGAATTGTATTCAGAATAGGGAATAATAAACCCAATCCCATACCATCAATAAACAACACTAAAAATAAGGACAGCATGGAAGATAATGACTTTTGTTGATGCATGAATAAACTCACATGAGAAGTTAAATCAGAATCTTTGTGGATAATTGCATTCTCTGTTAAGTTATAAATAACAGGTATTTTTATACAAAAGGGCTCTACACCAATTAAGGGGGCACTTTAATCAAATTAGTCTAGACTAAGTCCTTGATTTAGCGATCAAAAGGAGATTAAAGTGCCTAAGAACAATCTTATCCTAAATTTACCTGGATTTTCCATATTAAAAGTGAGTGGGTATCAACCCTTATTATTAGATGTAACTTATAACCGATTAGCTCGGTGTAGTCATTGCCAAAGTAAGCAGGTTCGCAAGAAATCATCGTATGTAAGAACAGTACACCATGAGTTAATAGGGCATCGTCGAAGTGTATTGAGGTTTAAAGCGTATAAGCTTTATTGTCATACTTGTTGTCGCTATGGTAATCAACAGTTTCCCGGTATCAATAAACATCAACGTGCTACTTGGCGAGCTCAAGCTGCAGTGTTTCATGAGCATAGCCGCGGGGTATCGCAAAAAGATTTATCAGAGCGTTATAAGAAAGGAAAAGCGACCATAGAGCGCTGGTATCAGCGGCATTATGAAGAGCAACATCGAGAATTAATCAATAAACCATGTCCTGTGGTACTGGGTATTGATGAACATTTTTTCAGTAAGAAAGAAGGGTTTGCAACTACTTTTTGTGACCTAAGAAAACATAAGATATTTGATGTGGTTCGTGGCCGTCGTGAGCAAGAATTAAAAGAATATCTCCAGCAATTACCTGGAAAAGAACGTGTCAAAGTGATTTGTATGGACTTGAGCAGTACATACCGTTCCTTAGTAAAGAAGTACTTTCCTAATGCTATGATAGTGGCTGATAGGTTTCATGTAATCCGTTTAATTCAACATCAGTGTATGATGACCTGTCGAGAACTCTCCACTGAAATTAAAAACAATAGAGGTATCTTAGCCTTATTAAGAACAAGACCTGATAACTTAAGTGATGAGAAGAAAGTCAAAAGAGATGCGTTTTTCACTGAAAATCCTGCAATAGAGGCTATATATCAATTTCAGCAACAACTGCACTCACTATTAATGAAAAGGGCGCTAACACAGCATGAGTGCCGTAAAGTAATACCTACTTTCTTAGAAATGTTGGCTGAGTTAAAGCAAAGTGGTTTTAAAGCATTAGCATCATTAGGTAAAACACTTTGGGCTTGGAAAGATGAAGTGGCCAGAATGTGGCGATTTAGTAAGTCAAATGGAATAACAGAAGGCTTTCATCGCAAAATGAAACTCATTCAGCGAAGAGCTTATGGTTTTAGAAATTTTGAAAATTATAGAGTACGTGTTAAGGTCCTCTGCGGGTGATTAAAGCTGCCCCCTTAAATGGGAAAGAGCCTACAAAAGGCCAACGGATCCTAAAAGGATAGAATGACAACATGATCAAATATTGCATTATATCATCATTTTAATACCAGAAGAAATTGGATCAAACATTACTTGTTTATTGCAATGGATAAGCCGCAAGCAAATTTATTTCTTCTTACTTTCCAGAGAAGCAATGATACCTCCTGCGAGCACCAACACAATGCCTCCATTTTCCCATACATTTGGAGCATGCCCCCATATAAACCAATCGAGTAATGCAGAGAAAATGATCACAGAATAAATATATGGACTTAACCGAACCGCAGAAGCATGCTTATAAGCCATGGTAATAAAAAGCTGCGACAATGCCATCATAACGCCAATAGCGATTAAATAACACCACGGCAATAAGGTGGTTGGCATTCTCCAATACAACAATGCCATAGGTAAAAATATAAGCGTAGATAAAGAAAAATAATAAAATAGAATCCTGATAACAGGCTCAGTTGTTCGCAACCAGCGAACTGAAAATAAAGCAAATGACATTAAAATAGCACCAGCTAATGCAATAAAATCTCCTGGATGAAAAAAATCCTTTCCCGGCTGCAATACTAAAATAATGCCGACAAAACCCACCAAAACACCCAGCCATACTTTTGGACTAACTTTTTCTTCAAAAAATAAAAATCCTAATAATGGCATCCACAGTGGCGCACTATAAAGTAATAAGGTTGCATTGGTTAATGAGATGATTGGTATTGCTAAAAACAAACAATACCAAGCAGCTGAACCAGTCAATGCTCTAAAAAAATGCATGCCAATTCGTTGAGTCTTAAGTTGATGGATACCGACATACACCACAAAAGGAACAATTAAAATTACACTTACAAGATTCTGAATAAAAACAACAACAGCCGTTGAAGCATAGGAAGAAACTGCTTTGGCAAGCGCGCCCATACATGACAAGCATAAAAACTTAATAGCGAAAATAAAATACCCAATCCAACACGTTCCGTCTTCTCATGCTTGACTGTTCCGGAAACCTCATGAACTTTATCATCCATACTTGATTTCATTGGCATAAAAGGAAACTCCCTAGCCGAAGCTGTTAAATCCCTTAAGGAAAAATTATTAGCACAAGAGATTATGGTGTGAAAAGCAAGATATAATCAACTCATGTCGATTTGTGAAAATAGCACAGCAATTTTGCCCACACTATAATAATTATATTAACCCTTATCATACATACATCCATGTCTAAAGATTTTTTGTCTGATGAAGACAAGGCATTGTTTCAACAAGCCGTACTTAATGTTAAACCTCTGGAAAAAAAGAACCGTATAATAAAAGAGCGTCCTGTAATCCACAAACCACAAAAAAAACCAACGTTTGAAAATAGCCCTTCTGATTTTATTTATTTGTCAAGCCAATACATTGAACCGGTCAGCACTCATGAAATTCTGTCCTATTGCGAGCCTGGGTTTCCTCGCAAACGTTTTGCTCAGTTAAAGAAAGGACAAATTCGCTGGCAAGCGCATTTAGACCTGCATGGATTACAGACGGAATCTGCCAGAGATTCGTTAAGCAATTTTATCATGAAACAATACCAGCAAGAGAACCGCTGTCTTCTGATTATTCATGGTAAAGGTGGTCATCATGGGGAACCACCGGTATTAAAAAGTTATGTTAATCATTGGCTAAAGCAGATCCCTCAGGTGATGGCATTTCATAGCGCCATTCCACGTGACGGAGGCACAGGGGCCGTTTATCTTTTGCTTAAACGATTTAATCGGATGGAATCGATTTAAAATAACCATGGCTGCCCCGTTAAACAATCGTCATTGCGAACAACGTGAAACAATCCAGATCGATGTAACCTAACAGCATCAACTTAGATTCGCCAACGCTCCAAAGACAGATAAAGACAGATTATGAGCATATTATAATCAAAAAAGATATTGGATGCTTAATAATTTAATGGGACAGCCATGTTAAAATAACATTTGTGGATTGAATTTATCGTCATAAACCCTTACTATCTGCACTAAATTTTGAATCATACAACCATGAGTAAACAAGCAATTATTATAGGAATTGCCGGTCCTTCAGCTTCCGGCAAAAGTTTGCTGGCCAACACGATTGTAAATGAATTGGGTTCCGACCAAGTGGTGGTCATTTCCGAAGATTCCTACTATAAAGACAACAGTCATCTTCCTTTTTCCGAACGTGAGAAAATAAATTACGATCACCCTGACTCATTTGATCATGCTTTACTGTGCGAACATTTGCGTCGCTTGCAGAAAGGAGATTCAGTAGAAATCCCAATTTATTCCCATTCCAAACACATCCGCATAGCAGAAACCCGCTTTATTGGCCGCCATGCCATCATTGTTCTGGAAGGAATACTCTTATTCAGCGATAAGGCATTACGCGAGATCATGGACATTCGTATTTTCATGTCAGCGCCTCTGGATGTCTGTTTAAGCCGGCGGTTGAAGCGAGATGTGGTTGAGCGGCAGCGCTCATTTGAGTCCGTACTGCACCAGTATGAAACAACCGTACGGCCTATGTATTTGCAATTTATTGAGCCATCAAGCCGTTACGCAGATTTAATTGTTCCCCGAGGGGGAGAAAATCGCATTGCCATTGATATGATCCAGGCGAAAATGCGCGAGTTATTGGCAACGCATACTAAATGATTTAAGAGGAGGTCAAGGTGGGATTTTTAAGCGGAAAAAAGCATTAATTGTTGGTTTGGCCAGTAATCGCTCCATTGCCTATGGCATCGCTAAAGCATTTCATGAACAGGGTGCGGAACTTGCCTTTACTTATCAAAATGAAAAATTAAAAGAGCGGGTGGAAAAGATGGCGGCTGAATTTAATTCCAGCCTCACATTTCCCTGTGACGTAGCCAGTGATCTTGAGATTCAAGCCGTATTTGAACAACTTGGAAGCCATTGGAACAAATTGGATATTTTAATCCATTCCGTGGCGTATGCACCAGCTGATCAAATCAGCGGTGATTTTATCGAGCATGCCAACCGCGAAGGGTTCCGTATAGCTCATGACATCAGTGCTTACAGTTTAGTAGGCTTGGCAAAAGCTGCATTACCAATGATGCAAGACACAGAAGGAGCTTTATTGACATTAAGTTATTTCGGCGCTGAAAAAGCGGTACCCAATTACAACGTCATGGGTATCGCCAAAGCAAGTCTAGAAGCTTCTGTTCGTTACCTTGCTGCAAGCCTTGGTCCTAGAGGTCTTCGGGTAAATGCCATTTCGGCAGGCCCCATTAAAACACTTGCGGCAGCCGGCATTAAAGATTTCCGTAAAATACAGAATGCCTATGCCAGCATCACACCACTTAGACGAAACATCACCACGGAAGAAGTTGGCAACACCGCCGCTTTTTTATGTTCATCTATGGCTTCAGGCATTACCGGTGAAGTCGTGCATGTGGATGCTGGTTACCATGCGGTATCCATGGCTGATTTGGGCGAATAAATAAACATTTTAAAGCCAGGTGCTCTAGCCTGGCCAATCTAAAATCCTCCAAACCCGGGAAACACACCTGGTGTGCTGTCCAACGATGGAGCCAATGGTGCAGAAGGAACTGGCGATACAAACGTGGCATATTGAGGAGGGAGTGGAGCAGGCTGATACAGTCGCGGTTCATGAACCACAGGAACCGCAGAAGCAACCGGTTGAGTAAATCCATCACTTCTGCAATTAAAGTGCATTTCACCAACTTGTATTTCTTTCAATTTACCACTTCTTAATTCCCGGACTTGATTCAAAATATCCTGAATCATTTGACCACGATCACTAAATAATCGATTTAGCAGAGATGGGACTGGTTTATCTTCCATTTTGGCTCGTAATGCAACGATGGCACATTTTACCTTAATAGGATCAATGCCTTTTTCCATCAATGCTCGCTCTTCTGCTTCGGTCAAGGCAAAGCGGTGTGGATCTTGTGGGTCTAAAGCATCCTCATTGGATTTTTTGATAAAGTACTGTTGAATTTTATCGGTAAGAAAACCACCAGCCGCCGCACCAACCAGCGTTAAGGTAATCATGCCAAAAATAACCACTCCAACTGGATTAGCAATACCTGCAGCTAAAGCCAATGCAGCAAGCGGTGCCGTCAATAAGGCGGTTGTCAATAAGCTTGCTGCAACACCGCCAGCAACCATCCCCATTAGATTCAAACCAGCTTGCAGCCAGCCTTCACTGTAACAAAAACGCTCGACGTTATCCATGGTTTGGCTAAGCAAATAATATAAAGCAACAAAGGCCAATGCAGCAGCCAGTAATACTAAAGCAATCAGGAGTAACAGTGCCAACACGTTACCTTCATCCTTTTTTCTTTCGCTCGCATGTGCATGATAGTGAGGACCAAAATGCCCATGATGAGGATAAGGACGATAATAATAAGGCCGAGGAGTTAATGAATTTAACAGCAACCAAGTAAAGAGCACATCGTTGCTCGAACTATAATAGCGAGGATAATGATGATGGTGATGATGAATAATAACCCTTGGTTGACTGCCAGCCTGAAAGAATGTAGGTATTTGCTGTTCTGCCGGCAACACTCTATATTGAGGGCATGCGTAAAAAAAAGTATTTAATACGGTATAAATTTTTTGCTGTTCTACTATTTCCAACTGGCGTAATGGACTATCAGAATAATTTAATGTGTAGTACACACCATTATAAAGCTCATTATAGATATCCTGAGGCGACATTGGCGGCTGGCGCTTTATACAATCATCATAATGGCGCGCAAGCCCAAAATACAATTCAGCCAATTGCCGGTCAGTTAACTTTTTTGCAGGCATCATCACTCCTGAATAATGAATACCTGCGCATTATATGTTCTAAACGGTTTTCTGACAATCAGTTATTTTTTAGCCCAACGTCCAAAAACCACTAATGATTCACTATTTTAGCGTTACTCACCAAACCATTAATATACAAATCATAATCCATCATACCATAGTTAGCTTCTAACTGTTGTGTGATACTTGCTATTTGTTCCTTATCAAGGCGTTGTAATTCACCATCATTAATTTTCTTCAATCGGACAATAACATAACTGCCATTATTAAGATTACGCCCCGTTTCAGCACCAAGACGCTGCAAATTAAAAGCCATTTCATTGATAGAACTGGAGACTTTATCCGTCTCGCGAGTAGCTTGTATAACTTCCTGCCATTTCAGCTGATTTTCTTCAATCAACTTCTCTTGCAGTTTGGGTTCTTTTTTTGCCGTCATCAACATTTGCCCTAAATTTTTTGCCTGCAACTCTGCTTTTTCGTTTATTAATTGTTCTACGATGTAGGGCTTTACTTCAGCCAATGACTGTTCTTTGGCTGGAATACGTTTATCAACACGCAAAACAACAACACTGTCATTATTGATTTGAATAGGTTCACTATTGTTTCCCTGCTCCAAAACATCATGACTAAATGCCGCCTGAATAATTGACTTATTTTGTGTCAGTAAATCATTTCCGCCACGACGCGAAAAAGGTCCGGCCGTTTTAATATCAAGATGGAGATTTTCAGCAACAGGCATCAAATTATCTGGTGTCTGATAACTCAAATCCGTTAACTGCTCCAATGCCTTGGCATATTCTGATTGCACAAGTTCAGTGGACAATTGCTCTTCAATGTCCGTTTTAACTTCCTCATAGGGTTTGACCTTAGCTGGCTTATAAGCCAGTACCTTAAAAAGCTCATACCCGTGACGCGTTTGAATGGGTGGTAATATTTCTCCAGGTTCAGTGAAATTCACTAATGATTTATCCAACTCAGATTGGCCAGCCACAATCCACGGCAATATTCCTTGTTTCATGGCAGAAATTCTATCTTCCGATAACGCTTCAACTTTTTGTTCAAAGAGCTCAGGTTTCAGTTTCAAGATATTATAAGTTTTTTCTGCTTTTTCTTTTATTTGCTGCTGCTCAACTGCACTGGCATCTGCCGGCACGGTAAACAAAATATGAGCAACTTGCCATTCTGCTGGCGTTAAATAATTATGTTGATTTTCTTCGTAGTAGCGCTTGACCTGTTCATCTGACAATTTGATATTTGCCTTGATGTCTGGCATCGATAACTGCACATAAGAAATTATTATCTTTTCTGGCGTCAAAAATTGCTTTCGATGTTTTTGATAATAAGCCGAAATTTCCTCATCCGATACATTAACTTCTTTCTTGAAGGGTAATGCTGGAATCATGAGATAATCATAATCTCTTGTTTGCATATACAATTTTACAAATTTCTTAACTTCGCTGGGTAATGCAAACGCTGTACCAATCAAGGCGAAACGCTGCTGGTTAAGCAACATACCTTGCCGAACTTCATTTTGAAATGATTCCGGAGTAAATAATGCGCCGCTTAAGGCTTGCTGATAACGATCTGCTGAAAAATGCCCATCTTCATAAAATTGCGGAATACTTAAAATAGCCGCATTCGCTTGCTCTGGACTGACGTTAAAACCCTGTCGGCGAGCCGCTTGAGTGCTGACTTGATTAACAATCATTTCATCCAGTATCTGCTTTTTAAGCTGATTTTCACTTGCTGCAGTCATATGCGCAGAATCACGCATTTGACGAGTACGCCGGTAATTTAATTCAAATGCCTGCTTGGTAATCGGCTGGCCATTTACCTCAACTTGAACATTGGTATCCTGGCGAGATTGCATGTAATAGTCTACCCCAAATAAAGTAAACGTCACTGCAATAAGGATAATGATTACCCAAGCCACAATGCCCTGAATGCGTTCATTTAACTTCTGCAACATGTAAGGCGTTCCCTAATGGTTGTATTCGCAAGAAGATATAATAACTGAGTGCCACTTAACGTCGAAGTAATAAGCTCGATTATATTGCTCATACTGTTTTACTTTCATCTCTACTAAAAATCCAAGCAGTCTTACCAGTATCTTCTAATCCCCCCATCTCCACTCAGGTTTTCCTCGCAAAGGTGGGTGACAAAATCTTCCTTATTGATTTAATTACTTAAAAACATAACCTTAAGACATTATCTTTAGTTATGCAGGTCTGTGAGCAATTACTTTCACAGCAGCAAATCACATTAAATCATCCTGCCATCACTTAGTGAAAAAAATGTCCATTAACCCTAAAAAAACGCGCCGTTAGGCGCGTTATGCTGGCGGAGTGGACGGGACTCGAACCCGCGACCCCCGGCGTGACAGGCCGGTATTCTAACCAGCTGAACTACCACTCCAATTCTTGGTGGGTGCTGCAGGGATCGAACCTGCGACCCTCGCCTTGTAAGGGCGATGCTCTCCCAGCTGAGCTAAGCACCCGGGTAATCTCACTTTTGTACAGCTTCTTTCAATGACTTGCCAGCTTTAAATTTAGCAACTCTTGAAGCTTTAATTTGGATGGTCTCACCAGTCTGCGGATTACGACCCGTTCTTGCAGAGCGGTTACCAGTTGAAAAAGATCCGAACCCTGGTAAAACTACTTGATCGCCTTTTTTCAGAACATCGGTAACAGTTGCCATAAACACATCAAGTACTCGACTAGCAGCTGCCTTTGTTACACCTGAACCATTAGCGATGGCTTCAACCAATTCACTTTTATTCATCTTTTCCCCTTTGCTGTTATTCATCCTTTACGGAGCTGATTAAATCAGATTCACCTACTCTAGTCAAGCTATTACATCCTTGAAAGCCCGCCAGTAACGGGCATCGGGTGAAATATACCCGTTATTCTCAAGCGTGTAAATCCTTATTTTCAATTTTTTTAACACTTTGTTCAGCCGGAACTAAAACGGAAGAAAACGTACTGATCAAAGGGCTGCGTTGCAAAGCAATTTGCAACACTTGCTCAACGGTTTTTACAGGATGAATCTCTAATTTTTTCAATACATTATCAGGGATTTCCGACAAATCTTTTTTATTTTCTTCCGGAATGATAACGTGCTTTATTCCACCACGATGGGCAGCCAACAATTTTTCCTTTAATCCGCCAATTGGCAAAACTTGCCCTCGCAAAGTAATTTCGCCGGTCATTGCCACATTGGCGCGCACCGGAATTTGCGTGATAATGGACACCAAAGCCGTACACATACCAATCCCCGCACTAGGACCGTCCTTGGGCGTTGCTCCTTCCGGAACATGAATATGAAAATCATGTTTCTCATAAAAATCATCTGGCAACCCAAAGAGCGAGGCACGACTTCTTACCACGGTCATTGCAGCATGGATGGATTCCTGCATCACTTCACCCAACTGCCCTGTGTGGATGGTCTTGCCTTTTCCTGGCATCATGGAAGCTTCAATGGTTAATAATTCTCCACCCACACTTGTCCAAGCAAGTCCCGTGACTTGTCCAACCTGATCATACTCTTCTGCCAAACCATATCGAAATTTCTTCACGCCGAGAAATTTTTCAACGTTATTACGGCCAACATTGATTTTTTTCACCCGCTTCTGCGTTAAAATGTCTTTAACGACCTTACGACAGATGGTAGCAATATCTCGTTCAAGATTACGAACCCCTGCCTCACGCGTATAATGACGTATAATCTCGTGGATTGCGCTCTCACTAATCACAATTTCATCTTTACCCAAACCATTAAGTTTCATTTGTTTTGGCACCAGATAATTGTGTGCGATATTCACTTTTTCGTCTTCGGTATAACCAGCCAACCGAATAACCTCCATGCGGTCAAGCAAAGGGGCTGGAATTTCCAACGAATTTGCTGTGGCAATAAACATAACGTCACTTAAATCATAATTCACTTCCAAATAATGATCGTTGAACGTATGATTTTGTTCTGGATCAAGCACTTCAAGTAATGCTGAAGCCGGATCACCTCTAAAATCCATTGCCATCTTATCTACTTCATCCAGCATGATGAGGGGGTTTTTTACACCCGCTTTGCATAATTTTTGAATAATTTTACCCGGCATAGAACCTATGTAAGTTCTACGGTGCCCACGAATTTCTGCTTCGTCACGCACACCACCCAACGCGATGCGGATAAACGTCCGACCCGTTGCATTAGCAATAGACTGCCCAAGCGACGTCTTTCCAACCCCGGGCGGGCCAACCAAACAAAGAATGGGACCCTTAAGACGTTTGACTCGCTGTTGCACAGCCAGATATTCAATGATGCGCTCTTTTACTTTTTCCAAGCCATAATGATCTTTATCCAATAATTGCTCGGCTTTTTTCAAATCGTACTGTATTTTATTTTTTTCTTCCAGGGAACAGACAGCATCCAATCCAAGTAATTGCGAATCACGGTTGCTTCGGCAGACATAGGGGACATTAATTTTAATTTTTGCAGTTCAGACAACGCTTTTTCCTTTGCTTCCTTGGGCATGCCAGCCTTATTGATGGATTTTTCAAGCTGTTCAATCTCACTGCCTTCTTCGCCAATTTCTCCAAGTTCTTTTTGAATGGCCTTGATTTGTTCATTTAGATAATATTCACGCTGACTTTTTTCCATTTGCCGTTTGACGCGGCCGCGAATACGTTTTTCCACGTGCAGTAAATCAATTTCTGTTTCAATCGCTGCCATCAATCGCTCAAGGCGAGTGCCAACGTCTACAGTTTCCAGTAAATCCTGTTTGTCTTCTACCTTAAGCGTTAAATGAGCAGCAATAGTATCGGCAAGACGGCCTGGCTCTTCAATGCCTGAAATTGAACCCAGTACTTCGGGAGGAATTTTTTATTCAGCTTTATATATTGCTCAAATTGAGACATGAGCGAGCGCATCAAAATTTCAATTTCCTGCGACTTAAGTGACTCGCTAATTTCTTCAACAATGTCAAGGGAGGCGGTCATATGACCTTCATCCAATGAATAAGCGTTGACCTTTGCGCGTTGCTCCCCTTCCACTAAAACTTTTACCGTACCATCTGGAAGTTTCAGCAATTGCAATACGCTGGAAACAGTACCTACCTCAAACAAATCCTTAGGATGCGGATCATCATTAGCCGATTTCCGCTGAGCAACCAGAAAAATCTGCTTATTATTCAACATGGCTGCTTCAAGTGCTTTAATAGATTTCTCTCTTCCTACGAACAGAGGAATAACCATGTGTGGATAAACTACGACATCTCGAAGTGGCAACACCGGTAAATTTAATATTGCGTCATTGTTTTCACTGTCAGCAGGTACCAATTCTTTTTCATTCGACATTATGTTCCCTTACATACATGACTGTTATACATGAGACTTACCTTGCCTGAATAGCATAGGCCTAATCTAAAAGTTCTGAAAATTATGAAAACCACACAACTTATTGACACTCTGTTTCCATGATTATTCTGTCACTCTCCTTTTACAAAGAAAGGGAAGAGAGATTTTGCAAACTCTTATTAATCAAGTCTTTTTAAATCTCCCCTCAGTCTCGTCAAAACTCGCTGTCCCCTTGTTCAGGGGCATGTTAAAGAGGAATGAAGCGTAGTATTGTTATCATCGCCAAACGATGGAAACAACACCCATTGTAAGACGCTGGATTAAATTTCTTATTCCGTACCTCCAACCGCAGATTGTTTGGCATCCTCGCCTTCATAAATCAGGATAGGCTTACCAGTATTATTTACTACGGCTTCATCAACAACCACTTTCGTTACTCCTTCAAGCGAGGGTAAATCATACATGGTGTCTAAAAGAATATTTTCAAGTATTGATCTTAATCCACGCGCACCAATTTTTCTTTCCAATGCTTTTTTAGCAATCAATCGCAGTGCGTCTTCACGGAACTCCAACTCCACGTTCTCCATTTTAAATAAGGCATGAAACTGCTTGGTTAAGGCATTCTTAGGACGATTGAGAATATCAATTAATGCCTCTTCATCAAGTTCATGCAACGTGGCCACCACAGGTAAACGCCCCACAAACTCAGGGATTAATCCGTACTTAACCAAATCTTCCGATTCTAACGTATCAAGCACTGCCTTGAGGTTTCCCCCATCCTTTTCTTTTTAATTGCGCAGAAAAACCAATGCTCGATTTATCACTGCGTTCTTGTATTATCTTGTCCAATCCAGCAAATGCACCGCCACAGATAAACAAAATATTTGAAGTATCCACTTGCAAAAATTCCTGCTGTGGATGCTTACGACCGCCTTGTGGGGGAACGGAAGCAATGGTTCCTTCAATTAATTTTAATAATGCCTGCTGTACCCCTTCTCCTGACACATCACGAGTGATAGAGGGATTATCAGATTTACGTGAAATTTTATCTATTTCATCAATGTATACAATTCCTTTTTGAGCCTTTTCAATATCATAATCACATTTCTGTAATAATTTTTGAATGATATTTTCTACATCTTCTCCCACGTAACCTGCTTCTGTTAATGTGGTTGCATCGGCCAAGGTAAATGGCACATTTAATAACCGTGCCAAAGTCTGTGCCAATAAAGTCTTGCCGCTTCCTGTCGGGCCAATAAGCAAAATATTACTCTTACCAAGCTCAACACCATCTTCAGCCTTATGCTGCATGCGTTTGTAATGATTATACACAGCCACAGACAACACTTTTTTAGCATGAGATTGCCCAATCACATACTCATCAAGAAACGCTGAGATTTCTTTGGGAGTAGGCAAATGGGTTGCAGATTCTTCATGAGCCTCTTGAGTTTCCTCGCGAATAATGTCATTGCATAATTCAACGCATTCATCACACACAAAAACGGACGGCCCAGCGATCAGTTTTTTTACTTCATGCTGGCTTTTACCACAAAAAGAACAGTATAGAATCTTATCTCCAGTGCTGCTTTTACTCATCTACAAAACCCCTTTTTACTAATGAACTCTTTATTCTCTAGTAAAATTTTAGTCAATTTGAACCATATCGCCAGTCAGGAAACAGACGTTTAATGAAATTATTTACCCACATGACCATCGGTTGTACGTACAGAATCGCGTTCATAAAGCACGCTATCGATTAAGCCGTATTCTGCAGCCTGCTGTGCATTCATGAAATTATCACGTTCCGTATCACGCATGATCTGATCAGGTGTTTTTTAGTATGCTTTGCCATGATGCTGTTTAAGCGCTCTCGTACAGCCAGTGTTTCACGGGCATGAATTTCAATATCCGTAGCCTGGCCGCGGTATCCTCCTAATGGTTGGTGAATCATCACTCGGGCATTGGGTAAACAATAACGCTTATTTTCTGCGCCAGCACACAAAAGCAAGGCAGCAGCACTTGCTGCCTGGCCAATACACAATGTACTCACATCCGGCTTGATAAATTGCATGGTGTCATAAATGGCAAGGCCTGCTGTTACCACACCGCCTGGTGAATTAATATAAAGCGAAATGTCTTTATCTGGATTTTCAGATTCCAGGAATAACAGCTGCGCCACCACCAGATTCGCCATATGATCTTCTACTTCCCCCAGAAGAAAAATGATGCGTTCTTTTAAGAGTCTGGAATAAATATCATACGAACGTTCACCTCTGGAGGTCTGTTCGATAACCATAGGAACAAGACCGCTGGCGTTTTTTATTCTATTTTTCGCATCTTCCCACATGCTTATGCTCCTTTCGCTTCAGTATCCTTTTTAGGATTCATCACTTCATCATATTCCATTTCTTTTTCAATTACTTTTGCATCTTCAGCAATTTTTTCAGAAACCATCTCCTCCATAACCAATGCTTCAACCTCAGCAAGTCGCTCCTTATTACCTTGATACCACTGACGCAACTCATCAGGATTATCATAAGCACCGGCAAACTTATCGATCATGGCATCAACTCGCTCTTTGTTTACCATCATTTCATGCTTTTTCACGTATTCGGAAAACAATAGTCCTAAATGCACTCGCCGCTTGGCTTGTGCTTCAAACATAGATCTTGGGAAATCCGGAATTCTTTCATTTTCTTTATGTTCTGGTCCAAAAATCCGATGAAACATTTCATGTTTTAAATGTTCAATTTCCTGATTAATCAATGCCATGGGTAATTCAATTGAATTTTTTTCCAAAAGCTTATCAAAAATCTTTTCTCTGTTCATGGCGCTCAGACGACGCTCCAATTCACGCTCCATGTTTTCTTTAATATCCTTCTTCAAAGCGTCAATCCCCCCGTCTTTGATGTTGAATTTTTCAGCAAATTCCGCATTCAATTCAGGTAGTTTTCCTTCCATGACCTTTTTAATCTTAATTTTGAACCTTGCTTCCTTCCCGGCTAAATCTTTATGACCATAATCTTCAGGAAAAGTTACATTAATATCAAATTCTTTCCCTTCTTCTGCACCAATCAGTTGGTCTTCAAAGCCAGGGATCATAGCGCCTGAGCCAAGAACAACTTCATAATCATTTGCACGGCCACCCTCAAATGGTTTCTCATCAAGAAATCCTTCGAAATCAATGATTGCCTTGTCTCCCTTTGCAAGGGCTCGAGATGCTGAATGCCATTCTTTATTTTGTTCGCGTAGTTTTTCCAACATATGATCAACATCACTGTCTTTTACCGTGCAACGAACGACTTCCACTTCCGCTTGATTCAATTCTTGGATATTAATTTCAGGATATACTTCAAATACTGCGGTATAACGAAAATCCTTACCTGATTCCAATTGCTCAGGCTCCACCGATGGATAACCGGCAGGAGTCAAATCATTCTGCTTAAGTGCTTCATATAATGTTGATTGCACCATATCTCTTGCCACTTCCTGACGTACTGATTCAGCATATCGTTTATTAACAACATGCATGGGTACTTTCCCTGGACGAAAACCATCCATCTTCACTTTACGAGCAAGATTTCTGAGACGCAAGCTCACTTCTTCCTCTACTTTTTCAGTGGGCACCGAAACAGTTACTTTACGTTCCAAACCTTTTAGGGTTTCAACAGAAACTTGCATGTAATCACCTCTTGGAAATTATTTTATACAATATGGTACGAAAGGAGAGACTCGAACTCTCACGGGTTACCCCACTGGAACCTAAATCCAGCGCGTCTACCAGTTCCGCCACTTTCGCAAACAGGGTGGAATTATTAAACAGTAGCACTATCTTGTAAAGACTCAAGATAAAATGAGAAAAAGACAATTTAATTTCGAAGTTCTGGGGTGAGCGATGGGACTCGAACCCACGACAACCGGGATCACAACCCGGGGCTCTACCAACTGAGCTACGCCCACCATAAATTTAAAAATACTGTTTGACGTATGGCACGCCCGGCAGGATTCGAACCTGCTACCCTCGGCTTAGAAGGCCGATGCTCTATCCAGATGAGCTACGGGCGCAAATATAATGGTCAAACCCATCGCCTCCGTAAGAAGGGCATCTTGGTCGGGGTGGAGAGATTCGAACTCCCGACATCCTGCTCCCAAAGCAGGCGCGCTACCAGACTGCGCTACACCCCGTGAACCCATCCTAAGGACAGAGCGCAAATGATACTCTCAGCCGCTTTAGAGGTCAATAAGTGAATGACATAAAAATGCAGTTTCAAAAAAATATCTGCTCGTTACACCAAAACCATTCCAGCCGGCTTGTGAATAAATTAAAATTTACGTTAGGATAATGCTCTGGTTTTCCAATGATTTAGTCATGAAAATACAACTTCTGCCGTTATTCGATACACTTGAACATCTGCATAAAAATCCCGAATCCACCATTCTTCCTCATCCACGATTCCAACAAGACTTTAATCATGCGCTTAATTTTCTTAAAAGTTATAATGGCAGTTTGGGTACATTTAACAGTTATCGACGCGAAACAGAGCGACTATTGCAATGGTGCTGGCATGTGAAAGGTGCAACCTTGCCAGAATTAAAACGTGATGACATTGAACAATTTATACGCTTTTGCCAAAATCCACCACCACACTGGATTGGCTTGAAAAAAGTGCCTCGATTTACAAACCAGAACGGCAAGCGAATACCTAATCTTCAGTGGAAACCGTTTGTCGTCACCGTCACTAAGTCAGCAAGAAAACGAGGGGATTCCCCTGCCGAATCACGCTTTAAATTATCTCAAGGCGCCATCCAGGAAATGTTTGCCATTTTAAGCACACTGTTTAATTTTTTAATTGCTGAAGAATATTTAGTTTCTAATCCAGTTGCCCTGATGCGTCAAAAGAGTAAATTCATCCGCAAACACCAACAAACCGCACCCATACGACGATTAAGCTTGTTGCAATGGGAAGCTGTATTGCAAGCCGCGGAAAATCTAGCGACAGAAACCCCAGAAAAGCATGAGCGCACTCGTTTTATTCTTAGCATGTTGTATGGCATGTACTTGCGGATTTCAGAATTAGCCGCAAGCGATCGCTGGATTCCGACCATGAATAACTTTGCCAAGGACAGCAATGGGTTTTGGTGGTTCACCACCGTCGGGAAAGGCAATAAAGAACGACAAATTGCTGTCAGCGAAGCCATGCTGAACAGCCTTATTCGCTGGCGTACCTTTTTAGGTTTGTCACCACTACCTTCACCAGCGGACAATTCACCATTAATTCCCCGATTGCGTGGCCATGGTCCTATGAGTGACACCGCACCTCTGCGTCGACTTGTCCAGCAATGTTTTGATTTGGCTGCCGAACAGTTACGTTTAAAGAATCAACTGGAAGAAGCAGATAATCTCGCCGATGCTACCGTGCATTGGCTAAGGCATACGGGCATTTCAGAGGATGTTAAAATTCGGCCTCGTGAACACGTACGTGACGATGCCGGACACAGTTCTAGTGCAACAACCGATCGCTACATTGACGTTGAACTGCAAGAACGCTACCGTTCAGCCCAGAAAAAACCATCACCCCTAAATTTTAAATCCTACTCTTGAGAGGATTTAAAAAGGAATAATAGCCACTCAATAGAATCGTTAAGGTCGATAGACCGTTAATAAAATAAAACTAATAATCCAAAGCACCACACCTATATCATAGGTATAAGGCCAAGGCTCGTGCATTTTTTTAAATTTTGCCCATAGAAATAAGATTCCCATCGCAATCATAGGTAATAGAAATAAAATCAAGATTTGCGCGAGTGCAACAGCATTTTTTTTCCAAGGCATCCATTCAGCAAATTGATAAATAAGATAGAGTAGTCCCTCTTTACACTTTAATAGCAACCAGAACACCCACGGTTCAAATGAGTCAATCAGCCAGGAGACAAACGCAAGTGGCATAAATAGTTTAACGCCAGGAATAGCAAAAATTTTTTTAAATACGCCGGCAAATTCTTGCGAAAAAAATACCACAACCGTTGCCCCTAGAATAATTAATGCCAGGGTAAATAACATGATCAACCTCTTTTATTTTCCAATACTTCCCAACGTTCATACAATTCCGACAGTGCTTTTTCACAGTCGGCCAATTGCCTGTGGACATCAGTAATAAGCTGACTGTCTTGCTGATAAAATTCAGGCTTGGCCATCTCGCTTTGCAATGTTTCTATCCTTTGCTCCAACGATTCAATACGTACAGGCAATTGCGTTAATTCCCGCTGCTCATTAAAACCAAGTTTATTCGCGTTATTTTTTCGAATAGCCTGAGGCTTTTTGGAAATATCCTGTGTTCTTTTGGTGTTTGTATAATCGTCATAACCACCAACAGTTTCACTAAAATATCCATCACCTTCATGCACAAGCACACTTGTTACCACTTGATTAATAAACGCTCGATCATGACTAATTAATAACAAAGTTCCCGGATAATCAACCAGCATAGCTTCCAATAATTCCAGAGTTTCTATATCCAAATCATTCGTAGGCTCATCCATAACCAAAAGATTGGTCGGCTTTGCAAATAATTTTGCCAATAACAAACGATTGCGTTCTCCTCCCGACAAAGAAGACACTGGCCGATGGAAACTTTCAGAAGGGAATAAAAATTCGCTTAAATAAGAAGCAACGTGTTTTTGTTTACCATGGATAGTGACATAATCCGCACCATCACCAACATTTTCCATGACGGTTTTTTGCTCATCCAAATGACGACGTAATTGATCAAAATAGGAAATTGCAAGCGACGTCCCATGACGTATTGATCCGGAATCCGGGCTCAACTCGCTCAACAATAGTCGCACCAACGTGGTTTTACCACACCCATTTGCACCGATAATTCCAACTTTATCTCCTCGAGTTAATAAAAAGGAGAAATCTCGCAGTATGGTTTTATCTTCAATGGTGTAATGGAGATTTTTTGCTTCGATAACCAAGTTTCCTGAGCGAGAAACTTCAAGGTCCAATGTCTTTATTTTACCAACTTCCAGGCGTCTTTGGCGGTGTGCTTCCCGCATGGCTTTTAAGGCTCGCACTCGCCCTTCATTACGAGTACGTCTAGCCTTTATGCCTTGTCTTATCCATGTTTCTTCTTCATCCAAACGTTTATCAAACAATTCATGCTGTCTTTGCTCATGTAAACGCATCGCTTCACGACGGTCCAAGTAAGTTTCATAACCGCAATTAAAACAATGCAATTGGCCACGATCAATTTCTACAATGCAATTGGCTACCTGGCTGAGGAAGGTTCGATCATGAGTAACCACA
This sequence comes from Legionella oakridgensis ATCC 33761 = DSM 21215, assembly GCF_000512355.1. Lineage (NCBI taxonomy): Bacteria > Pseudomonadati > Pseudomonadota > Gammaproteobacteria > Legionellales > Legionellaceae > Legionella > Legionella oakridgensis. The sequence goes on along the minus strand of NZ_CP004006.1, from coordinate 788,088 downwards.
AGTAACGTGCCTGAATAAGTTTTTAGGAAAGACTCCAACCATTCAATCGCGCCAATATCCAAATGGTTGGTTGGTTCATCAAGAATTAACAGATCAGGGGCTGCAATTAAGGCGGCAGCTAATAGTACTCGGCGCTTCATTCCACCGGAAAGAGCACTCATCTGAGCGTCTTTATCAATTCCTAACCGGCTTGCCATTGCTTCCACTTGTGGTAATAAATCCCAAGCCTGTAAATGATCAAGTTGATGCTGATATTCAGCAAGCTCTTCTGTGTTACCTGCCTTCGAAGAGATGTAAAATCTTGCTAATGCTTTCCCGGTGTCACCAAGTTCTTTCACTAGAACTTCATACACAGACTGTTCATGATTTAAGGGAACTTCTTGAGTTAGCCCTGCAATACGCAATCCTTTCTGCTGTTGAGTTTGACCGCTGTCTTGTATAATTTCTCCTAACAGCAGTTTCAATAAGGTTGATTTTCCAGCACCATTGCGTCCTACCAATGCAATACGATCCTGCGGTTGAATCTGCCAGTTCACCTGTTCAAGTATTTGTTTTCCTGCAACATTTAAACTTACATTATGAAAGGAGAAAATACTCATATAAAAACCCTTGCTCTGCCAAATCCTCCTGATGATTTAAGTCACTTCATGTGGTTATTTTTCATTGCCGAGGAAGCGTACCATCTTTAAGATGGTTAACGACCGGATAAATTCATAATGGCATCTACTTCAACATTCGCGCCTCGCGGCAAAGCAGACACCCCAATGACGGCTCTCGCCGGATATGGTTCTGAAAAATAGCGTGTCATCGTCTCATTAATCAAAGGAAAATGATTCAAATCAATAAGATAAACCGTTAATTTAACGACATCAGCAAGACTGCCGCCTGCCGCTTCACAGACAGCCAACAAATTGTCAAATACTTGCACGATTTGCAATTGTACGTCTTCGCTGCATAATTGCATGGTGTTGGGATCGAGTGGAATTTGTCCGGAAAGATAAACCATATCTCCACATTTGATTGCCTGACTGTATGTGCCTATTGCCGCCGGTGCTCGTTCGCTTTGAATAGATTGCATGATTTATTCCCCTTGTTTGTTCCGATAGAGTCGCATCACCACATTATTTGCTCGTAAACGTCTCATAACTCTGGCTAAATGAGTCCTGTTCTGTACGCTCAGTGAAAAAGTGACCGCATTGTGGCGACCATCACGAGGATCAACGTTAATATTACCAATATTGGATTCTGCCTCAGAAATTGCTGTAGCAAGCGCTGCAAGCACCCCACGCTGATTTTCCACCTCAACCGTAATATCTACCCAAAATTCACCTTGGACTTCTTCATCCCAACGTAATGAAATAAATTGTTCAGGGTTGGTTCTTATTTGATTAATAGTAGGACAATCGCTAGTATGCACCAATATACCTCGGCCTTGTTGGAAACGTCCTACGATATTGTCACCGGGAATTGGTTGGCAACATTCGGCAAAATGCACCACCATGCCTTCTGTGCCTTTGATGGCCAAAGGCCGGCTTTTGCTGGACTTTATCAAATCACCATTTTCCTGGGCAACCACAAGACGTCTGGCAATTACCGTAGGCATCTGATTACCAATCCCAATGGCATATAATAAATCATCCAATGTTTTATAATTCAGATCACTGAGTAACGCCTGTAGGGACTCTTGCGGAATTTTTAAAAAATCACTACCAAGTTCAGTAAATGATTGTTCCAAAAGCCTTTGACCCAATACCACCGATTCCACATGCTGCTGACTTTTTAAGAAACTGCGGATATTACTACGAGCTTTACCCGTTACGACAAAATTCAACCAAGAAGGATTAGGACGAGCTCCTGGTGCGGTGATCACTTCTACGGTTTGCCCATTCGTTAAAGGAATACTAAGCGGTACTAAACGGCGATTGACTTTGGCTGCCACACAACTATTGCCCACATCAGAATGAACGGTATAAGCAAAATCCACAGGTGTTGCTCCCTTGGGAAGTTCCATAATATCGCCTTTTGGCGTAAAAACATACACTTCGTCCGGAAACAAATCAATTTTGACGTTTTCAATAAATTCCAGCGAATTCCCCGTACTGCGTTGCATTTCCAACAAACGCTGCACCCAATCACGGGCACGCAATTGAGCTTCATTCACTTCCAGACCAGACGATTTATAGATCCAGTGCGCCGCCACCCCGTTTTCAGCAACATTATTCATATCCTGCGTACGAATTTGAACCTCAAGTGGAATGCCGTATGGACCAAAAAGCGTGGTATGTAAAGATTGATAACCATTCACCTTGGGAATACCAATATAATCTTTAAATCGCTGAGGGACCGGTTTATAAGTCTGATGCAAAGCACCCAACACGCGGTAACACGAATCAATATCTTCAGTAATAACACGAAATGCAAAGACATCAGTAATTTCAGCAAAAGAAGCTTTTTTAAGGCGCATTTTGCGATAAATGCTATATAAATGTTTCTCTCGACCAAACACATGTTCATAGGGAATCTTCAACTTATCAAGCGCCTGTTGTAAATCACGCTCAATTTTTTGCGTCAATTCTCGCCGATTGCCGCGAGCTTTTTCCACCGCCGATTTAATGGCGCGATAACGCATAGGATACAAGGCATTAAATCCAAGATCCTCCAATTCAGTATAAATAGCATGCATCCCCAAACGATTGGCAATCGGAGCATATATTTCCAGCGTCTCAATTGCGATACGTTTTTTCTTTGGTCTGGGCATAACACCCAACGTTCTCATATTGTGAAGACGATCAGCCAGCTTCACGATAATCACTCGTATGTCTTTAACCATCGCCAATACCATTTTGCGAAAGTTCTCAGCTTGTGCCTCAGCTCGTGATTCAAATTTAATTTTGGTTAACTTGGTTACTCCATCGACCAAGGCAGTTACCTCTTGCCCAAATTGTTCGATTAAATCGGTTTTACTCAATGCAGTATCTTCAACCACATCATGTAATAAAGTGGCCATAATCGTCTGATAATCAAGTCGCATTTTTGCAAGAATCAGGGCTGCAGCAACAGGATGAGTAATATAAGGTTCACCAGAACGGCGCATTTGGCCTTGATGCGCTTTATTGGCAATTTGATAAGCTTGACGGCATTTTTCTATCTGCTCTGGCTCAAGATAGCATTTCAGCTCTTCATGCAAATCCTTGAAATAATTCACACGACACTCCTGCGTTTCCGCCATATATTATACCTTGCTTTAAAATGCTTAGGATGTATGCAAAAACTCCCCATTTCTGAGGTAAAATTTGTGTTCAATTCAAACAAGTGTATCCAAATTTCTCCGTTGAAAACAATTCCTATCTTGCTCCAGAGTTTGCAAAAACCCTGCTGCAACTGACAGCCAGGCATTCATCAACTTTAAAAATTATGGAATTTTATTATATGGAGAATCAGCAGGCGAGCATGCCCTGCAAAACAGGCCATGATGGATACTTAAGTGATGAATGGGTTTTTACTTTGAATCAAAAGCCCCGCAAGCAATGTAGCATGCATTGGACGATTAATTCAAAATCTTATGCACATTTAATCTATTCTTTGTCCAACATCTCTCGAGTAACTAAACCTTCAGCAATCTCGCGCAATGCAACAACGGTTGGCTTGTCATTTTCCCATTCAACCATTGGTTGTGCGCCACGCACAGCAATTTCACGAGCTCGTTTGGAAGCTAACATCACTAATTCAAATCGATTATTTACATGCTCTAAACAATCTTCAACAGTAACCCGTGCCATAATTGAATCCCCTTATCTAAATAAAGTATATACCCATACCTATGGATATTTAGCAATGGCTGCATATTTTACTGCGGTGATAACAAGAAAGAAAGTAATTTTCTTTCTTGCCGTAACTGGCGCTCCATACGCAACCGATGCGCAATAACAATCGCCTGCAACTCGTTAGCCGCTTTATTAAAATCATCATTCACAATAAGATAATCAAATTCGGAATAATGACTAAGCTCATCTTGCGCACGCTGCATGCGGTTTCTGATTACTTGTGCATCATCTTGCTGCCTTGCCATTAAACGCTGTTTTAAAATCGCTAACGAGGGAGGGACAACAAAAACACTCACTGCATCGACAAATAATTTTTTGATTTGTTGCGCGCCTTGCCAATCAATATCAAGGACAACATCTAGGCCGGCATGCAGCCGATTATAAATTTGCACTTTAGATGTCCCATAGTGATGATTAAACACTTGGGCATGTTCAATAAAATTGCCTTCTGCAACCATCGCCTCAAATTCTTGCTCTTCAACAAAATAATAATCAACGCCCTCTTTTTCGCCAGGCCTCTTTTTTCGTGTTGTATGTGAGATAGAAACTTCTATATCCGATACAGTGCTGATCAGTTTTTTTACCAAGCTGGTTTTCCCTCCTCCAGAGGGAGCTGCTACAATAAACAGACTTCCAGGGCATTCTTTGATCATTATTTTTTACTCTATATTTTGAATTTGCTCTCGCATTTGTTCTATTAAAACTTTCATTTCCACTGCGTGCTGCGTTAAAGCTGCAGAATCCGATTTAGAGCCAAGTGTATTTGCTTCTCGATTTAATTCCTGCATTAGAAAATCAAGCCGTCTTCCTACTGCTTCACCACTTTGCAACACCCGTGCAACTTCATCAACATGAATTTGCAGCCTGTCTAATTCCTCGCTAACATCGAGGCGAGTTAACATCAAAGCAATCTCCTGCTCAAATCTCGATTCGGATACATCCAGTTGTAATCCTTGCAGCCGACTCAACAATTTCTCCCGTGTTTGAGAAGGAAGAGATTCCACCAACTCACGTGTTTGTTTAATTTCGTCATTAAGCATGCTTAATCGTGTTTTTATAAAATTCCGTAAACCTTCCCCTTCCGTTGCTCGCGCTTCTAAAAATTGTTGTAAAGCCTCTTGGAATAAATATTCTATGTGCTGATGCAAAGTTTCTGTCTCTGGCTGACTTAATTGAACTACCCCTGGCCAGGAAAGAATCCAACCCACCGTCAAATCATTTGCCAATTGTTGCTCCATGGACAGCTTCTCCCCAACGCCCAATAAAGCCTTCATTAAGCCTTCGTTAATCACCACATTTTGTTGTTCGGTAGCTGCATCACTTAATTTAAGCAGGCATTCCAATTTACCACGACTTATCTGACCTCGTAACTGTTGTCTTAAATCAGCTTCCAGAAACCGAAATGATTCAGGTAAGCGAAAAGAGGCTTCAAGGTAACGATGATTAACAGATTTTAATTCCCAACAAATCATCGTAGAACCAACTTGATTTTGCGCTCTGGAAAACGCAGTCATACTATGAGTCATATGAATTCCGGCCCAACAAATGTTGCGCGACTATACCCGAAATTTGTACAAATGCAAACCCAATTGCAAGCAATTAACGCTCATACATCCTAAAATTGGCTTCACAAAAACTCGAAAATAGCAGTAAAAATGATATATACTCGCCTATTTTTGCAAGGATTTCATCATGCGTCCCAGTCATCGTGAACCAAATCAATTAAGAACGGTAAAAATAACCCGCAATTTCACAAATCACGCGGAAGGTTCTGTACTTGTCGAATTTGGGCAAACCCGTGTGTTGTGTACCGCATCGGTTATAGATGGCGTACCAAGATTCCTTAAAGGAAAAAATCAGGGATGGGTTACTGCCGAATACGGCATGCTGCCGCGTGCAACTCACAGTCGCACTGAACGAGAAGCCAGCAAAGGAAAACAAGGCGGCAGAACGTTGGAAATTCAACGTCTTATAGGCCGTTCTTTACGTACTTGCCTTGATTTAAAAACATTGGGTGAAAACACCATTACCCTGGATTGCGATGTTATCCAGGCCGATGGCGGCACTCGCACAGCAGCAATTACTGGTGCATGCGTTGCCTTAAAGGACGCCCTGGCCTGGATGGTTACTCGAGAAAAATTACGCAAGCTTCCTGTATTTACGCAGGTTGCTGCTGTTTCTGTTGGCATTTACCGTGGACAACCAGTGCTTGACCTGGATTATGCGGAAGACGTCTTGGCAGAAACGGATATGAATGTCGTGATGAATGAACATGGCCATTTTATTGAAGTTCAGGGAACAGCAGAAGATGGCAGCTTCAATCGCGCACAACTTAATGACATGCTGGCCTTGGCCGAAACCGGAATCATTGATCTGATTAAAATCCAAAAAAGCGCTTAAATTCAAATTCAGGATTGCTGCAAAAGCCAAGAAAACTAAAAACGCTAGGTTGTGTTCCTAAACTTATAGTCCTTTGCTTCAGTGAAGGACTAATCACAGCTTTAGCGCTCCACTATCTTTCCAATAATCAATGACACATCTTCGCATCCTTAACTTTTAAAATAGGGTTTTATTAAGAGCCACCTCACGAGCCGTATGGCGATTAATGATGTTGTCACTTACCAATTTTGTTAAATGCTGATCAAGAGTAAGCATACCCTGTGCTTGGCCAGTTTGAATTGCAGAATACATTTGGGCTACTTTGTCCTCACGAATTAAATTACGGATAGCTGCATTACAAATCATAATTTCCAGCGCAGCTACCCGTCCCCCACCTGATTTTTTTAATAACGTTTGCGCCACCACTGCTTGTAAAGATTCGGACAACATGGAGCGTATCATTGCTTTTTCATCACCCGGAAATACATCAATGATGCGGTTTATTGTTTTAGTAGCCGAATTAGTATGCAACGTGCCAAACACCAAATGCCCGGTTTCAGCGGCCGTCATTGCAAGACGAATGGTTTCCAAATCACGTAATTCCCCCACAAGAATCACATCAGGATCTTCACGTAATGCGGAACGCAAAGCCGCATTGAAACTGTAAGTATCACGATGAACTTCCCGTTGGTTTACCAGACATTTATTACTTTGATGAATAAATTCTATGGGATCTTCTACCGTTAATATATGGTCGTAGCGGTTTCTATTAATATAATCAATCATGGCTGCCAGCGTCGTGCTCTTTCCGGAACCCGTGGGGCCGGTAACCAAAACCAATCCCTTGGGATAGGAAGCCATATCGGTGAATACGGAAGGCAAATTCAAATCATTCATGGTAAGAATTTTAGAAGGAATCGTTCGAAACACCGCAGCAGCACCGCGTGATTGATTAAATGCATTCACCCTGAAGCGAGCAAGATTGGCAATTTCAAAGGAAAAGTCCGTCTCCAGATGCTCTTCATACTCCTTACGCTGCTTGTCATTCATGATATCATAAATAATTTTAATGACATCCTGATGCTGCAATGCTGGAACATTGATTTTGCGTAAATCACCATCCACCCGAATCATGGGAGGCATGCCAGCAGATAAGTGCAAATCGGAAGAATTATTTTTGACTGAAAACCCTAATAATTCCGTAATATCCATGCCTGTTCACCATAATGATTTATCTCTCCTGAAGATTAGCCCAGGAAAGACCAATCGGCAACTGTAACGGATTAGGAGGCATTGCCTTTAATCGGTTAAAAATATATACTTAATGATTCAATTTTAAACTTATATGGCGTTTTACATAATCTCCAAGTTGGATTGCATTCAAGCAATGCTGGTTATTAACCGATTTGTAACGAAAATTAAGTTCAAACTACTCGCAATAAAGTTAAAAATATGCTTTATTCTAATTTGGCGCTTAGATAGGGATAGCATGCAAGATTAAAGGGAAGCGTAAAACATTTATATCAATTTATTGAGGAAACCAGAATGCTCCCCAATGCCGTTATGACAGAAACTGCTCCCCAGCTCCAACTTTCTGATGAACGCAAGCAAAATATTGTATGGATGCTAAGCCTTTACGGGACTGCAATCGGTGCAGGTACACTTTTTCTTCCCATCGATGCGGGGTTGAGTGGTCTTTTACCTCTAATCATCATGGCGGTATTAGCTTTTCCAATGACTTATTACTCTCATCAAGCCTTATGCCGATTTGTGTTATCAGGTTCTTCTGCAAAAAATGACATCACCGATGTGGTAGACCAACATTTTGGCACCCGCGCCGGTAGATTAATTACTTTATTTTATTTTTTCTCAATTTACCCTATTTTACTGATGTATAGCGTGGCCATTACTAACACCACACAAAGCTTTATTATCAATCAAATGCATATGAATGCTCCTCCTCGATCGTTACTTGCTTTTATTCTCATTATAAGCCTCATGGCTATCATTCGCTTTGGACAACAAATGATTATAAAAGCAATGAGTGTCTTGGTTTATCCATTCATCAGCATCTTAATACTGCTTTCCATTTATTTAATTCCTCACTGGAATGACGCCATTCTTAGACATGCAAATAACTTGCCCGCCACTGGTTCGCATAGCATGCTGATGACTCTCTGGCTGCTTATACCGGTCATGGTATTCTCATTTAATCACTCTCCCATTATTTCCTCATTTGCAGTCAGTCAAAAGCAACGGTTTGGCGAAAAAGCCGATGAGAAAAGTACATGGATTTTAAAGTACACCCATATCATGATGGTAGGTACGGTCATGTTCTTTGTATTCAGCTGTGTACTCAGCCTGTCTCCAGCAGACTTGGCCCAGGCAAAACAACAAAATATCTCTATTTTGTCTTATCTTGCAAATCATTTTCAAACGCCTTTAATCGCTTATATAGCCCCATTCATTGCCTTTATTGCCATTGCCAAATCCTTTCTTGGTCACTATTTAGGTGCAAGCGAAGGATTGCAAGGATTGATTGTTAAAGGAGCAGCTCGCCGCAATAAAATCATTGACCATAAAAAAATCAAACATCTCATTGAACTATTTATCATCCTAAGCTGCTGGGTGATTGCAACTGTAAATCCAAATATTTTGACCATGATTGAAACCCTTGGTGGGCCAATCATTGCTATTATCCTGTTTTTGATGCCTATGTATGCCATAGCAACCGTGCCAACCATGAAAAAATATCGTGATCCAATACGCAATAGTTTCGTCATTTTGCTGGGTGTAATTGCTATCTCGGCCATCCTCTTTGGTATGTGGGAAACGATGGTAGGTTAACGACATGACGATTGCTGAACGCATACTTCATGTGATTCACCAAATCCACCAGGCGGAGGCAGAATATGGCCGCCCGCCTGGTACGGTAGCATTAATTGCAGTGAGCAAAGGACAATCCAAGGAAGCCATCGAACAAGCCTTTGCAGCCGGTGTCCACCAGTTTGGTGAAAATTATTTGCAAGAAGCAGAACCTAAAATAAATATTCTTGCAAAACTGCCAATAACATGGCATTTCATTGGCCCAATCCAAAGTAATAAGTGCCGACCTATTGCCCACTATTTCAGCTGGGTTCATAGTGTTTGTCGTGCATCCATTGCTCAACGGTTAAATGATGCTCGACCGCAATCTTTGCCCGCACTGAATGTTTGCATTCAAATTAATGATGATGATGAAAAAAAAGCCGGCATTCATCCTGAACAAGCAGCAGAATTGGCATCCGCTATTTTATTATTGCCTCGCTTGCATTTACGTGGTCTGATGTTAATCCCCAAACAAGGTCATGATGAACTGCAGTTGTATTTATCTTTTCAGAAATTAACTGCCTTGCTGCATTCGTTAAACAAGCAGCTGCATATCCATATGGATACTTTATCCATGGGTATGAGTGGGGATTTTCAAGTCGCCATACGCGCCGGAAGTACCATGGTACGCATTGGGCAAACTATTTTTGGTGAACGTCGGTGAAGATAGGATTTATTGGTTTTGGAAACATGGCAAAAGCCATTGCGCAGGGTTTATTAAAAACAACCATCATCAACTGTGGGCTACAGCTCCATCATTGTCCATTGGAATCAATGAGTATGGTATCCACACGCATCATGATAATGCAGCGATTATTCCAAGAGTCGACATTCTTATATTGGCAGTCAAACCGGCACAAATGCCTGTTGTATTTGCTCAAATCAAACACGCCATTCCAGCTCATTGTTTAATTATTTCAGTCGCTGCCGGCATCAGTCTGTCTTGGTTTGCAAGACAAATCAATAAACCTCTTGCGATTGTGCGAGCCATGCCCAATATGGCTGCTGCCGTTGGTAAAGCAGCCACTCCCATGATTGCTAATGAATTTGTTAGCGCCGAACAAGCAGCCTGGACAGAAACTATTTTTTCCAGCATTGGCTTATCAACATGGATTTTGAATGAACAACAAATCGATTCATTTACCGCTCTTTCCGGCAGTGGGCCAGCGTATGTTTTTTTGTTCATGGAAGCCATGATTAAAGCAGCTACAGCGTTAGGTCTCGAAGAAGACATCGCAAAAATTTTTACGTTACAAACATTCGAAGGTGCGTTAAGCTTGGCATCTGAAAATCAAATGCATCTTGCTGCATTAAGACAACAGGTTACTTCTCCGGCAGGCACAACCGCTGCAGCGATTGAGGTATTTAGCAAGCAAGGATTGGATAAACTGGTTCTTTCAGCCATGAATGCCGCTTTTGAAAGAGCTCGTGAGTTACAAACTATAAATCATACTTAAAGAGAATATAATATGACCGGATTAGCCAATGTTGGACATTTCCTGTTCTCCCTGTTTTTCAGCCTGTTAACTTTCTTTTTATGGGCCCGCATTGCATTACGATACCTTCGTGTCAGTGCCTTACACCCGGTAAGCCAAGCCATTTTCACACTTACTAATCCAATTATTGCCCCACTGGAGCGTCTTTTTCCGCAAAAACGCCCACCGCGCTATGACTGGGCCGCCTTTACCATTTTGGTTATTTTAGAACTTATAAAGTTTGTTTTGATGGGACTAATTTTTTTAGGAATTATCATGCCAATAACTTATTTATTGGCATACACCCTTGCTGATCTCATTATACAACCCTGCAACCTGCTTTTTTATGCCATCGTTATTCGAGTCGTTATGAGTTGGGTTAACCCAGGATGGCGTCATCCTGCTGCTGATTTTTTATACCTCATCACCGAACCCTTATTTCGTATAGGTCGTCGCATCATTCCAGATATTTCTGGCTTCGATTTTTCTCCTTTTATCATGATGGTTATTCTAAAAGTCATTACTTTATTCATTAGTGGCCTATTGCCACTTCGTTTGATTTAATAGATACGTATCAAAACAAACAAAGGCAAAATCAGACAAGCCGAGCTATAATTTAGAAAACGATACTAATGGTAGAGACAAAAATGAAATCAACATTCCTTTTATTGCTTGGTATTTCATTTCCATTGGTTTCACTGGCGGATCAATCCGTGTATTGTCCGCAAAATCATGGCTATATTAATGTAGGCATGACAGCCAATCAAGTTATTGCTGCTTGCGGCCAGCCTCTTAGCAAGCGCACAGGCGGTCAGAGTGTCACCCAACGAATACCTGTGAAACAATTAATTTACACTAATCTTAATACAGGCAGTGTCTATCCAACGTTAAATCCCATTTTTAATCAATGGTCGTTGCCTAGTGGTTCAACAGGTATCAGTCTTGAAGTAGACATTGTTAATCAAAAAGTCAGTAGTGTCAGAATTAATGGCTCGAGCACGAACGCCATGAGCCTGTGTGGCGGGACAAACATCCAAATTGGAGACGACGAAAACAGTGTTTATTCAGCCTGCGGTAATCCAGCCATGGTTAACAACACATACATTAACCAACCCATTCCGGCTAGCGCAAACCCAGAGGTCTGGGTATATCAGGTTGATCAATATCAGCAACCGATGAGCTTGACTTTTGTTAATGGCACACTACAATCCATCCAATAAATTTGCTTTGCACCGGTCAATACCTGCCAAATTTCAATATTTTCTTGATATTCATCAGGCTATAATCCGGTGTTCATCAGTTTGATTGTCGTTGAAACTGATTCATACTGGAAATAATGATGAGTGAACATATTGAAGAGTTAACCATTGCTTATAGCGAAAATGGTGTTGAAACTATTAAAGAACTGGATAAGCATGTCCTTTCTAAAGGAGCCTGGACGACCATACTGTTCCGCTATCAGGATTGGGATAATAAAAAACAAATGTACGGTCCGGTAAAATATTCGATACGACGTTATCAAAAGCGTAATAATCAATATTGGCAAAAGTCGAAATTTAACATTTCCAGCGAAGAACAAGCGCGTAAAATCATCAGCGTCTTATCCAACTGGTTAGAAGAAGACACTAAAGAAGCTTAGACTCGCCTCTTAGCCATGCCCATGTTCTGCCTAAGATCTCATGCCACGCAATAGTTAGATAAACCAGGTTATTTGGATTAGGCACATACATTTTATGCCAGCGCTCATCATACCAATAATAAGTAAAATCGGTAGGGGCAGCTATAGGTTGCAATCCTTGAGCGCGACATAACGCAATGGCCCGAGGCATATGGATGGCGGAAGTCACCAGATAAAAAGGAGCATGATTTAGCCATTTTTTAATGGCTCTAGCTTGTTCCTCCGTATTGATTGAACCAGACTCTAAAATCACATCATTCATTGGAATAGCAAACCAGCTTGTTAAAGTTGCTAACCGTAGCGCTTCTGCCGTTTTTCCGCCATATTCTCCGCCGGATAATAGGAGTTTTGCGTCAGGCAATTGTCGATACAGGCGCACACCTTCCAGCAACCGTCGAATGCTTGCAGAATAAAGTAGATTGTTAACGGGGGAATGGATATACTGTGCCTGCCCGCCTCCAAGAACAACAATCCAATGCACGGCAGAATCGACCTTAGTCACGACAGGATATTGATTTTCCAATTGCTGAGTAAGAAATCGAGGTAACCATCCAGTGCTGCACAAGAATAAGCCCATTAATACCAGTACCATCCCCACACGAACAACAGGATACTCCTTTTTTCTAAAAAGCAGCCAGGTACAAACAATCAAGACAAGAACAATGATAAAAAAAGGATTGAATATGGCTTCAACGAAATGACGTACGACGAACATTATTTTACTCGACGCATCAAATAAAGACCCAACATCATAAACAGCAATGTTGGACCAAATGCTGCAATTTCAACCGGCCATTGAAATACCTGACTTACAGGACCAAAAATCCGATTAATCATATGAAAACCAAATCCTACGGTGGCTCCCGCCAATAATTTTGAACCCATCGTGGACGAACGCAGTGGGCCGAAAATAAAGGGAATAGCCAATACCATCATTACCATGGTTGTTAATGGCTGTAAGAGGCGCTGCCAATAGGCTAACTGGTAATTCAGTACTGTCTGATGATTCATTTTTTGTATACGGATGTATTGCCGTAATTCCCATAATGTCATTTCATCCGGCTCATTACTACCGACTCGCAAAATATTTGGCTTAAGCAGCACATCCCATTGCATTTCATCATAATGTTTTGCTTGGATGTGCCCATCTTCAATGAGGGATTCTGAAACGCCAGTCGCATACCAAACCCCATGGCGTAAGTCTAGCTGCTCCATTTTGCGCGCGATGCGTAAATGATGGGTTGTATCAAAATGAAACTGATACACTTGCCGCAGCACATCATTGGGCAATATCTCCCCAACGGTAATGAAGTCATCCTGATTACGCAGCCACATTCCCTTTTCTGTACGCAAAGCTTGCCCTTCACTCATCGCTTGCAGTTTCTTATCATTGGCAAGGGAAGCTAAACGTGGAATGATTGTTTCACCCGTGACGGTCATGATGACAATCACTATTAAGGAGGCTTTCAACACAGCGACTGTCACTTGTCCGATGGACATTCCTGCTGCTCGTATCACCACAAGCTCTCGGTGATTTGCCATAATACCAAGGCCAATCAAACTACCAAGCAAACTTGCCATTGGGAAGAATAAATAAACTTGATATGGCATTTGCAGAAATACAAAAAATGCCGCTTGAATAATGCCATAATGAGCTTTACCAAGATCATCCAATTGATTCACAAATAAATAAAAACCTGTAAACCAGCCAACATGAGAGTAACGAGTGCAATGGCAGACAATACGGTTTTGGCAATGTAACGATCGATTAGTTTTGGCTTCATGAGAATTTAACCTGATTTCGCCAGATAAGCAGCCCCCCCACGACAGCAACCAGAAGATGCAGCCACCACATGCCTAACCAGACAGGAATTTTACCAGCTGTTAACCAATCACGAGCAACAAACATAAAATTGGCATAAATGATATAAAGCACAATGGCCGGCAATAATTTAGCATACTTGCCAGCACGGGGATTCACTCGACTAAGAGGAACTGCAACCAGAGTCAGGGTTAATACCATAATGGGGACTGACAGACGCCACTGCAACTCTGCTGCCTTACGCAAGTCAGAGTTATTGAACGGCCACAGGCTTGCTGTCTTAGCCGTCCGAGCATCATCTTTTAAAGCTATAATGGGATGCGGCAAGCGTGTCTGATAATGCTCAAATTCGGCAACCTGGTAATCTGCTTGTCCAGGAACCCCTTGATAAGCTTTTCCGTCCTGAAAAATGACATAATCTTCCGCTGTTTTTTCATCCATTTTTGCAAATGCTTTATCAGCCCATAAAATATCCCATTGCTGCTTTCCTTCTTTCTCCGTCAGCCGAGCCATAAATACATTCTGTGCCACAGTATGCGAGGGATTCATTTTCTCGACATAAAAAACCTGTTCTCCATTGCGGATTTCACGAAATCGGCCAGGCACAATGGTTTGAATTAAAGTTTGCACGCCCGATGTACGAAGTAGTTTTGCTCGCTCAATGGCAATGACCGGACTAACCCATATCATAATCACTGTGACGATGATGGTAACTATACTTGCCATAATCATACTGTGTTTCAATAATTGCCTTGGTCCATATCCACAAGCTTGTAATACTGTCATTTCACTCTCAGCGTATAAGCGGCCATAGGCAATCAATATGGCCACATAAAAGCCAAGAGGAAGCAATAATCCCATAAGATTGGGCAATTCAAGCATCATTAATTTCATAATAAACATGGCTGGAATTTGGCCGCTAGCAGCACGGCTTAAATAACGCATGAATTGATTACTCATGAAAATCAATAATAGAATGGCGGTGAGTGACACCAGGGTGACAAACACTTCTTTGGCCAAATAACGAAAGATGAGCACGCGTTTTTTGCCTCTTACAAAAACAATAGTCAATAAGCTGGACAAGTCTTTGCCATTATATACTCATCGCCGATAAAAATGCGATTTTTATGCGGCAACCCTTTTTACTAAAAGAGGAAAGATATAGTAAACTCATTCCATCATAAGAAACGCTTGCCTTTTCCTAAGGAATAAAATGAAGTATCAATTGCTTGAAAATCCTGCATTTACAGCCAGCGAGTGCTTGGTCATTGGTGTATTTGATAATAGCAACTTGCCTGATTTTATCCGTGATTTCGATAAAACTCACCAGGCTCTCTTGCAACGACTTGCAAGCAAACTAACGGAAAAGGGAGACACAGCATGGCAAGCAGAGATGGATGGCCACAGTGTGCTGCTTATTCATTGTGGGAATAAAGATCAGTTCTCAGCCGATGTGCTGGAGAAATGCATTCGCGATGTTATTGGCATTTTACTCAGCCAACCACTCTCACAGGCAACCATTTGCATGCCACCAATAACTCAATACTCCCCAGACTGGCAAATGCAGCAAATGATTTTGCAAATTGATGCCCAATGCTATCAATTACTTGATTTTAAAAGTAAAAAAAAGAAACATCGTCTTAGCATCCTGAATTTTTTTCTTCCAGAGACAACCCAGGATACCATTCATCAGGCTCAGGCCATTGCCGAAGGCATACGTTTTTCCCGTACTCTGGCCAACTATCCTGCCAATATCTGTACTCCAACGTATCTGAGTCAACAAGCCATAGAACTGGCCCAACAACATACTCAGCTTCATGTAAAAATCATGGAAGCAGAGGAAATGCGTCAATTAGGAATGGGGGCACTATTAGCAGTAGCTCAAGGCAGTAAAGAACCACCTAAATTAATTGAAATGCATTATGTGGGGGGTGGCGAGATGCCCCCAATTATTCTTGTAGGTAAAGGAATAACATTTGATTCTGGTGGTTTATCTTTAAAGCCGGGTGAGGCCATGACCGAAATGAAATATGATATGACTGGCGCTGCCAGCGTATTAGGTACCCTCAAAGCTTGTGCGCTATTAAAGTTACCAATCAATGTCATAGGGTTAGTTGCCAGCGCAGAAAATATGCCCAGCGGAACAGCAGTAAAACCTGGCGATATCATAACCAGCCTTTCAAAACAAACCATTGAAATCATTAACACAGACGCTGAAGGTCGCCTCGTGCTGGCTGACGCTTTGACGTATGCCGAGCGTTTCAAACCCGGTTTTGTAATTGATATAGCCACGTTAACGGGTGCTATGGTGGTTGCCTTAGGACATGTATATACGGGCTTTATGACCAAAGATGATGAGCTTGCCCAACTGCTTCTGAATGCAGCAGAACAAAGTCGCGACAAAGCTTGGCGACTGCCCTTGGATAATGACTATCAAGAAGCCATTGACAGCCCTATCGCCGATATGGTGAATGCTGCTTTTGATCGCACCGCCAGCAGCATTACAGCCGCTTGTTTTCTTTCCCGATTCACTGAAAAATATCGCTGGGCGCATATAGACATTGCAGGCACGGCCTGGGTTTCAGGTAAAAAACGCAATGCCACAGGTCGTCCCGTTCCATTACTGATACAGTTATTACGTCATGTCGCCAATTCGCATTGATTTTTATTTATCGAATAATAAACAACCCATGGCACATTGGATGCTTGCCTGCCGTTTGTTAGAAAAGGCTTATCTTCGTGAGCATCGAGTATTTGTTTTTTGTGAACATCAACAAGATGCCGAACGGCTCGATGAACTATTATGGACTTATAAAGACGATAGTTTTATCCCTCATAATCTGCAAGGGGAAGGGCCAGAGCCTCCGCCCCCTATACAAATCGGTTATAAAACAGAATCAGAACCACGTGGATACAATGATATTTTGCTCAATTTGGCCACCACCATCCCCTCTTTTTTTTCACGGTTTCGACGCATCATGGAAATCGTAGCCTCTGATGACGCGGCCAAAGAAATCAGCCGCGATCATTATCGCACTTATCGCAACCAGCAATGCGATATACATACTCATTCCATTGATTGATTAGAGAGAAGCTTTTTTTGTATTACTTAACTCTCCAAGAAATATTTGTTCTCTATTGTTTATGTTTTAAATACACGTTATCCATGATTAACTTAGGCACTAATAATCCTAAGCTCATGACCAAAATAATGACGGTGGCTGTAATAGCATCAGAAATAGTGCCACTAATTAAAGGCAGGGTTGTCTCCTGACCATTTGCTAATCGCATGAGACCGCTAGCCATCCTAAATAAGAAAACACCAGGAATCATGGAGACCACCGCCGAAAAGCCAAAAGCAGCAAAAGGTACTTGTTCCCTATGAGCCGCCCAGGTGAGCACACACCCAGCTAGTAAACAGGCTAAAAACGTGCCTTGCATAAGCGTTAAACCAAAAACGGACATCGCTATCCATCGTAACCAATGCGCGCACATACCAATGACGATAGGCCAAGCCAATACCTTGAGGGGAGTAGAAAAGAAAACATTATAAGCGGCTACAGCTACTCCTGCTGCAAGCACATCTTTCCAAAAAGGAACTTTAAGCGCTGCCTGAGATACAATAGGCAAATTGACATTCAGTAATGACAAACCTGCAAGCAGACCCACACTAATAGCAACCACGATTAACAATGCATAGCTCAGACGAGCCAGACCAAGATGCATGCGCCCACGCATAAAATCAAGCGCACTATTTAATAAATGAGGGCCTGGGACCAGGATCATGCATGGGCATAGCGCTTCCAGATGCGGTGCAACGCTCCGTTGAGAATGAACCGCCAATGCGCCAATGAGACCAGCTATAAACGCTGCAGAAAAAGGTTGTATAAAAACATTCGTGCTGATCGTTGCTAAGTAGCGACGTACAAGAGCGCCTAGTGCAGCACTGAAAAAAATAAAGCATGCCGATGACCAATCGTTGAGACCAAAAATAATTGCTAACGCAACTGCCCCTAGTGCACTCGCCCATGTAAACATCCAAGTCGGTGCAGGAGGAAGATTGGAAATCGTTGTGACCTTTTTATCAAGATTTTCTAACGTTATATTTCCCGTTTTAAAATCTTCCAATAAAATCATAATCGCTTGCACCCGGCCCATATGTACAGCCGTAGGATTTGCAGAAATCACAGGGTAACATTTACTTTGGGTGTTCTCATCAATAACGATTAATTGCAACTCACCCCAATGCACTAAAAGCTCAACTTGCAGATTCAGTTGTTGACCTAATTGTTGTGCAACACTCACCACTTGTTGCGTAGTTTGACCATTGATATAAAGAACTTTGGCAATATGCAAAATTATTTGAGCATTTTTTTCTATGTCCATAAAGAAGTATAAAAAGAGGATTTAAATTCATTCTATTGATTCTACAATACTTTCTCAATGGATCGGTCATAATGACAAAACAATGATAAACCACAACGTAACCTATACCATGAATTCATCATCAAAGATGATTTCAAATGGACCTATTTAAAACTTATTCATTGCCTGAATCTTTAAATATTGTTACATTACGCTCCTACATGACATAAATTAAATCAACGAGAATCAAAAGGAACCACCTATGTTCAATCCACGACAAGTTAATGCCAGCCATCCGACTTCTATTTGGTTGAATATACTGATTTATACTCCAGCCGTGTTTGACGCACAAGTCACCATAAATTTTATCGAAGAGTGGATCAAATTGGGCAACTCTTGGGAAATGCTTAATATTCCCATTGTTGATGGACAACAAAGAATCATAGATAACGTTCAGCATCGTTTCATGCAAGCCATCATCCGCAATATTTCTTCATTTGACCATAAGCACCTCATTTCTTTTATGACAGCATGGACCGCCATGGGAAAAAGTTGGAATGACTTAAATATTCCATTAACGGATGCCCACCAGAATATTGTTGGCAATCTGCAGCACCTTCTCATGCAAGCAATTGCTCGAAATGTCTCTCGTTTTAGCGGACAAGATGCCATTCAATTTGTGAGTGCTTGGGTAAAACTAAGAAAAACCTGGAATGACCTAGATGTGGTAATCTTCGATGAATATCGAAGAATCCTAGGAAATGTCCAACGAATCTTGTTCCAATCCATGATAATCAATCTGCCATCTTTTAATGCATCTGAAACCGCCTCCTTATTTTGGGGATTGGCAAAACTGGAACGTTCATGGGGTGATCTTGCAATTCCAATATTAGATGCTCAGCGCGGAACGGGAAATCTGCAAACACAGCTTATCAATGCCCTCATTCGCAATCTGTCCTCTTTCAATCCTAATGATTTAACCATTTTTCTCTGGGCCTGGGGAAAACTTGGACAAACTTGGGAACATTTGAATATTCCTATGGTGGATGAACATCAAAGAGTCACGAACAACTTACAGCAATATCTCCTCAATGTGGTCTTGAAAAACTTACCACGTTTGAATGCTCATGAGACTATTAATTTCTTGCGGTCTTGGAGTAACATGGGCAACACTTGGGACGATCTTAATATTCCAGTGGTTGATGCTCAGCAACGTAGCATAGATACTTTTCAAGACCGTTTAATGCAGGCTCTAATCCGCAATTTAGACCAATTTGATCTGGAAAATACCATTGATTTTCTCATGGCGTGGACCACAATAGGCAAAACTTGGAATGATCTTAATATCTCCTTATTGGATATTCATCAGAGAATCATCGGTAATGTCCAAAGTACTCTGACAGCCATTTTGCAAAAAGATGAACGTTCAAAACAATTTGAACGATATTTTTCTGTTTTATTTAATAAAATGGCCATTAAAGCAGTGATGGATACAGAAGGAAAATATCGTGCAGAAAACCAGAAGTTGATACATACTCTGGAGCAAGCCAAATCTTCCAGTGAAGCAATCCTTTGTTTGTATTCTTTTTGTGGCAACGGCTTTACTTTAAATCAATACTCCATCTCCAAGATCATCCATGTCTTAGGAGAGCGTTTTGGATTACATCAGTTGTGTCAACACTTTTATCAAACTGCCTTGAATCATCATTGTGCGAATGATTACGTTCGCGCCGCCTTTATGGAACTCTGTTTAAACCGTGGTGATCATCAAATGGCCGCAATGACGTATCGGCAAGCCCAACAAGACCATGTTCAATCTGCCTATATGGATAAATTATACTCACTGTGCCAATTTAGAATGATGGCGTATGCAACCCATAGGCAGCAGACTCTATTTGGACAGCAAATGGCTCCTGTTGTTTCTGATGCGGAAAAGCTGACACTTCAACGTCCACAAATGCGTACCTTGTAAAGGGACTCTAACTTCAATACCCGCATGTACACAGTCAGGTTAGATCAACCATAACGGTGAAGCAAATAATGGGCAACTGCACGCATACCCATGGCTTCACCGCCTTCAGGTTTACCAGGTTTGTTGGCGACATTCCAAGCCATGATATCAAAATGCGCCCAAGGAATTTCAGCATCAATAAAATGTTGTAAAAATAATGCGGCAGTAATTGCACCGGCATAAGGAGATGCACTGCCATTGGCTAAATCAGCGATGGCAGAATCAAGCATGCTGGCATAAGCGGCGAATAACGGCATACGCCAGACTGGATCTTCCACTTCCTCAGCGGCTGTTATTATCGCCTGTGCTAACGCATCGCTATTGGTAAACATGGCAGCCATTTCAGTCCCTACCGCAACACGGGCAGCCCCGGTTAAGGTGGCAAAATTAAATAAGACTTCCGGCTTATCTTCACAGGCTTTTACCAATGCATCGGCCAATACCAATCTTCCTTCCGCATCGGTATTATCGACTTCGACTTTCAGTCCATTCCGCATCGTCAATACATCACCAGGGCGATAAGAGTGGGCGCTGACAGAGTTTTCAATAGCCGGAATTAAAACTTGCAGACGAATTGGCAATTTAAGGGACATGAGCCATCTTGCCAATCCAATCACTTGTGCCGCACCCCCCATATCTTTTTTCATTAAACGCATGGCGGTTGAAGGCTTAATGTCCAATCCCCCTGTATCAAAACAAACTCCTTTACCAACCAGCGTTACTCGAGGATGATTAACATTCCCCCAAAGCAATGACAGTAATCTTGGTTCTTGAGCCGCAGCGCGCCCCACTTCATAGATGGCTGGAAAATTATTTGTCAGCAGTTTATCACCAACCCATTGTTGAAATTCTGCCCCATACTCGTTGGCTAAATCAGAAAGTACTTCTGCCAATTGTACAGGCCCTAAATCATTGGCCGGCCGATTAATTAAGTCACGTACTAAAAATACAGCAGATGCTTCGGCCAAGAGAGACGAAAAAATTTCTTTTCCTATCAACAATACTCTCGGTAATGCCTTTGGTGTCTTATATTGGTCAAATTGATACTGTGCCAACGACCAAGCCAGTTGCGCTGTTTTTGACAAAGGCTGTTGAACGTGGTAATTCCCGGGCGGAAGGCGGGTAACCGCGCAAGCAATGGCTTTGGCTTGAGAATCATCCCCCATGCCAACATAGGCTTTTACTAGCATGCCATCACTCTCACAAATCATGGCAACCTCGCCAAGGCCGCCTTTGAATTGCTGCATGGTCAAGCAATTTTTCTCAAACGCCGACAAACCATCCACATGTTCAAGATAATGTGTCTTGGACACTAAAGCGATTGGTAAACTTTTTTCAGCATCGGTACAATAAAATAAATCTGCTTGCATGCTTACTCCCTTATCTGACCACGAAACTGCGCAGGGCGCATCCCACAAAGACCCAAACATAGCACATACATGAATACAGCCGCCAATACATGGCCTAGCAATAAACCGATGCGAACAAGCAGTGATTTAGTCATCCAGAAGGACACATCACCAGCTGCCCATAAAAGATAAGCACTAACTACGGTATTAGCGACCAATAGCTGCAGGAGAAAACGCCACCAACCTGGAGATGGCTGATAAATTTTTTTACGCAATAGTAAAATCAACAACATTCCGCAATTCACATAACCCGCGATGGTGGAGGCTAATGTTAATCCCGCATGCGCCAACGGCCCAATCAACAATGCACAAAATAATGTGTTGATGATCATGGCAAATACCCCTACCTTAACCGGCGTTTTAATGTTCTGACGTGCATAAAATCCGGATGCCAGAACTTTAACCATCATAAAAGCCGGCACCCCAAGCGCCAGCGTAAATAAACTTTTTTGAGTTTGCAAAACATCAACCGCTGAGAATTCCCCATAGGCAAAACAACAAGCAATTAAAGGCATGGCAAATAAAGCCAGTCCCAGCCCAGAAGGAATACCAATCAACAGCAATAAACGCAGCCCCCAGTCCAAGGCACGTGAAAATTTGACCAAACTTTGCTCGGCGTGGCGGCGTGATAAATGCGGTAAAATGACAGTGGCTATAGCGACTCCAAATACGCCCAAAGGAAAATCCGTCAGACGATCGGTAAAAAATAACCAGGACACGCTGCCTACTTTTAAAAATGAAGCAAAAACGGTATCAATTAATAAATTAATTTGCGCAATAGACACACCAAATAAAGCAGGAACCATCAACGCCAAAACCTTTCTTACACCAGAATCATTCATGATGAAGCTGGGTTTAACCAACAAACGACGATGATATAAAAACGGCAGCTGGAATAGCAATTGCACAATACCGGCCAATAATACCCCCCAGGCTAATGCAATAACGGGTTGAGAAAAATGCGGACTTAGCCAAACGGCTGCGAAAATCATACAAATATTAAGCAAGACTGGCGTAAAAGCTGGGACACCAAAATAACCATAGGTGTTTAAGATAGCACCAGCCATTGCGGTTAATGACACCAGCATAAGATAAGGAAAGGTTAAGCGCAGCATTTCAGTCGCTAATATAGACCGCGTAGAGTCTGCCCCAAAACCAGGAGCAAACAAAAACACAATATAGGGAGAAGCTATCACCCCAATCACGGTGACTAAAGAAAGAACAGCACTCAAGCTGCCTGCAATCCGTGCAAGAAAAATACGAACATCCGTAACACTCCTTGTCTGTTGATACTCGGCAAGCACGGGCACAAACGCTTGTGAAAAAGCGCCTTCTGCAAACAGGCGACGCATAAAATTTGGAATTTTAAAAGCGACAAAAAAAGCATCCATGCCCGCCTGGGTGCCAAATAAATTCGCAAGAATCATATCCCGCGCAAATCCCATAATGCGTGAGAAGAAAGTCAATACCGACACAAGAGTAGTTGAACGTAATAAGCTTTGTCGCTTTGGCAACATGGTTTCTGTCACAGACATGATTATCAATTACTGCAATAAGGTGGCCTATGATATACCTAAACTTAAAAACTTACACGAAATACATCTATAGATAGATTTCCGAACAAAAATAACAGAGCTTGGCATAATCCAGGTGGTGCACGACTTCGTTACCCATAATACTATTCATCGTTGAATTTCACTCTATAAATGTTTGCACAAATGAGCAATAGATGACGAAGCAAACAACATATAAATTGCTCCCTAAAAGGATGAGAGTAATAGCTACGTCTTTGTGTTGACAGAAAAAGAAACTATTAAAATATTTATCTTTATTTTCCAAATTATCCAAAAATTACACAGATTAAAACAAAGCAACATAACTGGGTAATTTGCTTGCCAAAATCTCTTATTACACTTAACAAAAACTATATTTTAATCCCAATAAAAAAGAATTAATGGATGGATTTCGAGTATTGATTTGGCCTGTTACAGAAGAAGTTCTAGACCCAGAGGTTATAAATGTTCCATTAAGTGCAGGATTGCCACCAAACGCGTGCATATAAGCAAAAGACATACCCCATGCATCAGTATAACGGTACAATACTCCAATTTTTAGCTCCGGAAGAATATTGGTTTGAGCACCGCTCATAGACCCACTCACATTCAAAGAAGTTCCATTGATAGTACCTCGGGCATTTGGAGAGCTTGCGCTATAAATGACCTGCTCTAACAAGGTTCCAGCTCTGCCGAACAATGCAATATGTTCATTATATAGGTAATCTAAACCAAGCAATAAATCTGCTCCTACCAAAATACCACTTACGTTATAGTTTCGATCCCCATGACTTGTTCGAGAAGCATCACCAAAATAATTCCAACCAGTTTCTGCTACCAGCATTACTTGATCGCGGTAATAATAACCTATACCACCAGCAATTCGACCACCAAAAGGATTTACACGACTCTTGCCTGAGGAAACAATCACTATTGAACCAGTGCCAGAGCTTCCCTCTCCACCCCCTCCTGCTTCAGAGATTTTCTCAATACGACTATTACCGTACGCCACCCAGCTTCCAGAACCTTCTAGACTGATGAAGGGGCTAAATTTTGCTGTATTAGGTGATTTTACTATTTCTATATTTCCTGCATATCCAATCTGCCATATGCCAAAAAATAAGATTCCTAGAATTATTTTTATCAATTTTAACTCCTGTTATGTCTTTAAACTCAATTCCATAATTTTTGAGCCAGGTCGGGCTATAAGAAAACGTCCTTTCCTCAGCAATAATGAATGCCGTAATACCGTAGCTTTTCTTGTATTTTATTACAAGTATGTTTTTCAAAACTTCCCATTAATCTTATTTAGTACTCTGCGAAGTTTGGATTGCTTTAAATTTATCAAGATAAAATTAACCTCACAGTAAATCCTCATTTTAAAGATGAGTGCAGGTGATTTTATACTTAACTACTGAAGCCTAAAATGATAAATAATCACCAATATTGGTTAAATATTATTCTTATGGTCTAAAATAATAGTAAATGTCATTATTTAGACAATATGAAACAATTTAGGCTAATCGATGGTGTTTTAATCATAACAAATGCTGAGCCTGTCAGCGGTTCACTGGCCTCTCATTTACGAGAAACATTTATTTATGATGAAGATTGTATTCATGTCAATGAAACGTACTATGACACTAACACCCAAGCTTTTTTTGCAGAACATCATGAAGCAAACATTACCAAAGTTAAATTTGAGCATTGGGAAAGAGGCGATCAAGCTTTATTTTTAGGATTTATATTACAAGATCATCCAAACATAGAGGAAATCGATCTCAGTCATTGTCGCTTAAGAGATACTGATATTCCCTTTCTTTTAGTTCTTTTTAACTCTTGTCATCATTTAAAAAAATAAAATTGGACGATAATTTCATATCCAATGAAGGCGCATTATTACTGCTTCATACTCTCCTAGAGCATTCAACAATAACAGAAATTAATTTAAGCAAGAATGACATCGGGTACCAAACCAGTTTATTCATGCAACAACAAATTAGGGAATTTACTTCCATCACAATGGATATAACAGAAAACCAACAACCCGATGATATTACCGCGGCAAAACAAATCACAAGAGCAGAAGCAGAAATCAGTCATCAAAAAGCATTCCTTGGCGCACTTGCTGACGAATTTCAACCTGGTGATTTACTCTATGGATTAAGTCATGGCTTGCCGAGTGATAAAGGACGAAACCCGGTGGAAGAAGCACTTAAAATAGTCTTGGCGCAACAAGCCCATCATCAATTACTGCTTATCAATCCTTTTTCAGATTGGGTAATTAACAAAAATAATCTGCATGGAGCCAGTAAAAAGAACTTATCTTTTTTGAAGATTTTTTTCGTTCTATTTCTCCATCACTTTATCCTACGGATGGTCAACCCTTTTTTGAAGGATGGTCCGAACATAAGATCATTTGCAAATTAGGTTTATTGTGGGCAAAAAAAAATGACAGACAAGTACATTATGTTCTTGATGATTTAAGGATGGAACATTTTTCAAGCGGTCATCGCAATCGTGCTGATACTTCTGTGACTGAATCAGAATTAAAATTTATTGCACGTTTTTATGAAGATTTAAAAGATAATGTACAGTTTTGGCGTACGGATAAAGAATCCGGACGATTGGTAAAAGCACTTCCCCCATGGTTAGACCCAGAAACCAAACACCATTGGGAAGCATACATGCAGGCGCAAGCAAGCAAAATGCGGCATTTTCCTAAGACACACTCTTCCAAAGAGGCTTTTTTTAAAGCCATATCCGAGCGTAAGCAATACTCTATTCTAACGTATCGAGCTGCTCTCGAAGCATTACTGGAAGATATCATAGCAAAAACGGCTAATCCTGCATTAATTGCCTTTATTGGAATCTATCTTGCAAAGCTGTTAGAGGCTGATACAAAATACAAATTAGAAAAACTGGTATTTGAACTTAAAGAGGAGTATCAGGCCCACGAAAGTGAACTTAAAGACAACAATCTTGACTCCCTATTAAACCATCTTGTTAAAAAATCTGGCAGTTATAGCACAGCAGCAGAACATGAGCGATTTTTTTCCGTCGACCAATCATAGAAGTGAAGTACGGTAATAAAGTTCTTGATATGATTGCTTTATTTACACTGGCAGACGCCTTGGTTAAAAGCCCTGATCATGGTGCCGTTTCACCACCAAAAGTATGATTATCCAGATACTGACAACTCTAAATAAGCCATACATCTTGACAATTTCCCTTAAATTGAGCATGATTAAAATCTTTTTTGTTATATGTGATTCAGTGGAGATTTGTAAGTGGCAAATATTAAGTCAGCTATTAAGCGCGCGCGTCAGAATATCAAACGGCGTCAACACAACGCTAGCGCCCGTTCCATGTACCGGACCTTTGTTAAAAATGTTCTCAAAGCAGTAGAATCCGGAGACAAAGAAGCGGCAAAGGCTGCTTATACCAAAGCTCAACCCATTATTGATAAAGCGGCTGGCACAGGCTTGATCCATAAAAATAAAGCGGCTCGTATTAAAAGCCGTCTAAGTGCCCGTGTAAAAGCGATGGCTGCATAAATCATCCGGCGTTTCCGTTGCTCTAAGTCCGAAAAGCCGAACCGATTTTTTATTCGGTTCGGCTTGTTTAGCAATGTTTATTCTTCAACACGCACTTCTACCTTTTTTGACTTAGCATTTTCTTTCTTAGGAATAATCACTTCCAGTACGCCTTTTTTGTACTTCGCTTGAATTTTTGACTCATCCGTTGTTTCAGGCAAAACAAATCGACGATAAAATTGGCCATGAACTCGTTCGATACGCGAATACCCTTCTTTTTCTTCTTTTTTCTCGCTGCGCCGCTCACCTTTGATCGTTAACGTATTATTTTCAAGCGATACATGAATGTCATCTTTTTCAACTCCTGGAATATCGGCTACCACGATGTATTTGTCTTTCTTTTCCTTAATATCGACCGCAGGGCTCCACAGAGTAGTCTCTACATCAGCCCCTTCCTCAAAATTAAAAGGACGTAAAAATTGATTCAACATCGTATTGAAATAATCTCTTGGCCATGACTGTGGATCACGTTTGATAAGACTCATTTTTTCCTCCTTGTTGTATGATCTATTACCAAAAAACTCTTGCTACTATATTAAGTATTCTAAAATGATGACTAAATATACTTAATAGCAACATGAAGTTCAGGGGTATCTATAGATATAGGTTTTTTAACAGAAAATCAAGGTGGCATTTATTATTTTTTTAATTTGGACAGCACCCTGCAATCCTAAGAAAAACATTCCAGTTTATTTTTTGTAACTCCCCACGTCATCCCGAGTGCAGCGAGGGATATCCAGCAACTGGCAGGTATTAAATTAATGTAAAAAACACTTGAAAAATTATGCGGTTATGATCAAATAGCTGCATGAAAGACCATGAACAAATCATCACAACGCTTTTGGCAAAGATTGCTGAACTGGAAAAAATCGTAGAACAGCAAGCTGCACGAATAGCAGAGCTGGAAAAACGACTGAACAAGAATAGCAGCAACAGCTCAAAGCCCCCCGTCAAGTGACGGGTTAGGCAAACTATGCCGTACGACATCACTACGTGAAAATGGGAAACGTAACAGTGGTGGCCCAAAAGGCCACAAGGGCGAAACGTTAAAACAGATTAAATCACCAGATGTTGTCAAAAACCATGTATTGCTAACATGCCCGGATTGTTATGGTTCATTAGTTTCAACGCCGGTGATTGGAATTGTGAAGCGCCAGGTTTTTGATATTCCACTACCCAAAATTGAAGTCACGGAACATCAGGCTGAAGTAAAATATTGCGAGTGCTGTAATAAAACGATAACAGCAGCATTTCCTGCAGGTGTTCTTGCCCCTGTCCAATACGGTGAAGTTATTCGTAGTTGGAGCGTGTATTATCAATATCAGCATTTTATTCCAGAAGACAGGCTGCAACAGTTGTTTTATGACCTGTACGGAATTCAACTGGCTACTGCAACACGGACTGGATATAACCGGATTGCCTTTGATACATTGGCATCATTTGAAGAATCGGTATTGTCTGCAGTCAAAACTGCTGCCGTAAAAAACCTGGATGAAACAGGGTTTCGTGTGGCCGGAAAAACACAATGGTTGCATGTGGCATCGACTAAAACGGCAACTTATTATCACATATCTCCAAAACGAAAATCATTACTGGATGGCCTTTCAGGTACCGTCATTCATGATCACTGGAAAAGTTATTACAATTTGGGAGGTGTGGAGCATGCCCTATGCAACCAGCATCACTTGCATGAATTAAAAGCAATAACCGAGCATGACAAAGAACCATGGGCACAGGCTATGACCCGACTATTACGTGTGGCTCTTCGCTGTCGTCATTTTAATGCACATCATGCAATACCTGTTGCTCGCATCAAGCGGTTGACCAACATCTACAAGAAGATTATTCGAGATGGGCTGGCGTATCATGAAACGCTGCCGCCATTGCCATGCAAAGGCAAACAGGGTCGACAACCTCGACGGACAGGTCACAACCTCTTGTGGCGTTTATTTCATTACAAATAAGACGTTTTACGGTTTCTTCATGATCTGGCAGTTCCATTTACCAATAATGATGCTGAGCGTGATTTACGAATGATGAAATGCAAACAAAAAATATCCGGTGGTTTTCGGACCGCTCAAGGCGCTGAACAATTTGCTCGTATCCGAGGATTTATCAGTACGATCCGTAAACAAGGATTAAGCATTATCAGTTCCATCCAATCTATATTTTCTGGTACTATCCCTGTGTTATCAGGAATCTGAGATAACAATACAGTCCAACAGAGCAAGGAATAGTATATGCATACGGAGTCTTGCGTTTACCTTCTGACCAATAAACACAATAATTTTTTGTATACCGGTGTTACCCATGATTTGATACGCCGTGTTTATGAACACAAAAATAAACTGGTGGCTGGATTTACCCAAAAATACAATGTGGATCGACTGGTTTATTTTGAAGTTTGTTCAGGCATCGTCATGGCTATTGAGCGAGAAAAACAAATCAAAGGGTGGTCTCGAAAAAAGAAGCATGATTTGATTAATGCATTGAATCCTGAATGGAACGATTTGTATCCATCGCTACTTTAAAAATTGTGCCACTGCAGGCAGATCCCTCGCTGCACTCGGGATGACGTGGGGAGTTACAATTTTTTATTATTGTTTAATGCTTTAACCAATGAGTGTAGATTTTCTGGACAATCCTTCCTATTCATCATGACTTCAATAAAACTCATTTTGTCACGATGAGATTTCAGTTGTATAATTGCATTGGCAAGTTCATTTTCTGTGCTTACTTTGGCAGTAAAAACATGATTGCTAAAAATCTTTGGTAGCTCAGCGTATTTCCATGATTGAATATCGTTATATATCATGTCCGGCCCATGAATCACTCGCTCAATGGTATAACCCTCATTATTAATTAAAAAACAATTGGAGTTAATCCGTTTCTAATGACTGTAGATATTTCTTGAGCCGTTAATTGAAATGAACCATCACCAACAAACAACACAGCTCGCCGTGCTGGAGCAGCAACTGCCGCACCTAACAATGCTCCCACCGTATAACCAATAGCTCCCCACAAAGATTGTGAAATAAACGTTGTTCGATCAGGAAGAGGGATTTCTAGTAAGCCAAATAAACTGGTACCAATTTCCGCAAGGATGATGTCATTTTCCTTTAAAAAATCAGCCATGGCCATCCAGAAACGTTTTTGTGTAATGATTTCATCACTTGGATGATAGGTAGACATTCTTCGAGGAGCAATAATGTCTTTTTTATATTGATATCCTGTTAGTGCTCGGGTTAATGCTGGGATCACAGCATTAAAATAAACATCAGGATAAACCGAGTGGTGAATTTTCACGTAATTACTGTGAATGGCAATAGTAGTATCCACATTAAGGTTACACGTAAAGCCTCCGCTATTAAAATCAGATAAAACAGGGCCAAACGATATAAGGCAATCAGCCTGTTCTACTCTTTCTTGCACACCTGACGTGCTATGATTGCCCCCATACAACCCAATAAAATGTTCCTGCGATTCATTGATAATTCCTTTCCCCATATTCATAGCTGCAAATGGAATGCCGGTTTGTGCAAGCAACTCATCAATCATCCCCTGCATATGATGGCGGGCAACACAAAAATCGATCAATATAACGGGCGATTTTGCATGACGTATCAACGTTTCGGCTCTTGAAATCAACTCAGCAAGCGCATGTGGATGGGAAACAGGATAAGCTAAATGTAATGGTGTTTTAGGAGCCTCAATTTCAACATTGACCATATTAGTTGGTAAACTAACATAAACAGGTTGCTTTTTAAGCCAACAAATTTCTAAAGCCTCATCAATTTGTTTTCCTGCTTGTTCGGGTGAATCTAAAATAACAACGGCTGCCGATATTTTTTGAAACATGTCAATGAATATACCAAATTCACCCGTCCCGAACGTGTGATGCATGATAGCACCTTGTTTTTGAACGGTTGTTGCTGGTGCGCC
Organism: Legionella oakridgensis ATCC 33761 = DSM 21215; assembly: GCF_000512355.1. Lineage (NCBI taxonomy): Bacteria > Pseudomonadati > Pseudomonadota > Gammaproteobacteria > Legionellales > Legionellaceae > Legionella > Legionella oakridgensis. The sequence continues at coordinate 757,166 of NZ_CP004006.1, read as the reverse complement.
AACGATATTGACTACAGGCAAATATTCAGCATAACTGCCGGCAATGCCGTTAATAGCACTCAATTCCCCCACTCCAAAGGTGGTTACAATTGCCGCTGCCCCGTTGATGCGAGCATACCCATCCGCTGCATAAGCCGCATTTAATTCATTACAATTACCTACCCAGCGTATCGACTTGAAATTTATAATTTGATCTAAAAAGGCAAGGTTATAATCACCTGGAACTCCAAAAATATCCTTAATACCAAGCTCAGTGAGGCGGGTTAATAAATAATTTCCAATGGTTACCCTAGTCATAAGAATCTCCTTACTCAAAAGGACGTTGGAAAATTTTTTTTAAATCCCCTCATAGAACGATATAACGATCAAGGTTGATAAATTCTCCATGCATGACACTCCTGACTTTTAAAGAAAAGGGATGTCATGCTTTAAAGATACTGGATGTTTTCTGCTGAGATAATTGCTCATAGGCACGCTTTGCCGGAATATAATGGGGAAATTGTGTCATAATTCTATTCAAAATCATTCTCGATAATTCCTCATCACCACGGTTCCATTCATTTAAAGCGTCCAAATACATTAAATCAGCTGGTTGAGCAGGGATACTTATCGTCTGATCGAAAGCAATAGGTTCAATGTAACTCGAACGCTCTTGTGACTGAGCATCCAGCCATTGCAACACCTTTCTTGCTTGCTGACTGCCATTTTTTTCCGCCCGCAGCAGTAATTGCTTTCCTTGTTCAGGTAAACGCTCACCGGCTGTACCTTCATAATAAAAGGTTGCCAACTGATATTGAGCATAAGGATTATTCAAGGATGCCAATTTTTTATAAAGCTCTATCGCTTGCTGATTATTTTTTTCAATACCTAAACCATACTGATACATGCGGGCAAGGGCCAGTGTCGCTTTTGTATTGTCTTTTGCTGAAGACTGTTGATAATAATTAACCGCATCAGCAAAATCCAGTTTCGTTGCCACACCGGTTTCAGACAACAATCCCAGTTGATATAAGGCTTCATGATCTCCCGCTTCAGCCGCTTTCTTATACCAATGCAACGCTTGCTGCTCATCTCTCGGCCCAATAGCGCCGTTAAAGTAAAGTCCGGCTAACTGCACCATGGCCTGAGTATGTCCGTGATTTGCTGCCTGAAGATATAATTCTTTAGCTTTCTCAAAATCAACTGGCCGCCCTTTACCTTTCTCATAAATCAATCCTAAGTCAAACTGCGCGACAGGGTCATCCTGTAATGATGCAAGTTCATATTTTTGTGAGGCTTGCTGATAATCATCCTCCACCGTGTCATAAATAAATCCTAAGGCAACTGCAGCAGGCGGGTAGCTTGTTTGAGCACCTTCATACCATTTTTTCGCTTCTGCGTAATCTGGATATTGATTTAATTTACCAAGCTGATGAAGTCGACCAAGCAAATATTGAGCAACCGGCTGTCCTTGCTCCGCAGCTTTGCTGTACCAATCTTTAGCACTGATAATATCAACCGCGCCACCTAATCCTTGCTCATACATAAAAGCCAGTTTTAACTGCGCCAATTTATCACCATTATTGGCAAAATGCTGATAAATATCACGCGCCTGCTTCATTTTTGTCTCATCATCAGCCAGAGATAAGTAATAATCAGCTAACAAAAGTCCTGCTTTACTGTTTCCTAACGCACGAGCTGTATCCAGTTCTGATAAAAATTCTTCACCATGTTGCTGCTTTAATACAGCCAAATTAAGATTGGCATAAGGGAAACCAGCATCAGCCGATTGCTGTAACAAGGCTTTCCCTTTTTCCATATCCTGATTAATATTTTTCCCTTGGCTGTAATAAGTTCCAAGGATAAAAGCACTGACTGGATCGTTAGAAGCCTGCTGATACCAATATATTGCATCGGCAGGATTCGCAGTCGTACCAATGCCTCGATCATACAGAATCCCCAAGAGCAATGCCGCTTGCCCATTACCTTTAGCAGCTTCAAGTTTTGCCACCTCAAAAGCCTGAGCTTGTTTATTTGCATCAGTATCCATCGCATTGAAAAAGGCCAGCGGCAGCGCTGCTTGTTGTATGCCCTGAAGCACCGCGTCTTGATACAAGCTTTTAATCAGCTGATTTTTCTTTACTTTTGCAGCAACACTCAAATCTTTTTGCTTTTCTCGAACAAGAATTTCTGCCAAACGAAACTGAGCTGGACCATAATCATTGGATGAAGCCAGATAATACATAGCCGTGGCTTCATCCCAATCAGGCTTAATCACTTCATTACCATTACTATCTTTAAATCCTTGTTCATTCAAACGAGCCAGAACGTATTGCGCCGGAGCATTGCCTTTAAATGCAGCATCTCGCATTAAGGACAAACCCTGTTGATAATCTGCTGTGGTCTTTTTGCCTTCGAGATACAAAAGACCAAGATTATATTCAGCACGTAAATCTTTTTGGTCTGTCGCTAAACGATAGTATTTGATAGCTTCCTGAACATCTTGTTTGACTTCGACACCATTCTCATACATTTGGCCTAATATAAATTGGGCATCGGGATTTCCCAGAATAGCCTCTCCATAAAGTCGCTCAAAAAGGCTCTTATTGCTGTCATTTTTATCTTTATCGCTTGTTGGCAGCAGAAAATTCATTACGTCAAATGCCTCATCCATCTCATTCACAGCATAAGAGGCCGGCTCATCGGTTAGAATAATGGCTGGACTATTGGGTACATAAGCTCCAATTAATTCTGATTGTTTAGGCAGATTGACTGGATAACGAGGAAATACAATGTCTGAATAGTCTAGGCGACCTAATGAATTCGCCAATGCATCATAATATTCGCTGATAAAAATTTCATTTGGTTCCGTCATCGTGAAATCAGGTTTATAAAGCACATTCCGATCAACGGAAATCATTTGTGGCGATTGATTATAATTATTTTCTTTTAAAGCATCGGGATTATGCCAAGCACTGAAAATACCTCCCAAACGATAACCACTTGCAGTAAATGTTGAAGCCTTGCCATTGCTTAACCACTCCGCAGCCAGTTTCTTAGCATTCATCGAAGTTTCTTTTTCAGATTCTTTTGCTTCTTCTTTCCATTCTTGCGCCAGATTATCATCTTTGGGTACGACGTTGCCTTCTTCGTATAATTTAGCTAAGGCAAGTTGAGCTGCGCTGGAATGATTTTGCGCCGCTTTTAACATCCATAAAAAGCCTTGACGAGGATCATGAACAGGACTATCCGCTTGCAAATACAAATTTGCCAAGGCAATCTGTGCTGGGATATAGTTTTTATCAGCCGCTTTGCCATACCATTCTTTTGCCAACGTTAAATTTTTTTGTTGACGAGCCAATTCTCCCATTTCCAATAATGCTGGCAGATAATCCTGGGCAATGGCTAATTCAATTAACTCCTTGGCTTTATCCAAATTACGGGGCACCTGATTACCTGCAGCATACAATTGACCAAGTTTCAATTGTGCTTTGGGATTTCCTTGTTCAACGGCTTTATTCAACCAGATCAAACCAAGACTTTTATTCTTGGCATTACGGCTTGTAAGAAAATGTTCCGCTAACTCATACTGCGCTATGCTGTTACCATTTTTCGCTGCCGCAATATAATATTTAGTGGCCATTCCCGGATTTTTTTTCACCCCAAAGCCATACAAATAAGCAGCAGCACAATACATTTGAGCCTGAGTATCGCCCGCATCTGCGGCTTTTTTAAACCAATAAAGCGCCTGCTCAGGGTTTTTTTCCTCGAGCAAAGCATAGTTGGCCATGATTTTTTGTGCCGGCAAAAATCCTTTTTCAGCGGACTGATTGAAATGCCTTAACGCTAACGTATTATTTTTTAATTGACCATATCCGTATAAACGCATGCGACCCATGTAGTAATCCACCACAGGATCCTTCCCGGAAGCATCACCAAGCTTCGTTGCAGCTTGCATATAATGACCCTGACGATAAGCCTCCAGATCATCATTTGCAAATGCTGCGCCAGTGGCAGCAACCAAGCAAAACCATGGCATAAGCGATTTCATTTGATTCCCCTTATTCATTGCGCCACGATAACATACTGTTTTATCAACCTTATTTTGAGTACCTATTGTGGGATAATGCCATAATGCACTACTTCTCGGACAGCACCACCTTTGGTATTGCTATTCACTATCCAATGATTTCCCCGATTATTAAGACCAAATCTAACCCGGGCAAATTCACATACTTGCACGCTTTGTTCACAATCCACCACTTTACCATAGTGTGATTTACTGTCATCAACCGTGCAAATGTATTTAAGTTGTTTTTCACACGTTGATAATACCGCCCATTGCTTGGGCTGGATAAGGTGGTTTAAATAAATACTGCGTGAACTCTCCCCATGGCGCATTTGATAAAGATTAATCGGCTTATCCAATTTATTAAAGACAAAATACAATGAATTCCGCTCACCCGCCTCTTCAGGAAGAAGTTCAAGTATTTTTAATTGGAATTGATAACCTACGTCACGGCATCCTAGAGGATTGCTGGCATCTTCTTTTTCCTTAGAAACAGCGGTGGCAGCAGTGGCTGTAGTCATTCCTATCAAGAGCAACACAAAAGCAGCCATTGGTAATAAATTTTGCTTCATCACAGGAGTTATATTCATTGTTTTTTCTCAGTGTCAGTTATTGGACGAATCACCACTTTGGTTCCCAAAAAATTATTACGCTCATTTGATAATTCTACAAACTCCTCATTCAACCATTTAGCATCTCTCGTAAACATTCGAACACATCCGTGGCTGGCACGATAACCTGGAATATCATCGGAGCCATGCAAAGCAAGCCCTTTATGAAAATACATGCAATAAGGCATTTTAGCCCCACCTTTTCCTATAGGAAAAACATTGGATTTGCAACGTTCACTTTCCTTGCTAAAGATTCGGTAGATGCCTGTCTTAGTCCGACATGTCGGGCTGCTGTTATCTGAACATTTATCACTTCCAGAAGAAATGGGACCCCACTTGACTAACCGACCTTGTTCATCATAAGCACCCCACGCCAACTTATCTTGATCCACAATAATTTGTTTCACTTTTTCTTGCGACTGAATTTTTAATGGAAAAGGAGAAAGATCAAATATAGTAACTTCATTAAGATTTGTTGGAACAACAATTTCCTTTCCTGGCCATAAATAGTTATAACTGCGATTAAGCCGCTGAACCAAGTCACGTTGCGTCTCATCAGGAAATAATTTTTCCCAGCTTTCTCCACGACCTACTTTAATGCATTGATATTGTGGATATTGACAGAGAGCCGTTCCATAATAAAGCGGCTTGTCTGCAGACTTTGCAACGGCTGCTACCAGAGACAACATCGCTGCGACCACCAGTTTCTTCTTGCTCATGATTTAATTCCCTTAAGGAAATTCATTTACTTATATCTTTAACTTTATTTTCGTCTATTTCCAGAAAAAGTTTAGCTAAAAATCAATGATTATTGCGAAAATATTAGGGTCTGTTTACATTTCATTTTACGAAGCGAAAATTTGGGTGATTGAGTGCCACTTTGTGTTTTAAAGTGTCACTTTGCATTTGAATAAGACGAACAGCAAGCTCTAACGAATTTAAAAGTAATATGGTACCAATCAGACCAATTTGCAACCATAACATGAAATATAATGTACATAGATCCTAAGAATGAAAATGCTCATAAATACGTGCCGCAAGACTCTCGCTGATTCCTTGCACCTTAGCGATTTCATTCACAGGAGCTTTTGCCAATTCCCGCAATCCTCCAAATCGCCGCAATAAGGCCTGGCGGCGTTTTCCACCGACTCCCGCAATGGATTCAAGCGATGAGGTAAAGCTTGCCTTTTGTCTTTTCTTGCGGTGCAACGTAATGGCGAACCGATGAGCTTCATCACGAATGTATTGAATTAGATGTAATGCCGGAGAATCTGGCGGTAAAATAATCTCCTGTGCTTCGTCTGCAAGAATAATTTGTTCTTGACCCGCTTTGCGGGTCGGGCCCTTGGCAATTCCTAACAGTTTAACGCTTTTTACATTTAATTCATCGAAAACACGAGCTGCCGCCGCCACTTGTCCTTTACCCCCATCAACAATCAAGATGGTTGGCAATCGTTGTTCTGCTGCCAGTTTTTTAAATCGTCTTCGAATAGCTTGCTCCAACGCTTTATAGTCATCACCAGGAGTGATGCCGGTGATATTGAAACGGCGATACTCTTTTTTGGATGGGCCATGAGCATCAAAAACAACGCAAGATGCCACCGTGGAATCCCCTTGTGTATGACTAACATCAAAACATTCCATGCGCATGATTTTTTCATGCAACTTCAATAAAGTCTGCAATGCTTCATAGCGTTTTGCTATTATTGTGGTGGAAGTTAAATACTCCGCAACAACCTTTTCTAAATTATTAGAGGCAAAATCCAGCCAACGGGCTTTTATCCCTCGCGGTTTCGTTTGAATTCGGCATGTTTTACCACGCAATGAGCTCAATGTAGCCTGAAGCGCTTGCTGATCTTCTATTGGATGATTTGTCAAAATAAGCGGTGGAATTCTTTCTGGAGAATCTACATAAAAATAGCCAATAAAGGCAGCAAAAACTTGTTGCCACACACTCGCTTCCCCATCATCCTCCTCTAACGCCTCCGCTGGTACAGAAGGAAAGAAACTCTGATTTCCCATCACTTGACCATCTCGTACAGTTACCCATTGAATGCAGGCAAATCCGGGGCGCGCCTCAATCACTATAACATCTGCATCTCCCTGCAATTGCACCATGCCTTGCTGTTCTTGTGTCAAGCGTAAACTCTTGATTTGGTCCCGCAATCGGGCAGCTTCTTCAAATTCAAGACGCTTGACAGCCTCCTCCATACGAATTTCTAATTCGGTAAGAATATCCTGACTTTTACCTTGTAAAAACCGTGTCGCATCAACAACCGATTGCTGATATTCACGTTCCGATATATATGCGGTACAAGGTGCACTGCATCGTTTAATTTGATACTGCAAACAAGGTCGCGTACGACTGCTAAAGTCACTGTCGCTGCAATTACGGATCTTAAATACTTTTTGAATAGTGCTTAACATTTCTCTTACTGCGGTAACACTAGGATATGGGCCAAAAAAATCCCCTTTTTTAGGCTTATGTTTATAACGCATCACTTCCATGCGGGGATAAGCGTGTTGATTGGTGACATGAATAAACGGGTACGATTTATCGTCGCGTAACAAAACATTGTATTTAGGGCGCAGTGATTTAATTAAACTGCTTTCAAGGAGCAAGGCCTCTGTCTCACTGCGAGTAATACTAACTTCTATTGCTGCTATCTGATTGACCAGCGAACGTGTTTTTGCGCCTGCATCCGTTTTGGTAAAATAACTGCTTACTCGTTTTTTTATATTAGCCGCTTTACCGATGTATAGCACATTTCCCTTGGCATCCAGCATGCGATAAACGCCAGGCTCGGTCGTTAAGTTGGCAAGAAAAGTACTTAGATTATCTAACATTGCAATAACTATTCCTAAACAACATCATCAATGAATCTCTTTTTAGTGCTTTTTCCATTTAATTTAACAGGCTATCTGTCATTCCCACGAAGGCGGGAAACCATATTTAATGTGGCTCTGTGCTCTGTTCAGACTGGATCCTCGCCTTCGCGGGGATGACAGAAAACAGAACCATTTGTACAACTCAACCTGTCAAATTAATTAAATGGGAAAGGTAATAGATTCTTCTTAAGAAAGTATACGTCTAAAATAAAGCTTTGTACCACGTGCCTTTAAAAGGATTAACAAGACACACAAAAATATAGGCGATAAGAATGAGCAATATGAAAAAATTAATCACTCATCCTTTAATGGGTTATGCGGTTGCTCTATGACTCGATGCTTCATAGCGAGATAAGTAAGCTCAACATCATTTTTAATCACCAGCTTCTCGAAGATACGATAACGATAACCATTAATTGTCTTGCTACTGAGAAATAATCGATCAGCAATATCCTGAACGGTCATACCACTGGTTATCATCAACATCACTTGCATTTCCCGTTCAGACAGCAGATCAAAGGGGGACTCCTGAGGGGCTTGTAGACTATTGATTGCCATTTTCTGGGCAATTTCAGCACTTAAATACTTTTCACCTTTATGTACCTTACGAATAGCTGCCGCCATTTCTTCTATCCCGGACTCTTTAGTCAGATACCCCATGGCACCTAATTGCAAAACCCGAGTCGGCAATGGCTCAGCGCACACTGCGGTTACAGCGATAACCTTTACCTGAGGATTAGACTTCTTAAGACGTCTGGTCACTTCCCAACCATCGATGCCGGGCATTTTCATGTCCAGCAACACCACATCGGGCTTGCATGCTTTCACTAATGTTAAGGCAACCTCACCACTTTCCGCTTCTCCAACAACATCTACGTCGGGCAAATCTTCCAATAATCGTCGAATACCCATTCGCACCAAAGCATGGTCATCAACAATTAATACTTTTATCAAGCGATGCTCCTGATAGAACAGTCAATGAACATAAAAAGATGCAAGGATATTAACAAGAGTAACAACTCATTACAATGGTAGTAAATACAATGCTCATAGTGAACTATAAGGACATTGATATGGCCTATACGTTTTACAAAAGCAAATGCCAATATTAACAAGCATGAATGTGAATATTCGGATTATTGTCACTGACCGGGAAAAAAGGAGGATATTCACCCAGTTCACGCGCCCGACGAATTAGCTTGCCGATATCCGATTTAACAAAATAATACAATTGTTGGTACTCATCAATCACAAAATAAACAGGCTGAAGCATATCAATTCGATAAGGCATCCGAAATGCTGCAACCGGTTCAAACAAAACTCGCATGGCTATCTCACTTTCCACACTATAAACCGTTTCGCTGATAGAAGATAAGATACCGCCACCATAAGCCCTGATTCCTGGGGCCGTTTTAATCAAACCAAATTCGACAGTAAACCAAAATAACCGTTGCAAAAGCGCCCAATCCTGTTCTGGAAATTCCAGGACTTTCTTTGCATAGTCTTGTACAAAATCCGCATAGACAGGATCCGTCAGCATAGGACAATGACCAAAAAGTTCATGGAAAATATCAGGTTCTTTTACATAATCCAACTCTTCTTCAACCCGGATAAACGTCGCTGCTGGAAATTGACGTTTGGCCAATAACTCGAAAAATTCACGAGCTGAAATTAACGCGGCTACGGGAACAACTTGCCATCCAGTTAACGAATCCAAACGCCGACTTACATGAGGCAATTGAGGGATTGAATCCGCCGTGAGCGCAAGGCTTTCTAATCCTTTTAAAAACTCATTGCATGCTCGCCCTGCAAGTAATTTACATTGACGTTCGAATAATATACGCCAAACGCGATGCTCCTCAGTCGAATATTGAATCATGCCCTGTTCATCAGGTTGATGCGCGATGTAACGACTAACAAACTCCATGTTTTCTCCTTAACTTGGAATCTAAATTATATGGTGTTATGAAGACTGAGGTTTTACCGCACCTCGCAATTGCTCAACTGAAATCCTGGTTTCTGTTCCGTTACCTAGACGTCGTTGCATACCTTTCCACGCATGGCCATAGATAACTTCATACGTTAGCGGAAACTTGCCTGTTTCCGTCCGTAAAGCGGTAAAAGCTTCTTCAAATTTATGCCAGGCACTTTTGCCAGTCAAACCTTGATTACGTGCCCGATTAATATTACGTACTCCTTGCGCTTTTAACGCCTTAAGAAGATGAGACAAAGAAGTGTAATGAGCCGTCAACATTTCCATATCAACGACAGGATCAATAAAATGTTCAGCCAATAAGCAATCACCAAGATCGTGCATATCCACAAAATCATTAGTATGAGCATAACGATTGACTTGGGCCCAAGCCTGCCTTAACTCTTGAAAGGTATCGGGGCCTAACGTAGAAAACATTAAGCATCCTTGTGAATTCATCACTCGATTTAACTCACCCATGACGGAAGAAATGGGATAAGCCCAGTGCAATACTTGATTGGCAAACACTAAATCAAAAAGACCAGAAACGAACGGCATGGCCATCATATCGCCATTAACTAATGACCATTTCTTTCGCCATGTCTGTTTTTTTTTCGCTTGCATAAGCATCGCATGAGCTAAATCAAAGCCAATCACTTGCGCTTGAGGATACTGTTTTTTTAAACGCCGGGTAAAAACACCAGTACCGCAACCTAAATCAAGAATATAGCGCGGTGTAATTTTTAAATAGTGCAACCGCTCAAAAAGACGCTCACCAATTTCCATCTGTACTTTAGCAGCTTGCTCATACTCCTGCGCATGGATATTAAAGGCATTGCAAATTTCAAATTTCAAACTCATGATAGACCAATGGAATATTTGGTGCGCCTAATCCGCTCTATTCAGTGGATTTCACTGATGTTTTGGAATGTCAGGCCATCTTTATAAAAAAGCAAAGCTAGCCATGGATTTAACACGCCTGCGTCAAAAAACAAAAAGTATAGCACAAATACTGAGACTGCCTTCTATATGTGCATTATGTAATCAGTATCATCAAGGACTTGAAACAATCTGCAAGACATGCACAGAACTTTTTATCCCTTTAGGCTTTACCTGCCGCATATGTGCTATACCATTGCCAGATGATAAGTTTTTAGTTTGTGGGCAATGCATACGAAAAAAACCCCTATTCGATCGGGTGTTTGCCAGCTATCGTTTTGAGGAACCATTACGTACGCTGCTGCATGAATTTAAATATCGTGAAGGGCTTTATTTAAATTCTTTTATTGCCAATTTAATGTTAAGGACCCCCCCTGATCTGAATAATACTCAATGCTTGGTGCCTGTCCCCATGCATCCAGGACGATTGCGTGACAGAGGATATAATCAGGCAAACGAACTCGCCAAATATTTAGCGGTCCGTTTAAAGATGCCTTATGAACCATTACTCTGTAAAAAAATACGAAATACAGCACCTCAAGCCGGTCTAAATGGCAAACAAAGACAACAAAATTTACGTGGCTCTTTTACAACGAATACCAGTCCCTACCATCACATCACCCTAGTAGATGATTTACTAACAACAGGCAGCACAGCCAATGAACTAGCGGGGACTTTAAAAAAACAAGGAATAGTTCAGGTGGATGTCTGGTGTTGCGCCAGAGCAATATCGGAATAAAATCACTCCAGGCAATCCAATCCAAAAATATTCTGATGAACAAACAGCCATTGCGCACGTATGGAAAAACGAGGAACCACTCAGGCGGGATTCAGCGATGCTTCTCTGGACTCTCGCTCCTGTCTTAGTCGCTCAGGATATTCCCGACATTTTTTATTTAATCCATAGAAAAAACCAGCACAAGCTCCTACACCGCTTGTATAGACAGGCAAAATATCTGAAATAGGTGGGGTCACTTTATTAAATTGTGGCTGACGCGACATTCTAAGAAATTGCTCACCCTCAGCTACATGATTTCCAGTTAAGTCCACTGCATCATGATGTTCCGCAGCAAATGCCTGCAAACCAGACCAACAAACATAACTGGTTCCCCAACCTAGCAATGCCCCAATAGCCGCGTGTTTAACTGCACCTGCCAAAGCTTCAGGAACATAACGCACAAAGAATAATACATCACTGAGATAATCATCCGCATGATTTGGATTTTTATGGTCTGAAACAAGCATCATTTAACTTAAGTAATTAAAAAACAATGGTATCAAAAAAAATCAAATAGCAACGAATATATTCAATTATCTCTCTGTGCAGGACAAAATTTCATGAAGCAGCGCCTGTTATGAAATTAAGAGGAATAAGATGTTGGATAATTTTTCTAAATTCGGCAATTTTGCAACCAAAAGAGCTGAGTTTATCGCGAATAAAATCGAGACCATATTTGAAAAAGCTGGTTCTTGGCCTTAGTTGTTTTTTAATGGCTGTCCACTTAATTGGCCGTTTAATTGCCTGCCACTCCCCGGTTTTATGAGCCCAGGCAAAGGCAATAGCCATAAAAGCGAGCATTTTTTCTAATCGTGCAGAATGAGTAACCTGCGTTGACTCAAACTGAAATCCCCTCTGTTTAAAGGCTTGAAAAAGACATTCGATTTCCCACCGTCTTAAGTAGGTAGCTAGAGCAACTTTAGGGTTGGCATTAGTCACGATAATCATCAATTCATTGCGTTCGTTTTTACTGGCGGCAAGATAGAGTTGATGCTGAAACAAAGTCAGGCGCATATGAAAGACATGATGTACTCTTGGACTTAATCCTGCAAAGATTTCACCGGCGGATTTATATTTTTTGGCCCGGATTTTGACAGCCGTGTCATGCTTGATTCTCATATAAAAGGGTATATTGTGCTCTTGAAGCCAGGATATAAACGTTTTGTTGGGAAACTCCCTATCGGCAAGAACCGCTTCAATCGGATGAGTACCAAATTGCTGGATAAACCGCTTTAATAATGCAATTTGTTCCCTACCCGTCGAATGGCCCGCTTTAGGAAGCAAACGCCAATAGATAGGGATTGCAATACCTTCATAACAAATGGATAGCATGAATATATTGATTTTGCTTCGACCCCAAAACCAATTGGTTCGGTCAATGGATAAATAGAGTTTATCTGAGGAATGAAAGAACAATAAAAATAACCAGCGGGCTATAAAATCAAAATCAATCTCAAAGTCGCGAAAAAACCGCTGAATCCTTTTATAGCGTGATTCAATCAACGCCAATGAAGGCATAAAAACCGAAATCTCTTTAAAATTAATGCTCCGGGCCAGCAAAAAACCAATTAAAGCTCGCGCAAAAAAATTAATTCGAGCCTTGTGCCAACCTAAATGTTGACCTAATATGCCCTTTAACTCGCTGATGTTCTTCATTTATACCTCCTTTTTCGCGAAATGAAGTATAAATTATTTGAATTTAATCAGCGAGTTACCTTTGCTTCACCTCTAAATCCTCAAAAACCATCTAAATTTTGTCCCGCACAGAGCAATTATCTTAATAAAAAAAACACTTAATATTGGCTTAAGAAAAACACCGTACACTCAATTTCATCACTTCTAACTAACTATGAGCGACTTATCATGGGAAAAGAAATCTATAAAATTTTACATCCTAAAACCGCAGGATTAACGGGAAAAAGAAAACCAATCGCGCTCGTTATCCATTCCCCCAATGACGATGAAGCAGGAACCTCCGTTGATTTTACTAGCGCCATCGATTTCGTCACCGACATTGGTTATGGAAAAATGAATACTGCGAGAAAATTTTCTTTCCCAATAACCGAGGATGGCTTAGCGGATGACGAACAATTACAGGCATCCATCAGAACCGGGGGAAAGCCACCAGAATCACTGACACTATGGCTTGAGTCCCACGGCGCCCCTGGTTGGCTCTTTGCTGGTCCAAGAGAAGCTAGAGCAGAGTTTTTGGCCACTCTAAACTTTGCAAGATTTGTCCGCCAATTAGAACGATTCAGTGGAACTTCTATCGATAATATCGTCTTAAGCGGTTGTTTTACGGCAAACGAATATTACAATGCGGAAAGCTCCGTTTATTTTAACTCACCGGCCAGAATGTTAAGTTTTTTACTTCCTGAAAAAAAGATAGTAGGTTTTGTCGGCCAGCATGCGTGCGCAAAAGTATCCAATGTTTATAGAAAAACAGGCGATGATACTTATACATCAGTGTATGTCAATCCTGAAGATGCCGCTGTCTTATATCAAAATGGAGCCGTTCTTGAAGCTTATGAAGAGGAATTATATTGTAACCATGCCTATACCCCTCCTTTTATTAATAAACATTGTGCGCTAGGGCTAACAGCCGAGACGAAAGCCACGACATTTTATAGGCCTTGCCAAGCCAGAGAACTGGTCGCCAGTGATCCTTATAAGTATTACGTTGAGGAGGATAGTTATGGAGAAAAACAGACTCGTTCTGCTGCAAAAGCCCTGGCCCGTTTGCAAGAAGAAACGCTCTTGGTAGCTGCTGAAGAAACCGCCGAAGCCACCAGCCTCACCGTATAATGCATGAACTTTATATTTGAACATTGGTAGGCAGGAGAAGGAAGCCCGCCTACCATCACGCAAATATGATTCGCTATCCTTGCACATAGCGCTGCAAATCATTCATCACCAAATGAACCATTAATACACAAAAAATAATGAATGCCAGACGATGCAACAACACTTCAAGAGCGACCGAAACTGGTTTTCCTCGCACAGCTTCTACAAGAGCATAAACAATAGAACCACCGTCAAGACCGGGAATGGGAAATAAATTAATCAATCCTACGGCCAAGCTCATTGTTGCCATAAAATACAAAAACACAGCCAACCCTTGGAAAAATGAAGCAACGATTTCCGTAAAAATACTAATTGGCCCAAGCAATACAGCAAAAGGAAGAACCCCTGTCATTAATTGTTTTAATATCATCAGAAAAAAAATCAGCCATTGGATGATTTGCACCCATGCTTGATAGCCGGCCTGTAAAAAAGACTTACCAGGAACTTGTTCCTGGTGCTGGCTTGATAAATCGGGAACGATGCCCATTCCAGCCAGCAGCGCATTTTTTTGCTGCGTATATCGCCACCGAGTCAAATCAAGCTCTATTAGGCGTTTTTCCCCTGAAACGTCTTGCACAACAACAGGAACTTTTTGTTCCCCTAATTCCATAATGAATTGCATGCCCGCCTGCTGCCAAGAAGCCGTTTCCTTACCGGCAATGCTAATCAAACGATCATTTGCCTGTAATCCGGCTGCTGCTGCAAGACTCGTTGAGGAAATGGAGGCAATCACAGGCGCGGTTTGCTGGTATCCAATCATAAAGAAGATTAATAAAGCAAGCCATGCCGTCACAAAGTTTGCCAAACCGCCTGATAATAAAATAATAACGCGCATCCATATCGGTTTTTTATCAAAACAATAGGGATAATCTTGAACTGGCAGGGGTTCAATACGGGAATTAAGCAATTGCACATAACCGCCTAAAGGCCACAAAGCCCATACCCATTCATAACCTGTTTTATTCTGCCATTTTAATAAAGGCCTGCCAAAGCCAATTGAAATACGTCTGATTTTGACCCCGCACAGACGCGCGGCCAAAGCATGTCCCGCTTCATGCAAACCAACCACCAACAGCAATCCCAGGATAATCGCCAGTAAAGACCAAACAATATGCACAATTACTCCATTACCGAGTATTATCAACCACTAATTTCAACACAGGCAGACCAGGCCGTCTAGTCAACTCGCCACCTTCGCGATAAACCTCAAACGTTCGGTATACTTCTTCAGTATCGCTGTCAATCAACTCCACATCCTCTCCACACTCGTCAACCAGCGTCACGGTCAAATGCATTTCTCTGAATTGACTGATGTGGTAGCGCTCCTTGAACATACGTATAACATTCAGCAAGCTTGCAACCGCTTCATCTCCGCTGTGTTTACCCTGAAAAATTATTTCCATATCTCCCCCTTATCAGGATCTGAATATGTTCAAAAAATAGCTAATTAGTTTAACGGCTGAAATTAAAAGGACTTTAGAATAAATGAAATTTTTTAGGCGGGCATTACAAAACAAACCAGTTTAATAACACATTAAGTCTACAAAACCGGCAGGCAATAGTATACAATTCATGCATTGCATACTGATATAACAGACATAAACTCCAGTGTTTGTAGCTTGCGGACTTAACCATAAAACAGCACCTATTGATGTGCGCGAAAAAGTCGCACTGTCGGTGTCTGCTCAAAACACCGTGCTCAATAGCCTAATGGAATTGCCTGCAATCAATGAAGCAGCTATTTTATCCACGTGCAATCGCACAGAAATCTATTGCGATACCAATGATCCTCAAGGCCTTCTACCGTGGCTAGCTCAAGAACAGCAAGTACCATTGGGTGTTCTCTCCCCTCACTTTTACATGCATCATGAACACCATGGCATTCGCCATACGTTACGGGTTGCCAGCGGTTTGGATTCTATGATGTTGGGTGAACCTCAAATTCTTGGTCAAATGAAGCAAGCCTACCAGCATGCATGCCACGCTGGAACCATAAAAAATAATCTACGACAAGTGTTTCAATACGTATTTAATGCCAGCAAACGTATAAGAAATCTTAGTGGTATCGGCAATAATCCAGTATCTATTGCCTTCGCTGCCGTACAGTTAATTGGTCAGCAATTCGCTGAATTTAATTCATTAAATGTATTTATCATTGGTTCCGGTGAAATGGCCTCCCTCGTTGCAAAATATTTGCACAAACAGGGAGTATCGCATTTTATGGTAGCCAGCCGCAGTCATGAGAAGGCCAAATTACTTGCCCAAACATTTGCTGGTGAGGCATTGACCATCAGTGATATCCCGCAATATCTATCGCAAGCCGACGTTGTCATATCAGCGACAGCGTGTCCACTGCCCTTTATCACTAAAATGCTGGTGGAACAAGCAATGAGTAAACGCCAGCAAGCACCTATGTTTTTCTTGGATTTAGCCGTTCCTCGTGATATAGAAGCAAATATAAAAGAACTCTCTGGCGTGCATCTTTATAATATTGACGATTTGAAGGTCATGACGGAAAAAGGCATGGATGAACGTCGGACTGCTGCCATAGAAGCAGAACGATTAATCGATTTTGAGTTGGAAAATTATATTCGCTGGCATCGTTCGCTTAGAGCAAAAGACGTCATTTGTGACTATCGCCAACAAATGCAAGAACTTGCACAACAAGAATTGCAAAGGGCCATGCAAAAACTGGCAGCCGGGCATTGCCAATATAATGTGCTCTCAGAATTCAGTGAACGTTTGCTTAATAAATTAACGCATGCGCCAACGGTCGGTTTACGACAAGCAGCCTGGGATAATCGCAAAGACATACTTGATCTTGCCCAGTACCTATTTAATGCATCAACCCATCTTTCTTCTTATGAAAAAGTCACTTGAATTAAAACTGGAACAGATCTACGAACGCTTTCAGGAAGTTGGACGCCTGCTCTCTGAAGCAAGCATTATTGCTGATCAGAATCAATTTAAAATGCTTTCAAAAGAGTATGCACAACTTGAACCAATAGCAATCTGCTACCAAAGTTATCAGCAAGCTTGTGAGGAACTTCGCTCCCTAGAAGCTTTACAAGAAGGGGAAGATGAAGAATTGGCCATGATGGCTGCTGAAGAAATGGATGAGGCAAAAACAAAAAAGAAGCCCTGGAAGAAGAACTGCAGTGGCATTTAATTCCTAAAGATCCAGAAGACGAACGCAATATTTATTTGGAAGTGCGAGCTGGTACTGGCGGCGATGAAGCTGCTATTTTTGCCGGCGACTTGTTCCGCATGTACAGCCGTTATGCTGAAAGCCAAGGATGGCATGTAGAAATCATTAGTGCCAACCCTGGGGAGCATGGTGGTTTTAAGGAAGTCATTGCTCGCATAAGCGGGCATAATGTCTATGCCCAGTTAAAGTTTGAATCGGGTACCCACCGGGTACAACGTGTACCAGAAACCGAATCACAAGGGCGAGTGCATACCTCAGCCTGTACGGTTGCTATATTGCCAGAAGTAGAAGAAATTGATGATGTTGAAATCAATCACGATGACTTGCGCATTGATACTTACCGTTCCTCCGGCGCAGGTGGCCAGCACGTCAATAAGACCGATTCTGCTATTCGTATTACTCATTTGCCTACAGGACTGGTGGTGGAATGTCAGGATGAACGTTCTCAACATAAAAACCGAGCCAAGGCAATGGCACTATTGAAAACCAGACTTCTGGACGCTGAACAAAGCAAACAACGCAAACAGCAAGCAGAAACACGCAAACTGATGGTAGGCAGCGGCGATCGTTCCGAGCGCATTCGTACTTATAATTTTCCACAGGGCCGCTTAACGGATCACCGCATCAATCTCACCCTTTATCAACTGCAGGAAATCATGGCCGGTCACTTATCCATGGTCATTGATAACTTAAAACGGGAATATCATGCCGAATTGCTTGCCGAATTAGGTAATCAAGATCATTAATCTACTTTAAGAAGGCATTGTGTGGGAAAGCAGACAAATACAACCTTGGTGAATATTCGTACTGCGCTGCAGCAAGCGATAAACTGTCTCTCCAAAAACAGTCCTTCTGCGCGTTTGGATGCCGAAGTTTTATTGTCTTATAGCCTGGAAAAACCGCGCACTTTTCTTTATGCATACCCTGAGCATTTACTCAGTTCACCCCAGTGGCAAACGTATCAACAATTAATTTTCCAACGCGATAAAGGCATACCCGTTGCTTATCTGACAAATACTCGCGAATTTTGGTCATTGCCCCTGCACGTCAATCAAGATACCCTAATTCCCAGACCTGATACTGAATTGATCGTTGAACTAACATTAAGCTTACTTGCCAATAAGCCATACGCCACCATCCTTGATTTAGGCACAGGCAGCGGCGCAATCGCCCTGGCACTAGCCTCTGAACGACGAAATTGGCAAATCTTTGCTACTGATATTAATCCCAATGCCGCTCATACCGCCTTTACCAATGCCTCTATGCTGGGTCTATTAAACGTCAGTGTTTTTTGTTCAAACTGGTTTGAAGCAGTTTCTCCTTGTTTGTTTGATGCTATTGTCTCAAACCCACCCTATCTTGCCGAACAGGATCCTCATCTCTTGCAAGGGGATGTTCGCTTTGAGCCGCGCCAGGCACTCGTCAGTGGCACGAAAGGGCTGGATGCATTGAATCATCTAATTCAACAAAGCATGATGCGTTTACAGCCTGGCGGCTTATTACTGCTAGAGCATGGATACGATCAAAAAATTGCTGTTACAACGAGGTTAAAACAAACAGGGTATGATAAAGTTCGATGCTGGCAGGATACTCAAGGAAACGATCGTGTCAGTGGTGGATGGCGTACCAAATCTGTCTTGGAAAATATTTAAGCATTTGTATTTTAAATGGACTATAGTTGATGAATAAGAGGTTTTTTGGTATACCTAGCGCTTTTCAGTTGGATAATAAGGGCTGTGGAAGTTAGTTTACAGACCAGATATAAATTGTTTGCCTGGATTAAAAGCCAACTTTAAAGTAAAGGCAGAGGGCTCGTTGACAGGATGAACGGCAGCAGGAGGCTGATATGCCAGAGCAATTAATTGATATAAACAATGAGAGTGAGCTTAACGTGAAAAGTGATGCAGTAAGTAGCATGGGTATAGCCCCCTATCAAGAAGTAGAGGGTGAGGAATATATGAATAAGCACCAGCTGGCACATATTGAAAAAATATTGCTGGCATGGCGCCAGTCTTTAATGGAAGAAGTCGACCGTACCGTAACCCATATGAAAGATGAAGCTGCAAATTTTCCTGACCCATCTGATCGCGCTAGCCAAGAAGAAGAATTCAGTCTCGAATTACGTACTCGCGATCGCGAAAGAAAATTAATTAAAAAGATTGAAGACGCCTTAGAAAGGCTGAATGACGATGATTTTGGCTATTGCGAAGCCTGTGGTATTGAAATTGGCTTACGTCGTCTAGAAGCCCGGCCCACAGCTACTTTGTGCATCGATTGCAAAACGTTGTCTGAAATCAAAGAACGGCAAAATCAAGGAAATTGATTGCCTTTCTCTTCCAAACTGCGACACGCAGGCATGCTAAAGCATGCCTGCGTAGACATGCGGTCAATCATACAATCATGGATTAATTAAACGAACGGGTTTTCCCGCGGACTTAAAATATCTTCAATTTTTTTCACGAAACGCGCAACCGTTCCTTGATTAGCACGAAGCACCGCATTTGCATTACTAATCTGGCGAGCCTTAATGGCCGGGTGGGCATGCAGGTTGCAAATGGATTGTATCAATTCATCGGCATTTTTAACCAGCTGGATTGCTTCTGCGGTGCATAAATCT
Organism: Legionella oakridgensis ATCC 33761 = DSM 21215; assembly: GCF_000512355.1. Lineage (NCBI taxonomy): Bacteria > Pseudomonadati > Pseudomonadota > Gammaproteobacteria > Legionellales > Legionellaceae > Legionella > Legionella oakridgensis. Next base: position 737,260 of record NZ_CP004006.1, on the reverse strand, counting down.
CGACTTACAGCCTTGGCATTTGATATATATGGACCAGAAAAAACAGGAACTTGTACAGCAATTGGCTCCAGGAGATTATGACCACCAATGGGAACAAGACTTCCACCTACAAAAGCATAATCACTCAACTGATAAAACCCAAGCAATTCTCCTAAAGAATCCAATACAATGACTTCTGAATGAGCATCAATGGCTGGAAATTGACTGCGCAATGCCGTGTTAAAGCCTAATTTATTACTTAATTTATAAACCATTTGAAACCGCTCTGGATGGCGAGGTGCTATCAACAGCAATACAGAAGGAATAGCCTGTTGCAACGCAGCTAGACGAGTTAATAACTGCTCTTCCTCATTATCATGAGTACTGGCCGCAATCAGCACCACCCGCTCTTTTCCCCACATTTCTTTAAATTGCGAAAAACTCTTACCGCTGGGAATGGTTGTTTGCAAATCAAATTTTAGATTTCCAAGAATAGACACCTGTTGAACAGGGGCTCCTAAGGTGATGTATCGTTTTGCATCTTCTTCACTTTGCGCCATAATTTCAGTAAATTGCTGCAAGATTGGCTTAAAGAAAAACCTGGCTTTTTGGTAGCTTTTGAACGCACCATCAGACAATCGTGCATTAGCAAGCAATACAGGCAACCTCCTTCTTTTGGCTTCAAAAATGACGTTGGGCCATAATTCAGTTTCCATAATAATACCGATACGTGCATTTATTCTTTTAAAGAAACGACGCAATGCCCACGGCAAATCGTAAGGAAGATATTGATGAGCAACACGCTGTCCAAATCGCTTGCGCACCTGTTCTGAACCAGTGGGAGTCATGGTGGTCACCATGATCCGATACTTTCTCTCCAATAAAGCATCGATCACCGGCGTGACGGCCACTATTTCTCCTAGAGAAACTGCATGAATCCATACGTCAACCTCAGACGGCTCAATAACACCCAGCTGAAACCGTTCAGCAATACGTTGACGATACTGGGGCAAGCGTCGCCCTTTCCAATAAAGCCGGATGATTAAACATGGAATCAGCAAGTAAAGAAAAAACGTATAAAAACGGCGCATAAAAAAATGATCATTCATTAATTGAAAACAAGACTTCTACAAACAATCGGATTATTCAAACTTCCGATTAAATGTCAGTAATTCGATTGTTTATGAGAGAACATTGAGGATTGTACCCCGATCTCGTCGTTAAATGTAAAAAAATTCCAAAATTATTATCTTTCATATCAATATCCAAGAAGTACAGCTAAAATTATTACTGAGATTTGGAATTATTATTTTATAATATGGTGTTTTGTGAAATAATAAATCTAAAAGTTTTTTTTTAATGCAATTAAATACGTATTTGAAATGTCACCTATTAACAATCGCGAGCTTAAAATGAATCTACGCCAATTATTTACTTCCCATGCCTGGTGGGGAAAATTGATTGGCGCATTTTTGGGTTTTTTAATGGCTGGCCCTGCCGGCGCTTTATTTGGAATTCTTATTGGCAATTTTTTTGATCGAGGACTCGCTCAACATTTTTCACGGCCTTACTGGCAATACTATGCAGAAACACGCAAAAGAGTTCAAAAGATTTTTTTTGAAGCAACCTTTTCCATCATGGGACATATCGCAAAAACCGATGGCCGCGTTTCAGAAGAAGAAATAAAAATGGCCATCACCTTAATGAAACAAATGGGGCTTAATCACGAGCAAAAAAGGGCAGCACAACATTTTTTAATGAAGGGAAAAAAGTACTTTTAATTTAAAGTACATGCTTACTTTATTAAAAAATGCCTCTCAGGATAATCCGGAATTATTAAAACTGTTTATTGACATTCAATATCAAGCCGCTCAAATTGATGGATTAACGGCGACCAAGATTCAATTAATGAACCTTATCCTTAATTATCTAGGCTTTGCTCCGCTGCAGCAACAATACCGCTTCTACGAAGATTTTAACCACCGGACTAATTATCAACGTTCTAATCAATCTTCCTACCGACAACAACAATACACTCACACCGCTAAAAACACCCTTGAGCATGCCTACGCCATACTTGAAATAAATTCCACTGCCAACAAGCAAGAAGTCAAACGTGCTTATCGTCGCTTAATGAGTCGTAATCATCCAGATAAATTAATCGCCAAAGGATTACCGGAAGAGATGATAAAAATGGCTAACGATAAAACCCAGAAAATTCGCAAAGCCTATGAACAAATTTGCGCAAGCAAAGGATGGAATTAATAGATAGCGCTGAATAGTAAATGAGTGTTTTTGCTCGTCTTAGAACCTGTCTTCAAAGTCTAACTTATACAGAGGGCTAAAAAGCCTAGCGATTTTGAAGACAGGTTTTTAAGTTTTACCGGCGAGAGATTCTTCTTAATGAGAACCTCTGCCGGACATCTTGAAGCCGCTATGAATAAAAAAAGAAGTTAACCGAACTCAACCCCTTTTTCGTCAAGCAGTGTTTTTGATATATTTGCCATAATTTGGTGGGCCAAGGCGGTGGGATGCACTGGGTCAAAAAATAAATATCCTTCGCAAGGATCTGTTCCCTGGCCAGGAAGAGCCTCTACCCTAGATGCCAATTTTAACATGGTTTGAGAAGAGGGTTCATCCGTCACTTCTGCATCATAACAAGTACCTTTAATTTTGCTGGCAGAAAATCCATATTTTTCAGGTGAGGTAATAGCGTCATGAAAAATTTCACCTACATCCAAATATATCCAGCGCACATCTGGATGCTCTTTTTCCAGTTCTGATACATTTTTGCGTAATCGGCTGTTATGTTCCTCCGAGAGATAAGACAAGCGTTCCGTCTCATTAAAGTCATACGCAGCAGGGGTTTGACCCAAATCCGGTAAATTAACGATAAGAATATTTTTCGCGCCCTTCTCAATCAGCCGCTTGATATCCCTTTGAATTCCTCCAAGCACCGTATTCAATGCTTTTTCCGAATCTTCTGGAATAGCAAGATAATTGTTAGAACCAATCCACACCACATATAGACTATTTTCATCCGCTCTATCATGATGAGCAAGTAAATAACTGTCAACCTCACGGCGTAATGTAAACAGAGCAGAATCTGGATCGTCATCTTCCTCATCCAACACGCCTGCCCCTCCAAACGCATAATCTTGGAGATGGCTGGCAGAATCTTCAGGGAAATAAGTAGAAGTCAATAACTCAATCCAAACCGGCCCATTACTGAAGCGTCCCTGAAAATAAGGGGGATCTTGAGGAAATTGATGCTTCATGTATTCATATAAATTGCCATTGTCAGACAAGCTATCACCAAACACTACTATTTTGTTTAATGGCATCGCTGAAACCAACGAAGAAAACAATAAAGCACATGCAGTAATCAAAATTTTCATGCATACCCTTAGTCTATCTATGGAATTAATGATTATAGTCTTGAAGATAAAACACAATCAATGAGTCGAATCATCAAGACAGATTAATTGCTCGTCGAATTAATCCATTCCAAGTGAAGTCAATTTCAATTGTCTGCCACAAACCCACGCCTTATTTAACCCATGCATGACTTCTTTGGGCATTCCACTAGGCAATCGCACCGTTGAATAATGATCATGAATTTTTAATCCAGTAATAAACCGGCTTTGCAAGCCAGCTTCATTTGCAATAGCGCCAACAATATTGCCTGGTTTTACACCATGAACCTTCCCTACATCAAGCCGGAATAATTCCTGCGAATATTCGTCATTAAACCGTTTTCGGCCTTTTTCTAATTTGCCTGTTTTACGTTCAGTCCGAGCTTCAAAAGGCTTTCTTTTTGTGCCACGCTCTTCTTGCTGTTCCAATTTAGGAATAGATAATTCAGATTGCCATGGCTTATCCTGATTCAATAATAAGGCCAGGGCAGCTGCCACATCAACCGCTGCAATATTATGTTTTTTTATAAAATCCTCTATCACCCGATGATAATCAGTCAGATGCTCATGCTGCAAACGCGCACTAATTCTGGATAAGAAACGCTGCTGCCTGACTGCCTGAATCATGTCATCCGTAGGAACTTTTACTTTTTCAATGCGTTGACGAATATGGCGTTCTAAAATATTAAGCATCCTGCTTTCTTTTGGAGTAACAAATAAAATCGTGACGCCACTGCGACCTGCTCGCCCGGTACGACCAATGCGATGAACGTACGTTTCACAATCATGAGCAATATCATAGTTAATAACATGAGTCACTCGATCGACATCCAAGCCGCGCGCAGCAACATCCGTCGCCACCAATATATCGATTGCCCCTTGCTTGAATTGAGCAATAATTCGCTCACGTAAAGCTTGTGTCAAATCACCATGAATCGCCATGGCATGATGACCATGTTGCTGCAGAAATTCTGCTGTTTCATCTGCGCTATTTTTGGTGCGAACAAACACAATAACCCCTTGGTGTTCTTCAACAGCAAGCACTCGTAATAAGACTCCTGGCTTCTGATGTTGAGAGGCAAAGAGGAACCGTTGCTCAATGCTTTTTACGGTGGCCGTTTCCGTGCGAATTTCTACAGAAACAGGATCGTTTAAATATCGAGTGGCAATATGACGAATGCGCGCCGGCATAGTCGCGGAAAATAAAGCCATTTGCCTCTCAGCAGGCAATTTCGCTAAAATGGCTTCCACGTCCTCGATGAATCCCATACGCAGCATTTCATCGGCTTCGTCCAATACAAAAGTCTTTAAATGTGCTAATTGCAGAGTACCGCGCTCAAGATGATCAAGCACTCGACCTGGTGTTCCTACCACAATTTGCGCACCTTCTCGTAATTTTTTTAATTGAGGTCGATAATCCTGCCCTCCACAAAGTACCGACACACGAATCCCTCGTTGATGGGCGCTTAAAGATTCAAAATGCTCTGCAACTTGAATTGCCAGTTCCCGAGTGGGGGTTATAATCAGGGCTTGGGTGTCCAGTTGCTGGGCTGCGAGGCGTTGCAATATTGGCAATGCGAAAGCAGCCGTCTTGCCAGTACCAGTTTGCGCCAACCCAACTAGATCGCGGCCTTGCAGCAACCAAGGAATTGTTTGTTGTTGAATGGGTGAAGGGGTTACAAATTGCAAATCATCCAACGCTTGCAATAAAACATCGGCTAACCCGAGTGCAGCGAAGGTTGTTAATTCTTGGGTCATAAATTTCCTGGAATCAAAAGAATGTAAAAATAGATTAAACAATGCAAAAATTGCTCACTATAATAGCAAATTTTTCATCATTATGCACTTTATTTTTATGCTTAAATGGGCAACGCTTCGTTTGATACGCCATAACATGGCGCTTTTTAGACGGGTTTTAAGAAAATCTGAAAAAACTCTATACCAACAAATGCAACCCCTTATTCACTTTTTGCAACGGATAAAAAATATTGATATCTCATGTCATAACCTGTCGATTCTTTAAAAATCATCAGGTTATGAAAAAATAGCAAGTCTTAAATCAAAGCAGCCAGTCGACAAGCCTGGTCAATGGCATGACGAGCATCCAGCTCTAAGGCTTTAAAAGCACCACCAATTAAGTGCACCGATTGACCTGCCTGTTTCAGTGGTTCAAAGAGCGACCGCAGTTCAATTTGACCGGTACAGATAACAATGGAGTCTACAGCAAGCACATGTGGTTTATCTTCTATCATCAAATGTAATCCTTCATCATCAATCCGCACATAAGTAACACCCGTCAGCATCTGGACTTGTTTGTGTTTCAGACTTAAACGATGTATCCAGCCTGTTGTTTTTCCTAATCGTTTACCCATTTTTTCTTTTTACGCTGAAGTAGGTACACCTGACGCAAACTGGGATGAATAGTAGGTTGCTTTAACCCACCTCGATGCTCGACGGTCAGATCAATCCCCCATTCATCAAGAAAGGGCTGAAGATCCTGGCCGTGTCGCTCATGAGTAAGCCATTCAGAAACATCAAATCCTATGCCACCTGCCCCCATAACGGCCACTCGTTGTCCTGGTATTTTTCGGCCCTGGATAACATCAATATAAGTCATGACTTTTTCATGATGAATACCAGGTATCTCGGGTATCCTGGGTTCTACACCTGTAGCCAAAATGATGTCATCAAACCCAATTAAATGCTTAAGTTCAGCCTCGGTATTAAGATGAACATTCACCTGAAATGTTTGCAACTGATGACTAAAGTAATTGATTGTATGCTGAAAATCTTCTTTGCCAGGGATTTTTGTGGCTAAATTAAACTGCCCTCCAAGCTTATCTGTTTTCTCATACAAAGTAACCTGATGACCTCTTTCTGCAGCGACTGCAGCAAAGGCAAGGCCGGCAGGACCACCGCCTACCACAGCGACCTTTTTGGGATGAGCAGCCGTCTGATAAACAAGTTCCGTTTCATTTCCCGCCCTTGGATTTACCAGACAAGAAGCTTCTTTATTGACAAAGACCCGATCAAGACAAGCCTGATTACAAGCAATGCATACATTAATGGCCTTGCTGTCTCCTAATCTCGCTTTTTCGGCAAAATGTGGATCAGCGAGAAACGGTCTTGCCATAGATATCATATCTGCCACGCCATCTTCCAACAGCGCGTTCGCCAGTTCTGGCGTATTAATTCTATTAGACGTAATGAGAGGAATGGAAACCTCTGATTTTAAACGCTTGGTAACTTGCGTAAATGCCGCGGGAGGAACCAACGTTGCAATGGTTGGAATACGCGCTTCGTGCCAACCAATGCCGGTGTTGATTAAGCTTGCCCCAGCTTGCTCGATGGCTTTGGCCAATTCGACCACTTCCTGCCAGTTACTGCCATTACTGATTAAATCCAACATGGACAACCGATAAATGATAATAAAATCATCACCAACTTCCTCACGTACCTGGCGAACCACCTCCACAGGAAATCGTATTCGATTGTTAAAATCCCCTCCCCAATCATCGCTACGATGATTGGTGTGCTTGCTGATAAATTGATTAATTAAGTATCCCTCACTGCCCATGATTTCTACTCCATCATAGCCAGCACCTTTTGCCAAACGCGCACAACGAGCATAATGTTTTATGGTTTTTAAGATGCGACCTTTACTCATTGCCCACGGTTTAAAAGGACTAATAGGGGATTTAATACTGCTGGGTGCTACAACGAGAGGATGATACCCATATCGCCCGGCATGTAAAATTTGCAAAGCAATTTTACTACCTGACTCATGAACCGTATGCGTCACTATTTCATGACGCGTCTGTTCTTTTGCTGACGCCAGTTTCGCTGCAAAGGGAGCCAGACGACCAGAACGATTTGGAGCAAACCCTCCCGTGACAATTAAACCAACGCCTCCTTGAGCCCTTTCTCGATAAAAAGCAGCCAATCGTTGTAGATTTTCTTTATCTTCCTCAAGCCCAGTATGCATTGATCCCATTAAAAGGCGATTTTTTACTTGCGTAAAACCAAGATCCAAGGGCTGAAAAAGCATCTTATAGGGGGTATTATCAATACATAATTCCATAATGGTTCATTTCAACAAAATAAAAAAATGAGTATATACCCATCACAGTGAATTATGCGAGATTTGATCATTAGGGATGAGGTTGCTAACATGTTTTATTCATGCAAATGAATACAGCATCAAGATGCCAATCAAAAAATACCCAACTCTGATAGGCTACAGTGCACTTCTTTTCTAGGACTTCGGTATCAAGCGAGGCGATTTTAAATTGTTGACTATTTTGTCTTACGGAAATCCAATATTATCCATATTTTTTTAAATTATATTCAGAATGACAAAGCCATCCATCGAACTGTTCATTGCCTGCCTCCTGGTAACTTTAGGCGGCATAATGAGTATTATTCCATGGCAATCTCTTTCTCAGGCTTCTCTTGCAAAACGGCAGGTAAATCCTGACGTTGATAAGAAGCTAGAAACGCCCCAGTAAGTACCAACAAACCACCTGTAAATGAAACAAAAGCAGGTTGTTCATGAAGCAAAATAAAGCCCAGAAGTGTAGAAACCACTGGCAATGTATATAAATAAATGGCGGCTTTTGAAGCAGGCATGAAATTTAAAATATAACTCCAGGCAATATAGGCTAAAGCAGCTGGAAAAATACCCATATAGATGCCTGCGAGCGTCGCATTCCATGGTGCAATTTGAATTTCCTGCCATAACATAGGGGTAAACATCATCAAAAATAACGTGCCTCCCCATATTGTCCAAGCAGCTACTTTTATTGGATGATAATAGTTAAGATAATGTTTTAGCCTTACCGTAAATACAGCGCCTGTTAACGCGGATAGCAATATGGCCAGCATGCCATGACCAGCCGAGGCATGGGCGTTTTCAGCAAACGCCATACATGAAAGACCTAAAAAACTTATAGCAATTCCCAACCACATCTTAAACGTTGGGCGCTCTTTGAGAAAGAAAATCGATAAAAGCAAGGTCATGACTGGCATTAACCCAATAATGAAACTCGCCACACCGGCAGATACACTAAGTTCACCATAATTAAGGCAAATATTATAAATACCAATGCCAATCATTCCCAATAAGAGGAGTCGCAGTCGGTGGCGCCAATGCATTTTTCCACAAGAAGGTAAATTCAGATAAATTAACAACATGCATACAGATGCAACGAGAAAGCGCAATAAGGCCAGTGATCCTGGAGTAAAAGCAACCAAACCAATGCGTATGCCAACAAATGCCGAAGACCACAATAAAATAGTGGTAGCAAGCATGCAATTTATTTTAAACGACGTCATAAATAGACACCGAAGAAACAAAGAGTATAATATTTTAACAAATATAGAATGCCCTGACCAGATGTATTGCCCATCTGAACTTATGCACCTCAAATTAATTGTATGCTATAATTCTTCGCTACGGAAAAGAATTATAGGGAATTAACATGAAAAAACTGCCGGTTATTTTTACCTCCTTTATATTAAGTATCTCCACCAGCTATGCCGCAGAAGTCATTGCCAAGATTTATACTACAGATGGTAGCCATCAATTGCTTGGACAAGTCGTGTTTAAAGACACTGAATACGGTTTACTAATTTCCCCAGACTTAAAAGATTTACCTCCGGGCCCACACGGATTACATCTGCATCAACATCCTGATTGCGGCGATAAAGGCATGGAAGCAGGTGGACATTTTGATCCACAAAAAACAGGCACGCATCGGGGACCTTATGGACAAGGGCATTTAGGCGATTTACCAGTGCTGTATGTCAATAAAAATGGAACAGCCAATACAATCACTCTGGCGCCACGTTTAAAAACCAGTAATCTTCAAAACATGTCCGTGATGATTCATGCCGGCGGAGATAATTACAGTGACAACCCCGAACTTGGCGGTGGTGGTGCGCGAATAGCTTGTGGTGTTATCAATAAGGACTAAGACATGGCACGTCCCTCATAAAGAGGGACATGCATGCCTCAAAAAACTCATTTGAAATTAGCGAAGTTCGACGGTGCTTGCTTGCATGGAAAACGGATCACGCAACATGATCGTAGAATCGCGTTCTGGTCCAGTCGACAGCATATCTACAGGAATATCCAACAATTCTTCAATACGTTTTAAATAAGCCAATGCATTTGCAGGTAGTTGGGATAATTCCGTTACATCCGCTGTTGATTCCTTCCATCCAGGGAGCTCTTCATAGACAGGCTCCAAGCCTTCAAACTGTTCTGCTGATGGTAAAGGACGTGTAAGCAATTTGCCCTGAGCATCCCGATAAGCTACAGCAATACGAACGCTTTCCAGACCGTCCAATACATCAAGCTTCGTGATGCAAAGGCCCGAAAGGCTATTAAGCTCAATGGATCGTCTTAATAAAACTGCATCAAACCAACCACAACGACGCGGACGCCCAGTTACTGCCCCAAATTCATTACCACGCTCAGCCAATCGTCGTCCAATATCGTCGCGTAACTCCGTGGGGAAAGGTCCACCACCAACCCGAGTCGTATAAGCTTTTGTAATTCCCAATATGTAATCCAAATACCGTGGTCCAAATCCAGCGCCATTAACAACACTACCAACGCACGTATTAGAGGACGTCACAAAAGGATAAGTACCATGGTCAATATCTAGATAAACGCCTTGCGCCCCTTCAAACAAAATAGCATCGCCTTTTTTACGATGTTCATGCAAACAGGTAGTAACGTCCGTTACCAGGGATTTAAGTTCTTTCGTCCAAACTGCTGATTCTTGCAATAATGATTGCTCATCAATGGCTGGCTGTTGATAATAATTGGTCAATAAGAAATTATGGTATTCCAATAGTTCGGAAAGTTTGGCTGCAAAACGTTCTTGATTAAGCAAATCACTCACTTTCAAAGCCCGGCGCGCTATTTTATCTTCATAAGCTGGTCCAATACCACGACCAGTCGTGCCAATGGCTGATTTTCCCTTATGCAACTCCCGAGCTTTATCCAACGCAATGTGGGAAGATAAAATCAATGGGCATGCCTCACTGATGTGCAAGCGCTGGCGTACGTCAATGCCTTTATCTTCCAGCTCTTTAATTTCATCCAGTAATGCTTGTGGAGACAATACAACACCATTGCCAATATAACATTGCACATGCGGACGAAGCATGCCTGACGGAATAAGGCGTAAAACTGTTTTTTCCCCATTAATTTTTAAAGTATGGCCGGCATTATGTCCGCCTTGATAACGAACCACCACTTGTGCATTTTGGGTTAAAAGGTCAACAATTTTTCCCTTTCCTTCATCACCCCATTGTGTACCGACAACAACAACATTCTTACCCATGATTAAAAACTCTTACTCTACAAATTGATGAACAATGGCAAGCAACATAACGCCCACCATCATGCTGAAAAACCCAGAAATGCGTAAAACTTTTTCATCTTGAACAGCAATTCTTAGCAGCAATTTTTTCCATTTTTCAGGAAAAGCAAACGGCATCAAACCCTCGAACACAAATACCAAGGCGAGCGCCGAAAGAAAATTGGCCAACACTAATATCATCTCCAATAAAAAAGGGTTAAGTATGGCTTAACCCTTTTACAAACAGCCATTATAGTTAATTCTTAGCATCAATGCTATTACCTTTTACCAGGCCGTTCTTAAAGTAATCAAAAAATGCATTGCTTTGATCCAGAACCAAAATATCTTGTTTATTATTAAAGCTGTTTTCATAGGCCTTCAAACTGCGATAAAGTGCAAAGAAATTTTTATCTTTATTAAAAGCTTGTGCATAAATTGCAGCCGCTTTTGCTTGCCCTTGAGCACGGATGCTTTGTCCTTCGCTACGTGCTTTTGCAAGTACAATAGTGACCTGAGCGTCCGCAGCTGCCTGGATTGCTTCAGCAGCCGCTTGTCCATCCGCGCGATGCCGATTGGCAATTTTTCTCATATCGGCCCGCATTCTCTGGTAAATGGCATTACTGGTATTGGCCGGCAATTCGATGCCTTTAATACGCACATCAACCACATAAATTCCTAATTGATTAGCTTGTTGTTCTGCCTTTTCTCGCAACACCATCATGACGTCATCCCGCCCTCCAGAAACAACGTCTGAAATAGTCCGTCTACCAAATTGCGCGCGAAGAGAGGTATTTAGCTGCTGCTCCAGAAGCGTTTCAGCTTTAAACTGATTACCTCCCGTCGCCTTAAAATAATGGGCAAGATCACTAATTTTCCATTTCACGTAATAATCAACCAACACGTCCTTTTTTTCCTTGGTTACAATACGTGAAGATTTAATATCTAATGTCTGAATACGTGTGTCAAACACACGTACAGATTCTATGAATGGCACCTTAAAATGCAACCCTGGAGCCAAAATTTTTACCTGATTGGTCTTAGGATCATCCACTAATCGCCCCAGACGCAATAAGATTCCATGCTGCCCTTGGGTAATGGTAAACACACTGGTAAAAACAACCACTAAAATGATGAAAATCAGGATGACAAAAACCGCTTTTGTTGCATTCATCAATCATTCCTCCCCGGACGCACAGTTGGTCGAATAATTTCACGGCCATCAAAGGTAGTCGCGCTTTCCTGCTCCATCAAATTATCATTTTTAGCCAGTTCCTGCTCCTGTTTTTTATTAGGAAGAGGTTGCCCAATCAATTTTTCCAACGGCAAATAAAGCAAGTTTCCTGATTTGCCATCAACAATAATTTTACTGGTACTGGATAGTACTTGCTGCATTGCATCCAAATACATGCGCTCACCCGTTACAAAAGGTGAGTTTAAATATTCAGGCAACAATTCCAGAAACTCCGCTGTTTCACCTTTTGCACGCAACACGGCCTGCTCTGAAAATGCTTTGGCTTCGGCAAGAATACGTTTGGCATTTCCCTCAGCAATAGGCACCACCTGCGCCTCATAGGCACGAGCTTGTTCCTTAAATCGTTTTTCATCTTCCTGAGCCTTAATAGCATCATCAAAAGCATCTTGCACATTCTCAGGAGCACGGGCAGGTTGGGGTGAAACATTCACAACGACAATGCCTGTTTTATAGCCCGAAAGAATATGAATCAATGATTCTTGAACACTACTGCCCCAGGCTTCACGACCCTCAGTAATAATTTCATCAAGCGTGGTCTGACCTATCACTTGACGGAGAGCACTGGAGGTAGCTTGTTGCAAACTTTCAATGGGGTCGGCAACATTAAACAAATATTCCTCAAGATCACCAATACGATATTGCACCACCAAGGCAACCGAAACCAGATTCTCGTCTTTTGTAAGCATTTGTGCCGCATAAGAATAATCCGACACACGATCAACATTCACCACAACTTTTGAGGAAATGAGCCGGGGAATCCAATGAGGTCCAGGCCCAACCGTTTTTACGTATTTGCCAAAACGAAGAATGGCTGCTTTTTCTGCTGGGTCTACGATAAAAATTCCGGAAAGAGCCCAAAGTATGAATGCAACTAACAGGATGATAACAGCTAAAATGCCACCGCCTGAATTGCTACCAGAACGCTCTTCATCTGATTTGCCAGAACCGCCGAGGAATGTTTTTTTCAGCTTATCTTGCAAGCGTTTTAAGGCTTCATCCAAATCCGGAGGTTGATTTTTCCCACTCCAAGGATCTTTATTTTTATCCTTATCCGGTTCATTCCACCCCATGTGTTGTTACTCCCCGCCTTGCAAAGAAAAATAGAATTTTATGGGGTATGGTGCGATTAGGCAAGTAATAAGGTTAGGACTTATGAAAAACTCTTGTAATCAAGGCAAATATTTTTCAATCCACTCGCTGCAAGTGAATTTATGGAGAATCTTGGCAGGTACGTGAATTAAACTGGTGCGGCTGTGGGTAAAGCCACAGGATCTATTGCTACGACTTCGCTGGGCAAATCATAATTTCGACGTGGAGCAGAAAACAAACCAAAACGTGCACTTAAATAGCCCGTTTCCGGAACTTCTTCAGCCGCTTTTACCAGTTTGTTATATTGTTTTTTATAAGTCGGTGTGTACAAATGGATTAACTCTAAAAATGACAAAACGCATTGTTTCAACCAGGCAAAGCATATCTGATCATACTGATGGTATTTAAGCATCTGGGTTTTAAACGTGGGTTTACTTGTCTCTTTTTTAAGTTGCTCTACCCTATCATCTATCGGTAACTGCTCATTTCTGGCTATATTTTCCAACTTTTCAATCAACTGCGATTTTATAATTAATGTCTCTCTATTTTCGAAAATAGAATTATTATTTTGCAATTCAATGTTTGCATTATGAAGATAAAGTTTAAACGCTTCTATGGCCAACATAATGGTCTCTAAATGGTAATACTTCTGGTAATTCTCCTCTTCAAAGTGCTTAATTTTTTCTCCTAACAAATCACTAATTTGCTTGTTAATATCTTCAGCTTCTAAAGAAGCCTCGACGATTTCTTTTTCCATTGCCTGAAGATAATTAAAAAGGTTTCGCTTATATTCCCTGCTGCTATGAACCAATCCAAAGGGTCTGGAACTAAACGCTTTTGCGTGTTTTCGAAAAGCGCTGGTTGTATAATCAAGAACAAATTTTGCGTTGAAATCCTGCTGCATTATTTTTTGTTCATGTAAATACGCTGATTTTTCTCTAGCCGTTTCAATAGTAAGCTGGTGCGAAGCATGCAATCCTCTGAGATGACTAATACTGGCTTTGGCCAATGATTCAATATTCTTTAAATCCGAACCATGCACTTGATTTAATGCCCTATCCACAGACATACTACCTGTCTCTTCTGGTAAAGAATTAATATCAAGATAGGCTGTCTCTTGCCGCAACAAAGGCAATGCAGCAACAAACTGTTCACGCATGCTACGCTCAAGATGTTGCACCGTTGCCAGCGTTGTTGTGGGCTTTGCTTTATGAGCCTTATAAAGAGAAATGCTTCCCGCCAATTTTTCCAACTTCTCAAGCTTTTCTCTAAGTCTGACTTGTTCGATTTCTGCCTGATTTATTCGCTGGCGTGTGGCCTCCAATCGCTTATCCAAAGGCACTGCACTGGTCACTAAAGCCAAATGGCGGCGAGAATGAAGATCTAACGGTTCAAGCAAACCACAATAAAACTCATCTAATATGGCTTTCATCGCACTTGATAAAGTGCCAGGATTCAACCCAAGTTTATCTTCCCATTCATCCGCTTCTAATAAAATTCGGGGAAATAATACATTTCTCATGTCTTCCAGATGATCAAGCACCGCATCATGGGATGAGGACGCCATCAACGAAAGCTTACTTTTCAGTTCACGAAACAAACCATACATGGTTGGTATTTCAAACAATAACCGAACGTAAGAATTAGAATGTGCAATGATGCGTTGAATATTAGTAGCAACTTTTTCAGCATGTTTATGAATAGCCTGCATTCTCTCCGGCGGAAACTCCTTTTCTCCTCGCAAAGCGGCAATATGCTCAGGCAAGATCATCATCGCATTCAATGAATAAAGCATAACTGCATTAACTTGTGGCTTCTCATCCGGCTGTTCTTCGGTTGCCTCCATAAGATAAGGCCTGGCAAGCTGCATAAATTTAGCATAACCTTTCTGCACATTCTGTAGAATATCCTGTGCTATAAACGCTAAATATGGTTCTGAACGCAATGCATTTCCAAGATTTATTATTTCATAGACATAAGAACTCGCCTTAAGAATATGTCGTACGTAATTAATTTCTGTACTTTTATCATTTAATTCATTAAGACTGGCACCAATCTGCTCCAAATAATACAAGGCATTAAATAGCCGTTTCAGCATCAAGACCTGACTGCTCTGGGATAATGCCTTATGAACATCTTCCAATTCTGGGAAAGGTATGCCTTCACTGGCCGGTTCCAATTTCTCTCTAATTGAATGATTAAATACCTGCGTTAATTGCATCAAAGAACTTCTGAAATCCGCTAAAATCCGCAAATACTCGGTTTGCCGGATGACATAATGAGCCCTTTCCGCGCCTTTCGCATGGACCAATGGCTTAGCACGATTTTCTTCTTGATATAACGCACTGGCCTTATGTCCAAAAGCCTGTTTCTTAGCTTCCAAACGCTCATTTGTTTCAACAAGGCACGTATGAATAGCCGTATTAAGTCGATGAACGTCACTCACTCGAATACCAGTGCGTGATGATAAATTACCGGTTAGTGCCTGTACTATTTTTCGATCGTACTCTGCTGTGGCTTTATCACCTGCAGTCACATGAACCAGGTATGGCTGAAATACACGGTATAAACTAATCAGTTGTTTCTTTAGCGGTTCATCAAAGCGCACAAACAACGTTGCATTATTTTGAGTGTTTAAAAGCTCAACAAAGTCCTGATACGCTTTAAGTGCATGGACAGATTGTATGCTTTTTATCTCATAAAATTTATATAGTTTTATGGCTTGCGCAAACGTTAATTCTTGCGGATTGGCTAACAGATTATGGCTGCCTGTTTTTGCAAATGCTAAAACACTGGACTCATCTACACCAAGAGCAACCGCTTCGTCTATAGCCAATGGTGGTTCTTTGGATGAATAAGGAAATAAGCTCGAAGCATCAGAACTCTGGTGAACTGAATCGATAATATCCAGATTTAATTGACGCTGAAATCGACGAGAACGTTGCTCTTTCACAAACACGTCTTTCAAATTATCTTCCAGAGCCACAATCTCAGGAATACCATCAGAGTATTGTCCAAGCCAGCTTGAAAACGTAGTGAAAAAATCCCTTGTTTGGGTTAATCCGGCTATGATCACATTATCTTTGACCACATCAACCCGTGCCATATACGGCTGCATCATTCTGTAATAAAAGATCAATTGGTTTTTGATCTCATCCGGCAAATCCACAAGACGTTTTCGTTGATAACCAGGATTTTTCAAAATTTTGAAAAATTCATTGGCCGCATGTTGTGCTTCCGCCAACAAAAACAATTTTTCCTCATCTTCAGCAAGACGTTGATACGTTTGTTCTGTTCTTGCCGCAATGAATTTAGGATCTTCAATAATTAATAACTCTTCACCTTTCTGTGAAAAATCAACAAGCTTTTGAACATAATACATTAACCATTGATACATTGGCTTGACTCGCGCCATTAACGGCTTAGACAGCACACCGGGTTCAAGCATGGCTTGAGCTTCAAGCTTGTCTACGAAGCCAAACAGTTCAGGTAAAAGCTCATATTTTAATTTTGCTAAATTATCTCGAATGGTATCCTGTGACGTTTCAGTCATATGACCTGCTTGGTCAATAATGCTCATCGTCAGCGTAATCGTATGGCGAATAATATGGATATAATGCAGTGCTCTCAGTGATAAAAAGAAACTGTTACTTCCTTGCAGGCTTTCAAGAGAATTTAATAAAAGCAAACCATGATTTTGTAATTCTTCAATTTTTTTCTTATCAAAAACCGGTTCATGAGTTACTTGTTCTGAAAAACGCCGAATATAGGCAGTAAACTGATCCAGATACCCGGGGAGTGTTGCCGTAAATTGCGTCAGGAACTCATAATCAACCTCACCATCCTGCCGTTGCAACTGATCAACAACAATGCCACTTATGACCCCTGTTTTATGAGATATGTCCCGATAATTAAGAGCGCCTAAAAATGTTCGGGTTTCTTCGGTATAATTGTGAGCATACGCATGAAAGTTCTCAAGTAAGGGGGCTAATGCAGCAAGCTCCTTGGTGAATATCTCACTTAGGTCAACATCCAGGTGTGTTATTAGATAAGAAGCCTGATAAATATGATGGATAGTGTGGTTATATAATTTGGCTAAATCGGCAACTTTACGATCACCATCCCTGAGATTAACCGATTCCAGATCTTGCAAGGCAATTTCTGCATGATACAACGCATTGATTATTTTTTTAATTTGCGTAATATGGCCTGGTTCAAGAGAAAAATCAGTAAATGGCTCACCTTCCTCATGCATCCCTTCCAGATATTGGCGCATTCTGGCACTGAATTTGTCGCTACGTAATGTTTTTATAATTTCCTTGCGGATATTATTGACAAGCAGCGAAAACCTTTTTTGCCTAATAGTATCAAGCAATGCCAGATATGCTTCAAACATAGGTCATGACCAGATTAAAACACAAGCCCATATTTTACACGAATCGTGATGGAATATCAAAATTTTACACAAAATGTACGCGAAATATATGAAAATGCACTTAAGTATTTTATTAAAAACCTCTGATACTTATTGACAACGTATAAACATTAAATCCCAAACCTTATGTCCCAGTTTATGTCCTCTTTGCTCAAATTTGGTCAATGGCCTGGTATCAGGTCTGGGAACAAAACCACCTTGGGCTTGTTGATTTCTTAAACTTGGCTCAGCCATAAAAACCGTAAGCATGTGTTCCGCATAATCTTGCCAATCCGTTGCACAATGTATAAATCCACCTGGTTTAATTTTTTTCACAAGGCGATGAATAAAATCTGTCTGAATCAAGCGTCTTTTATGATGTCGTTTTTTAGGCCAGGGATCTGGAAAGAAAATCTGGACACCAGCCAAAACATCATCCATCAAACAAGTTTCAATCACTTCGGTGGCATCAAATGGCGCAATACGCACATTATTTAATGCATGATCATGCAAATCAGCCACTAAGCTTCCTATACCAGCCTTATGAACTTCAATACCAATAAAATTGACCTCGGGACGCTCTTTTGCCATGGCCAATAACGAAGAACCCATGCCGAAACCAATTTCAACAATAGTTTCTGCTTCCCGCCCAAACTCTTCAGTTAAATTCCATACCAATTCGCTCGGGAATAAAGCATAGTCTTTTAACCATTGCTCCAGCGCCAGCTGTTGACGATTGCTTACTCGCCCTGCTCGCAGTACATAACTTTTGATAGTTCGATGCATCAATAAGTCCTGATAAAATTTATTACTTTTAAAACCTGCCTCTAAAAGAGGCCGCGGCAAAGTATATCAGCAAAAAATGCATCAATACATTGCATCTTCGACCAATTTTTGCTATAAAACGCCACCGGTAATCCTATTCAGCCGATTCGCTGATTTTAAACAAAGCCGGCTTTTAAAAGCCAGGGCACTTTGGAGCAACAACATGTCAAGAGTATGCCAAGTTACTGGCAAGCGACCAATTACTGGAAATAATGTGTCGCATGCCAACAATAAAACAAGAAGACGCTTTCTACCTAATATAAAAAACCATCGCTTCTGGGTTGAAGAAGAGAATCGATTTGTTACTCTTAAACTCAGTACCAAAGGCATGCGTATTATTGATAAGTTAGGAATTAAAGCCGTCCTTGATCTACTTAGAGCCAAAGGCGAAAAAATTTAATTAAAGGGGGAATACTGTGGCCGCTGTGACCATCAAAGTTAAAATGGAATCAACCGCAGGTACTGGTTATTATAAAACCACTACAAAGAATCCGCGTAATCATCCGGAAAAAATGGAATTGATGATGTTTGATCCTGTTGTAAGAAAACACGTCTTATTCAAAGAGAAAAAAGTAAAATAAACCTTGGCTCCATTAATCAATGGAGCCTTTTCCTTCTTCGCCCACAACGTTGAACTGACTTATCTTTTACAATTTAATTCTTTATTTTTACTCATTATGTTCGAAAATATGTCATCTATCCACTGGATAATCATTCCGGATGGATTAAACTGATAATAATAGCGGTAAAATTAAAGAGGATTTACATGAAGCCGTCACTGCAGCTGGGTTTAGCGAGCCAGCTCTCTATTACTCCCCAGCTTCAACAAGCTATTCGATTACTTAAATTATCCACCCTTGATCTTAGACAAGAAATACAACAACAAGTCGAATCTAATCCAATGCTGGAATCCACTTCAAATGAGCTGGAGCATGAATCCCTTGAAATGGTCCTGGAATATGAAGATGATTTTGTTGATTTCCAATGGTCTCCACTGTATTCAAGGCAAGGATCCGGCCGTGATTTTAAGGAAAATAGCCCTACCTACGAACCTATCCACCGCTCGGAAACCGGATTACAAGATCATTTACGATGGCAATTAAATATGAGTCCCATCAGTGATATAGACAGGATGATTGCCGAAGTAATTATCGATGCTATTGATGATAATGGGTTTTTAACACTGTCCTTGACAGATATTCATAGCAGCTTAAACCACCATCCCTACCCTCTAGCCTTAAAGGAAATTGAAGTTGTATTGCACCGCATTCAACGCCTGGACCCCCTTGGCTGCGGTGCTAGAAATCTCGCTGAAACATTACTAATCCAATTAGAACAATTACCCCAGACGACGTTACATTTAAAAACAGCCAGACAAATAATGGAAAATAATCTTGAATTACTTGGCCGCCACAAATATAGGCAACTTATGAAAATCTATCATATTGATAAACAGGCCATGGAAAACATATTGGATATCATTCAACATCTGAATCCAAAACCTGGAAGCGCCATCTCAAGAGAACATACAAAATATATTATTCCTGATTTAATCGTTGAAAAAAAAAGAAACCATTGGCAAGTCAGTTTGAGTCAGAATGTACTGCCTCATCTAAGCATTAACACACAATATGCGTCACTCATTCAGCGCGGCAATAATCACGTCGATAATAAATTCTTAAAAAATAATTTGCAGGAAGCACGCTGGTTTTTAAAAAGCATTCAAAGCTGGCAAAAAACCTTATTAAAAGTAGCCCGTTATATAGTAGACTACCAGCAAGATTTTCTAGAATTTGGCGAAGAAGCAATGAAACCGCTGATTCTTAATGAAGCAGCCTTGGCTCTTAATATGCATGAATCCACAATCTCAAGGATAACGACTCAAAAATTTATCCATACTCCTCGCGGAGTATTTGAGCTTAAATATTTTTTCTCTAATCATATTCCTACCATGCAAGGAGGCGAGTGTTCACCGACGGCAATCCGTGCTCTCATAAAAAAATTCGTGGCGCATGAAAATCCAGAAGCGCCTTTGAGCGACGGTGCACTTGCAAAACAAATAGCTGCTCAAGGCATTCAAATAGCACGTCGTACTATTAGCAAATATCGTGAAGAAATGAGAATTCCGCCTGTTCATGCACGAAAATCAATTCGTAGTAATTCGTATTAACAATTTGAAGGAGAATGTTATGCAAATCAACTTCACAGGTCATCGAATGGATGTTACTCCTGCTTTAAAAGCATTTACTCAGGAAAAATTCGATAAGCTGGAGAAACACTTTGATAAAATAACAGCAATTAACGTGGTATTTGACGTAGAAAAATTAAGACAAATTGCGGAAGCCACGGTATTGGTTGCCAAGGGCGAGCTGCATGCAAGTTCAGAGTCTGATGATATGTATACCGCTATTGACAACCTGGTTGACAAATTGGATAAGCAATTGATTAAACATAAGGAAAAAATGCGCAATCATCGTGAATAAAGCATTTTGTCATGGATTAAGTCAAAGTCTGTCTGCGATAGACAGACTTTGTGCACCGCAGCCCCTTCATTAATCATTATCGTATTCGCAGCAACCATGCCTTACATCGGCAGGAATAAAAAATCATGGTGTTTCTTTTTATAACGAGAATAAAGTAAAATATTAAAACTTTTCATGATATTTCTTGTCTTCTTCATCATGCAATTTTGCGAATTTTTGACTCCAAGCAGCGTGTTTATTGATTCAGCAGCTCAAAGTAAAACGGCTGTTTTATTAAAATTAAGCCAGATATTAAGTCAGAATCATCCGGAATTAAACGCTGAGGCTTTATTTGATGCTTACTGGAAAAGAGAAAGTCTGGGAAGTACAACCATCGGACATGGCATCATTATTCCTCATATACGCGCAGAAACCATAAATAAGACTTGTGGCTGCTTTCTTAAATTACTCAATCCCGTTGATTTTGGTGCTGCCGACAAACAGCCTGTTGATCTGGTTCTTGGTTTCGTCGTTCCGCAGGGTCAGAATGACCAACATTTACAAATATTAGGAAAGAGCATCAAACAATTTAGCATGCCTGAATATAGAAACGCTTATCGTAAAGCAGAAAACAGTGAGTCTTTATATGCTTTACTCATAGAACATTCCTACAAAGTTTGTGCAACCCCAGAGTAAGATCAATGTGATTAACATTTTACCATTTCAGCGCAGGCTGAAATCTATTCCTTGAATAAGTCATGACTTTGATTGCAAGATGGATTTCCGCCTGCGTGGAAATGACACAAATAAGGTATAATGCAATCAAAGTATGATTTTCCCTGGCTTCAACGTGCTAGGATTGCAGCATTAACAATCACGTGATACATTGTAGCGGCCATGATTAAAACTAAAATAAACATTATTAATAAACTGGGCTTGCACGCACGTGCCTCGGCAAAATTTGTATCCACAGCAGCGAGGTTTCAAAGCTGTATTGATGTCACCAAGGATACTCAGACAATAAATGGGAAAAGCATCATGGGCGTTATGATGTTGGCTGCCCATCAAGGAACTGAACTTATTTTGCAGATTGACGGCCCGGACGAGCAAGAAATGACAGAAGCATTGGTAGCTCTTATCAATAATCGTTTTGATGAAGCTGAATAACTCCGTCATCTTGCCGGCAAACGATCCACTTAATCCAATCAAGTATTATCGTCATGTCTCTCGTTATCCCGCCTTGCGTCTGCAACTTGACGGCGCTGTTTTCGTACGCGATGTAATGCCGCTAACGTTTGCAAAGGACCGGAAAACGCATACAACAAGAATCCAAGAAATAAAATTAAGGCTGGGTAGGCAGCAATAGCAACAAATAAAATAACGACAACAAGCCCATATAAAAAAGGAACCTTACCTTTAAAATCAATTTCCTTGAAACTATGGTAGCGAACATTGCTGACCATTAAAATAGCAGTTGTAACTGCCATCACGGCCATCAGGATGGTCACTCCAAAATATTCCCAATGATTTTGATAACATAACCAAACGAACGAAGACATAATGGCTGCCGCTGGGGGACAAGCCAGCCCCTGAAAATAACGTTTATCTGCTGTTTCAACTTGAGTATTGAAGCGCGCAAGACGCAAAGCAACCGCTGCTGTATAAATAAATGCTATCAACCATCCTAATTTACCTAATTGATGCAGGCTCCAGCTATACACAAGCAAAGCAGGCGCTACTCCAAAAGTTACCATATCGGACAAACTATCATATTCAGCACCAAATGCGGTCTGAGTATTTGTCAAACGGGCAATTCTGCCATCCAAACCATCGGCTATCATACCAATAAAAATTGCGATGACAGCGGTCTCATAACGAAATTTTAGAGAGGCAACAATAGAATAAAATGCCGCAAACAAGCTTGCTGTAGTCAAAAGATTGGGCAAAAGATAAATGCCCGAACGACTTTCTTTCTGTTTCACGATAAGCCTCATTATCAATTAGTAATCATTCTTTAATATTTGGTTATGTCTTGCATTTTTGCAGCAACGTGGATGGTGCTATACTAAACATACTGTTTTTATTATGTAGCAAAAATGTCAGAATCCAAAGATAAAAAAATCATAATCGAAGGTGTTACCGAGCATGGCAAGCCTTTTCGTCCCAGTGATTGGGCAGAGCGCATGAGTGGAACAATGGCCACGTTTAAAAACAGCCGAATACATTATTCACCACTCCTGCAGCCTAGCGTAAACCACGAAGGATACAAATGCGTGCTGTTAGACCCTAAACTGAAGGATTCCAGTCCCCAGATATATCAAGCCATTTTAGATTTTGCTAAAGCCAATAATCTTAAAATTTGTGGCGAAGAAGAACAATAAAATGCTTCTTGTCCCTTA
Organism: Legionella oakridgensis ATCC 33761 = DSM 21215; assembly: GCF_000512355.1. Classification (NCBI taxonomy): domain Bacteria; kingdom Pseudomonadati; phylum Pseudomonadota; class Gammaproteobacteria; order Legionellales; family Legionellaceae; genus Legionella; species Legionella oakridgensis. The sequence goes on along the minus strand of NZ_CP004006.1, from coordinate 714,051 downwards.
TTTACTTTGCAATGATAAATAAATTTCATAGTCTCCGTAAGGCCCGGACAGTTCAAATTTTTGAATCTCGCCTTTTTGACCCATAATCGTCTCAGGCCCAATAGAACGGTTAGGTATGCTCCATATGGCATGCAAAACACCATTCTCATTTTTTAATTTCACCCGAACAATACCAATTAAATCATCTGGATCCATTGGTAATACATCAATATCCATGAGCGAGATAAGAAGAATCACTACCTGTCCTGGCTTAAGCGGCTCAGACCACAAAGGCACAGAATTAATTTTATCACTATCAGCCGATGCCCAATATCTTGGTGGTTTGGGTACTTGATAATATTTTCTCGGCTTATCCGCCCAAAAAGCCGTGATATCAAAATAAAGTTCGTCTCCCTTTTGTTCATGCGGTGCAATCACTTTAATATGATTCAAGATCAAAATGGGTTTGAGTATTTGCTCATCGGCTGCAAATGCAACTGGCAAATATAACAAACTCAACAACAACCAACAAAACATCCGTTTCATATAACGCACCCCTGATTAATCGTGCAATCATCCCTTAATATTCGTAGAATATTGCGATAATAAAATTAATTTCTCTATAATAACATTAACAACAGCCACCGTACCTTCAAAATTTATTGCCAAAACGCCAGCACAAAGAAATGCCAAGCCCTTAGGTCCATGCTGCACTCCTGGTTCACTGGCATGAACCAATAAAACACATCCTCGTACAAACCATATCAAGCCTGCTGTTCGAATGACAACCCGCATCGCACTATAGATATTGTAAGGATTATAATTAGAATAGCCCCAATCTGTATTAGCCACACCAAATGCCGTCGTGGAAAAAGCAGTAATTGCTGAAGGTAAAAAATAAGCATTGTGCCTCCCATAAAATACGCTATGGGAATAAACATCTTTTCATGAGAACCACCACTAGACCTGGCATCTCCTATTTTTTTGAGTTTGCCAACTGCAGTCATCATGAATATTAGGCCAAGAAGATAACCTAAGCCCTTAATCAATGCCTGAACTGGTATAAGTGATTGGCTCAAATTACCAATCATTGCAACGATATCAACACTCATAGGTTAATTATATATCCATCCGGCCAAGGAAACTGTGAAATATCAATTTATAGCATTTCTTATATCAGCATAGACAAAAAAACACATGACTGAAATGTCATCGTCATTTGAGAAAATCCAGCGCTAACATTAAAGATAACAGCCTTACTCTATTATTCTTTACCCGGCTTTGCAATGAACCTACATGGTCAGTCATGAACTCGTTTTAGTTTCGAGGCGCGGATTGTAACGCCCATAAAAGATTGAGTGCATCTTCATATTCCAGTGGTTTAATGATGTGTCCCCTTACATTCAAATCCTTCATAGCCATTTTGTCTTGAGTATTAAAAGCACCCGTCAAAATAAAGACCTCAATATCAATAAAAGTTGGATCGGCTCGTAATAACTTTAAAAATTCGATGCCATTCATTTTAGGCAAATTGATATCCAGAAGAATAATTTTCGGGTGAAGTTTTTCTTCACCATTGCGGCCATAGAGTTTATTTAAAGCTTGATGGCCATCTTTGGCTACTGCAATTTCAAGAAGCTCATTTATCTTTTTAAATTCACGCTCCATCCCTAGAATATCCACCTCATCATCTTCTATATAGAAGATATCAATGTTGCGTTCCGTAGATTCCATAATACTTTTCCTTTAAAACATCGCATTCATCTATGAGGAGCATCATTTACGGAAATTGCTTGTATTCCCTTGTTTTTAGAAACATCTCCCTTTTTAAAGTATAACATATGGCAATGTTGTTAATTTTTTAGATAACCGTGTGCTCCACGCGCCATGCAGCGACCAAATTCAAAGATTGGCAGTAACTAACGGCAACGGTTAACTGCGCTTCACGAAATCGGCCCTTCTGAAATCGTCCAATACACATCAATGCTCTTAAAGATGTCTACAATTTTTTTATAACTTGGGGGTTTAACAATATAACCAACAACCCCTTTATCATAAGCTTTGATTTTTTCCCCTTCTTCACTGGAAGTGGTAAACACAATGACCGGGATATTTTTATAAAATTTATCTTTTTAATAACATCCAGGAATTCCATACCATTCATTCTTGGCATATTCAAATCCAGAATAATAAGACAAGGCCTTTCAGCTTCCTTAAGATAATTCAACCCTTCTTTGCCATTTTCACGTATGATTAAATCATTTTTAATATTTAATTGAACAAAAGCCTTTTGAACAGAAGCTTGATCAATTTGATCATCTTCTATAAGAAGAACAGGTTTAAGCGAATACATTATTGTTCCTCCCTTATTTTTTCTTTATTTAAAGTAAAATAAAAGGTGGTCCCCCTTCCAACCATAGATTTAAACCAGATTTTTCCGTTATAAAGCTCTACTATTTTTTAGCCAGCGTCAACCCAATTCCTGTTGATTCATATTGTTCTTTATCGGCTAATGTTTGAAAAAGCTCAAAAATTTTATCCTTATATTGCTCATCAATACCTATGCCATTATCTTTTACAAAAAACTCCCATTCTTTGGGACGCTCAAAAGCACCAATTTCGATTCTTCCTTGTTTTTTATCATTATATTTAATGGCATTGCTGATTAAATTTTGAAAAAGCTGATGAATATTGGTTTTTGCTCCATAAATGACTGGCAAATTCTTTTGAATTTCAATGCGTATGTGTTTGGGAGGTGCCAAAACTTCCTTGACATCCTCAATAATGCGATTCAAGTTAATCTCTTGCGGTTCTTCTTCAATACGTCCAATGCGTGAATATTCCAAAATACCATCAATTAAGGATTGCAGCCTTTTAACCCGACTATCCAATAATTCCAGGTAATGCTGTCCTTTTTCATCCAATTTCTCTTGATATTCTTCAATGATCCATTCCGACAGTGTAGCAATTCCTCTTAATGGGGCTTTCAAATCGTGAGAAACCACATAAGCAAAATGCTCCAATTCTGTATTACTTCTTCTAATTTTATCTTCAGTAGCTTTTCTTTCTGTAATGTCAATAATGGAAGCCAACACAAACATACCAGATTCTGTTTTTAACGGGTTTAAGCCAATTTCGACCGGAAACTCGGTACCATCCATTCTTAAGCCATAGAGATCGCGCCCCATTCCCATGGCCCGTGTTTCTGGTTGCTGGTAATAAACATTTCGATATTGCGGATGCGTCGCACGAAAACGCTCTGGCACTAAAATTTCTACTCTTTGCCCAATAAGCCCTTCTTTTGTATACTTAAACATTTCTAGCACTTGCTCGTTAGCAAGTTCAATTTCTCCCAGTTTATTTACCATTAAAATACCTGCTGGCGTAGACTCAATCGCAAGACGAAACTTTTCCTGTTCTCTTTTTCTTGCAGTAATATCCACCACGGACGCTAAAACAAAACTTCCTTCCTCTGTAATTAAGGGATTTAAGCCAATTTCAACAGGGAATTCTGTTCCATCCTTTTTTAAACCATATAACTCACGCCTGGCATCCAGAAAACGAGCCTTCGGGTTCTTAAAAAAATCTTGCCTGTGCCGAGGATGCATGGCTCGAAAACGTTCTGGAACAAGCATTTCAATCGGGTTTCCTAAAAGCTCTTCTCTTGCATATTCAAACATACGCTCAAGTTGCGCATTCACAAGCTTAATATTGCCTTGATCATCGATCATGAGCATGCCATTCGGCGCAGCTTCTATAGCCAGCTCAAATTTCCTTTGCTCCCTTGTTACAAACGGGATTTTTCGTGCGATGGAAGCGGCACCTGTAATCTTGCCGGTATGATCTTTGATGGGAGAAAGAGAAATAGAGAGTTTGACTTCCGTTCCATCCTTCTTGCGACATACGGTTTCATAATGCTCAACTTTTTTATCTTCTTTAATTTTTTTTAAGAGTTGATAAATATCTTGTTTTCTATCGGAAGAGATAATGCATGTAATTGATGCGCCAACCATTTCAGCTGCTGTATAACCAAAAAGGTGTTCAGCAGCCATATTCCAGCTGGTTATGATGCCATTTAAATCTTTTCCAATAATAGCATCGTTACTTGATTGGATAATGGCAGCATAAAAAGCCTCATTATCCGCGGCTTTCCTTTCCATATTTTATTAAACCATTTTGATTTATACTTTCAACATCCTCTTTTTATAAGCATTAATTAAAATTTGCTGTAAATCAACTATTGTTTCTTTCTTAGTGACGTGCGGAGGTTACTAAATACATTTTCATCAAATTGAAATATAATTATACAAACAGGAGTTCTTCCTGCAAGAGTTTTAACAGAGATGGCTATAATCCTTGCAAAGTGTAATTTTTCGCCTATATTAATGTTTTTTCGAATCCAATAGATTGATTATGTCAGTAAACACCTTTCCTATCATCTTGGAAGAAGCATTTATGCTTTCACCTAAGGTGAAACATTTTATTTTTCGACGCATCGAAGAACCCGCTTTTCATTATCTTCCCGGGCAATTCATCACCATCCATTTTGAACGTGATGGAACATTATTGCGACGCAGTTACAGTATTGCCAATGTTCCAACCCAAGACAATCGCATTGAATTTGCCGCAGGATATGTTGAGGGAGGCCCCGGAACAGAATTACTGTTTAATTTACAACCTGGCGATACCATTCATATTAATGGCCCTTTTGGTCGTTTGATCCTGAAAGATGACATGCCGAAACGTTATATTTTCGTTGCTACCAGCACAGGAATAACACCTTATCGCGCCATGATTCCCGAATTAAAGCGCCGATTACAAATAAATCCGGAACTTAATATAGTGATTCTGCAAGGAGTGCAAAAGCGCGAGGACATTTTATATGGCAATGAATTTCTTGCCTTGGCAGCCACCTCCCCTCGGATTAACTTTCGAGCACACTTAAGTCGGGAAACGCAAGACAATAGGCAATCCCACGAATACATTGGCTATGTACAACATTCATTTGATGAATTAGCCCTTAATCCTGCAGAAGATGTTGTCTATTTATGTGGAAACCCTGGAATGATCGACGAATCCTTTGCCTATTTAAAAGAAAAAGGATTTGCCATGCAAAGCATTATTCGGGAAAAATATATTTCTGGCAAATAACAAGAACTCACCACCGTTTAATCAGGAGATTATCAAATCATGCATTATGAAGACTTATCAGCAACCATGGAACAATTACTACAACCAGGAAAAGGCATTTTAGCCGCTGACGAAAGCAATGGCACCATTGGTAAACGCTTTGCCGTCATTAATACTGAAAATAATGAAGAAAATCGCCGTAACTATCGGCTGCTGCTGGCCACAACACCTGATTTAGAAAAATACATCAATGCGGTTATTTTGTTTGAAGACACCTTTCAAAATAAAGACAAACATGGAACCCCAATTGCTGAATTATTCAACAAAAAAGGCATCGTCCCTGGCATTAAAGTGGATAAAGGACTGGTTGATTTAGCCAATACTGAAGGCGAAAAAGTCACGCAAGGACTTGATGGTTTAAAAGAACGGCTACTGCATTTCAAAGAACAAGGTGCCCGATTTGCTAAATGGCGAAACGTCTATTCGATTTCCGAATTTACTCCTAGCCTGACCGCCATTAAAGCGGGGGCTGAAATTCTTGCTCGCTATGCAGCCTGTTGCCAATCTGTAGGCATTGTTCCCATTGTTGAACCCGAAGTCTTAATGGATGGTGATCATAGCATTGAACATTGTGCTGAAGCTTCGGAAATCGTGTTGCACGAATTGTTTCATGCGTTATTCATTCACCAAGTAGAATTAGAAAGCATAATCCTAAAACCCAGTATGATTACTTGCGGAAAAGACGTTAAGCCATTTAGCTCCCCAGAAGAGGTAGCTGAGTACACTCTTGGCATATTTCGTAATCATGTACCTGCTGCCGTACCTTCTATTAATTTTCTTTCAGGTGGTCAAACACCACAACAAGCAACCGAAAATTTAAATGCCATCAATAGCTTCAGTCCACAACCGTGGCTGTTAAGCTTTTCCTATGGGCGCGCTCTTCAGGAAGATTGTTTGCATGCATGGGGAGGCAAGCAGGACAATATCGAACAAGCTCAAAAAGCATTGCTTAAACGTGCTCGCCTAAACAGTAAGGCTTGCTTAGGAGAATACCAGCAGAGTATGGAATAAAAATCCATATTAATCCGATGGTTGGGTTTTCCCAACCATCCATATTATTCCTATATTTAAATCGGAGCCTGTCTTCGAGTCATCAGGTTTTTAGCTCCAGCATCGTTAGACGATGAAAGACAGATTCTCAATCAGATTCAGTGCCCGTCAATAAAGCAAAGCGTGCGAAAAGCGGCACATGATCCGACAGCATGCGCCAGGGCTTTCCTTGTAAACACTCAACCTCACAAACTTCCATTCCACGAAAATATACCCGGTCAATGCAAAAGGAAGGCCTTATTGCTGGAAAGGAACGCGCATGCTGTCCTTCCACAGAGAAAAAAGCTTCTTCAATGCCTAACTCATTGGCTAATGGCTTCGATAAATGCATACGCCAATCATTAAAATCACCTGCCATCAATAACGGCTCATTTTCCGGAACCGCTTCACTGATGCGCAACATCAATGTCTTGCATTGTTCTTTTCGTTCCGCTTTAAATAATCCTAAATGAACACACAACAGATGAATTTTGGTTTTTTGTTTGTCATCTAAAATCAATTGACTGTGCAAAATTCCTCTGGAAGCCCGATTGATGGTTGATAAATTGATATTTTCGAAACGTTCAAAAGGATATTTGCTTAAAATGGCATTTCCATGATGCCCTGATTGATAAACAGCATTTTTAGCATAAATATAGTGTGGCCAGATTTCTTCGGCTATGTATTCAAACTGCGGGGACTCCGGCCAGGCATCAATGCGTTTTTTGCGACGAAGATGCTCTCCTTGAACCTCCTGGAGAAAAACAAAATCAGGATTTAAAGCGGCAATGGCCTCTCTCATTTCAGGCAGCAAAAAACGCACTTTTCCAACACCAAAGCCTTTATGAATATTATATGTAATTAGCGATACTGTCCGCTTGCAATGCTGCATTGCACTCACCTGAATTAACTATATTGATAAACCACCGCAAAAAATAACAGTACTCAATATTGTTTTAGCATAGGCCATTATTTTACTTTAAGTAAATAAATTTTAATTAGCATTAAAAATTCCAACAGGATGTTTTTATAAGAATATTCTAATAATGATGCTAATACCTAATAAAATAACGATGATTCCTGCGAATAACATAATGATTTTCGGTTGGATATATCGAACAATGATGGCTGAAAAAGGCGCCGCAATAGCGCCACCGGCAACCAATCCAAAGATAATAGACCAATTAGAAATCCCTATCGTAAAAAAGAAAGTCACTGAAGTACTGATGGTTATTAAAAATTCCGTCAAATTAACGGAACCAATGGTATAGTGAGGCGTTGTACCTTGCGCCAGTAACGTGGAAGTCACAATGGAACCCCAACCACCCCCACCGGATGCATCAAAAAAGCCGCCTGCAAAACCCAAAGGAATAAAACCACGTGCTTGTTTTGATGGTAATGCCCGTCTTTTGACTTTTTTAACAATAACGTTTTTAATCGTTTGCAACAACTTACCATCCTGAAATACTTTATATAAAACAAACCCTCCCATCACCATTAAATAAACAGCAATCAGCGGTCTTGCGACATTAACAGGAATAATGGTCAATACAAAAGCCCCAATAATGCTGCCAATAATGCCAGGAATTACCAAACGCTTGAATAAATCATAATCAATATTTTTAAACATGGCGTGTGACAATCCTGAAATACCAGTCGTAGCGATTTCTGCCGTATGTACGGATGCACTAGCAACCATTGGCGGGATACCTAAACTCACTAAAACCCCTGTACTCATCACTCCATAAGCCATACCTAAAGCGCCATCAACAATCTGCGCAGCAAAGCCCACCAGCACAAAGATAAGAAATTGGCTCATCAAATAAATCCTTTAATTATAGGTTCTATACATACCATAAATAAACCTTGGTTGTCATAATGAACTCTTTTTATCTTCAAAAATAATACTAATATATTGATTTTAAATAATAAAATTATAAGCATATAGCATGCTTGCCAGGATGAAAATAGTAAGAAGCAGAGAATATAAAAAACTAACGTATTAGTGTCGCACCTTCTCATGAAAACCCAGATAGCCAGCACTTATTATGTTCTGATTTACGGTTCCGCTGGCTACTACAAAACAAGTTGCAGCACCCAGCGGCTTTAAGGTTTGCAAACAAAAGACTGTTCATCCTGACTAAATTTCTTGTTTTGTGGCATGCACTGAAAATTTAGCCGTATTTTCTGATGATTTGAACGAAATTTCCTCGCATTGCTGATAATTAATAGCCACCATATCCAGGGATTGTTTTACCTGCTCTGTCGATATACCAAGATCTTGAGCAGCGCTAATCACCCCACACCCACCTTCATCAAAAGAAGAATAAGGAGTCCAATAATCCATGTTGGCCTTAACCATCACCTCAAATGCCTTACGCGTATTCCAATCAGGCAAATGAGCCAATAAATAAAATAAACGGTTATATACGCCACTCGAATAGTGCACATCCAAACCACTATAATATTCATCTGCCTTGTCAATTGAAGAACCATCCAGACTGGGTTTCTCCATAAAGCGTAGCGCTTTATAACCACTACCTTTCTTTAAAATCTCAGCACCGATTTTCCAACTGCTCTTGCGTTTGGAAAAATATTCTGCAGCCTGAGCTGCCATATCAGAAAAAGCTTCATTCATACCACCAGCCTGGCCAAAATAGACAAGATTTGAATGCTGCTCTGTAAAACCATGACTAATTTCATGAGCACTAACGCCTAAGGAAACCAAAGGATGCATGACCGCATCACCATCGCCAAAGGTCATCTGTTTTCCATCCCAAAAAGCATTCTCATAACCATTGCCGTAATGAACACGCATAATCAATTGCATTGGTTTGCCTGCCGAAGTTAAGGGGTCAATCCCAAACCATCTCTTATACATTCGGTTAATAATCATGCCAGCGTATAAAGCATCATTCGTGGGTGAGTAAGCACCATTTTCCCAATCATAACCGTCCGCTTGATAACCAGTCCAATACGTATTAGGGCGAGATGGATCAGGCTGGCGACAAGTAAATTGCATTGCTTTATTTGTACTTTTATAAGAATGCTGCATATCCACCACCTTCACACCTGCATTTTCCATATAACAAATCCCAGCCACTTTATCGCGCTTGACAGCAAGATAAGGAAACCCTTTGCCATACTCAAATTTTCGGGTGCGAGCATTGCCGCCAAAACCAACACCCTTGGCATTAATCAGCATAGCCGTTTTGATATCATTCCATTGAACAAACGGAGTATAGGTTACTGCATCGATAATAGCCGTTGGCCGCGTTGGTATTTTATCTGGATGTTGTACGAGCAAGCTGACTTTATACGCCCAAAATGCCTGATGATTATCATCAATGTAAACCATGGGTGCCACTTCTTCTTCGCTCGTTGGGAGATGGCGATACTGTTCTTTAAACTGTTGCAAAGCAATAGATGCATGCTGCATAAAGGAAGGGGAAGGATGCCCCAACTCAACCTCCAAGCCTTTATAGATAACTCCATTCATCGTTACTTTATTACCCGAAGTGTTATTGCCTGCCCTTAAAAATTGTTCAGCCGGTTGGGCGCTATGAAGTATTCCATAGCCGCCAAATACTGGAACACCCGCATAATATTGTTGCATGCGCACATGGGTAATTTGATTTTCGTCCGTTCGCTGTTTAACCACTTCCAACGTATTCATGGCCGTACTTAGAGAATGACTATCTTTCGTAAGCATGAAGGCAAAATTCTGCTGTATTCCCTCCAAAGAAGCACGATACAGAGCCACGGGCTGGGCAGCTGTTAAAGGTAAACTCATCGTAAAGCAAAGAGCCACAGAAACTAAGCGAGATTTTCGGTGCATTTCTTTCTCCTTAAGATGCCTGGATATCCTTATTTCATCAAATATAATGATTTTGTTTCTTTACAGATTTTTTAAGTCAATAACCGACAGAAAGAACGACAGCAAAGAAAAGCATAGCACTACTTATTAAATAAATGAGATTTACTCAACAAAATTTAATTTAGCAAAAATCCATTGCACAGTTTTTGATAACTAAGCGTCTAAAGAGAGACGAATCAAAACTTGCTCTGGCGTCACCCGCTCGCCTTTCTGGCACAGTACTTCCTCCACCACACCTGATTTTGGCGCCTGAATTTCTGTTTCCATCTTCATCGCTTCTACCACAAGCAACACTTGCCCTGCAGCAACTCTATCTCCTGCCTTTATCTGAATATTGACGATGGTGCCAGGCATAGCCACTCTTATATCTCCTGGTCCAAACTCTCTCAAAGAAGGAAGCGTATTTATCGCCTTATCAGGATCAGGTTCAACATAATGAACAATCACTTCCTCCGGAACCCCATCTACCCATAAATAAAAAGCCTGCCGCGCTTGTTCCCGTATGCCAAAACCGGCCACTTTAACGTGATAACTCTCCCCATGCAGGCCAATATCAAATTCTGACATTCCACGTTGTTCTGATTTATCTTTGCCAGATATCAATGGTTCAGGTTTTAACGCATTATGCTTACGTTCTTCTAAAAAAAGACGACCAATTTCAGGAAACATGGCGTAGGATAATACATCTTCATCGTTCTCAACCAAATCGCCTAACTCTTTACGTAAACGCTTAAGCTCTAGCGGCAATAAATCAGCTGGCCTGACATCAATTGCTTCTGTTCTACCAATGGCTTTCTTACGCAAACTTGCACTGATCTTTCCCGGAGCTGCACCATATTTCCCCTGACAGTATAATTTGACTTCATTGGTGATGGTTTTATAACGCTCACCAGTTAACACATTCAATACAGCTTGCGTCCCTACTACTTGTGATGTGGGGGTTACCAACGGTGGATATCCCAGATCGCGGCGGACTTTGGGAATTTCGGCATGAACGGCATTTATTTTATCCAAAGCCTGCTGTTCTTTTAGCTGGCTGTATAAATTGGAAATCATTCCCCCAGGAACTTGATACAACTGCACACGTGGGTCAATGCGTTGTGCCTCACTTTCAAATTGCTGATATTTCTTCCTCACGTCCTTAAAATAATCTCCTATTTCCAGCAACAGATTTAAGTCTAAATCAGTGTCGTACGGGGTGCCTGCCAATGCAGCAACTAATGACTCCGTCGCCGGATGAGAAGCACCACCGGATAATGAAGAAATAGCCGTATCAATATGGTTACAACCCGAAAGAACTCCTTGATAAAGACAAATGCTGGCAAGACCAGAAGTCGAATGACTATGTAGATGAATAGGTAATTGTGTTGCTTGCGATAACGCTTGATACAGTTCCACGGTGGCTGTAGGGGTTAATAATCCCGCCATGTCTTTAATTGCAATGCTGTCACAACCCATATCAGCCATTGCCTTACCCAACTCAATAAAATTTTCCAAAGTATGTACTGGACTGATTGTATAGGAAATTGCCCCCTGTGCATGACGTTTATATTGCTTGATGACGTCAATCGCAACTTGCAAATTGCGAACATCATTGAGCGCATCAAAAACTCGAAATACATCAATGCCATTGTCTACCGACAATCGTACAAACTCCCGAACAACATCATCGGCATAATGACGATATCCAAGCAAGTTTTGCCCCCGCAACAGCATGGATAAGGGCGTATTAGGAATCGCTTTTCGCAACCGCCGCAACCGCTGCCATGGGTCTTCCTTAAGAAAGCGCAAACAAGCATCAAACGTTGCCCCTCCCCAAACTTCCATCGCCCAAAATCCCACGCTGTCCATTCTCTTACAAACCGGCAGCATATCTTCTGTGCGCAAACGGGTTGCAATCAAACATTGATGCGCATCACGCAAAGTTACATCGGTAATATGGGTTGTCATGAAATCATTCCGCTATTATCATTCCACACCTTTTATGTAAAAGGCATTTAAAAAACATACCACAGAAAACCTGTTCAGCACTTAAGCCAACGGCAATAAATAATAATATAAGTGAATCATGCTCATTATGCGAGTTGAGTAATCCATTGTTTTCCATGAAACAGTTGCAATATACTAGGCGCCCAGTGTCTTTTTACACAAGACAAGGATTTTGGATAAATCCGGAGAATTAGGGGCTAACGTGCCGATATTATGTCGAGATCATCGTACATATGGACATACTCCCGAATTTCAGGCAAAATTTCGACATCTTGTAATCGATTGCGATTTAATGAAAAAAATACTCGTTCTTCATGGCCCCAACCTGAATTTATTAGGCTTGCGTGAACCGTCGGTCTATGGCCAGACTTCATTAAGTCAACTTAATGAGCAACTTCAGCAACACGCCAATCAATTTGGCCTCCTACTAAACGCCAAACAAAGTAACAGCGAATCAGAGCTCATTGATACCATTCAGCACGCCAAAAAAGAACAAATGGATTATCTCATCATTAACCCAGCCGCTTACACCCATACCAGTATTGCCATGCGTGATGCGCTTTTAGCGGTAAACATTCCTTTCATTGAAGTACATATCAGCAATATACATGCACGCGAATCGTTTCGTCATCATTCCTATTTTTCTGATATTGCTCAAGGAGTCATCAGTGGTTTTGGTCCTTATGGTTATCTGCTGGCATTACAAGCCATTATTCATGAATTTAAGTAAAGAGAGTCCCTAGCAATGGATATACGTAAAATAAAGAAACTCATTGAGTTATTAGAAGAAACTGGCATTTCTGAAATTGAAATCAAAGAAGGCGAAGAATCCGTTCGTCTTAGTCGCCATAGCTATATACCAGACGCGGCGCAAGTCAGACATTTCAATCTGCCTCCTGTGATGCCACAACCAGCAGCACCAGCAACGGTTACCCCCTCAGCAGAATCCAAAACTCATGAACCAGCCACCTCCGGTCATAAGGTGCGTTCACCGATGGTAGGTACCATGTATACTGCTCCGTCACCCGATGCAGCACCATTTGTTACCATCGGCCAGTCCGTAAAAGCAGGTGACACGCTCTGCATCATAGAAGCAATGAAAATGTTCAATGAAATCGAAGCCGATCGTGCCGGTGTTGTTACTGCGATTCATGTTGCCAATGGTGACCCTGTTGAATATGACCAACCTTTATTTACCATTGAATAAGGGGTCAGATTTATGTTGAGTAAAATTGTTATCGCCAATCGCGGCGAAATAGCTCTTCGTATTTTGCGCGCTTGTAAAGAGCTTGGCATACAAACAGTAGCCGTACATTCGGAAGTGGATAAGGATTTACTGCATGTGCGCCTGGCCGATGAAACCGTCTGCATTGGACCTGCTAATTCTCAAAAAAGCTATTTAAATATACCAGCCATTATTTCTGCTGCGGAAATTACGGACGCTGTCGCTATTCATCCGGGTTATGGGTTTCTTGCTGAAAACGCCGATTTTGCCGAAATTGTTGAACAAAGCGGTTTTTGTTTCATTGGCCCGCGCGCCGAAACCATTCGTTTAATGGGTGACAAGGTTTCTGCCATCAATGCCATGAAGCAAGCCGGTGTTCCTTGTGTTCCCGGTTCAGATGGTCCATTATCCGATGATGATCAGCGGAATTTATCATTGGCTAAAAAATAGGCTATCCCGTCATTATCAAAGCCGCTGGCGGCGGTGGCGGCCGCGGCATGCGAGTGGTGCATACGGAAGCCAATCTTCTGAACGCCATTGCTTTAACTCGGAGTGAAGCCAAAGCCGCTTTTAACAATCCTGTTGTTTATATGGAAAAATTTCTGGAAAACCCCCGCCATATTGAATTCCAGGTATTGGGTGATGGTAAAGGCAATGCCGTTCATTTAGGTGAGCGCGATTGTTCAATGCAGCGGCGTCACCAAAAAGTCATTGAAGAAGCACCTGCTCCAGGCATTACACCAGCCTTACGTCAAGAAATAGGCGAACGTGTGGTCAACGCCTGCCGTGAATTAAATTACCGGGGTGCTGGTACATTTGAATTTCTGTATCAAGATGGTTGTTTCTATTTTATTGAAATGAATACCCGTATTCAGGTTGAACATCCTGTCACTGAATTAATTACCGGCATTGATTTGATAAAAGAACAAATTAAGATCGCCAGCGACATACCATTTACCCTGACGCAGGAAAATATCAAATGGCATGGCCATGCCGTTGAATGTCGAATTAATGCGGAAGATCCCAAAACGTTTATGCCTTCCCCCGGCACCATACGCTTGCTGCACCAACCCGGAGGACCTGGCATTCGTTTTGACTCTCATATTTATAGCAGTTACACGGTACCGCCTAACTACGATTCTATGATAGGTAAGTTGATTAGTTATGGTGAAACTCGTCAAGAGGCATTTGCACGCATGAGGAATGCCCTGGATGAAATTATCATTGAAGGGATCAAAACAAACGTTGAACTTCATCAGCGCATTTTACACGACAAAGGATTTATACAAGGCGGGACAAATATTCATTATTTAGAAAAGCTGCTGAAGGAATAACTGTGTTGCAATTGCAAATTGAATGTCATCGCGATGATGTGGAGTACCTCAGCGAACTGCTGGAAGACACTGGGGCATTATCCATTACCCTCACAGACAAGCAAGATGATCCCATTCTGGAGCCTGAATTGGGCACGACACCGTTATGGCCTAACGTCATCATTCAGGCGCTATACGCTAAATCTCATGACGCCAATGCAGCGTTGGAACTGCTGACTGCCAAAAATACGCATTTGTCTCCCATCATCCAATCCGTACCAGAGCAAGATTGGGAACGAGCCTGGATGGATGATTTTAAGCCATTGCGTTTTGGTAAACGTTTGTGGATTTGCCCATCTTGGTCAACATCCCCTGAGCCAAACGCCGTTAATTTAATTCTTGACCCAGGATTGGCTTTCGGTACGGGCACCCATCCTACCACCGCCCTTTGCCTTACCTGGCTGGAACAAACGCCGCTTGATAAGCTCTCGGTAATTGATTACGGCTGTGGTTCCGGAATTTTAGCGCTAGCAGCTCTGAAGCTCGGTGCCCAACACGTAAATGCCGTGGATATTGATGAACAAGCCCTGGTTGCAACACGAAATAATGCGCAAAAAAATCTCATTGCCGAGGACACATTAACCATCGGCTTTCCTGAATCGCTTACTTCTCCAGCAGACTTACTCATCGCTAATATACTACTTTCACCTTTGCTTGCATTAAAAACACGGTTCCATGAATTGCTAAAAAACATGGAATTCTTGTGGTTTCAGGGATTTTAAAAGAACAACAGGCTGAAGTCATTGATGCCTATCAAGCTCTATATACCCACCAGGATACCTTAATTCAGGATGACTGGGCCTTGCTGGTTTTTAAGGCTCGTTAAGGGCAGCAAATTTTATCCTGATTTTGCTGATTTACTAATATTAGCGTGGCGCGACGTATGGCATTGCATACGTCGCGCATGAGCAGCCATTACTTGATTTAATCAAGCAACCCTAAAGACTTCACTGCATCACGTTCGCTGCGCAGCTCATTTAAGGTTTCATTGAATTTGGCTTGACTATAATCATTAAAAGTCAATCCTTCAACCACATTGACAACCCCGTGCTCAAGTCCAACCCGACGCACTACGCCATGTTCACGCCGACAAGGGAAAGAAAACATCAATCCTTCATCGACACCGTACTCACCTTGAGAACTACGTGCGACTGAAAAAGATTCACCAGCAGGCGTATCTTGCACTAAATGATTAACACCTACCACAATAGCGTTGGCTGCAGACGCTGCAGAAGACGCGCCACGTGCTTTTATAACCGCAGCACCGCGTTGCTGTATGGTTGGCACAAATGTTTCTTGCAACCATTGTTCATCGTTAATCACTTTAGCAGCTGATATTCCATTAATTTTGGCATTATAAAAGTCAGGGAATTGAGTTGAAGAGTGGTTTCCCCAAATCGTCATCTGACTTACCGCAGTAATATCAACACCCGCTTTTTTTGCCAGCTGGGCGCGAGCACGCAATTCATCCAATGAAGTCATGGCATAAAATCGATCATCCGGAACATCTTTGGCATGATGTTTGGCAATCAGGCAATTGGTGTTGCAAGGATTACCAACGACAAATACATGAACATCATCACTGGCGTAATCATTGATGGCTCGCCCTTGATTAATAAAAATACCACCATTGATTTGCAATAAATCTGAACGCTCCATGCCTTGTTTACGTGGAACAGAACCGACCAGCAATGCCCAATTGACCCCATCCATCCCTGTTTTCAGATCAGCCGTGCATACCACGCGCTTCAATAAAGGGAAGGCACAATCCTCTAATTCCATGGCAACACCTTCCAGTGTAGGCAGTGTTTGTTCCAGTTCCAGTAAATTCAATTCAATATCTGTATTAGGGCCAAACATTTGGCCGGATGCAATCCGAAATAATAAGGCATAACCAATATGGCCGGCAGCTCCGGTGATCGCGACTCTTACTCTATTATTCATAATATTTCCTCTCAAAATTCTTATTTTATTTCTTTATTGCGCCTTGAGATGGCGTACGGTTTCTAAAGTTTTCTTGCCTGTTTAACATTAAAAACCCACACAGTAGAGAATGTATTTTATTCAAGATTTACTCAAAATGTATTATTATTAACTAACCAGATCGTTGTTAATGGCAGCTTATGATACTATCGCCAGTCTAAACAAGCCAGTTTATTTTATAAATCCCATGATGCCTTTGTCTTTATATATTCATATTCCCTGGTGCATACGCAAGTGCCCTTATTGCGATTTCAATTCCCATAAAAGCCCCCAACACTTGCCTGAACACCAATACATTACGGCGTTAATTAACGATCTGAAAAATGACTTAGCTCAATTTCCTGCCAGAAGAATCATTCATTCAATCTTCATCGGCGGCGGCACGCCAAGCTTATTTTCAGCCAATGCCTATGAAACATTATTTAATGAACTGCAAAAATTGCTTGTCTTTGCAAGCAATATTGAAATTACTTTAGAAGCCAATCCTGGAACAATCGATGAACACCGCTTCCAGGATTACCGTAAGTTAGGAATTAATCGTTTATCGTTGGGGATACAAAGCTTTAACGCCGGGCATTTACAACGGTTAGGACGCATCCATAACGATGCACAAGCCCATTCCGCTATTGAATGTGCACGTAGAGCAGGTTTTGATAATCTTAATATTGATTTAATGCATGGTTTGCCAAACCAAACTCTTGCAGAAGGACTAAAGGATTTACAAACCGCTCTGTCTTACCAGCCTGAACATCTCTCCTGGTATCAATTAACCATTGAACCCAATACCGTCTTTTATAATTCCCCACCGGTATTACCTTCGGAAGATCTGGTGGCCTCCATCGAAGAAAAAGGATTGAATTTACTAGAATCCTATGGTTACCAACGATATGAAGTTTCGGCATTTTGCCAATCAGGACAATCTTGTCATCACAATCTTAATTATTGGCTGTACGGGGATTATTTTGGCATTGGCGCTGGTGCACATGGTAAGATTTCTTCAGAAGATGGAACCATTTATCGCACTCGCAAACATCGTCAACCTAAAGATTTCTTATCTGAGAACAAACCTTTTCTTGCAGCCGTAGAAAAGGTTTCCACGGACGATCTTATTTTTGAATTCATGCTAAACACCACGCGCTTACAACAACCCATTCCTCTTTCCTTATTTAAAGAGCGTACTGGTCTGGAATTGGAATTGCTGCTTCCCAAACTCCTCAAAGCCCAGTCACAAAACTTAATTTATTTGGATGAAACTCATTGGCAAGTCACGCCTTTTGGCCGCCGTTATACCAACAATCTACAAGCCTTGTTTTTACCTGACTAGAGAATAATAAATTGCTTAACGGGCGCTGCGAAATTATGGCTATACTTTAATAAGAATAAAGAGTGGCTTCACAAATTTTTTTTTTCCCGGATAATAATCCGCAGGCAGCAGGATTGGCCTGTTGCGGTAATTTACAAACCGTTTAAAAACGGCATGGAGAGAGTATGGTCACAGCGTTGCTATTCATTTTTTGTATGGTTGTTGCGTATCTTGTTGGTTCCATATGTTCTGCAGTGATCGTATGCCGAATATTCGCTCTTCCTGACCCACGCATGGAAGGATCACAAAATCCCGGAGCAACGAATGTTTTGCGCATTGCTGGAAAACAATATGCCGTCATTGTTTTAATTGCTGACATGCTCAAAGGGTTATTACCAGTGCTGCTTGCCAAATTGCTGGGAGCTGGTGCGATTACAGTCAGTTTTACCTGCCTTGCGGCCGTACTTGGACACATGTATCCGATTTTTTTCGATTTTAAAGGCGGAAAAGGCGTTGCTACGGCACTGGGAGCGTTACTGGGATTGCATTTGATGCTAGGAACCATGGTGATTGCCACATGGCTTATCATTGCTAATTTTAGTCGTTATTCATCACTGGCATCGATCACAGCCATTTTGTTTGCACCTTTTTATTCCCTATTTGTCATTCGTAGTTTGGATGCCTTTCTTCCATTAATGAGTATAGCGATTTTTATCCTTTATAAACACCGCCGCAACATCACGCGACTTATCGATGGCAATGAACCCAAAATCATTTTTCGCCGCCAGCCAATGGAACAAAACGTCAATCTATCGGAATCTGATTCATTAGAAAATAGTGACGAACCCAAACCGATTACAACCGCTGAAGTCATACTAGAACAAACCATTGAAGTAGATAAACCCGCTAAACTTCCGCCAGCGGCCAACGAGCCCGAACAGTAATGGCAAGATTGTCATCTTTTTTCCCTTGCAACAGATGCTGACAACCAGCATAGGCCACCATGGCACCATTATCGGTGCAATATTCCATGCGGGGGAAATAAACCTCGCCATTTACTTCAGCGATCAATTGTTTAAGAGCTGCTCGTAAATGGCGATTCGCACCGACACCACCGGCAACAACAAGCCGGCGTAACGCCGTTTGTTCCAGTGCTCTTTGACATTTTATAACCAAGGTTTCTACCACCGCTTCCTGAAACGCTTTCGCAATATCTGCACGCGCAGCATTATCTTTTTGACTGTTGTTCCAGGTGATTAAAGCGTGCGTCTTAAGACCACTAAAACTAAAATCCAGTCCCGGCCGGTCTGTCATAGGACGAGGAAATGAATACAATACAGACGATGGATTACCCTGATTCTGATCAGCAAGCGCTGCAAGCTGAGCCCCTCCAGGATAAGGTATTCCCATCAATTTGGCCGTTTTATCAAACGCTTCTCCCACTGCATCATCGAGAGTATCGCCTAATAGTCGGTACTCCCCCAACGCGCACGCTTCAAGTAGCTGCGTATGACCGCCTGAAACCAAAAGAACCAGAAAAGGAAAATTTAGTGCAGGCATGTCCATTTTTGCTGCCAGTAAATGCGCTTCCAGATGGTGGACTGCTAAAGCGGGGATTTGCAGAGCAAACGCAAAGCTTTTTGCAAAACAAGCGCCAGTAAGCAAGGCGCCAATTAAGCCAGGTCCGGCCGTATAAGCGACAGCATCCAATTGACTTTTATTCAAATTGGCCTGACAAAGTGCTTCATCCACTAATGTCACCAGATGTTTTACATGATCGCGGGATGCCAATTCCGGTACCACACCACCAAAATTTTGATGCAACTTGATTTGCGAATACAGAACATGTGCCAATAATCCTTGCTTTGAATCAAAAATTGCAACACCAGTCTCATCGCAGGACGACTCAATCCCCAATACCCGCATGCATCACCTATACAGTCAATTATAAAAAAACATAAAAACCCATAGCATTATACTAGCTAGCAGTCTATTTACGGAATATCCGAACATTGACCACAGATTGATTAACAAATAAACTTGACGACAGCGCTGCATGCAACTAGAATTGCCAGCCTATTGTATAAACAAAATTGAGGACTATTGAATGCCTACCGTTCGCGTGAAAGAAGGCGAAAATCCAGAATACGCATTGCGTCGTTTTAAGCGCGCCTGTGAAAAAGCGGGTATTTTAACTGAATTACGCCGCCGTGAATTTTATGAAAAACCAACCGCTGAGCGCAAGCGCAAGCAAGCCGCTGCTGTCAAGCGACATTTGAAAAAAATGTCACGGGAAGGAACATCAAGGCTAATTGGCAAGCGTAAACGTAAATAACCATGTCCATTAAAGACCAAATCAATAATGACCTCAAAGAGGCTATGCGCGCCAGGGATAAGAAACAAATTGAAGCCTTGCGCCTGATCACGGCCGCGGTAAAACAAATAGAGGTGGATGAGCGAATTCAGGTTGATGATGATCGAATGCTCATTATCTTGGACAAATTGGCAAAACAGCGAAAAGAATCAATCAGTCAATTTGAAGCCGCAGGCCGTCATGATTTGGTAGAACAAGAACAATTTGAACTTAAAATTGTGGAACACTACTTGCCTGAACCGCTTACCGCAGCCGAGATCGATCAATTTATCGACGATGCTTTATGCGAAGTTGGCGCTCAAAAGATGAGTGATATGGGTAAGGTTATGGCTCAATTGAAACCCAAACTGCAAGGTCGTGCAGACATGAGCCAGGTGAGTGCGAAGATCAAGGCCAAACTAAGTTAATTAAAAGCCATCCACTCTGCCTCTTTTATAAGCCAGACAATTGCTCTGTGGTGCTGTTTCTATTAATCTAACCAACTTCTATTGATTTTCTTTTCTTTGCAGGAGAAAGTCACGTTATGACTGGCTTAATTCCCCGTCCGTTCATTGAAGAATTGCTTAATCGCACGGATATTGTTGAATTAATTGATGGTTATGTCTCTCTCAAAAAGCGGGGCAATAGCCACATCGCTTGCTGCCCTTTTCACCATGAAAAAACACCTTCTTTTAACGTAATCTCCAAAAAGCAGTTTTATCATTGCTTTGGTTGTGGAGCCAGCGGCAATGCCATCAGTTTTGTTATGAATTATCTGCAACTGGGATTTGTTGAAGCCGTAGAAACTTTAGCCACTCGGCTTGGCATGCAAGTACCACGTGAAGGACATAGCGAACCCAGAAAGCAATCACCCAATCTCTATCAATTGCTGCAAGAAGTGGCAAAATTTTATCAACAAACATTAAAAACAGCAGGACATATCGCCATAGAGTACCTAAAGCAGAGAAAGGTCAGCGGTGAAACAGCTCGCTTATATCAACTTGGTTATGCCCCTTCTGGATGGCACACACTTGAAAAACAATTCAAATTCAATACAAAAGACTTGATAACCACAGGCATGCTTATCGTAAAAGAAGACGGTTCAACTTATGATCGCTATCGCCACCGTATTACTTTTCCCATCCATGATCGCCATGGCCGTATCATTGGCTTTGGAGGCAGGGCCATTGAGGCGGATCAGAAACCTAAATATCTTAACTCCCCTGAAACTATCCTTTTTCAGAAAAATCGTGAATTATATGGCTTGCATCAGGTTATTCGTCAACAATCTACCCTTGACAGCATTCTCATTGTTGAAGGATATATGGATGTGATAGCCCTCGCCCAGCATGGAATCTCCAATGCAGTCGCTACACTCGGTACAGCCACCAGCCTCCACCATATTCAGCTGCTAAGCAAACATACCAAACACATTATTTTTTGTTTTGATGGCGATGAAGCAGGCCGACAAGCCGCATGGCGTGCACTTGAAAGCAGTTTGCCTTATCTGAATACCGGACTTGAAGCCTCTTTTATTTTTTTGCCAGAAAAACATGATCCAGACAGTCTGGTGCGTGAAGAAGGTAAAGAAAGCTTCCTGCAACGAATACAACAAGCGACCCCCTTGAATCAATTTTTTATTGCAACCATTACCAAAACATTGGATACAACGACACTTGCAGGTAAAAGCCAGCTTGTGCATGCCGCCAAGCCCTATTTGCTCAAAATGGGAGAAGGCCCATATTGGCAATTAATGATTGATGAATTAGCAAGACTTACCCGCATAGAACCCCATCGCATTCAGCAATTAATTGAAATTAAAAACAATGACATCCCCACCACCAGTGTCAATATTGCCCGCTCACCAATACGAATTGCCATTGCCCTCTTAGTACAGCATCCGGAAATATATTCTTCTTGTGCCGAACAATTGTGTTCAATCACGCTTGACGGACCAAAGCAAACTATGTTGCAAAGCATGATTGAGCAAGTGGCACATCATCCCGGCATAAGCACTGCTGCCTTAGTGGAATTATGGCGTGAATCGCCTATGTTTGATGCCATCAATAAATTAGCCGCCTGGGATCATCAGGTTCCTGAAGAAGCGCGCACAAAAGAATTCATGGATATTGTACTTTTTTTAGCAAAACAAAATCAGGAAAAAAAATTCAGAAATTACTGGAAAAAGCGCGCAATCAGAGCTTAACTGAAACAGATCGGCTACAATTACAAGAAATGTTAAAACAACGACATAAAGAGGGACCTTGATGAAACATAAATCTGGAATAACTGGTATGTTTATGCAAGGCAGTTTATAATTAAACCAATTTTTTGCTTTTTAAATTCTGTAAAAATATGTCCAATATTATGAATGATCAAGAACAACAACGCTCTCAGATTACAAAAGTCATTAGCCTGGGAAAAGATCAAAATTATCTCACCTACGCTCAAATTAATGACTTATTACCCAACATCGTCGATACAGAGCATTTCGATGTCATCATCAGCATGCTTGAAGGCATGAATATCAAGGTATTCGAACTGCCTCCCAGTGACGATGAACTGGCACTTCTGGGTACAACAGAAGAAGCTCCGGAAGACGTTGAAGAAGCCGCTGCCGTCTTGGCTTCAGTCGACAAGGAAACCGGCCGTACCACAGATCCTGTCCGCATGTACATGCGTGAAATGGGCACTGTCGAATTGCTGACCCGCGAAGGTGAAATTCGCATTGCCAAGCGCATAGAAGAAGGTATTTATCAAGTCTTAAAATCACTTGCACACTATCCTGAAACCGTGGCTCTGGTTTTGGAAGATTATCAGCGCGTTCTTGTAGAAGAAATTCGTTTAAGCGAAATCATCAGTGGCTTTTCTGATGCCGATGATGAAGCTCCTCCATCCAGCATTGGTTCCATGCTGGATGAAAATCAAGGTGATGCTATTGTTGATGCCGATCTCATCGGAGACGACAGCGATGATGGTGATGATGGCAGTATTTCGGATGACGATGAAGGGCCAAGCATCGAACAGGCAAAATCTTATTTTGATGAATTGCAAGTCAACTTCGATAATGCCATGGTCGCTTTGAAAGAACATGGCCGCACTTCGAAAAAAACGGTGGAATTACTCGAAGTCATGTCAGACTCATTCTTGAAACTAAAATTAACGTCAAGAGAAGTTGACAAGTTAACGCGGCATTTCCGCATCCTTCGCAATGATATTCGTGAATTTGAACGCAACGTCATGCGTATTTGCATTGAAAAAGCACGTATTCCAAGAAAATTATTCATTGACACATTCCCAGGCCAAGAAACCGATGTTCAATGGTTGGACCGCATAATCGCCAAAAACGAGAAAAAACTTGATTTGTCACGCATTGAAGAATACGCCGAAGATATCAAGAAAATACAATTAAGATTGGCTGATTTTGAAAAAGAATTTGGTTTAACCATCAGTGAAATCAAAGACATTAACCGTAAAATGTCCATTGGTGAAGCCAAAGCTCGGCGTGCCAAGAAGGAAATGGTTGAGGCAAACTTACGTTTAGTGATTTCCATCGCCAAAAAATACACCAACCGTGGCCTGCAATTCCTTGACTTAATTCAGGAAGGCAATATTGGCTTGATGAAAGCCGTAGACAAATTTGAGTACCGCCGCGGTTATAAATTCTCAACGTATGCAACATGGTGGATTCGTCAGGCAATTACCCGCTCAATTGCAGATCAGGCACGCACCATCCGTATTCCAGTGCATATGATTGAAACAATCAATAAATTAAACCGAATTTCCCGGCAAATTCTGCAGGAAACAGGCCGTGAAGCCACTCCTGAAGAGCTGGCAGAAAAAATGGATCTCAGTGAAGATAAAATCCGCAAAGTGCTGAAAATTGCCAAAGAACCCATTTCCATGGAAACTCCCGTTGGCGATGATGAAGATTCTCACCTTGGTGATTTTATTGAAGACAATAACATTGAATCCCCAATTGACTGTGCAACGTCAGAAGGGCTGCGTGAAGCCACGCTTGAAATCCTGGAGACACTCACACCTCGTGAAGCCAAAGTATTGCGCATGCGTTTCGGCATTGAAATGAATACCGACCACACATTGGAAGAAGTTGGTAAACAATTCGACGTCACCCGTGAGCGAATTCGTCAAATCGAAGCCAAGGCACTGCGTAAACTACGCCACCCTTCTCGTTCAGAAAAATTACGCAGCTTCCTTGAAGGTGATGAATCCTGATAAATCACCTATTTTCTACAACGAATAGCGGCCCTGAATAAGGGCCCTATCCCACAAAAAAGTAATAAAAATGTGGAGTTCTCTTGTAATAGCGATTACAATACTTCCTTCACAAAGGGCCCATAGCTCAGTTGGTTAGAGCAGCGGACTCATAATCCGTTGGTCCTAGGTTCAAGTCCTAGTGGGCCCACCAATAAAATCAAGTAGTTACGATAGTGGCTCTTCCCCAAATCCGGGGGCACTTTACTCATCCACAAAGCACTCTAACTCTTAATCTATAATTTTCAAAATTTCTAAATCCATATGCTCTTCTCTGAATCAGTTTCATCTTTCGATGAAATCCGGCTCTTTCCCATTTAAGGGGGCAGCTTTAATCACCCGCAGAGGACCTTAACACGTACTCTATAATTTTCAAAATTTCTAAAACCATAAGCTCTTCGCTGAATGAGTTTCATTTTGCGATGAAAGCCTTCTGTTATTCCATTTGACTTACTAAATCGCCACATTCTGGCCACTTCATCTTTCCAAGCCCAAAGTGTTTTACCTAATGATGCTAATGCTTTAAAACCACTTTGCTTTAACTCAGCCAACATTTCTAAGAAAGTAGGTATTACTTTACGGCACTCATGCTGTGTTAGCGCCCTTTTCATTAATAGTGAGTGCAGTTGTTGCTGAAATTGATATATAGCCTCTATTGCAGGATTTTCAGTGAAAAACGCATCTCTTTTGACTTTCTTCTCATCACTTAAGTTATCAGGTCTTGTTCTTAATAAGGCTAAGATACCTCTATTGTTTTTAATTTCAGTGGAGAGTTCTCGACAGGTCATCATACACTGATGTTGAATTAAACGGATTACATGAAACCTATCAGCCACTATCATAGCATTAGGAAAGTACTTCTTTACTAAGGAACGGTATGTACTGCTCAAGTCCATACAAATCACTTTGACACGTTCTTTTCCAGGTAATTGCTGGAGATATTCTTTTAATTCTTGCTCACGACGGCCACGAACCACATCAAATATCTTATGTTTTCTTAGGTCACAAAAAGTAGTTGCAAACCCTTCTTTCTTACTGAAAAAATGTTCATCAATACCCAGTACCACAGGACATGGTTTATTGATTAATTCTCGATGTTGCTCTTCATAATGCCGCTGATACCAGCGCTCTATGGTCGCTTTTCCTTTCTTATAACGCTCTGATAAATCTTTTTGCGATACCCCGCGGCTATGCTCATGAAACACTGCAGCTTGAGCTCGCCAAGTAGCACGTTGATGTTTATTGATACCGGGAAACTGTTGATTACCATAGCGACAACAAGTATGACAATAAAGCTTATACGCTTTAAACCTCAATACACTTCGACGATGCCCTATTAACTCATGATGTACTGTTCTTATATACGATGATTTCTTGCGAACCTGCTTACTTTGGCAATGACTACACCGAGCTAATCGGTTATAAGTTACATCTAATAATAAGGGTTGATACCCACTCACTTTTAATATGGAAAATCCAGGTAAATTTAGGATAAGATTGTTCTTAGGCACTTTAATCTCCTTTTGATCGCTAAATCAAGGACTTAGTCTAGACTAATTTGATTACAGTGCCCCCTTAATTGGTGTAGAGCCCAATTTTGGCATTTGGAAAGTAACGTTTGACCAACGACTTGTAACTGCTGCTTAAATCAATACAGACAACTCGAACACGCTCTTTACCTTGCAAAGCTTTAAAATAGCTTTCCAAGTCACGTCCTGAACGGCCTTTAACAATATCAAATACCTTATGCTTACCTAAATCGCACAATGTGGTGATATAGCCTTGCTTCTTTGTAAATGAATGTTCATCGATACCTAACACCCTAGGGCATAAAGGGGAGGTAATGCGCTTCTCCTGTCGCTCATAACCATAATGATACCAGCGTTCTATCGTTGATTTGCCGGTATGAAAATGACGGCTTAAATCCTTTTGACTAACGCCTTGAGTATGATGATGAAACACCTCTTTACGTAAGCTCTCTGTGGCTCGCTGGTATTTACCTATACCTGGAAAACGCTGGTTAAAATAGCGCTTACACCCATAACATTGAAACTTATGCGACTTGATAATTAAATAGCTATAACGCAATCCTATCGATTCATGACGTATCTTTCGCTCAAAACTATCCTTCTTCCTTAACCGCTTTTCATTACAGTAAATGCATCGTACTACTCGGTTATAATTTACTTCAATATAAACGGGATTGTTTCCCGTCACCTTAGTTATTGAATAGCCAGGTAAATTTAGGATAATATCTTTTTTCGGCACTTTAATCCTCTTTTGATTGCGGAATCAAAGAGTTAGATTACTTTAATCCGATTAAAGTGCCCCCTTAATTGGTGTAGAGCCGCAGATTTTCAACATTGATATCTGTATTTAATTGCCTTAAAACTTGCACATCTTCATGATTTCCCCACACAGCATATACAGGAACAGAGAACCTCTTTTCACCTGAGACATATTTTGGAAAATCACCTAGCAATTGATTTTCTTTGACGATTTCTATTAATCTTTCTCGATTAGTTTGTTTATCAACTTCATATTGTCGCCAAACTGGCGAGTGGGATACTAACAAGCGTAGTTCCCTAGGGCTGAGTCGATAAATGCTCTGTTCATCATAAAACCCAAAGTCACCAGCATGAATGACCATATCAGCATTAGTTTGAGCTACAGTTGATTGATGATATCCAAATTTCCGTGAGTATCACTGATTAATAGGATTTTACGCACTTTAGGACCAGTAGTTTGAATTTTAGTCATGTTAAAAAAATCCAATTTCTTTAACATGAAAGGTATCTCATGTTAACATTTTTGCGTTTTCTTAACATGAGACCATTTATCTGAAGCTACATAACTCTAAATTAATCAATAAAAGTAGCTGGTGCAACATGGAATCGCTCGGCTAATTTCTTGATGTGAGAGAGATTCAGTTGTCGCTTCCCGTTTAATATTTCAGAAACGACACCCTGACTTCCAATTTCATTTTTAAGATCACTTTGATCTAAACCATGCTGTTCCATGAGAAATTTTAATGCATCAATGCCGCTTCCTGTTTGAAGCTGTTCATCATGATTTTCATCATACATGGTGATCATGTGGCTGATTACATCAACTAACCCCATTAACTCATGAGATTCATTGTCACCAACAATATCCAACAATTGATCAAGCATATTAGCAAGTTTCTCATATTCAGCATCATTTTGAGGGTCATGAATAATGGGTGAGATATGTTTCCAGTGTTGGATTGTCTCTTCTAAATAATTATTGTGTGCTAAAGCAGTCATACTCACTCCTTCCACTTATCTTTGTCATATTCTTGATGGGTCAAGATATGACGTATATACAATTTTTTCCGATTAAAATGGATGCTGGCTATCAAACGGAGTTTATTACCCCCAATATCAAAGACAAATAAATCACCCACTTTATCAATACTATTAAATACTGCCCTCAACTCAGCAAAACTCTTAAACTCATTCTTCTCCACAACTTTCAACCATCCAGCTAGAGCTGATGCGCATTGTGGATAAAGTGCTTTTGCTTCGGTAATTCTTCTTCTAGTTATAATATGCATTGCAAATAAACACCCTTCTTAAATCAAATTATATCTCATTTTGAGATATGTGTAAAATAGTCATTATACCTGTTCACATATCATCATGTGTTTTTTAATAAAATTGGCGACCTGCTGCATGGGTTTTCGTAACCGCTCAACATCTTTCATGATATACCCGGCTGTTACATCATTATTCATTTTATGATTAAGCAAGCGTTTTAAAGCATAAGCAGGTAAATCAAGGCTATCGGCAACAGTAGCAAACGTTCTTCTCAAGTCGTGCAAGGTAAATGGAACACCTGATAATTCCACTACCCTATTCACCGCCTTTTTAGGTTCATAGATATAACCCGTTTTACTTTCCGCTGGAAATACAAACTCACTGGTTTTATTCCTGCTCCTGCGTTCCATTAACTCATAAACAAAGTCAGACAGAGGCAATGTGTGTATTTCGTGATTTTTGGTGGTAATAGCTCAGTACCCCTCAAAAATTAGTTGAAAATTTATGAGGTTAGATTAAATTAGTGGGACTTCATAAATACGCCTAGTTTTTTCATGGATGAGAAAAAATCACCGATAAAACTACCTTCGACAATAGAAGACTGTCATCAACGCATAAAACAGCTTGTTGAGATAACAGAAGTATTAATTGTTCGAGTAGAAAAGCTGGAGCTCGAAAATCGCGAGCTTAAAGAGCGCTTAAATAATAACTCATCTAATTCCTCACTCCCTTCTTCCCAAGATTTCAAAAAGAAAAAACAGAAAAAACAAAACCGAATACGAATAAAGGTGGTGGTCAGCGAGGGCATAAAGGACACTTTCGAAAATTATTAGAGCTCAATGATATTGATGATCTTGTTGTTTGCCGTCTGCCCCCGCGTTGTATATGTGGAGGAAATATCCAGTTGAAAGAGGATTTAGTCCGGCATCAGGTTCACGAGCTTCCGAAGGTAAACCTACATGTCACGGAATATCAATTAGAAAAAGGGGTATGCAGATGCTGTGGAACAAACCAAGTAGCTGCACTTCCAGCAGGTGTAACGTGGGGAATAACAGGGCCATATTTAACGAGTTTCATGTCGCATTTGACCTCAAAATATAAGTTATCACGTCGTGAATTGCAGGAATTTTTGAAGGAACATTACGATTTCAAGATTAGCTTGGGAAGTGTATTCAATAAGCAAAAGTTGATTAATAATGCCTTGGAAAAACTTGTTGCTGAACTATTAAAAGAAATTAAACAAAGTAGCTGTGTTCATATGGATGAAACAGGGCATCGTCGAGATGGTACATCTCAATGGCTTTGGGGCATTATGTCAGCGACAACAGCTTTTTTCTCAATCGAGAAATCTCGTGGCAAGAAAGTCATTTGCGCTTTAATGGGCGATTTCAACAATATTGTTACCTCTGATCGTTATGCTGCTTATAACTATTTTGAAAGCGATAAACGTCAAACTTGTTGGGCCCATTTAAAGCGAGATTTTACAAAGCTTTCTGAAAAAAAGAGGTAGTGGTAGCCCGGATAGGTAAGGAATTACTCATCTATCAGTCGAAATTATTTGAACGATGGCATAACTTCAAGCAAGGGCATATCTCGCGTGAGGAGCTTATACGAGAAACTGGACATATTAGAACTCATGTGGGAGAGCTTTTAGAACAAGGTTCGTATGCAGATCCAAAATTAAAAATTGCCCGATTTTGCAAAAATTTATTGGAAAATTTTACAGCTTTATGGACATTTATTTTTTACGAAGGTGTTGAGCCGACTAATAATCATGCTGAGCGTTGCTTAAGGCCGGCTGTAATTTGGCGTAAAAAATATTTTGGTACCCGATCAAATTATGGGTCTGAATTCGTCGCAAGAACGATATCTTTAATCACAACTTGGAAACTGCAATCTAAGAATGCTTTTGAGACTTTATCCAAGATTGTAGAAGAGCATTTTAATGCTTCATCTTTGCAAGTAATAACTCAGGGGACCTGAGCTATTACAAAAATTGTTCTCATAAAGCCTGATTGCAAGCAACCAGGATACGCTGGCTAAGCAAACTCAGATTTGCCTGAAAGTTCTGATTTACGATACCTTGGATGGACTTTCACATGCCAAAGTGGCAGTATCATAAATAATGGAATCAAGCAGCAAATAAACAATGTGAGAAAGAAATTATCCCAGCCGTAATTTTTGATAATTGCACCCAAAGGAGCACCAGCCAAAACAGCGCCTAAACAATATGCAAAAAATCCGGCAAAGCCAGTTGCAGTCGCCGCTGCTTTTTTATGTGTTAACTCCGCACACGCCATACCAATCATCATTTGTGGTCCAAAGATAAAAAAACCAAAGAAGAAAAGAAACAACGAATCGAGAAATGGTGTATATCCCTTAGTCAATATAAATAACAACAAAGTAGCAAATACACCTGCAGTAAAGAGAACATTGATTGGATTGCGTTTACCTTGAAATATTTTATCAGAAGACCAGCCGGCAACCAGATTTCCAAAAAAACCACCAACTTCAAACCATATGACACAACTACCTGCGGTGATTAAGGAATAATCCTTCACTTCTGTTAAGTACAACATGCTCCAATCATTGATGGCTGTTCGGACAATGTAAATAAACAAATAAGAAATGGATAGTATCCAAATATATTGGTTGCTTAACACATAATTCCAAAGAATTTCTTTGACTGAGAGTTCTGTTTTTTCTTGGTGGTGATTTGATAAACCAGAAAAATCTCCCTGATATTGCTCTATCGCAGGTAAACCAAGCGACTGCGGAGTATCTCTTAAACGATTGATTAAAAAAACACCTCCTAAAATGCAGATGACCCCTGGCACAAACATGGCTGAACGCCAGCCGAAATACTGCGCGCATATAGCAACAATCAATGGAATTAATGCACCACCAACGTTATGGGATGTATTCCAAATACTCCACCAACGACCACGTTCGGATTGAGAATACCAATGTGTTAATAATTTAGTACATCCTGGCCATCCCCACCCCTGAAACCAACCATTCAATCCCCAAAAAATAGCAAATAACCACCAGGTGGATGACAGTCCAAACAAAATATTAAAAACACCTGTCAAAATTAGCCCAATCGCCATTAAATAACGAGGATTAGACTTATCGCCAAGAATTCCGCTCAAAAATTTGCTGATGCCATAACTTAAGCTCAGAATGCTCGCAATCATTCCCAGTTCAGTTTTAGTCATCCCCAAGGTACTTTGTAATGCAGGCATCGCAAAGGTAAAACTTTTTCGCGTAAAATAAAACAAAGCATAACCAATATACATTGCATAAAAGGTGCGAATACGCCAATAACGATATTGCCGTTTAACAATGGTTTTATCCTGAATTTCATTAAGATAAGGAGCAGGTTTTAGAAAACTCAAAAATGCCATCATTGTCCATATCATGATAAAAAATAAAATTAGAATGTAACTCGCACAGTATGTCAAATCTTTCTAATGAAAATAATGGCGGTATCCTACCTATTGATAATTAATTTTTTAAAAATTTAAATGGAATTCTTGTGAAATTATAAATAAGCTTCATGATTTGCATTAAAAAGGATTTGTCGAAATGAAAGAAATTGTTAGTTTACTAGAACAAAATGAAATCGATTTTGCTAATCACAAACGTCCTGAAGTCATCATGGTGTTAAGGAGAAAATTTCGTACTCAAAAAGATTGGATCATTGCTTCTTTTAACCAATATCAATTTACTGAAGCAGAATCGGAAAAAGTACAACAAGCCATTCTAAATGGGGATCTTCGAATAACCGATCTTCTAAAACGTCCGTTTTCCCACTATTTTTGGAGTTTCCTTACCTTTAAGTGGGGAGAGATACTGTCGGGTGGAAAAAGATTATCTAAGCAAGAAGTCTTACAAATTGCTACCTGCTCTAGCAATGGTCAAGAATTTACAAGGACTCCCATTCAAAATAGGAATAGATTGATAAAAGGAGTGCCATTAGTCCTAGGCAAAGTCGTCACCTCCATGGCGCTTTGTATGGTATTTTGCCTGGGATTATTAAGTACTTTAGGAGCTCCCTTTGGCATTTGTCTCGCCTTAGCGATAATACTCTCCTTATGTAACGGACTAGTTTGTTTATTAAGTCGAGGGAAAGCCATGCTTGATAGTGCTGGCTTTCAGCCTCAAAAACAAAAACGTTTAAGAACCTCGAAGAAAATATCAAAGAAAAACGATATTCGATAGAGGTCAGAAAGTATTTTTTGGTATCGTAACCTTGTTGGCTTGTATTTCTGCGGGCATTTCTGGATATTCTGGTCTCGTAGGACTTCTCACGTTTTTGGGGGTAGGTATGCTTGCCTCTAACCCTCTAGTTTTGATAGTTACGATTGGGTTATCTATAGTTGCAGCTATCTCTTTTTATTCGTTTCAAGCTATTGGTATACGTGAAAATTATACCAGATTTAAAAATCTTTTTATTGAAGATTATAAAAAACCCTATGGCCTTTTGCGATGTATCTTACTAGGAATCGTAAGTACAGTCTTTTTAGCGGTTTATGCGACGCTAACTTGGTTTACTGCTGTATCAGGGGTTAATAAGCTTTTCAATGCCTTAGGTGCGAATCCTGATACCTTCTTAGCACATGTTATCTCTATGATATGTACTTCGACAACCATGGTGGTTAACACTTTTTCACAAGTATATAAAGTCTTTAACCCGAAAACGTATGTCGATCTAAAAGAAAAATTTGAATCAATATCTCAACCACCGGAAGAATATCAAACAAAAGCACAAAAGATAAAGTATGGAGCCATCAATATACTTAAATTATGTGCTTTGATAGGTGATTCTCTTGCTTATTCTGTTGCCGGAGGAATCCGAAGCGGAATCCATGTTGGTGAAACGCTGGGAGAAACAATAGGGGCAAAACTTGCATTAACCATTACCATGGCAATATTGTCTCCGGTCATTTTAGTATTCGTATCGATAGCTTTTACTTGGCCTACCGTTTTTCATAGAAAAAAATCAGCTCAATATCCTTCACAGATGGAGAAGCCATTGATAGAAAAAATGAGTCAAAGTCATACTTCAGAGGCACTTCAAAGTAATACTCTATTACCAACATCAGAAAAATCTTCCAAACCTAATCATTCTAAAATTAGGCAAGCTGGGCTAAGATTTTTTGATGCGCGGTTGAGTGACGAGTGTATTCTTGAGCCCAATTGTGGCCCTACTTTAGAGACACCTATGGGTCTCCCTTATGAAACTTGCAGGAATTGACATAACATTTTTATAGCAATACAAAAGAATTGTTCTCGTAAATCCTGGTTGCAAGCAACCAGGCTACGCTGACTAAGGGTTAAATGAATATTGCGGTGATTCAGTTAGTTCGATGGCACTTCTGATATTATCAGTAATATGTTCACCGTGCATGAATGGTGATGGAAAGTGTGCGCTGCCAATAGTTACTTGCGTCCCAGAAATGTTCCGTTTGTCAATATTGAGAGTCTCGCCTTCTTCGGTGCCGCAAATCTTAACCTCTGCTTGACTACGAATGGGTGCATTAATTGTGACTGATCTGCCAAGAATATAAATTCTACCCTCCTCCGTTGACATTTCTGCATCAATTATAATATCTGCCTCTGTGTTACATAGAAAAATAGGACCTGTTGTTTTGACTGGCCGACTTAGCGTAATTTGCATTATTATTCTCCATTATTAAATTTTCGGGAATCGTCTTGATCCTGCAAACCCTGGTAGAATATCCTACACTCCGTAAAGCCTTCACAACCTAAACATCTAGCATCTCATCTACCCTACCAATAACCATCAAACCAAGCAAGTGAAATCCGAGAAGACGTAGCGAGCAAATCTTTTAGTACTCATATAGAAAGCGTAGCCTGGCTGCTGGCAGCCAGGATCTATTGTGGTAAACCCAAGTAAAAAACTGTATTTGGTTAACCCGATTGCAAGCAACCAGGCTGCCATGTGAATTGGCGAATAAAGCAAAAAATCTCTCGTGACCCAAATCAGAAAATTTGCTTAAAACCCAAGGTTATTCCAATAACTTGCAAGGAAATTGCCGAATAATGTCCATGATATGATGATACGATATCTTTTCGTAAGCCGATTGGAATCCCATATGGCACTTAGTATCTTCTTCAATGCTTTTTAAAGATTGATGGTTAATGCATTTGTTTAAAACACCAAAAATAACACCAGTATCATGCTCCCCTGCATAACAATGTATGAGAACATTTCCTTTAGCCATAGCAATTTTTTTAATTATTTCGGTAATTTTTCGATTGAATTTATCGAGTGATTGGTGTGAGGAATCGACCATATAATGATCAATTCGTATGTAATCCGGAACACCATTTGCTTTGAAAATGGTTGATTCTAATGGATACAGATGCTCCGCATATCCTCTCCTGCCAGAATATAAATTAATAACCGTTTTGATACCAGCTTTTGATAAGGATTGTATGCACATAGGAGAACCTGCCAAATAAGCCGAGCGGTATACTGATTTAGTATTTCCTGGAAAAAGGACTTTTATTCCTCCCAGATTATTAGTTTTCATAACAATAAAAAATAATTTGTTATCAAAACCTACCTTATCTGTTTTTTTAATTTAGAGAGATTGCCATGTACTTCATTCTCATAGGATGAAGTACATGAGTTTACTTGTTCTAATTGCAGAGTTGGATCAAAAACTTTTTCACACTGGAATTTTTCTGCAAAAACATTTTCACCCCAAAAGATGCTTATTATGAATAAAAAATACTAATCCGTATTATAGTTTTCATCTATCAATCCTTGCAGAATAAACAAGCTTAGCCTAAATGCAGTGAAACAAAATCCGGGATATGCAAAGCTCAGAACCTCGGATTGCGGCTGCGCCTACATCCGGGTACGCACTCATTTACTTTTACTTTATTAAAGCATGAGCTATTTTTCTAATTAAACATAATCTTAGAAATATACAATGTTCATGAGTTACAAACTTAATTTCAAACTAACTCATGTTCTTCAATCACCTGTTTTAATGTTGTGATTGCACCAACGCAAGAAGGAAAGCCAGCATAACCAATTAAGAAAATGATAAGTTCAATGATTTCTTCTTTTTTCCAACCCACGTTAAACATACCCTTTAAATGCGCTTTAAGCGGAAGACTGGTATTATTCTGTCCAATCAAACAGGCAACAGCAGCTAACTCACGATATTTATCATTGAAGCCCAGTCGGGTATACAGCTCGCCGATCCAAATTCAACGATGTACTTGGCAAAATCAGGGGAAATTTCAGAGAACATGTTCAATAATGACGTTGAGCTTTCCCCAATAATTTCATGGATTCTTTGTTTTCCCAGGTCCTGTTTGTTCATTAAATCGCCATCCATATTTAGTCATCACATCTAAAATATCCAATATTATAAAACGATCATGGCGTACGCAATGTGCCAATCAGGTCGCATCTTTCTAGGATAAGGTCTGTTGACATCGCTAGACTGAGCCAAAATCACATCATTTTGGCCAGGATGTTAGAATTGTCAACAGACTTTAGTTTTCATCATAGCTACGCAAAACAAGATGTGTGTTACTTCCGCCCGCGCCATAACTAGAAACACCAGCTAAATAGTGTTTTTTATTTGGGGAAAATCCTGAAATTGAGTGGCAATATATAGGGGCGAATCTTCCAACATAAAATCCGGGTTCGGAGTTTCAAAGTTAATTGAAGGAACAATTGCTTTATTTTTGAGCATAAGCACTGTTTTAATGATTGAAGCCATACCAGATACTATACCCGTATGGCCGAGATTACTGATTACCGAGCTTAGTGGAAAACGCTTTGTTCCTGTAATGTCCTTAAACGCTTTCTTAAGTGCGTATATTTCTGTTGCATCGCCTAGTTTGGTCGAGGCGCCATGCGCTGCAATATAATCAAGATCACTTGGTTCAATCCCTGCATTTTTCCAAGCGGACTGTAAGCAAGTGTATTGGCCATGAATCCCTGGTGCCATAAATCCTTCTTTTGAAGAATTGCCATCATTGTTCATAGCGGCTCCAATAATAACGGCATGGATTAGATCATTATCTGCAATGGCATCTTCAAGTCGCTTTAAAACAACCAGCCCAGCACCATTTGAGTATAAAGTGCCAGAGGCTGAAGCATCAAAAGAATGGCAATGACCGTCGGAGGAAAATAATCCGTTCTCTTCGTAAATATACCCAACTTCTTGAGGCAAATCGATTAAGCATGCCCCTGCGATTGCCATATCACATTGATAACTATTTAACTCTCGACAACTTTGTATCACAGCTGTCAATGAAGACGAGCACGCTGTATATAAATCAATGGAACTTCCTTGAAATCCAAATTGATAAGAAATATAAGGGGCGATTACTTTTGAATAATACCTTTCTATTGCTTTTTGAGTATCGATAGCTTCGTAATACGCAGATCCTAAGAAATGAGAGGCTGGTTGATTATTGGTGCCAATATAGACTGCTGTATTTTTGATTGAGCGATTTGAATTATTTCTCATGGTACTCAAAGCACGATGAGTTAAATGTGACATCACTTTGCCTTGAATGCCTAACACTTCAAAATTTTTGGCAGTACTTTCAAACGGAGGAGTATCAAATGATTCCAAGTCATCTAATATTCCTCTATATGGTTTGTAATAGGGAGCCGCGATTAATTGCTCAGAAATACCCGACCGCTGTAATTGCTCTGCAGAAAATTTACTAACAGCTTCTTTGCCAAACTTTAACAGATCCCAATATCCTTCAAGATCATTGGCTCCGGGTAATTTTACAGCCATACCTACAATAGCAACTTTATTTAAGTGGGTATTTACATTCATTATTTAAAGGCTCCATTTCTTTGGCCGCACCAACCGTGTCATAGACACTAACCAGATGGTATAAAAATAGGTAACAGCCTGAATTTACCCAGTTGTAAACAAGCTGTCATAAGATGCGTTTTGTTGCAAGCCCATCCCCGGTTGTTTTCATACAGAGAACATGTTCTATTGCTGCAACTATCTTTTAATTAAACAATAATTTTAAGTATAAGCCATTTTCTTTCATTTAATTAAATACCCGCCCAATCCAAGCCATTCTCAGGTGTTGCTTGGGTCAAATGAGACTCAAGAGTTTTTCTTTATCTATTTTGCCGTTTTCTTTTATCGGCAATGCGCTTAACCATATGTAATGCTCCGGAACCATATAATCTGGAATCCTGGTTTTTAAAAATGATTTAAGTTCAGCACGACTAAGCTCTATTTGTTTATTATTAGCAATTAAGAACGCGACTATTCTATGATCCAGAAAATCCATTTTCTGACAGACAATGACTGCATCCTGAATGTTGGGATGCTCTAATAAATGATATTGGATTTCTCCTAATTCAATACGTATACCGTGTAATTTCACCTGTTCATCTTTGCGGCCTAAAAATAATAATTCATGCTCTTTATTCCAACAGACTATATCTCCCGTACGATACATTTTTTCACCAGGCAAGTAAGGATTGTCTATAAAAGAGGCTTGAGTAAGTCCTGGATTATTTAAATAGCCTTGAGCCAACCCAATTCCGGAAATGAATAGTTCCCCGGGTTCGAAACCGGTTGAATTTAGCTGCTCATCTAACACAAAAAATTGAGTATTCTGGATAGGCTTTCCAATTGGAATAGTCCGATAACGCTTGTGCTTTTCACAAATAAAATAAGAAACATCTATTGTGGTCTCTGTGGGACCGTATAAATTGACTAATAGTGTTTCTTGATCTTGAAAAAGCTTATTAAACAGATTAACACTTCTCGCATCCAACGCCTCTCCACTTGAAAATACGTACTTTAAAGAGCTTAAGCGATTTATCGAGAAATCTTGTTTAATATAACTTAAAAATATACGTAATACAGAAGGTACAAAATGAATAACACTGAGCTGATATTGCTCAATCATATGAATAAATAACTTAATGTCATGTTCTTTTTTGGGTGGCAAAAGAACGACTCCGGCGCCCACAACAGACCACCAACAGATCTCCCACACAGAGATATCAAAACAAATGTGAGTTTTATGAAACAACACGTCATGACTTTGTAAGGGAAATGTGTTTTGCATCCATAGAATTCGATTAACTAGGGCCTGATGTGAAATCATGACTCCTTTGGGTTTGCCTGTAGTGCCTGAAGTGTACATCACATAAGCTAAATCTTGTTTTCCCCGGTGTAGGTTTAAATTATGGCATTTTTCATGACTTACATTTTCGTGAATGCTTAATACTTGCAGATTATCTTTAGCATATAGCCCAGATTTTGCTGTCAATAACGAATTATCATCAACGATTAGAAATTTGATTTGACTGTCTTCAAGGATGGTTTGGTTTCTAATGACAGGAGCCAGGGGATCTATCGGTAAATAGGCTCCTCCGGCTTTTAACACTGCAAAGATTGCCACGAGCATTTCAAAAGAGCGCATGAGTTGAATGCCAACAATTTCATTTAACGGCAACCCTTTTCTTTGCAAATATCTTGCATATTGATTGACCTGTTTATTAAAGGCATCGTACGAAATTTGACGCTCTTCCAGATAAACAGCCGTATTTTCTGGATTTTTCTTTACTTGTTCTTCGAATAAGGAGCAAATGGTTGGGTACTGATCAAAAGATTTCATTTATCAAAATACCCTCTACTCATTAATACAAAGCTTTGAAATGAGTATCTCATGCATTTGGGAAGTGCCTTCGATGATCTCCATTACTTTAGCATCTCTATAATAGCGTTCGACAGGATAAGTTTCATCAAAACCAGCTGCACCCAATATTTGCAATGCATGATTAGAGACAAAAACAACCATTTTTGAAGCAACGTATTTTGCTACTAATGTTTCAGCAATGTATGTCGGAT
Source organism: Legionella oakridgensis ATCC 33761 = DSM 21215 (assembly GCF_000512355.1). NCBI lineage: Bacteria > Pseudomonadati > Pseudomonadota > Gammaproteobacteria > Legionellales > Legionellaceae > Legionella > Legionella oakridgensis. Next base: position 675,017 of record NZ_CP004006.1, on the reverse strand, counting down.
TTTTTTGTTGTCTAAGTACCCCTGCATAAAAACACAATTCTCGGGCAGCTTTAACTTGTACAATCATTTCAGCCATCATTTTTTGAATTAACTGATGTCCATCCAATGTACGATCGAATTGTTTTCTTTCTTGAGCGTAGCTACGGGCCGCATCCAGACATGCTTGCCCCAACCCAACACATCCATAGGCCGTTGTATAGCGTCCTTCATCTAAAGCAGTTTGAGCAACATAGGCGAAGCCCATACCAATACTACCTAATAGATTTGTTTTAGGGATGCGACAATTATCAAAAAAAATTTCTGCCAACATATTAGAACGTAAACCTAAAAAATTAGGCATTGGTGAAATAGTGACGCCAGGCGTGTCCTTTTCGACTAAAACCACCGTGAGTTGTCCTTGGCAGTTTGCTAACACTAAAAACAAATCAGCCAGTTGCCCTAACGTGATGTATTTTTTACTCCCCTTTAGAATAAACTCATCATCGTTATCCAACAACTGCGTTTCAACATGTTCCAAATCGCTTCCAACATTAGATTCAGTTAATGCTAATGCAGCTAAAATTGTCCCTGATGCCATTTTGGGTAACCAGGTTTGCTTCTGAACTTCTGAACCAAACTGTATGAATGCCTTACTCACCATGCCCAATACTGTTAAAATATTTGCCAAAGAACAAAGCTCTTTCGCAAACGACTCATGCATGATACCAATGGTCAATTCATCCCATTGTTGCCCACCAAGCCGTTTAGGAATGCAAGCGCCTAAAAAACCATGTTGGGCTAATGTATAAAAAAATCTCGCGGAATAGCTTGTTCTTTATCAAAAATTTTCGCATAGGGGTGAAGGTAATTTTCTATAAATTGGTTAAAAATTTGCTGTTGCTTTAGGTATCGAGGTTGATAATTGGGCAAAATTCCTCTCCTTAGGATCTGTTACAATTCTACCATCTTGGCCAAAATAGTAAGTTGTAACAACCCCTATTCATATTGATAAAATCCTTTTTTGTTTTTTGTCCAAGAAGCCCTGCATCGACCATGTTTTTTAATAACCAACAGGGCCGATATTTAGGATCGCTTAGCTCTGAATATATTGATTCTAAAGAATAAAGAACAGTATCCAAACCAATTAAATCTGCAGTATGCAGTGGCCCCATTTTATGCCCAAAACATTGTTTAAATAAAACATCAATGTCTTCGATTGATGCAATGTTTTCCTGTACCATAAAAATGGCTTCATTAATAAAAATCATCATTGCCCGATTACTTACAAAACCAACGGAGTCCTTTACAACGATCATTTTTTTATGGACTTGCTCAAGTAATGTCCTGGTTTTTTCTATTGTCAATTCGTCAGTGTGATATCCCTTAATCACCTCCACCATAGGCATTTGTGGTGCTGGATTCATAAAGTGTACCCCTATAACGCGTTGAGGATACTCAACAAGCGATGCTATTTTAGTAATAGATATCGAAGAAGTATTTACCCCCAAAATACAGGTTGCGCTACATTGTTCATTTAATACCTGATATAACGCTTTTTTCTGTTCCCAATTTTCAGGAATATTTTCAATAATGTATTTAGAGCGCTTAAGTTCATCTAGTTTTGTTGTAAAAGAAATTGATGCCAATATTGTTTCAATAGAATGTTTGGATGATAAATGCTGGGTTAATAGCAGATAGTGTAAATTTTTAGCTATAGAAGTTTTTGCTTTATCTAGTTGCGATTGGAGGTTATCAATTAAAGTGACATAAAATCCACATTGCGCGAAAAGTTGTGCAATGCCTGAACCCATTGTCCCTGCACCAAGAATAGTAAGTTTTTTTGTCTCATGCCGTGTGTCCATTCTGTATGCATTATTCAACCAAACTTTACCATACAGTTACCTGAATTAGATTATAATTTACTAGAAATAAAGCCGGCGATAGCATCGATACTCGTTAACCGCTTTGGATCAAATTCACCGACCTCAAGATCAATTTTGTATTTCTTCTCGATAAAAACTAATAATTGAATGAAAAATAAAGAGTGCATTGCGCCCGTATCAAAAATATTATCCGAATAACCAATATCCTTAATTCTAAAAGAATTGAGTAAAAATAGTTTTACTTCTTTTTTAATGTGCTTAATTTCCATCAGATCTTCCCGTTTGATAAGGGTCATCTTATTATCTTAAAAAAAGCAGTTGGCTTCTACTACGAATGTCGACTGGGTTTCAATATTAAAACAATGGCGTAAAAATCTAGCGTATGCTTGCTAATGGAGTACCTGCACAATTGATTGCCTCTCCACCTTTATAAATGATAGCTAGTATGTCTTTTTAAGCTATGGTATTGTGAGGAAATTTTTTAAGTGAGGCATTTTAATAGATGCTCACGGCTGTCTCTTGTTATTAAAAAATAGGTTAACTTAGAAAATAGAAAACCATCACGGTTCGTTTTACTTACGAATGAGATACATAAAACATATTTCAGGCAAGCAAGACGTAGCCCAGCTGCTCGCAGCCGTGGATCCGTTGAGAATGCAGTTTAACGGCTACGCTTGCTAGACTTCGGTGCAACAGGCACCACATAGACATTGACCTTGGTATCTATTCATTTCGATTATCCTGTGAGTGGAAACCCTGGTTGCAGGCAACCAGGCTATAATGTTAGCTCTTTTATGGCCGCATGCCTATTCCTGAACGTAATGTTGGAATTATTGGCAGTACAGGATCCACATCGTCAGGCATTTGAGCTCGTTTAATATCAGTAATGATTTCTTTTACTTGACCACACATGCCGTCAATTTCTTCTGCAAACTCTGCAGTAAGCAGATTTGGATTATATTTAGGCATTTTCCCTCTTGTAATAAATTGCCTATACATTCCAGCAAGTTCATCCAGAAAAGCACGACAACCTGGAGATTTGTTGTTTTTTGCCAAACGAAGCATTCTTATCATTTTCTGTTCATCAGCTTCCTCATATGGAATTTCTTGCTCACTGGCAACGTGTTTCATGAGAGCAAGCAATCTTACCTCCATGTCATCTTTTGAGACCCTGGGATCTTTCACCATCTCAATTAAGCCAAATGAACTGGCGAGTGCTTTCATCGTGGAATTTTTCATCACTGCGTTCATATTCCACATGTCTGCATAAACAACAGTCTGCTGAATCAATGCTAAACCAGAAAGGAGAAAAGCCATCTTATGGATATACGCGTGAGTTCCACGGATTGATTCTCGTTTCGGTGAGAGCAACGATGAGAACTCATTGGGTTCCCGAGGTTCTCTCAACACCGTAAATAAGGGATTCCATAAGCGCTCATTCACACTATGTCTATAAAATTCCTCATGCACCTTCGTATGAAGGCGAAGTAAAGGAAGCATTTCTTGACCCAGCTGACTAAGCTCTTTTTGTAACCCGTACAATCCTGCTTGCCTCTGGGAAGCTTCTGGTAAAAACCCCTTGGAGAAATAAATCCATAGTTGATCTCCAAGACGTTTATTCATGATTTCTGCAATTCTATGATTACCAGCAAAGGTATTTTCCATGATCTCTGTCAATGCCCTCTCGTTAGATTCACTTAACGGTTTTCCCTTGCTTGCCAGTAATGTGTTAAACAGACTTACAATATAAGATACTGCCTCTTTTGGGTCGGTGATATTTGCTGTTTCTAAAGTGGTCATAATTTTTTGTTTCTGTTCCTGCAACTCTTGTGGAGACAGGCCAGCACCATATTGCTGACAAAATATCCCCATTGCTGCAGCAGTATAAAAAATCCGTTGGTATTTTCCATGCCAGTCTACCAAACGGCCTCTATCAAGGTAAAAGGTTTCAGGGACAGCGTGTAAATCAAAATTTCCTGGTTTTTGTAATAAGCCAAGACAAATGGCATGCGTTGTATAAGTCGCTATGTATTGGGAGCATAAAATAGATGTGTCAAGACGGTGATTTGTCGGTGTTTTTACTATTGAGTCGACCCAAGCCAAAACAGATGCTAGATTAAACTGATTTTTTGCCAGACGTTCCTGGAACTTACGTCGTTCAAATTCTACGATATTATGAGCGACTAGCCCACGAGCCCGATTAATATGGAAATTAGTGATCTCGAGGCTGATTTGTGAAAACTTATGATAGTAAAAATCAAGAGTCTGCTTCAAGAGTCGATCAACACTCTCCCCTGAACTAATTCTTCTGTCAAGTTGGTTTTGAAAGGCAACCGTTTCTGGCACATGTTCAGGAGACTCTAACTCTTTAATTCTTTCCATGAGAGCATACATAATTTGGTAAAGCCCTCGTTCTAACCCCGCTGCCTCAATTTGGTCAGTAAGTGCCTTTCGACCAAATTCTTCTCGTAACTGCATGATGCGAATTCTATTACGAGGTGTGAAAAGAGCAATCTGCTCACGGATCTCGGCTAACACCTCTAACATAGGTTCCAAATTAAGTGGTTCTGCGGTTACTGCTGTTATCGCTGCATCAATATCATTCCTTGGATGAATCATGCACGCCCCAGGTGGGAGCGTAAACTCTGGATTCAATGCTAACTCATGCAGTAAAACCTCCGCAGGAGCGGTCACCCATTTGTTTGCTTCAAGCGCAGCCCGTAGTCCTTGCAAATCATGCTCGAGCATGAGAATCCCTTCTTCTCCAAGAAGTTCCTCAACCTTCCCACGTAATGTTTCTTGCTGACTGCCAAACCCTTCGTACATTTCAAGCTGCCTTGGATCAGGGCTTGAGAAAATTGCAAAACGCTTTGCCTCTATTCGTAAATATTGGGCAATGCAAATTTTGGCAAGTTTGAAACGATTATCAGCTTCCCATTTAGAAAATGTCTCGTAATAGGCGACCTGCGCATAATGAAACGCTTCTAAATAGGCTCGTCCCTCAGTCATAAAAGTATGATCATTTTCTATAGTTTCTCGAGACTGGTGCAGTTGATAATGCTCCATGGCCGCAAATACTTGATCAGAAGAAGGAGTTTCCCTGGCTATTGGAGAATCAACTTTATGAGGCCTCTTGTCCATATAGGTCTCGCCCATAAATTTGCATAGTCTTTCAAATGACTTGAGCATTTCATCAGCGTGAGTTAACAAAAGCGCGTCAATTTCGGTAGGCGATTCAAATATATGATCGGATTTTGTGGCGATGAGATAAGCTGAAAGAAAAACGCGCTCAGGTCGGGGCAAATCAGGGCAGCGACCGCGCTCAGGTATAATCAGATCTTTAGCTTGCTCCAAGTGCGCCAGAAGCTTGTGTGTGATAGCCAGAGTATTTCTATCGAGAATAAATGCTTCTAAATCAGAAAAAGATTTGCTATCGGCTTTTTGACGTGAAACGACATGCTGGAAGTATTGAGAGGATTCTTTTGCAGTTTGCCTTAAATAGGCTTGCTTCCACCATTCCTGAAGTACTCGCGCAGCTTGCACAAGTTCCTCGTGTATTTCCATCCCACTCAACTCGGGACACGATAAGGACCTCTTGAAAAACGATGCGTTACCCAAAGCATGTAAGCCCATTGCACACCTCGCTTTATTCTTTCCATGTAACTAAATGGTATAAAACAAAATCTTATATTTCGTCAATAAATTTTTTTTTCTCTCGACTTCTGGTATAGATAAATAGCATGTGCTAATGTTATCTAGCCATAGCCTAAGTTTCACTTTTTGTTCGAGCCATCACGCTCATTACGACAATCCGTGGAGATTTTCACATGAAAAAAACAGCTTCTTTGCTCGCTGGCTTATTATCAGCAGCTATTATAATGCCAGCACATGCAGAAACTGCGATTATTAAAACCTCCGAAGGCAGCATTACCTGTGAATTATTTACGAAAGAAGCCCCCAATACCGTTGCAAATTTCGTGGGCTTGGCAACTGGAACAAAAGAATTTAAAGATCCAAAGACAGGTGACTTGGTTAAACGCCCTTTTTATAACGGATTGACATTTCATCGTGTGATTCCCGGGTTTATGATTCAAGGTGGCGACCCACTTGGAAACGGAACCGGCGGACCAGGATACACATTCGATAATGAAAATACAAATGCAAGTTTTAGCAAACCCGGTGTGCTTGCAATGGCCAATGCTGGGCCAAACACAAATGGCAGTCAATTTTTTATTACCGTGGCGCCAACCCCTAGCTTAAAAGGCAGCTACAATGTTTTTGGCCAAGTCATTTCCGGCCAAGATGTTGCGGATAAAATTAGTAATGTACCTACAGATCCGCAAGATAAACCAATTACACCCGTGGTTATTGAAAGTATTACTATTCAAGAATAATGCTCAATATGTATGCTATAGATCTTGGTGGGCAAGCAGCCGAGCGGCTTGTTGCCTTCTAATGATCAGATTTTCTACTTGAAATCTTGGTTAAATAGGGCGAAGATTTAAAAAATATTCTTACGCGAACCATATGAATTTATACGCTGCTGCGATTGAGGTCATTTCAGTCAAAGAACAGGTTGCCCAGACAACTTCTCCCTATTTTATGTCCGTATTTTTAGCCGTCCAAATTCTATGCCTAATGATTGGCATTGTTTTTCTTTTTATTGCATTTTATATACTTCGTTCAAGGAAAAAAGAGCAAAGACGTATTCAAGATCAATTTTTATTTTATTTAATTCTGGGACTTTTTTTCATTTTTTCCCTTTTTACTCGAATATTTTGGCTAATCCCCCAGAAAATGTTGTGGGGGATTAACGCATTTCCCAATATTGACTTAGAGCTTGCTGCCGAGAAATCAATCTATACACAAAGCTCTATTGACTATACTGCTAATGTAAGAGACTCCTCTCTGGGCGTAACATGCACTATTGAATCATTGTCTCTTTTTTCAACGAATCGAAGTTCATACCCTGAAACAAATTTAGCAATGGCCGCTTTAAATAAAACTTCCGTCACTGCAAATGCCGGGCAATTGCGTAAACCTACTGAAAAAGGAACAAATGGAAATTGACCCGTGGTGCGGCTAGCTTCTGACCCTGAAGGCAAAAAGCGTTTAGGGTCAAACTCCTCAGGATTAGTCCAGTATTGTTCACCTTTAGCTAAAGCATGCAAATCAAATATAATCATGGTGTTGGGCGGAATGGTCATTGCATCAGATGAATATCCACTTTGAGCATATCTGGGTACCGCAACAGGCGCATCAAACCGCACGGCTTCCTTGTAAAATGCATTCAATATGGGTAACGATTTAAGAAGTCCAATATCCATCCCATCTCCAATCACCAAGCCAGAGCCATCAATCTCATCTCGGAGCATCTGAAACTTGCTGGGGTCTAGGACAATTTGTTCCAGACATAATACAATTGCATCCGTTAGATTGTCTGCAGCTTTTAATATCATCGGAAGAGATTGAACCACAGGATTTTCAAAATATCTTCTAATCTCATCAACAGATAATGATTTTATTGCGGATGACAGTTCTTCTACTGAAAGGCTTGGATGTTCATCTCTAAATAAACTGACCACAGCAGCAGCAATTAAATTAGCATTTTCCGGATGGTCATCCGTATGCAGGACTTCGACCAGTTTTTCAAATTCTTGCTCTAAAATACCCCGTGAAAACGCTCTGTAAACATCTCGTTTCTTTCTTAAGCTCGGCATCAAATTCAGCAATTCAGGAAAAGGAAATGCACCCCAACGCTTCACATCATTTCGATAAGCCTCCATCAAGTCGTAAGTATTGGTTGGTAATTGCTTAACACCTAATATGTTTCCTACCATAACCGCTCGAACGATGCCACAGACTGCATGTCTGATTTGGATGTCTGTAGCAGCATCCATATTACTTTCGATTTCTGTGATGATAGGATTAACCAATCTAGACGGAACGAGAAAACGGGATAAATTTTTTCGCAATGTTATGGCATCATGTCCCGTGTCTGAAATAATAAAAAAATCATTGCCAGAAAAAATTTAAAAGAGGCATGCCCTTTGCGCCCAGATTTCTCTGTGTCAAATCGATTTAGTAATTCAACAAATTGCGATTGCGACTTTGGTGTAACCACCGCATAATTTCCACCCAAATATCCCAAACTGACAACGCTATAACCAAATTCACTACGTCGTGCTTCAGCGGTTAATGTTTGGATCATCAATTTAGGATCATGCATAAATTCTCTGGTATAACCTATGCTAAGTCTTTCTATTCGGCTAAGAAGACCTACCACAGATTCATAAGCTTGATTAGAATAATACCGAATATTTAACGCAACTGAACTTTCAAATAGCCCACCAAACATACACAACTCCAAGCACATATAAAATCAATTTGCGCGATCATACACCTTTATGATCAATTTGAAAACAAACTTATAATCTCTGAGAGATGATTTGAACGATATGCAAGAAAGGCTTATTACATAGCAGAGCAAACGCATCTATATTTTGAACATGTATTTGTTTAAAAATTTGTCTTTGCGAGCGATAGCGAAGCAACCCAGATCGACACCCTATTGAAAATTGGGTCTAGATTGCTGAATTATTTTTAGTCATAAGATGCGTTTGCCCTGTATCACATAGGCTAAATAACCCCGGCCGGCCATTCACCAGGCTATTAGTTTTTTGGGCCCCTCTGACTTTTAATCTGGCCACGCTCTTGCCTGATTATTTTTTCAAGCCAGTTTCAGGAGAATTTGATGATGCCTCTCGAAGATGTTCTCGAGTCCAATCAAATAAATTTTGACCAACCGCCATTCCAACGGCAACCCTTGCAGTGCCCCATCCAATTCTGAATTGTCGTTGAAAAAAACTCAATCGACTCAAAAGAGAGGGTTGGTGATTCTTTGACTCATTCCACACATGGGTTAATGCCTCATACATAGATGGGGGTTTTAGGTTTGGGGGCATTGCGTATTGCATATTACGAACGTAATTAAACGGACTTGATGCAACAGTAGCTACTCCGGCTGCACTTGCATTATGGATAAATTCAAGATAAGACGGCGTCGAGCCAGTTGTTTTATCTTCTTTGTCCGTCGTGTTCATAAAACTACGCAACATTTCATAAGTACTTCCAAAGACCATATCACGTGTCATCGTAGCAGTCGTTCCTTTTAGAAAAGGTTTAAAACCTCCAAGCGCCCACATTTCACGAATACTTGAGCGAAACGACGCATTTTCTTGCCCCCACGTATGATATTTGACGGCAGAAATACCATTGGTCAACGCACCTCCGATGCTTCCTGCGATCATACCTACGTATAATTGAGAAACTGTTTGACTAACTCCTAAGTTATGGCGTAAATAAGGAAACAGGTAAGTGTTTAACTCCCCTTGAGCTATGTAATAAATACCCCCAAGAAATGCGCGTTGCACGACTGCTTGAGAAAACCCCTGATAAGGCGATTTGAAGTTTTGAATTGAAAGGAAAGGACGATTATGTTTCACGGATAAATATAAAGCACGATCCCATGGATTAAATAACCCTGAATTTGACGCTCCTGCAATCAATCCGCTGACAACATCTATATTAAACGTTTGTTTATAGGTTAACTTCGAGTCCCGTTCACCTAAGCTTTCCTTCTCATCATGTTCATTACTCATACTTACACCCACTGGGCAACTATTTTTCCAACATATTATTATATTTGTAAAAAATTAATACAATATTAACCGGTTGAACATCTCCAAAATTACAACGTATCTCAGGCATGAAATATATATCCCCCGCCGGGATGCTGCTGATAAGTACAGGGGTGTTCTTGAACATAATCTCTATCTATTGGTTAATCCTGGTTACAAGCAACCAGGCTACCTTACCGATAAAATGATGAAATTTGAGGATTATAAATTTGGACAGTCGGCCTGATGATATAAGACGAGAGCATGATAGATAGCCGCATAATCTGCAAACGCCTCCTTATTGGATTTTACATCATCAAATACTGCATTTGTTCGATTACAACTTCCTACTTGCGTAAGATTCAAATGATCCCCATTTGCTTTTTTGTAGGACATAAAATCCACACCGCAATGCAGATGCGGTCTCTTTGCTCCAGAATTTCCTAAAAACTCCTGGTTATTACAAAAGGTTTTTTAAAATTAATTTTAAAAAAATCAATATCCTTCGCAAATGAAGTCACAGGAAGAAAAATAAAAAAGCACATCGCTGTCATTAAGATTTTTTTTATCATCATAAAACTCATAAATAATGGTTACAGCCAAATAGAATAAGTTACCAACTGCCTATTTAAGGCTCTATAATAACAGCAAGCGTAGCCTTGATGAAGTAAGTCATATAAGCATTCTATTGATTATTTAATTGATCAAATAACTTGCAACATGCTCAATATAAGGCATAATAATGCCATTTATCTCAACATGGAGCGCATGAAAGAATGAAACCAATCTTTGCTAAAGAAAATGGCCGCTGGAGCACGGTATACCATAGTGAAAAATATCAGGACGTACATTACGTAGGCTTTAAAGTAAAGTTTGCTGAATCAGAAGAATTACAAACTTTAACCATTAAAACAACCGCTCACTATTCGTCAGCCCTGAGCTACTCCATTGATGGGAATCCTGATGTAATCTGTGATGAGCATTCATGGGTCAATGCATTATTACAAGCAGCAAATCAAGACGGGTATTTCGCAGAGCGCCCGAAAGAGTTTGAATTACATACTGAAGAAAGCGAATATTGGTATGCTTTGACAGAAAAATGCAAGCAAGCCATTTGGCAAGAACATAGAGAAGTGATGGAACTCTTTAGACACAGTTTCACTGCTGGAAGCGCAATTGCTTTACCAAATACCCAACCGGGACCGAAATATCGTCATGAGGATGTAGCCAAATTAACATCATCATTATAAAAAATTGACGGAACTAATGACTTGTTTAGTTCCGTCCTAAAAATTCTTTATATTGATATTAAACGTTGCTTTCCCGGCGCCAAATCCTCTAAAGTCCAGCGATCAATACGATATCGAATCAGGCGAAGAGTTGGAAAACCAATGGCCGCTGTCATTTTGCGAATTTGATGATTTTTACCTCTTCCAAAATAATCTCTAACCAGCTCGTAGGAATAGACTGACGAAACCGAATTGGCGGATCTCGTGACCAAATCTTAGGTTCGTCAATCAATGTTACTTTAGCAGGTAAAAATTGCTGATCCTTAATCTTCAGCCCCTGACGTAATGGGGTCAATTGACTTTCATCAGGAATGCCTTCCACTTGAACCCAATAGTATTTCTTTTTATTGTGACGGGGATGACTTAAACGATGCTGTAAAGCACCATCATTCGTTAAGAGGAGTAATCCTTCGCTGTTTTTATCTAATCGTCCAGCGGCATAAAAACCTGGTAACTGAATAAAATCGGCAAGCGTTTTTTCTCCCGGACTACCCGTAAATTGGCAAACTACGCCATAGGGTTTATTAAACAACAAAAGTTGACGCATCCAAACTCACCGCTTTTTTAAAGTTTGTACTGATATAATGCTTGCCAAATTTTATCAAGCAAAGCCATAACCACGCTTTAAGTTTCATGGTTATGGCAGCAATTCACTGAAGCATTAACTACCAGAACTTTCACTACTGACGTTTGCTTTTACCTCTACTGGCACGAATTTTCCAGAAGTAATGATGTTTTCTTCACCATCTGCACCTGATATTGAAGCATGCTCATGGAACTGACATTGTTGGAGATCTTCTGCCGTCATATTGGGTACAAAAGCGCTTGCATTATGAGTTAATTTAAGAACAATTTTTGGACAATGAACATCCAATCGATCATCATCTGTTGCCACTGCTTTAAATAAAACCCCAGACAAGGATTTCCCTTCTGCATCTGTAAACGTTGTGACACTCCCTGAGATGTAGCAATTATCACCGGCTTTAGTACTTTTGGCGACAAACTCTTGGGTATCGGCAAACACTCCACTCGCTAAGATAAGCCCAGAAAAACCCAACACTATTGGATACCTTTTCATCATTATCTCCTTAATTTAATGAATAATAGATTCTACTATACGTTTTATGATTACATCAGGCTACTCATTTAGTCTCATCACTTTGGTTAACCGCAACCAGGCTCCCCTTCCCTACTAGGTGATTGGTGATTTTCCGGTATAATGAATTTTTGCCTTAGAGCAAAAGCTCTAAAATTTCAGACTTTCACCCATCATATAATCAAATAAGGACAAGTAATATGGTAATTATTTATTACCAAACCGATTCAGGGATGCAATCAACAAGCCTTACTGATGTTAATAAGCACCTGCTTCAAAAGGCAGTATGGATAGATTTGCTCTGCCCGACAAAAGAAGAAGAAAAAATGCTCGAAGAGCAATTGAATATCGAAATTCCTACGAAAAAAGAAGTTGAAGAAATTGAACCATCCAGTCGATTATATATTGAAAATAGTGCGTTATACATGACAGCAACCATGGTTGCCCTGTCCGATTTACCCCAAATGAAAACCGACGTCGTTACATTCATTCTTACTGAAACAAGTTTAATTACCTTACGCTATATTGAACTGCACGCGTTTAACTTGTTTATTGCAAAATTATTACGCTCACGAACAAAAATTTACAACGCTAAATCTTTATTAATAGATTTATTAGATGCTGCGGTAGATAGACTCGCCGATATTTTAGAAAAAATAAGCCATAAATTTGATGAAATTTCCCAGCTTATTTTTCATCAAAAAGAAAATAATCCCACAACCGCGGAAACCAACTATAAACATATCTTACAAAGCATTGGGGCAAATGGCGATCTGGGTACCAAAGCCAGTGAAAGTTTGGTGTCATTTACTCGCTTAATATCTTACTTAGAACAAGTCCATGGCTCGGATATTCCTAAAGAGGCCATGACCTATCTTGTCATCATCCATAAAGACATCGATGCGCTTCGAGAACATGCAAACTTTCTTTCTACTAAATTCAGCTTTTTGCTGGATGCAACCTTGGGAATGATTAATATAGAGCAAAATAATACCATTAAAATTTTCTCAGTTGCCGCCGTTATTTTTCTGCCACCAACCCTCATTGCCAGTATCTATGGAATGAATTTCAACTATATACCAGAACTGCATTGGCATATCGGCTATCCTCTTGCAATATTGATGATGTTTATTTCCGCGTGGCTGCCATATAGGTATTTTAAAAAGAAAAAATGGCTCTAAAGACGACACAGCGCATTTATTTGACTCTTGCCATCTAGCTCCATACAAAAAGCATGATATGGGGTATTGAGTGATGAAAATGTACTTAGGGCGAACAACTTAGCTTCCGAGTATTGTCGGTGCAACATTCATGTAAGACCATTCCTCTGCTGTTTATTAGCAATAATGGTCAAATAACCCTTTTATAATCAGAGTAATCTCGTAAATGTAAATACAGCAATCATTTGAACCTGAGAAAAGCATGAATTACGAGCGTCAATTAAAAAAGGTAATTGAGTTTATCGGCAAACATCTCGACGATAAACTTACTTTAACGCAATTGAGTCATATTGCCTGCTTTTCAAAATATCATTTTCATCGCTTATTTACTGCTTATACCGGTTTGTCTTTACAACAGTATATACGCTGGCTGCGTCTAAAAAGAGCAGCCCATCAATTGATTGTTGAGAAAGATAAATCCATTCTTAAAATCGCAATCGATGCGGGATTTGAATCTCATGAGTCATTTACACGGGCTTTTAAACAAGCTTGCGGCGTCAGCCCAAGGGAGTTTAGGTCGCAAGCAAGCTGGCAAGCATGGGAACCGTATTGTTTGCCTAAACGAGGTGAAATGATGGACGTCATTATCAGAACAATAGAAGCAAAGCGTTTAGCCATAATAGAGCATCGTGGCAACCCTAAAACGATGGGTGAAAGCGTAAACAAATTAATCCATTGGGCAAAATCTCAATCCATAAACTTGAAACCCAAAGCAGGAGAAGCGTTTGGATTTGCCTACGATGATCCAAAAACAACCCCCGCAGCAGAGTTTCGTTTTGATCTCGGCATTACTGTACCCGAACAATTGCAACTTAAGGGCGCAGTGGTTGAAAAACGATTGCCTACGGGACGTTATGCCGTCGCCTTACACAAAGGCTCGCGTGATACCATTGGTAATACTGTGTATGGATTATATCGTGACTGGCTACCCCGCTCAAACGAAGAACTGGGGAATTTGCCTTGTATTTTTTGTTACTACAATTTTGATCATGAAGTGGCTGAAACCGAGTTACTAACCGAATGCTGGTTGTTGTTAAAGTAGTCTTTTCTTGTTTCACAATTACAAGCACGGCTTTGCTATAATGTTAAAAATAAACAGTAAAGCCTGCCTCCCTTCTTTTTAACACAAAGATTGGGTGTTTGTCGTAAGTCCTATATGATTAAATCATTCAACTGAAATTGGATGACAATATGCAAGATTTCATCCTGGTTATATCCATTGCTATAGCAGCCGCAATTGCGTCTCCTGTTGGTGGTCTAATTGCAATCTGGAAGAAACCAACGACCTTTTTTATGTCACTGGCGCTCGGCTTTGCCAGCGGGGTTCTTCTGGCAACGGCCAGTTTTGAAATGCTCCCGCAAGCACAAGAACTGAGCTCACTATCCATTACTGTCATTGGGTTTGCGGTCGGTTTTATCCTGGTGTATGCATTTGACTTATTTATTCACCGAGGAAAACTCGCTGGAGAAGAGTCAGAACAATATCTTAAAGTACGGCAATTCTATCAACGGCATCACATCAAACAGGGTGAAGTAACCGTTCTGGCCGGGGGAACCAGTATTGAAGAATTGATTGAAGGCATCAGCATCGGAGTTGGAGCAGCCATCAAACCAGGGTTGGGATTATTAATTGGCTTGGCCATCATCGTGGATAATCTGAGTGAAGGTTTAAGTGTAGGTGAACTCATTCGAGCAGAACAGCATTCTAAAAACTATAATTACAAGCAACGAATTCTTGCCTGGACAAGCTTAATTGGCGGAGCCTTGCTGGTGTCTTCATTGCTGGGGTGGTATTTTCTTCGGGGACTACCTTCCTCCATCCTCGGATTCTTAATTGCTATAGCCGGAGGAGGATTATTCTATCTGACAATCACCAAGTTAGTCCCGGAAGCAGAAGAACGTCATTATCAACAATCAGCAGCGCTAGCCATGGCCATCGGATTTTTGTTTATCTTTACTCTCTCAAAGTTTTTCTAGCAGTTAACATAACTTCAAATTTAACTGATTTTTCATACAGCGGTAGAACATTGGCATATCTCCACTAACAGATTCACCTACCGATGGCTCGATTAATCCTGCCCGAGACAAGGTTGCTGAAATTTCGATGAATAACCATTGAATTATTGGTTAAATTTCAAAACATTCTTTTAACAAAAATATGATTAGGCTTCTCATAAATTATTTACTGAGGCATAATCTTTCTCAATTCGAAGCCAATACTCTCCATAAAGCATCCGTCTTGGCATTGGGTATGGATGCCCATAAAAGCTTCGGCATGACAAAAGATAAAAATTGGTAATTTAGAATCATTAGGAATGATTACTATGAAATACAAACTGTTGTTTATCTTGATGTGGTGTTGGCCATTGATAGGCCTTGGATATGATTTATCAGGACTTTATTTAGGTCCTAGTATAGGATATGAGTTTAATCCGATTGAATATCAGGTGATTAGTCCACCTGCTTCTGATTCTATCAGCCGCAGAACATATAATGCCCAAGGCCTGGTGGGCGGTGGTGTCATGGGTCTTGGAAAACAATTCAATCGAATTTATCTAGGAATTGAGGTACGTGGTCTGGTCAGCGGTGCTGAAGCCAGTGAAACGTTTAATAGCTTGGGGGGGCAACAGTCTTTATCCATCTCCCAAGAGAATACAAAAAGCGCAGGCGCGCGCTTGGGATTTCAATTAAATCCAAACTGGATGCCCTATTTGTATGTTGGGAATGTTTGGTCTGCCCTCAAAGTCACTGAAACGAATACAATTGGTTCTTTAAATTTTAATAGTAGCGATAGCATAAAAAAAACATTAAGCAATCCCGCCGTAGGAGGAGGAATTATTCTCCCCTTAACAGAAGCATTGAAAATAAATATGAATTTTTTTCATGTATTTTATAATGATAAAACATCCCATTTAGTGACTCTTTTCCCTAATTTTCAGAAAGAGGCGCATTATTCACCAAAACAAAATATATTCTTATTTGATGTTGTTTATTTATTCCATATATAAAATGGTTCATTGGGCCATTTATAAATGATTTTTTATATCGCTAAATGGCTTATAAAACCTGAGGAATAGCTTTCAAAGCTCGAGGCGATAATTGTCATGACGCAAGCTATCCAATAAATCAGCCGTTCGCGTACTAATACTGCCTTTTCGTATATCAGGAAACTCCTGTTCTACTTCTTCAACAGCTGCGCTGGCATCCATCATTTCTGCCTTAACCAATAAGGCTTTTAATCCTTTTACTTTTTCTGCCTTTCTATGCTTGTGGGGATATGGCCAACAGCTGTTTATTTCCTTTTCCAGCTTTCTAATCAGACTATTTACCTCCACAATATGCTCAGGAGTGAGTTTTGAAGCATGGGAAGCAGCAACTTCTTCCGTACTTTGCCTCAGTGACCTTGTGGTAGTTTGGGGAAATCTTGCAACGCTTAATATTGGAGAATCCAATTGGATTTGCGCGAAAGGATCAGCAACACGATGGCCAGGATTATGTTTTTATCCGGTAATCCTAGATAATAACTTTGCTTTACCCAAATCTGTTGGCCCTGAACAGCAGTATCGCCCCTTCCTCCAACTTCATAATAAAGCTCATCCTCCATCACAATACACCACTCATTCCTGTAATTAAAACGGGTTGGTTTCCCTTCTGTGTTAAGAAGAACAGCGTCATATTTTGTTTGAATGTCTTCCTCATCTGAATTGATTGGTCTAGGATCTACGCCAATATTGTGACTTCTTAATAAGAACTCAATGCGATTAAGAAAAGCTGCTATTTTTAATTTATTTTTCAATTCTTCTTCATAAAAATAAAAGCCACTTGCTTACTGGGCTGGCCGGTATGAGCCAATTGCTTCCCAGCAAGCTTTATGCTGACTCGTGGTGCACGTTCACTATTCAGTTCTTGTACTATCAAGTGAGCCGCTTCGGCTATTTTTTCTGGATCAATGCTAATATGAATTTTCCATCCATTACCCGGATTACCCCCACTACTTCCCGTGACGCCTGCAATCAGTTCATCACCTTTTGAATCAGGGATTGCAATCCAAGACTTACTTTCATGACTATCAAAATCTGAATGGTAGATTTTATCTAATGTTTCCAGGCTAATGGGCATGTTGTAAAACCAATAATTAATTTTGATTAAAATTATATCACTATAAATTAAGATGATTCAATTTTTACTGTCGCTTCCTAGCGCCAACTATGGCAATCGGTCTTTTCTGCTTTCATATACCTATACTTATGGTTTGTTCTTCTCTCTCGCTACCTGTTATTTGAACAAAGGCTTTTAAAATAGCTTCTGGATAATGGTAACAAGGGGATGGTGGTGAGCGTGTTGCACCTTCCCAGTGAGCTAATTTCATTTTTTCAAGAACCACATCGTAAAAATCAATCTCTTCTTTATCCGTCGTCGCCACAACACCGTCAAGATAAAAACAGTCCTCACAGAAAGCAATATGATTTCTATCATTATCGAGCAACACAAAATGCTTACTCCGAAGCTCTGGCACGGAACGAAACAGACCGTGCAGACGATACCCTTTTAAAAGCAAAGAAACGGAACTTTGCGATAGATGCAATTTTTCACTGTCATGTTGCGGATTAAGAAATAAAGATTGGTTAAAGTGCTCACTGGCTTCGTCTGATAAGTGACACAGTTGGGAAACAATAGAAAGTACAGGTTTAAGCCATAATCCGGAAGTAAATATAACAATATCATCACCTCTCGCATATATGGTTTCAATCATTGTTTTGAGCTCATAGAATACAATGAAACGTTTGCAGTTAGAATTTTTGCTTTACAACAGTAAAAAATATCTATCTATATTGGTAGGAAGCCCATAGAATTAGTTTTATAATTTAATATAAAAACATCAAAGATAAAAAATGAAACAGATTTTCTGTATTCTCTTAATTTTTTTTACCAATTGCCTTCCCGTGATGGCTGCCATTAAAATTGGCACTCCTATTTATGATCCGCCTTACGCAGTCAATGATAAAACCACGGGTGTTTCAGGCGCCGATATTGATTTAATGAACATCATTTGCAGCCGTCTTAAGTGGGACTGCGATTACGTGCCGATGCGATATTACGAATTATTTCCAGCCCTGGAAGCAGGTAAAATTGATTTTGCAATAGGTGCACTGATTATTACTGCAGACAAACAAGAAAAATATCTTTTTACCTTGCCATACATGATTTCTGAGGGAGGTTTTTTACTGACAGCCAATAATCCAATTAACAGTGTAAACGAGTTACAAGGCAAACGCATAGGGGCATTACAAGGAAGAGAATACATTAATTACCTATCGCAAAATTTCTTAGGCAAATTTACCATTGTGGGTTATGAACGCCCGGCTGAATTAGTCACTGACCTCTATAATGGCAAAGTAGATGCTATGTTTGCAAATTATTTGACCATTTTATATCTACAACATCAATATCCGGAGTACACCAAAGTATTAAAAGAACATTTTAAAATAGGTAATGGCCTTGGTATTGCGACACTGCCTGCCAATAAAGCGCAAGTGGAGCAAATCAACAAAATATTATTGCAGTTTGGGTCAGATGGTACGTTCATTAAATTGTATAAATATAATTTTGAATTTATTTCTCTCCATACTATAAAAAATCAGGCGCAAGCCATATTATCTTTACTCATATCCTCAGGAAAAAATGCATAACCTAAAGATAGAGTTTTATTGCGCGCCATCATCCTGGAAACATACCCTTAATGATTAAATTTTTCCGACCTTCAGGAAAAATCACTTCATTTTTTGTTAATAATTAATTCTTATACTTATAGCAACAGGGGCTTTTTGAAACTAGCAATGAAATGTTTACGCGGTGTCACAGTATATTATTGGAGTGCAAATCACATTGCCCTTAACATTACTCAAGCCGATCATATTTACGAAGATGGAAAATTTTCCGCTGAATATGATGAGGACGGTAAATTGGTTCATGCTGACAAATTCCGAGCCCTTACGCACAATAGTGATCCAGAGTTACGATGCACATCCAACCATACCCCAGAAGCGCTTAAAGATCTGATTAACGCCTGGTTTGACAATAAAAAGAAAAAATCCCTTCACTTATTGAAGATTTCTGGGAAGATTGTTCACTTTATATTCGTGAAGATCAGGTAGAATTACTAAAATCCTTGTATCAAATCATGCTTGAACATCATGCATTTGATGATGATGAGGATTTGGAAGATGGTTATGATGACGATCATCTGCCAGATAATATTGAAGTCTTAAGACACGCAGGGATTGATACGACAACCGGTTCAGAAAAACGTGTTGAATCCTTGATAAAAGCTGAAGCCTATGAAGCGTTACGTCCTCTGATAGAAAAACTGCGAGAAGATAAAACTGCTCTTGAAAAAAAATACATTATTTTAGATTTTGTAGAACAACTAAAAACCCAAAAAGGCCTGGGTATCGACGTAGAAGGTACTGATGAAGACATGATGTATGGTAAATTACCCCTTAAAGAATGGGTTTTACCATCGGGAAACTCACTTACGCTAGATGATAAAGATAATGATTACCTCGAACATTTAAACTTATTTGGATTAAATGTAAAAGGGATAGAAAAAGGCATAGAAAAATTTGAAGATCCAGAGAGCATCGTTCATCGAGGCTTCAAAGAAACCTATTATAAATTTTTTAGTAGATATCATAATTGCGCAGGGTATTCGCGTTTCTTACTTGAGCAAGGCGGCATCACTGCCTTTTGCTCCACCAATGAACTGGAAAAATTTGGCGTAACCGACCCATCCTTATACGATGCCTACATGGCTAAAGTTCAAACCAAAATAGCTGAGCTCAATGAAAAAGCTCGAGACTTAATGAGAAATGCAGGTATTGCCCCGAAACCACTCATTGCACTTGACACGAACTACTTGGCTCAGTTCAAAAAAGGTGAGCCAACATTTGATGAACTACCCAGGGCGGTAAGAAATGTCATTGATGAATATAATAAAGAATTGGCTGATGTAAGTTATGAACATAAAATAAAACTGTTAGCCAATCTTGTTAGTACGCTGCATAGTCACGACATCAAACAGCCTGAAGTCATTGACGCTCTTCAAAAAGAAGTTAGAAGAAACTATGAAATTAATTTCGATGCTCAATTTTCTCATAACCATTCATTTCAGTTGAAATGCCTGGGTGCATTAGCCACCATCAGTGTTGGAGCATTAGCAGTCGGCATACTGGCGATTGCATTTCCACCCCTCATTCCAATTACCTTAGCTGCAGCGATCGTTATTACTGCCGTTGCAGGCGCTACCCTTGCTATATCAATAGGATTATTTGCAAAAAAAATGCAGCCCCAGCGACCATCTACTGAACATAATATGACAGAAACGCAAGATGTTGGCGCAGACATGTTATAGGCATGCCTGCGTTAAAATAAAGATATTTTTATTACTTTTTTATTTATACGGATCCGTTCTGGATTACTTTAATGACACTTAACTAAACAAACGCTTAATTGCTGTCATAATAAATAGATAAATAAAACTCACGTAAAAAATGGCAGCAATATATCCCAGGACGATAAAGAGCCCATCTTTTTCTATAAGACCAAGACTAAAAATAATAAGCAACGTGGCAAGGATAAAATTACTCAACGGGATAGGCAGCATCAGAAGCAGCGCTATGCAAAAAATAATGATGCCATTCACAATTTCCATGAAGCGATAAGTCATAAACGCCCATCGCGGTTTTAAAAAATATTCTATTTTTATGAGATAAGGAACAGCCGCATGAATCATTTTAGTCATGGTTTCATAGTGAATGGTGCGCTCGGCTAGCATTTTAGGTAACCAAAGCGTTTTTCGGGCAAAGACCATTTGCGATGCAAGTATCGCTATTGGCAAACTAAAAAATACGGAAATTCCTGGAATCACTGAAAAAGGCAACGCGCTTGGCAAGGCAAAAAATAATAAAATGATACCAAAAGCCCGCTCTCCAAGTATTTGTAAAATACGCTGATAAGTAACTTCTCTGTTTAAATCACTTTGATTTGCAATTGCAAGCAGCATATCAGAAGATCGTCTATAGGTTTTTGTCATCACTCATTCTCTGTTTTATCTGTCAATTGCTTGGGATAAATGTTGACTTTAAGAATCCGGGAACCACTTACTTGTTCAATAACCGCATCAAATTCCGGGAAATTAATGTGTTCTTTTTCCTTTGGTATATAGCCTAATCGATGAAAAATCAAACCCGTCAGTGTTTCAATGTCTTCATTGACATCAATATCTCGATCAATAGCCTGCTCCAACGAGTAAATAGAGCAATTTCCTACAACCGATAAACTACCATCTTCATTTAATACCCAATCCACTTGTGTACGATGAAATTCATCTTTGATGCGACCAATCAGCACTTGCAACAAATTATCCAATGTTATAAATCCAAGAAGCGCATCTTGTCGACTATAAACCAAAGCAAAATGTGGCATCCCCTCACGAAATTTACGTAGCAAGTCCAATGCTGGCAAGCGTCGGGAAACCTTCAACACAGGCCTTAATAAAGACTGTAATTCGTTTATCTCCCCTTGTTGATATAAGACTGGAAGTAAATCTTTTACATGAATAATCCCAATTACATCCTGTTTATCGGGATCGTAGACTGGATAACGACTATAACGATATTCGAGGAGTATGCTCATAATCTCTTGAATAGGTTTTTTAATGTCAATCATGATCATTTCTTCACGAGATCTCATCACTTCAGTGACACGAAGATCTGCCAAATCCAACGTATGTTCAATTATCTCTACTTCTTCTTTAGTGAGTTCGCCATGCAGGTGGCTAGCACTTAAAAGCAATTTAATTTCTTCAGTGGTATAAAAATGCTCTCCCTGTTGCACAGGTGCCAAGCCCAGCGCTTTTAATAAAAAATTTGAACAACTATTCAATAACCAAATAGCTGGATACATTAACCAATAAAACCCATACAATGGGATAGCAGTCCAAACCGATACTTTTTCAGATTGACGAATAGCAAGTGATTTGGGCATTAATTCCCCAACCACAATGTGAAGAATTGAAATAAAAGAAAAGGCTGCAAAGAAAGCCACTACCGTTATTAATTGCGGAGAAACAATCCCGATAAACGCAAGAACCGGCTCGAGAAGATGAGCAAACGCCGGCTCACCAATCCAACCCAATCCAAGAGACGCAAAGGTTATACCAAGCTGGCATGCGGATAAATAAGCATCAAGATGCTTATGCACATGAGACAGAATTTGTCCTCTTAAACCATAGACGTTCTTAATTGCTTCAACGCGTGTTGCACGAATCTTAACCATCCCAAATTCTGCAGCTACAAAAAAGCATTTAATAAAACTAAAATAAACGCCAACAATACCAGTAAAAAATTTATCACGTATCCTGTCCTTTAAAATAATTACATTTAATTTTTTGAATATTAATAAATTTTATTTAAATTTAATGTTAGTCTGAATATAAACATGCTTACCCTGAAATTGCTCATTTCTTCATAAACCCAGGAAAAAAGATACTCAACACCATGCAAGTCACCAAGGTCATTACAACCACACTCAATGCAATTAGCACAGGAATATTAACCCAGTAAGCGATTAGCATTTTGCTGCCTATAAACACTAAAATGAAAGCAAGGCCGTATTTAAGCAAGTAAAAACGCTCAACCATATTGGCTAACAAAAAATAAAGAGCGCGCAACCCCAGAATGGCAAAAATATTAGACGTTAAAATAATAAATGGATCTTCAGTCACCGCAAAAATGGCGGGGATACTGTCTAAAGCGAATATTAAATCACTTGTTTCAATTAAGACCAATACTAATAAAAGAGGCGTCACATGCAGTACTTGTTTTATACGTATAAATAATTTTTCCTGGTGCAATTCTTTCGTAATTCTTAAATAGCGACGCATCCAGCGCAACACTGGATTTTTAGCAAGATCTGGTTCTTTGCTGGCAAATAAAAACATTTTAATGCCTGTAATGACTAAGAATATTCCAAATAAATAAAGAATCCAGTGAAATTGAGACACTAACCACACACCGAGTAATATAAACATCAGCCGCATTACAATGGCGCCGAGAACACCAAACAATAAAACGCGTCGCTGATATTCAAGAGGCACAGCAAAATAATGAAACATCATCAAAAAAACGAAACGTTATCAACCGATAGGGATTTTTCGATAAGATAACCCGTGAAAAATTCAATGGATTTCTTATTAGCGACGTCGTGCCCATAATGAGACACAAGATACCACCAGAATAAGGCATTAAAAACAATGGCTAACAAGAACCAAACGATACTCCAAGCCAACGCCTCCTTGGTAGAAACGCGGTGAACTTCCTTCCCTCCGAATAAAAACGCATCAATTGCTAATGTGGAGAGGATAATCATGAAAAATCCTACCCACATCCACCATTCACTAATTGATTCCATCTGTTTTAATTCCCATTAACCAGTAGGTTAATTATTTTTCTTTGGTGGAACAACAAGCATATCAACACCACTCTTATGGAGAATTCGTGTGGCAACACTGCCCATTATCATATAATGCAGTTTTGAATTTCCCTGAGTACCAAACACAATCAAATCAGCTTGCCACTGTTCAGATTGCTCTACAATTGCATCCGCAAAATAACCACCAATTATTTTTTTCTGAAATTTTTTTTGACCCACATGACAAGTCTTCAGAAAGTCATCGAGTCTTTCTATGATGTCTTTCGTTATAGGCGGTTTCGAAGAAAGAACGTCTTCATTCTTATCGAAGAATTGTCTGTGATGTATATCCAAAACATGAAGGACTTGCAGCGTCGCCTGTGGGAAACAATTAAAAGCAAATTCAACTGCGCCTTTGCTGACTTCAGAAAAATCCGTTGTGATTAATATTCGCTTGTAGTCAGCCATTGGTTCTTTTTTAATAAGCAGCGCCGGGATATGACTTTGTCTTACAATAGACTCAGAAGTGGTTCCTAAAAGATAATCATTGATGTAATACTGACCATGTGCGCCTGCCACAATCAGTTCGCAATGGTTTTCTTCAGCATATCGGACAATTTCATCAATCACCCTGCCGGTCAACACTGAAACATGAGAAGAGGAATCGTGAGTGTATTCTTTTAATAAATTAAATAATTGTTGTTCGGCTTTCTTTTTTCTGCAAACAATGCTTGTTGCATTTCATTGATTGGAAATTGCGTAAAATTAGCCATCCATGAGTTATTTAAAATATGCACAAAATGGAGAGAGGCTTTATTCTGCCTTGCCAACGTTGTTGCTCTCTGCAAAGCATAATGAGCATGTTTTGAAAAATCGCTGGCCATTAATATATTATTCAACACGGCTTCCATTCCTTCTAGATTGCCTTCTTTAAGTCTTCCTGATGCGTCAAGACTTGCTTCATAATACTATCTCTCTTAACAGTATAGTTAATTTCATTAATAAAGCCTGGCCAACATGGTTAGTGATTCACAGATTTATCGAATCGGTCTAATACCTATCAATATTTCCTTATGGTGTTATTTGCTCTAACATTTAATCCTTAAAATATATATTTTTCCCCTATCTATAGTGCAATATACCATGCCTCATCAGAACACTCTGAAAATAGACTCAATCCGCCTCTAAATTAGAGATGACTTGTGTCAGCAATTGCATTAGCAATAAATGGTCATTTTGCGTAAATCCCTTTAAGGCAACTTCATTTAATTGTTCAGCACAGCGTAAAATAGTCGATTGGCATTGCTTGCCTTTATCGGTGAGTCTAATCAATACGACGCGTCTATCCATTGAGCTTTGCTCACGCATGATAAATCCGTCCCTTTCCATTCTATCTAATGTTCTAACAGCAGTTGGCTGTTCGATGCCAATGCGTTTGCTCATTTCTGCCTGAGTTACACCTTCCTGCTTATAAAGTTCCATCAGAAAATAGGTGTAAGCATGCGTGATTCCATAAGGTTTTAATAAATCATTCGCTTTTTTAATTAAAAGACGACTGGTTTTTTTTATGAGGGTCGATGTCTTCATGAATTTAAATAACCAAATATATAGCATGCTATATATTAGCATGCTATTATTTCCTATTCCAATCAGGAGTATTTATGAAAAAACAGGCCATATACCAAGTTGATGCGTTTGCTTCGGAACTATTTAAAGGTAATCCTGCTGCAGTCTGTCCCTTAAATAACTGGTTAAGTGATCAGCAAATGCAATTGATCGCAGCGGAAAATAATCTTTCTGAAACTGCATTTATTCTTCCAGAAGACAATCATTATCAGATTCGCTGGTTTACACCCAATACGGAAGTAGCATTATGCGGACATGCCACACTAGCAAGTGCCTTTGTTATTTTTGAACTATTAGGACATCAGAATAATGAAGTGGTATTTCACAGTAACAGTGGTGAATTACGCGTTAAGAAAAACACCACACTATTGCAAATGAATTTTCCAGCACTGCCATATACGCCAACAACGCCACCATCTTCCCTGTTAAATGCACTCAATATTCAACCCAAAGAAAGTTACGAAAGCACCTTTGATTTACTGTTCATTTGTCATAGTGAACGTGACGTAAAAGCAGCCCAGCCTGATTTGCAAGCAATCAGCAAATTAAATCATCGCGGCATCATTTTGTCGGCGCCAGCAAGCATTGGCGATGTATATTCACGCTGCTTTTATCCCGGTTGTGATGTGCCAGAAGATCCTGTAACCGGTTCAGCACATTGCGTCATAGCGCCTTATTGGAGTAAACAACTGAATAAGAAAATAATACATGCTTTCCAAGGGTTGAAGCGCGAAGGAGAATTATGGTGTGAAGTCGTGGCAGATAGAGTTTTATTATCCGGTTCCTGTCAATTGTATCTGCAAGGCCATATTTTCTTACCATAACCATCATTAAAAGGATGAATGTAATGCAGCCGCTCCACATCAAAACACCATTAATTTCATCACAGCATTTGCATAATACCCTAGGCAAGAACATTTACTTTAAATTGGAACTCCTGCAACCAACTGGCTCATTTAAATTGCGCGGAATTGGCAAACTATGCCAGCGTGAGGTGAGAAGAGGCAGGCGATCCTTTGTTGCCTCATCCGGAGGTAACGCCGGCGTTGCAGTGGCCTATTGTGGAATGAAATTAGGGGTGTCAACCACCATTTTCATTCCAAGCAGCAGCCATCCAATGTATATTGACGCCATTAAATCCTATGGGGCTCAAGTGATCGTTGCAGGGGCGGTATGGGATGAAGCTCATCAGGCAGCGGAGATTTTTGCGAAAAATAATAAGGCAGCTTATATTCCACCTTTTGATCATCCCATGCTATGGGATGGACATGCAACCATGATAGAGGAAGTCATTACCCAAGGTTTGGAACCACCGGATGCTGTGATTGTTTCTGTAGGTGGAGGTGGATTAGCTTGTGGTGTTCTGGAGGGCATGCGTCGATACGGCTGGAATCATGTGCCATTAATTGCTGTTGAAACCACTGGAGCCGATTCATTTTTTCAATCGGTTAACGCTAACCGCCATATAACGCTGCCATCCATCACCAGCAAAGCCACCAGCCTTGGAGCAAAACACGTTAGCGAGCGGCTCTTGCAATGGACAAATGAACATACCATCAAAAACATCGTCGTCAGTGATCAGGAGGCAGAGTTAGGGAGTCGTGCTTTTGCAAAAGAGCAACGCATGTTGGTTGAACTGTCCAGTGGCGCTTCTTTATTCCCAGTCTATGAAAATCATTCCATTATTCATCCATTAAAATCCATACTGGTCATCGTATGCGGCGGCATGAATATTAGCCATTTTAATCTATAAATGACAAGAATTAGTCAGCAAAAACTTGCAGATTGATGTTGAATAGCTAAAAAATTATCTTATCTTGACTTGTAAGCACATCAAGTGCAACAGGAACATCCAGTGGTTTATCAATTTCTTTCTCTGAAAACTCAAAATGCCAGTATTCTTTTTCATAGGAAATAAATCCAAAGCGCTGCATCGCTGACTTTAAAATATAACGATGTCGATGAGCATCCGCCCCTATGGTTTTTATATCCGCATTGGTATGAGAAATAGGGTCAAAACAATCAAATGCACTGCCCATATTCAACGGTTCGCCTGTTACCATATCCGCTAGCACAACATCGACGGTATTAGCGTAACAATGACTGGAAACTTCCGCTGCCAAATAACCCAAATTGAGTAATTGCCTCTTCTCAACGGCTGGAAAATATTTCATTTTAGTGGGTAAATCGATCTCATCGTCGTTGGTTTGCTCACACCATCTGACCATATATTTCACGGCTCTTAATGGTCGATAGGCATCATAGACTAATAAGGTACAACCATAATTTACCAGAAGATGCTCTTGCACTTCACACAACTGTTGCAGAGGTTTGGAAGTTAATAATCCAAGATGGACCGCATTTGTATGATAGCCATCAATCACATGCCCAATAAAATTATCAGAAGTCGCATATTTCAACGTTACCTGTATAGGCAAGGTACATTGCGCGCGGCTATACTTAATGATATCAATGAGTTGGTGTTTAATGGTCATGATGCGTGAGTCAAACTGATGTTAAATTTATCTATCTTAACACAACCTGATTGCATTTCCTGCGGTCCTACTTGTTTACAAGCCATTTATCATTATTTTGAAGATAAAATAAATTTAGAACAAGTCATTAAAGAAGTTCCTTATCTTGAAAGTGGAGGAACCCTTGCCATATTACTTGGTTGCCATGCATTAAGTCGAGGTTATCAAGCGGATTTATATTCTTTTAATCTGCATGTACTTGATCCAACATGGTTTAAAAAAAAATCTGTGCTGATACGTGAAAAATTATACGAACAATTAAACCATGCCTCTCATCAAAAAATGCATTTGACCACACAAGCGTATCTTCAGTTTTTGGATCTTGGTGGTCGAATCCATTTCTCAGAAATGAATTTTGATTTAATCAGACAGCAGGTCGATCAAAATACACCGTTGATAAGTGGCCTTAGTGCAACTTATTTATACCAAACCATGCGTGATTATACGAACAAAGAAGATAGGGTTGTCTACGATGAATGGTTAGGAGCACCCAGTGGGCATTTCGTTGTCATCCGTGGCTATGAAGCAAACCCTAATACATTGCATATTGCCGACCCGTACTCCCCCCACCCACTATCACGCGAGCATTATTATTCCATTTCTTTCAGTCATTGGTTACATGCTTTTTTGCTAGGTATCATGACTTATGACGCGGAATTGCTTGTTATTAAACCAGCTGTTTAACTAACCATTCAGAGCAAAAAATATCATAGTAATCTATACTATATTAACCATGCGATTCCTTTAAATAACTCTTATTGAATCAGAAAACGTATGGTGTATGTAAGCTCATTACATGGGAAGTGGGTGAGGTCACGGAGGATACGTCGATGAAATCATTTATATTAAGCATCATTGCATTATCGGCTATGGCATTTAGCCTATCAGCGTCAGCAGATAAAATAGCCATAACGGGTCAACCGATCGTGGTTCAGGAAGAACAAGGCGTTTATGTACCTGCTGCACCAGTCGCAGTAGATCGCGATTATTACTATTTAACCCTTGGAGGTACAAACCGAGTGTGCTATCAAAACGTAAACCCAGCACTGGTTGATGTAAATGCGGGGGTATTTAGTGTAAGACTTGGCGATGAAGTCGTGTCTTTACATTGTTATGATTACAATCCTGATTACTTTGTCATCCAATAATTCAGATTGTATTCAGTAAACATCGTTACTTAGGTAGTGCACCATCCAGGTTTTCCTTAAGCTGGTTACCTTTTGCGGTAACCAGCTGCATTATGCATGCATCCTTTCTCTAAAATCCCACCTGCTTTGCAGAAGCATTAGCTGCAAGTGCGGTAGTTTTTAGCGCTTTAATAAACTTCATGGTGACCTCAACGTATGTATGGAGCCAATATATGAATCAATAAAATTCATATATTGGAAATAATTTAAATAAAGTGGATTATTTATTTCATTAAATAATAAATAACAATCGCTACAGCCGGCAGGGTTATAAAGTAAGCAAGAAGGCGAACACTCGAAGTAGATACTGACTATACATTGTTATCCGCAAACGAATATTGTAGTCTAATTCTATATTGCCTTAGCAGGAAACTAATTTGAAAGAACTCATCCTGGCCACCAACAATCCCGGCAAAATTGCTGAGTTTCAGGCCTTATTGCCTTCCATACAGTGTATCCCTCAACCATCCCTGAATATTCCTGAAGCTGATGAAACAGGCTTAAGTTTTATAGAAAATGCTATTATTAAAGCACGACACGCAAGCCACCTTGGAAATAAGCCTGCACTTGCTGACGACTCCGGTTTGGTTGTAGATGCTCTGCATGGCGCGCCCGGAATCTATTCCGCCCGCTTTGCAGGATCCAAAGCAACAAGCCACGATAATATTGCCCTTCTTCTCACGCGTATGGCTAATATTCCTGATGAACAGCGATCGGCTTATTTCTATTGCACCATTGCATTAGTACGATACCCTGATGATCCCATCCCTTTAATCGCCACAGGACAGTTGTTCGGTAAAATTACTAAAACACCCCATGGGCAGCATGGGTTTGGCTACGATCCTGTATTTTTTTTAAACAAATATAATTGTACAATAGCGGAACTATCTGTTAAAATTAAAAACGAAATCAGTCATCGAGCCATGGCTTTACAACAATTGCAAACTCAGATGAATAACGCATCTTTACTGCACTGATTATTTGGCTAAGCACAACACGCTGATTTCATTATGAAAACTATTTTATTCATTTTGAAGAGATAATTATGGGTTGTACACATTCTTCTCCAGTCTTACCTATGGATGAAACATCGGATAAACCTGAGAGTTTTATTGCTGAATTTATCACCGCTCTATACGATTCCGGCTATCCTCGCAGCCACAGTGCTATGCTGGATGTATTAACAGGACATCTATTAGATAAACACCGCTCCATTGAAGAGTTAGTAAAAACCATTCGCTATTTTGAAACCTTAGCAAGCCATGATGATCATTACCGCTTACTGAATGTAGCAATCTTAATTACCAATCAATCCGAGCAAATTTGGCATTTAAATAGCCAATCATTGCAATTTCTTGCTGAGTTATATGAAAAAAATAGAGAAGCTTTCACGGAGTTAATGACCAAACTACAAACTATTTGCAAGGAAAACAAACTATTTCTTAAAGCAAATCATCTGGATACTGTCATTGCCTCCTTGCAACAGCAAATGCACCTGCCTGCAGAAGCTTTACGGTCAGTGGATGCTTTTTTAAGTGCATCTGGCACTGATTATGCAGCTGCGCTTCATGCACTACGCCGCACGCATGGGCCTGAATTGGATGTCGCTGCCAAAGCACATCATAAATTGCATCATGCCATACCACATGCCCTAGAAATTAAAGAACGTAGTTTGCACGTTGTTACCAAAGATTTAGAATTACTTCATACTGACAGTCCAGATGATCGGTTTTTAAGAGCCATCGCAGGCTTTATGATTGAATTTCATGATCATGAACAGGTTAATAGCGCCCCTTTTGCCAGCGTTGAAGAAATCACTGCTAACCGAATCCTGGGATGGTTAACCGAATCATTGGATCTCGATACACATCCTGAGTTAAAAACATTGCTTGAATTTATGGCAGACCGCATTATCGTATTAGGAACGACAATGGTCTTCAGTCCCGAGCGCACCACCGATCTGTCAGAATTATACGTACTGATGGAAAACGCAGCAAAACACGCCGGCTTTATCGTTTCTGATGCTTCTAATAAAGAATTAATTAGGATGATAGAAGCCGTCATGTTAGTCACAGGCATTTGCGATAAAAATCCAGCCGCGTTGGCAACGATAGTCCGTATGCAACAAACGGATGCAGCTGCTGCAACCTTGCCGCTCCTTCGCCATTACTTACCTCATCCCTTAGTGTTAGAGCGGTTCTTTGCTTCCCCTTCTTTTACTTCTTACAGAGGGGGTGAACCACCATCAACAATGGATATACAAACCTTCCTAATAACACTGGTTCCTCATCTTTGTATGCGCGCCGAACTGTCCGCAAAAAGCAAACCCAAAATAGTCAGCGATCTTATTGAGTTTGTTGCTGAATGCCGCGACCTGCGCAGCAGTGCCCCATCCGATTTTCAAGCTTGGTATGACCGGGAGTTTGAACGCCGTGGAATGGATGCAATCATTGAGGAGTTATTGTTTGCCTCGATTGATGGCGAAGTCGCATTTAGCCGCAGTCAAGTCGGTGGCCTTAAATTTGCTCATGATCGACTTGAGTCCCTGGGATTTCTCACCGAGGAAAGAGCATTATTGATTGACACCACGACTCCAGAAAAAGATGCGGCCAATCTACTTGGTTTTAGGACCTTTTATCAAAACCTAAGCTTGCCAGAAAAGAAACTTCTGGTCCGTGAAATACTATTAACAGCAATAGTACAAGCCGGAGCAATCTATTCTCAACAGCCAGAGCGTGGGTATGTGCCAAGTCCATTAACAGAGCCAGCAACCCCCGCCTCGGAATCAAGAGTTTCCCCACCAAAAGCTATTGTTGCTGGCGCACAGGGTTTCTTGTTATTCTCATCTCCTATAGAGCGACCCACTGAAACTACCACTGGAGCTCCAGGATTAATAAGAGCAACGCATCGAGGGTAGCCATTAACTTATTTTTTATAGAGGATAATGAGCCAGGATATTGAAGCATTATTCGATAAAGCTTATCAATTACAGCAAGAAGATCAATTGATGCAAGCCATTGATCTCTATGAGCAATTGCTAGAGTTATCGCCCAAGCATGCAGATGCGTTGCATTTTCTTGGCCTGGCATATGCTCAACTTGGAGAGATGGAACGTGCCATTGATTATTTTAGTCAAGCCCTTACTATCCAACCCAAGGATGCCAGCTTACACAACAATTTAGCAAACGCTTACAAACGCTTGCATCTCTTGGATAAAGCCACTCATCATTATCAATGCGCGCTGGAGCTTCAGCCTGACTATGCTCAAGCCTACAATAATTTGGCAACCATATATGCGCTGCAAGGAAATTATCAGCAAGCGCTTAATCATTATCGCTTGGCAGTGCATGCGCAACCGGATTTTGCCGCAGCTCACCATAATTTGGGCTTATTGCTGCTGCAGGCAAATCAACTAGAAGCCGCCAAAAAGCAATTCAACAACGTCTTGACTTTAAACCCTAATCATGTGGACGCCAGATTTTATATGGGTGTACTGAATCTTGAAGCTAATCTGCTGGATGAAGCCGAGGAAGCTTTTCAAGAAGTATTGGCCATCGATAGCGAGCATGTGCAAGCCTTAACAAACTTAGGTGTTATCGCGCTAAAACGTGAACAAGGACAAATCGCCATTGATTATTTTACCAAAGCATTAGGATTTGATAATCAACACATGGATGCTCGTAATAATCTTGCCGCAACATTCATGCACCATGATCGTTTTGAAAATGCATTAATGCATTACGATGTTTTGCTGAAAAAAGATCCTAAAAATATTGAATATCTATACAACAGTGGCGTAGCACAAATGACACTCGGTCATCTACAGGAAGCCATCAATCATTTTGAAACGATCCTAACGTTGCAAGATACGCATTTCGCCACACTGAACAACCTGGCAGCCATTTATATCCGCCTGGAGCAACGCGAACAAGCCATTAGCTTCCTCAAACGCGCACTTACCGTTAAGCCAGATGATTCAGCCGCTCAATTTATGCTGCGGGCGCTGACTGGTGATGATAAAAATCCAGAATCAAGCCTCTCTTATGTGAGTAATTTATTTAATAATTATGCTCTTTATTACGATCAACATATGAAAGGAACCTTGCATTATTCCTTACCACAACATATTGCCCGCCTGCTGCACCAATTACATTGCCTCAAGGTCGAGCGCGCCATTGATTTAGGCTGCGGTACTGGCTTAACAGGAATTATTCTGCGAGAAATAACAAGCCACTTAACTGGTGTTGATATAGCCGCCAAAATGTTAGAACGAGCGAAAGATAAAAACATTTATGATGAACTGGTGGAAGCTGAGGTCGTAGCTTTTCTGCAACAAGATAAACATTCGTATGATCTTATTACTGCAGCGGACATACTGCCTTATATGGGTGAATTACAAACCTTGTTTCAAGCCATTCACTCGCGCCTGACTGAGCAAGGATTATTTATATTTACCAGTGAGATTTGTACAGACGGTGCATGGAAACTGCAAGAAAGCGCTCGTTTTTGTCATAGCCCGGATTATATTCAAAGTTTATGCACTCAACATGGTTTGCATCTTTTGCAACAAGAAAAGATTGCCGCTCGCCAACAGCACTCCGATGTTTTAGACGTCATGTTATATGCTGCACGCAAATCCTGATAAACACATTTAAATGCAAATTCAATAGGTTCAATCATGCTTGCTCTCCTGACCAAATCAAGATAGTCTTTTTAAATTAAAGTGGTATCGTTACCATTCAATGGGAGTGCTTTAATTGGACTTACCTTTCACATAGCCGTGTTATAGCAATTGACATCCTATCCCTATCTCTCTTACCAGGATTAACTATGAACCCAAAATTATGGCTATGCGGTATATGTATTGCTTTCTTTCTATCCAATAAACTCTTTGCAGAAACTCAGGTAATCAACGATCTTGTTATGGCAGTAAGTATGCCAAGCTACCCTTATCCATTCAAGCGCGAAGAAGCTGAGATTCGAGCAAAAATGGCCAATATGAAAAACTACTTCAATCAAGTGACAAGAGGCGCCATAACCTTTAATTTTGATTTGGATCATGATGGCCAAGATGAGCTATTTCATATTGTTTTACCTAAAGACATTGATCCCTGCGCGCGCAGAAATGAAATTTTTGCCGAAGCGGTAAAACTGGCCAAATTACAAAATCCCGGGATTGAATTCAATCACAAAACTTTGCTGATTTTAGCAAAAAGTTGTGCTAAACCTGGAAAATGGGGCGCCATGGCCATTGGCGCTGATCGGATTATGTCAAAAAGCTCTCTTGGAGTATACCCACATGAATATGGCCATAATATGGGTTTTCCGCATACGAAACGCGATACTAACAATGATGGCAAAGGCGAAGGATATGGCCAGCAAGATCCCATGGAAGCAGGGGGAACGGTTTTTTATAATGCCCCTCATATATGGGGTAAAAAATGGTTTGGTCAGTGTCCAGAGTGTTTTCAAGATTGGGAGGTCAAACAAAAAACGTTACCATTCAACCCTTGGCAACCTCAGAAGAAACTCATCCTCTATTAATTGCACGCATTGCAGATGACGATGAGCCTGGTAAATACTATTTTCTCTCTTATCGAGCCCCTGTCCCGGGAACTTATGAAGAAAACTTACGCCCCCAAGCACAAACCGGCCTAAGTATTCATCATGCTTCAGGAAAGTTTTTGATGACTTCGCTCATCCATGTGATGGAAGATAACGAGACCTACACGATTCCCAACACCAAAATTACCATTACCCAACATTCTCATGACATCTCTGGAGTAAATATCTCGGCAACATTGGGATATAAGTGCGCGCTCAAACGCCATCGCAAACCTTCAGGGATGGCATGGGGCAAAGGAAGTTTAAAATATCCTTATGCGATTTGTACTGGTGAGCAGCTAGCCTACCTGTCTCAACACCCAAATCTATGGTCGAAGGTTTTTAAATTAGCAGCTGACGTAAATCTAGCTTCCGTACCTTTTACTACGATCGGCAACGAAGATACACCATTTACAGGGACATTTTTAGGCAATTTTAAAACCGTTACTGTCCCTCCTCAACAACCATTATTTGGAACAGTAGCAGGTGCAACCATTAGAGACTTCAATATCAATGGAGCCATTCTGGAGCCAAATGGCGAAGGCCCTTCAGGTATTGTCGCCCAAGTCGCCCGAGACAGTGCTTTTACCAATATTACAGTGAATGATTTCTCGATGACGGCCAAAAATAATCAGGGCATTATCGCTGGATTCGCGGAGCGAAGCACCATGCATCGCATGTCAGTGAATGGAATCATAAAATATGAGAATGATATTGAAAATATTGGCGGTCTGGTAGGCCATGGTTCAGAGTTAATCATCGAACAAAGTAAAGCACAGTTGATATTGCGAGCGCTTACCCCATCAAAAATTACCAATGTAGGTAGCCTTGTTGGTCAACTCAATAAATCTTCTATTTTGAATAGTTATGCCCTGAGTGATTACTATTTGTGGCCGAGCCATAAGAGCCTTGAAGCCGTTGGCAGCTTGATTGGTCGTGCCGCTAACGTAGAATTAAAGCAGGTTTACTTTTCCGGTGATGTGAACGCCCATCCCTCACAAAATCCAGCCTCCTTAGCAGGAGAAATTGCTGATGCACCGAATGAATCGCCGGATACTATTCTTACCGCTCAAGGAGCCCTTCTTGCCATTCGCGGTAATCGCGAAACGCTGGTCGGAGAAAAAGTAACTTTAGAAACGATGTATTCAGCCGATTTTCTATTAGCCAAAGGATTTAACCCCGACCTTTGGCTTTTTGGAAGTAATTCTTTACCTAAACTTGAATATGAATATGATCCCGATGAAGCCCCAGACATCAATGAAGACGAAGAAATTGAAATCAGCGAGCAGTTATCTAATCTTATAGATTGAAAATAGTGTTTTCTAAACACAAGAGCCTTAAGAACAAAAAGTCTGATTATCCGCAGGTAATCAGACTTGATAAGTAGTTTTATTAAATATTCATGATTAACCTTTGTTTGCCTTTATCATTGAGGTTTATAAGGACAACCTTCTTTTCTTAATCGATCTATGCTTGATTGGGCATATTTCCCCAATACGTCTTCCTCCATTGCCAGTTCATCTCCCAAAATTCGTTTTCCTATTTTTTATTTAACAAATGCTTCCCATAATCAGAGATTAAATCCCTGATTTGAATGGTGGACATTTGTTTTGCAGGAGATTCCACATACATCACATATCCTTTGTGTTCCGCCTCTACTATGCCAGCTTCTTCATACAGTGTTTGAAAACAGGTTATTTCAATCATCTCTTTCCTGGGAGCTTTTGTACCGACTATCATGATACGAGAACTGTCCAGATGAACAGCATGGTTTGCACGCCAGCAGGATACAATATTGCGCAGGCCCCTCATTTGCAAATCGCAAACCAACTGACTTAACGTTCCCATCAGTTCTGAGGTATCCTGCAAATATTGCTCTTGGTACTTTTTAACTTGTCTCGGTGATTGACAAGTTAAGGTATCTTGAATGGCCGAAATAGACCTATTCATTAAAGTGATGGATGGTTTTACTACCGCCCCTAACCTAGAAGAATGTTGTTTAACTTGCCTGGATATGGCAGTAAGATCACCGAGTATGCTGGTTAATCCCTCATGCATTCCAGGCTTGTCAATTTCGGCAGCCATTAAAGCATCCCATAGCAAATTAATTTCTACTTTTTTATGTAGAATTGTTTTTGCAAGAATATAGGGTGCACTTAGGGCGGGAGACGGTACCGTTTGTATTTCTGCGTATTCCTTAGCTTCATTTCTTTGCCACAAAGATACATTGAAATTTAAATAAACCACGATATGTCGAATTCCCGCCAATGCGTTAGTTGCAAGTTTTGCATGGGTATCATGGAAATTAGCATTCGCGCGATTGCAGCTCGCGATTAATGCCGATTCATCAGGGCAAGAGCGGAATAAACGATACGGTGTGGTAAGATGGGATGGATGATTAGTAGGTTGATGAGCTGCTAAAAAGATACCCCCGGCTCCTGGCATGGGCAGTAGCAGCACGTGTTTGTTGAGTCAATTGGGACAACAATAATCTTGCCAAAGAGTTTCTTGATAGCATGTTCGTCTCCTAAACGAGTTGATTAAACTACAGAGACATATTAATCAAAAAAAGAGCAAGCAATCAATAGAGAAAAGCAATTACATATTCATCGGATGAGGAGACACCAGAAATGGATTGTTATTTAAACTTGGTTCTAAATTCACATGGGCGCCTAAAAAGGTATCTCTAAATCTTTATCTAACTCATGCAACTGCGTTTTAAATAACGCCTTAATGCTAGCAAGGCCTGCTTGATCGCACGCTTCAAAACGCGCAACCAAACAAGGGGTGGTATTGGAAGCTCGAATCAAGCCCCAACCATGATTAAACTCAACTCGCAAACCATCAATCGTAATCAGACGCGCACCCATAAAATTTGCATGTTCACTAAATCGTTGCATGAACATGAATTTTTCATCATCGGCAATAGGGATTTTAATTTCAGGCGTATTAATACTATTCGGTATAGCAAAAAATTGTTCACTTACCGTATGAGGGGCTTGGCTTAAAATCTCTAGCAAACGACAAGCACTGTAAAGTGCATCATCAAAACCATACCATCGATCTTTAAAAAAGATATGCCCGCTCATTTCTCCCGCTAATGCCGCATGCTCTTGCTTCATTACGGCTTTAACAATTGAGTGTCCAGTAGGGCACATTTTGGCTTTACCACCGTTTTGTTCAATTACATTTGCTAGATGGCTGGAGCATTTTACATCATACACGATAGAAGCACCTGGATTACGGCTAAGAATATCGTGAGCATATAGCATCAACAATCGATCCGGCCAGATGAGCTCTCCGTCGTTGGTAATCACCCCTAACCGATCCGCATCACCATCAAATGCCAATCCAATATCAGCATGATGGGCAGCCACCGCTTCTTTTAAATCTCTTAAATTGGCTTCAACGGTAGGGTCAGGATGATGATTGGGAAAACGTCCATCAACTTCACAATAAAGCGGAATAACGTCGCATCCCAGCCGTTCAAGAATATGCGGCGCGATAGGACCAGCAATGCCATTACCACAATCCACCACCACTTTAAATGGTCGATGCAACTTAATATCACTGACAATACGGTTAATATATTCGTTTAGAATATCGTAAGCTTGATACACTCCTTGTCCACTTAATGATTGAAGATTTTTATTTAAATCATACAGAATTTCAATGTCATCATTTGCCAACGTTTTGCCGGCAAGCACCATTTTTATGCCATTATAATTGGCTGGATTATGGCTACCTGTAACCATCAAACCACAATCGATTGTACTGGCATGCGTTGCGTAATACATCACAGGCGTAGGTACCGCACCAAGATCAAACACATCGATGCCGCTGTCTAATAACCCTTGTTTTAAAGCATTGGCCAACGTCTCGCTGGTTAAACGACCATCGCGAGCTAAAAATAGTTGTTGTCGATTCAAAGCATGCAAACGGCAACTAATGGCTTTGCCTATGCTGTAAAAAGCATTTGCATCCAGTTGTTCATCAATGATCCCGCGAATATCGTAAGCTCTAAATACATGACGACAAACTTGTTTTTGGCGATATGCGGGCTTTCCCATCATTAATGCCTCCCGGAACTGCCAAAACCATCTTGCCCACGAGAACTTTCTGTAAAAGAATCCACAATGGAAAAGGATGCTTGAACAATGGGTAAAAAACTAATTGGGCAATACGCTCGCCAGGATTAACCGTGAAATGCTCCTGACTTCGATTCCAGCATGATATTTTTAATTCGCCCTGATAATCAGAATCAATCAATCCCACCAAGTTTCCTAGAACAATGCCATGTTTATGGCCAAGGCCTGAACGCGGCAAAATAACCGCTGCAAGCGTTGGATCAGCAATATAAATCGCGATTCCAGTAGGCAACAATACAGTTTCTTGTGAGGCAATTTGTATGGGTTCATCAATGCAAACACGTAAATCAAGTCCAGCCGACCCGGGAGTAGTATATGCAGGCAAAGGAATGCTGTTGCCAATACGGGCATCAAGAATCTTTAATTGTATTGCATGTTCCATAGTATTTCTCAAATCAAAAAATTAAAGCCCAAAACAGGAAATGTTTGTAACAAATCTCTTAGGGGAAACATTAAAAATCAGTTTATACCCCTATTCATTTGGGGCCATTTTGCAAGTTTGCTGCAAGAATTGCAACAATTTGCCCAGCAAGCCTTGTTTTATGGCTGAAAGGCAACTCACACTGGCCGTCTTTTGTAATGATCGTTACTTGATTATAGTCCTTATCAAAAGCAAGCCCATTGCCAACCTGATTTGCTATCACCATATCCAGTTTTTTGGCTTGCAGTTTTTCTTTAGCATGCTGGACGACATCCGTGGTTTCTGCAGCAAACCCAACCACATAAGAAGCTTGGCCACTAGCAACTACCGTTGCAAGAATATCCGGGTTAGGTATTAAATTAAGCGCTAATCCGTTCTGTTTACTTTTTTAATTTTTTCAGGTTCAGGTGCTTGAAGTCGATAATCCGCTACTGCGGCCGTACCAATAAAAATCATGTCGGATTTTAAATGATGCATGACTTTATCCAACATCTCTTCGGCAGAGTGTACGCTATGAAAATCAACTTTCGCAGGTGGAGGTAATGCCGAAGGACCACTTACCAGAGTCACTTCTGCGCCAGCCATCAAAGCAGCCTGTGCTAATGCATAACCCATTTTTCCTGAACTGCGATTACTGATGTAACGTACGGGATCAATTGCTTCTTGTGTAGGGCCAGCAGTAATCATTACTTGTTTTCCCCGCAATAATTGATGGACTTCATATAAGCGCAGCGCATCAATAATATTATCCACTTCGCTCATGCGGCCAAAACCATGTTCCCCACAAGCTTGTGAGCCTTCCTCTGGTCCCACTATAACCACACCACGGCGTTCGAGTAAAACGCGATTGGCCTGAGTTGCCTCATGGGTCCACATACTACGGTTCATGGCAGGACAAACAATAACAGGGACTTCGGCTACCAAATACAACGTGGAAAGCAAATCATCCGCCAGTCCATGCGCCAGTTTAGCCAGACAATTTGCTGAAGCTGGTGCAATCAATAAATAATCCGCCCAACGCGCAAGCTCAATATGTCCCATTGCTTTTTCTGCCTGCGCATCGAACAATTGACAACGCACCTCATGACCACTTAATGCCTGCAACGTCATGGGAGTGATGAATTGTTGTGCTGAGGCTGTCATAACCACACGAACCGAGGCACCTAAACGAGTCAACTCTCGAATGAGATAAGCAGATTTATAAGCAGCTATGCCGCCACAAACTCCCAAGACTATCTTTTTATTGGCAAAATCTTGCATATTGATTGAATTTTATTAAAAATAATTTCAAACATCGCTTAAATGATGTTGATCCAAGCAAGTATACATCAAAATATAAACCTCGCTATAAAGGAATAATCATGACATGCCAGGACTTAAGACGACATTTGCGTCTACGCGAAAAACTATTAATCAGTGGGGCTGAAGCTCTTTCTGACGTAGAATTACTCGCCGCTTTTATAAGCTCAGGCCATGGCAAAAAATCCTGTGTGCATTTAGCTTATGATTTATTAAATCATCTTGGTGATGTAAGAACCGTACTCAATGCGGATTTATCCGATTTTCAACAAATTAGTGGCTTAGGTACCGTCCGTTATGTGCAATTACAAGCCGTACGTGAACTATGCCGTCGTAGTGATTTAATTCGATTGCAAAAAGATGGACAGTTGACTGATTCTTATCAAACGTACGCTTTTCTAAAACGCTGCTTAAGAGACAAGAAAAATGAAACATTTTCTGCTATTTTCCTTGACAGTCAACATCACGTACTCGCCTATGAAGAACTATTCACTGGCACCATTGATGCCGCCACTGTACATCCCCGACCCATCATTGAACGTGTATTAAAATTCAATGCTGCCGCATTAATTCTTGCTCATAACCATCCTTCGGGACACGCAGATGCAAGTCCACATGATCGCGCCGTCACCAAGCGATTACAACAAGCTCTGGCCTTAGTTGATGTGAGATTATTGGATCATCTGGTCATTGGCGATAATGA
Source organism: Legionella oakridgensis ATCC 33761 = DSM 21215 (assembly GCF_000512355.1). Taxonomy (NCBI): domain Bacteria; kingdom Pseudomonadati; phylum Pseudomonadota; class Gammaproteobacteria; order Legionellales; family Legionellaceae; genus Legionella; species Legionella oakridgensis. The sequence goes on along the minus strand of NZ_CP004006.1, from coordinate 633,879 downwards.
AATTTATTCCATTATGAGTGCCATGAAATGGGCCTGCTAACATGCAAAAATATTCTCCGTAGAATGCCTTTCCGCCTGCAAAGCATCATTGACGGTATAACGGCTATTAGAATAAAATTGTTCTAATTTTATTCAAAACCAGTGGAAATTATGCCTCTCCCAAGAATCACCGGCTTATTAAATAATTGTGCTTTATACAGCGCATTACCAGAATTATTGCGCGGGATTCATCAATTGGCCGAGCGGGAAACTCAAGGAACCCTGGCAGAATTAAGCGAAAACCCCGTTTACTTATCTTATCAAAAGCTCAAAGAAACCTTTGGCCGATATTATGGGGTCGATGCTCATGAAGCCTTTAATTGGCAAACCCTAGATTCCTATTTAAATTCACACTCATTTTATGCAAACGAAATCATTTTTTCTCCCGTTTTAAGGCATTGTATTGCGAATGTTGGTTTATCGGATGGCTACGATGCAGCAAGCATTGGGTTGTTAAGAGATGTACAAGCCGATGGCGCCTACAATCATCTTCATTATCTGGAAGCAGCTAATTTATTGCACGACCAATTCGGTATTTCAGTACAAACTTATGAATACATTACCAACCGCCATACTGACAATCCTAAGGATAACTATAATTTGGTTGGTTCAAGAGCAACGACCCGGCATCCCTATCCATTTGGCGAAACCCCCACCATTGAGTTTTATTATCGGGGGGCTCACTTTGAAATTCAGCCGCATGAAAACCTTGCTGAAGCAAATGCGGCATACGTTCGTGAAATTAGTCTCTTGCCGGAAGAACTTAAACGCGTTCATGATAACATCAACTTTTCTCAGAATGCCTACAAATCCAATCAAGCTCTTGGCCAATTATTTGTGTATGTGAATCGTACGTTGACCGAAGCATTAAACACGGCGCGAGTTGCAGAAAAGTCCTCAATGGCTGACTTATATCTTGCCAATCTCGAAGAGTATGCAGCAAAAGGCCAAGCATTTCATCATGATACCTACGATGGCCGCCAAACTTTTGCCATTATCCTTCTTCATATTGCGGCAAACCATTGCAATGAGTATGCAGAGACTTTATTGCTTCATATGGATAAGCTTACTCATCTAGCACACGACGATGAACCTATGGCCACTTATTTTTTAGACAAGCTGTCTACAGCCATTATTCATTCTCCAACGCAATTGCATGATCAAGCACTCACCTCTATTATCACTGAAATTCAAGGCTATCATGAACAACAGAATGCCTTACAAGCAATGCTGCAAAGTGGGCTTCATGAACATCAACAACGGCTTATAAAAGCCGCTCAAAAAACAATGAAAGAAGCATGGCAGTTTTATAAAGAAACAAAGGAGGAACGATTCCTCGCAGTCATCAAGCAAACACAAGCACTTGCATTAGAACCAACGCCTGAGCGCATACAAAATTACGCGCATTTAAAAGAACAGGTTGAGGGAAAAGGCAGTATGGGTAAATTCATTGCCAGCTTAATGTTTATAGTATTAGGCTGTGCATTGCTTGTGATTTCTGCCTTGTCCTTTACTGGCAGCATTGGACTTGCCACCCCCGCAGCCATTGCCACAACCGCTTCTGGTGCCGCATTATTAAGTGCTGGTGTTGCTTTTTTTAATGCTGGTCGCGATAAAGGTTTGTATAAGGCCATGAAGCAAACCAATCAAGAAGCTGAAATCTATCTGCAAAACAGAAACACTCCAGCCCTTTCATAAAAAGCATATTAATGCTGACATCGACCTTGGACTTTTCTCAAGACTCAACCATAATAAATGTTTCATACCAAATTCACTGACAACAAACACAAAATAGGAGACTTTATGAAACGTTCGGCTACTGCGGTATGGACAGGAGGTTTGAAAGATGGCAAAGGAAATCTAACCACAGACAGTGGCATTCTCTCGGATACCCAATATTCCTTTAAAGATCGTTTTGAAGAAGGAAAAGGAACCAACCCTGAAGAATTGATTGCAGCCGCCCATGCCGGTTGTTTTTCGATGGCACTTTCCGGACAACTGGCAAAAGAAGGATTAACTGCTGACCATATAAAAACAACAGCGACCGTCACCCTGGAAAAATTCGACGATGGGTTTGCAATCCCAGTCATTCATTTAAAAGTTGCTGCACGAATTCCAAATGCTTCACAAGCCACCTTCGATAAGGCAGCACAGCAAGCCAAGGAAAATTGCCCTGTCTCAAAATTAATGCGGGCAAAAATAACCATGGAAGCTACCTTGGAAAACTAGACGTTACACTGCAGACAGGCACTTATACAAAGCTTCACGGAAACTCAATGCCATTGAGAAATTCCGTGAGTTTTGTTTATCTTTCTTTCACATAAACACCAGGTGCCTCTTCGAGAATGTTATATCCTCTTTCTGGAGCACCCATCGACGGAGGAGCACTTTTAGAACCCGATTGCTCTGCCAGCCAGCGATGCCAAGCCGCCCACCATGAGCCAGGCCGGCTTTTATGATGCTGATACCAATCATCGGGTGTCTTATAAGGTGAATCAGGTGGAGTTTTTCCCATACGATAACTCCGCCCCTTGTGGCCAGGTTCAGAAACAATCCCGCCATTATGACCTCTATTGGCCAAAACAAAAGTGACTTCTGCACGCTCTGGATAGAGATGGATTTTATAAACGGATTTCCAAGGGGCAATATGATCTTTTTCGGTAGCTACGACAAACAATGGGGTTTGAATGTCTTCCAAAGTGACTGGCTCGCCATCAATGCGATAGTCTCCTTCTGCCAAATCATTATTCAAATGCAAATGGCGTAAATATTCTGCATGCATTTTATAAGGCAGGCGGGTAACGTCTTCGTTCCATGCCATCAAATCATTCATAGACTGCCGCTCACCAAGCAAGTATTGCTGAACAGCTTTTGACCAAATCAATTGTCGAGGCCTTAGCATATCAAACGTAGAAGACATTTGGTCACCTCGCAAATAACCTTGTGAAAACATGATGTCTTCCAAATAGCAAAGCTGATTTTCATCAATAAATGTCATCAACTCCCCCGCCTCTTCAAAATCAGTCTGGGCTGCGAATAAAGTAATCGTTTTTAAACGATGATCATGATGCCTGACAAGATAAGAAGCCGCCATGGTCAGGATCGTGCCACCAATGCAATACCCCGTGGCATGGATCTTCTTTTGTTGTGTTATTGCTGTTACTGCATCCAGCGCTTCAATCACGCCCTTTTTTAAATAATCCTGCATGCCATAATCGCGATATCGCTCATCTGGATTTTTCCATGACATCATGAATACCGTGTGACCTTTTTTAACCAGATAATTCACCATGGAATTATGAGGAGATAAATCAAGAATGTAATATTTCATGATCCAGGCCGGTATAATCAACACGGGTTCCGAATAAACCTGTTTCGTTTGTGGAGCATATTGGATCAACTCAAAAAGCTCATTCCGATAAACTATCTTTCCCTTGGTAACAGCAACATCTTTGCCAACAACATAATGTTCTGTTCCTATTGCCCGTTCTCCTTTTAAATATCGCCAAACATCATTCTGGAAATTTCGCCATCCATCCACCAAATTTTGCCCTTTGGTTTCGATTGTTTTTTCCAATACTTGAGGATTTAAAAAAGGACTGTTTTCTGGGGAGAGCGCATTAATCCATTGATACCGTACAAAAGACACCAAATCTTTATGATTTTTTTCTAGTCCACGAATATCCGTTGCTTCCTGCCACCAATCTTCCATTTGTAAAAAACTTTGTGCTATCGCGCAATACGGCCATGCTTTCCAGGAATCGTCTTTGAAACGCTGATTAAAGCGTTTATCTTTTGTCTCAAAGCATTGAAGCTCTTTTTTATAGACATAATCCGTAATGTTTTTCCAAAAATCAGTTATTTTTTTGCCAGCACTCTCTAATAATTGCAGCCGTTTATTGGGGGATATGGCTATATGAGCACACCAGTCTGTGTAAGCAATAACAAGCGCGGCTGGCGATAAGCCGGTCGTCATCCGACCCAAATTGGCATGAAAGATACGGTCCAAAAATTCGGCGCGTTTAATGGCATTGGTATTGTTTTTCAGCACGGATTGTTCGAATGAGAGCAGATTGTCAGCGAGTTCTTCCATGGCAGAATTCAGGTTTTTCTGAGTGGTAATGACTTCACTCGTCAATAATTCACTGGTTTTCTTTTGACTTCCCTGCCCCATAATTTTGCCTTCCTCTATTGCAGTGCACAATAAAAGCATAGTCAAAAAAATGAATTTTGCCATATTTATTTAAGCTAATTACATCACCGAATGATTAATTTGTAAAAACAAAATCTTATTGTAAGATAATATTACAATAAAAATGAAGACAAGGATGCTGGTATGAAAAAACTAATCCTCTCAGCTTTTCTTTTAATTTCAATCAGTTCATTAGCTGCATGCGGATTTACTGGCAGTTGCGATTTGTGTGGCGGCAGCAATTTATTATCCTTCAATTATCCAACAACCACCTGCTGCAGTACTACTCCCTGGTAAGACAAATGCTGGCAAGAAAAGAATGTGCCGTTAAAACGGCACATGTTGAGTTGAAAATATTTATAATTTAAGTGATTGACTTATCAATTGATTGTATTCCTCTTCTTGGGCTTCGGTGCCTTGATAAAAATTATTAATCACGCGCCGAATTTTTCCATCTTTTGTTTCGATAATTCCTGTTGCTTTAAGGCCATGGAAATCCGATGCCGTAGTACAGAAAAAGCCAAATTTTGATTTGCCATGTTGCCAGGCGCTCTCAATATCAAGTAACCGTTGTAAACTCAACAGACGGCTAGTTCCGACGTAACTACCTCCAGCCATAATAGCCGACTTATCCTTCGATTGTTCATATGCTTTTTGATGAGCCACTCTGACCAACACGCGCAAATTGGTCGCATGGGTTATATTTTCCCTTGCCTCGCTTAACTCCCGCAGCAAATCATCACAATATTTGATTTTTGCTTCTTTTCTTGACCAATGAAATACATTGAAAAAATAGCTCCAGCTTTTTTTCTCTTCTTTTAATTCAGCCGCATAATCGCCAACCAGTTTAATGATTCTATCTAATTTATGTTTAAGTGCTTTTTTTGCACTTGAACGTTCTCTGGCTGCCGCTGCTTGTTCTTCCGCTGTAACGCCCTGCATGGTTTGCCACAACTTCAAGGCATGGCGTTGTATAGCCTCCACGGAGTCATTAAACGTCGCTAATTCACCAGGAACACTCTGTGCTGTAGCTGAACCAGGATAAGTATCACGATTATGACCAGCTTGCATAACCAAGGTTTGGATTCGCTTTTGTTGCTTTTCTATCTTGAGCAGATGATCCAATATCGATTGCGGATCATAAGAAGCGTCTTCCGCAGATGAGCGTTCTTGCCATGCTTCAAAACGTTCTTTAATAAAAGCTAACGCCTGGGTAGCTGCAACATGTGCTTCATGTGCCTGCTGCACTTGAATGATTCTTAACGCCTGTAATTGTTTTTCCAGTAATCCTTCTACACGCTTCTGAAACTCTGAAATCCTTTGTGAAATATTTCGAGTCAAATTCTGAGTGACAGCTGCTATCCCTTGGGCCACCTGTTTTTTAGTGGCTTCCTTAATAGCCGGTAAATCATATTGTGCTGAAGTCTCTCGTCCATCCCTATCCACAATAAAATCAACGACAACTTCAGTACGCAAGTGCCTTAAATAATGAACAAATTCTGCATGTGCATGGCGCGCCGCATCTGTATTGAACACCGGTTTTGCAGAAAACTTCTGCAGCCCTTCCGTGAGTTGTTGTAATAAATTTAAAAAATCAGCGCCTTGAAACTGACGTTCATCGGCTTGTTTATAACGTTCTATTGCAGCCGCACACTTGCGTGATAATTTCGCAAATTCCGCGTCCAAATCAAGGCTTGCAAACTCTTTTAACTGTTTAAGCAACGGTTCTTTGGTAAAATAATCGGGATGGTTATATAGCAAGAAAATTTGAAGATTTTGCATAATGAATTAAATCCTGTCAGTACTTGGTTGAATTTTATAGTTTTCCATAGTTTTTATAACGACATCCCAGCCATTAGATCTCTTGCATAACCTGCCTCTTTCGTTTTATTGCTGCGTTGCAAACAGTTCTGCGGTGCTCATTTACTCCATAGAAACTCCGCCCCTCAAAATCGTTTGCGTCTTGCCCTAAAATAGAATAATCAGGTTATGCAAGAGGTCTGTTTTTTCCTTTTAAATAAGCCTGATAACTTTCCTCCAAGGCTGCTTTCAAACCAGGAGTATGAAACCCATGGCGAGAAACAAGCTTAAGTGTTTTTTTCATCTCATGTATCTTTGCCTTAGAGGCAGAAAGCGTTAATATTTGCCCCTCCGCCATCGCATCAACCTCTTCTCTTAAGAGTTCATGCTTAGATTTTGCCACCCCTCTGGAAGAAAAAAACATGAGCTTCCCTGGTGTATCAGGAAGAAAAGGCTTACCTTTCAACACACATCGTTTGGCACGATAATAAGCATGAATTTCCTTATAAGTGAACTCAGCCTTAACGGTATTTGCATATATATCCAGCTCAGGGTGACGTTCAAGTTCAGCGCGATGACAAACCAGCTCATTTCTCACCTCTCGTCCTGAAAATAGGTGCAACATCCTATTCAATTGAATGCAAAGACGTGCTGCCAACGGAGCAACAGTAACAGTTGTTGAAAAAGATGGCAATGCGGTTTGCAAAAAACCAGGAACAAAAACACCCAATGCAGGCATTATAGCGAGCGGAAAACACAAAAACAATGCATGTTGTACAAACTTAGGATTATCTCCCAAGTATGCAAGAAATTGTGATAAATCCGAGTTATTGCGCCCTGTCACTTGATCGCCTACGTACGAAAGAAGAAGCGTCAATAAATAACCGACACTTATAATCGACAACAGGGCATAGGGCAGTGCAGACAAGCTAAGGGTTGGTGTACATAATAAAAATAACATCAACAACAATAAAATAATCCCGGTTTGTAATTTATGGCTGGCTGCAAATCGGGCAGCAGGTAGAATACCGTAACGAACCGGAACCAATGTTGTATAATAAACTGCACTGCGCAATAACCCATACAACCAAATATTCCGTTGCTGATTTTTTTTATTATCCGCTTCTGTGTCTATCCCTAAAAATTGGGTATTAGCATACCCTGCATAATTTAATGCATGATCCGTAAACCGATTTAAGCCTTTGCGGTCTGGGGGCGGAATCACATGCAGCAGATGCCAGTCGGTTTTCCAAACCCCAAAACGAGAAATTGGATCATTCCCTTGCCTTTGAATGTAAACTTCCGGTTTTTCTGCCAATTCATCCCAATGATCAAAACGGCTCTTTCTTAGCCATGGATCATGCAAACCCGGCGGATTTAAGGCATCTACTCTTGATAATCTGTCACCTTGATCAATTGCCAATAATAAAGAAAGTGCTCCGCCTAAGCTGGTTCCACAGACATGCACCTTTTGTGTTTGGCTTTCTAACCAGTGACGAATATTATTCCGTCCGCTGCGATACAGTTTTTTTCCTGCCGTTTCAAACGCTTCCAAATCCGTATTGACCGTTGTATAAAATCCTTGCCCTGCGGGATACGTGGTGCCCATAAAAAGCAAATGAGGCTCAGCCTGTGGATGATGTATGGGCTCTAATCCATAAGCAAATACACGGTCGTATTCTGACAGTACCAATGTTTCAAAACCAACCGTCGGTGTTAATTCAATTGGCACAACTTTATAATCAACTAATTGCCAACGACCTCCCAGCCACTGCGGGATAGCAAATGATTCATAAGGATTGATATCGGCATAAGGCAAATACATCAGACAATTATTGATAAATAACTCTGCCTGATTGCGTTGCAGTGCAGTATGAGACGCATCCTGCAATTGGGAAAAAACATGCTTGAATCCTTCCTGAAACGCAAACCGCAATCCTCGCGTGATATGCGGGTCACGCGCAACCAGTACGGCATTAAGCGTCTGCCAGGAAATAAGATCCGTCCAATTATCCCGCCACCCCATCATGATAAGACGCAAGACATTCCTTGCTAAAATAGCCGCTCTATCCTTAGCAGAGGCTGAGTGTCCCGTTTCAAACTCCGAAGATTCAAAAAAATGTATGGCAAGCCCACCGGCATAGTGTTCTCCTGTACGCATCTTTCGTCCATAAAAATCAGCGTATAATCACTATAAATCAGTTATGCTTAACTCTTCAATGAAGATTATCAACGAGGAATTTGATGCCAATGACTACCCTATTCCACTTAGCCTTTCCGGTGCATGATTTTGAAGCGGCTAAAGCGTTTTATCATCAACAATTAGGTTTTAATATAGGAAGAGAATCAGAACATGCATTAATTCTTGAATTTGGCGGCCATCAAATTGTTGCTCATAAAATTGATACCCCACTGCCATTACAAACAAGCATTTACCCCCGTCATTTCGGTTTGATCTTTCTTGAAAAAGAAGCATTTGATGCATTTATTCAACGTATTGAAGCGCAAAATATCCCCTTCGAAATACCGCTTAAAGTCCGCTTTGCGCAATCAACCATAGAACATCAATCTTTTTTCCTGAAAGATCCAAGCAATAATTTGCTTGAATTTAAATATTACACCCATCCATCAGCGATATTTGGTGAACGAGATTTTAAAGAAGTTGGCGAGCGATAATCAGTATTTAAATGGATATATTATCTTTTTTTGTAACTCCCCACGTCATCCCGAGTGCAGCGAGGGATCTCCAGCAACTGGCAGGTATTAAATTAATGTAAAAAACACTTGAAAAATTATGCGGTTATGATCAAATAGCTGCACGAATAGCAGAGCTGGAAAAACGACTGAACAAGAATAGCAGCAACAGCTCAAAGCCCCCCCTCAAGTGACGGGTTAGGCAAACTACGCCGTACGACATCACTACGTGAAAATGGGAAACGTAACAGTGGTGGCCCAAAAGGCCACAAGGGCGAAACGTTAAAACAGATTAAATCACCAGATGTTGTCAAAAACCATGTATTGCTAACATGCCCGGATTGTTATGGTTCATTAGTTTCAACGCCGGTGATTGGAATTGTGAAGCGCCAGGTTTTTGATATTCCACTACCCAAAATTGAAGTCACGGAACATCAGGCTGAAGTAAAATATTGCGAGTGCTGTAATAAAACGATAACAGCAGCATTTCCTGCAGGTGTTCTTGCCCCTGTCCAATACGGTGAAGTTATTCGTAGTTGGAGCGTGTATTATCAATATCAGCATTTTATTCCAGAAGACAGGCTGCAACAGTTGTTTTATGACCTGTACGGAATTCAACTGGCTACTGCAACACGGACTGGATATAACCGGATTGCCTTTGATACATTGGCATCATTTGAAGAATCGGTATTGTCTGCAGTCAAAACTGCTGCCGTAAAAAACCTGGATGAAACAGGGTTTCGTGTGGCCGGAAAAACACAATGGTTGCATGTGGCATCGACTAAAACGGCAACTTATTATCACATATCTCCAAAATGAAAATCATTACTGGATGGCCTTTCAGGTACCGTCATTCATGATCACTGAAAAGTTATTACAATTTGGGAGGTGTGGAGCATGCCCTATGCAACCAGCATCACTTGCGTGAATTAAAAGCAATAACCGAGCATGACAAAGAACCATGGGCACAGGCTATGACCCGACTATTACGTGTTGCTCTTCGCTGTCGTCATTTTAATGAACATCATGCAATACCTGTTGCTCGCATCAAGCGGTTGACCAACATCTACAAGAAGATTATTCGAGATGGGCTGGCGTATCATGAAACGCTGCCGCCATTGCCATGCAAAGGCAAACAGGGTCGACAAACCTCGACGGACAGGTCACAACCTCTTGTGGCGTTTATTTCATTACAAACAAGACGTTTTACGGTTTTTTCATGATCTGGCAGTTCCATTTACCAATAATGATGCTGAGCGTGATTTACGAATGATGAAATGCAAACAAAAAATATCCGGTGGTTTTCGGACCGCTCAAGGCGCTGAACAATTTGCTCGTATCCGAGGATTTATCAGTACGATCCGTAAACAAGGATTAAGCATTATCAGTTCCATCCAATCTATATTTTCTGGTACTATCCCTGTGTTATCAGGAATCTGAGATAACAATACAGTCCAACAGAGCAAGGAATAGTATATGCGTACGGAGTCTTACGTTTACCTTCTGACCAATAAACACAATAATGTTTTGTATACCGGTGTTACCAATGATTTGATACGCCGTGTTTATGAACACAAAAATAAACTGGTGGCTGGATTTACCCAAAAATACAATGTGGATCGACTGGTTTATTTTGAAGTTTGTTCAGGCATCGTCATGGCTATTGAGCGAGAAAAACAAATCAAAGGGTGGTCTCGAAAAAAGAAGCATGATTTGATTAATGCATTGAATCCTGAATGGAACGATTTGTATCCATCGCTACTTTAAAAATTGTGCCACTGCAGGCAGATCCCTCGCTGCACTCGGGATGACGTGGGGAGTTGCCTTTTTTTTGTAAAAAATAAACATATCCTACACTTTTAAATAATGATTTCTCCCGGAGTTTAGGCAATGCCGCTGCCCTTTATGCGAAGACGTACTGAAAACTCATTCGAAGGCTGCAGATGGCACCTTTAGTACCAGAACCTCTTCCTTGCTGACCGAGATTGCAAACTCTGCCCCAGCAATAAAACAAGATAAGGATACTGATCATACGCAAGCACGGATATGAACGCCTAGTGCTCACTATGAATTAACGCGTCATGTGCTTTAGTCATTAATTGATGATAACGGTGAAGATGTTCTCTAGTAGCCATAGGAGAAGGCAAAATCACTTCTGAAAAACACAATGCAAAAACCAATCGCCTGATTTTCCAAATGGTTTCCTGAAAGATTTCCACTTGTTGTTTCATTTCAGCGCTGGCTTTTAAATCCAGTTTTAAATTTTCAGAGCTAATGGCAATAGGCGCGAAATGTTCATTAAATTCATTTCGCAATTGTTCTATAAATTGAAAACTATTGATTTCTTGCAAGCGAGCCTGCTCAATCTTTACAATAATGTCTCTCAGAAAATCATACACCATTAGTTGATGATATAAATAAAGCTTTTGCGAATAACGATAAGCACGAAATAGAAAATAATCGCCCGCAATGATGATCATAATACCAATGATGGTGCATATGCCCCGATTAAGAACCATTTCAACGGGACCTTCCGGTGTCACGACTTCAACCGTTTGAGCCACCAATAAAAACACCACCACCGTAATAAAAAACACACAAATATCGTAACGACCAGGGTTTAGTGAAGTCACTGCCATACCAATGACTGCAACAATAAAAAAGACCGGAATCAGTCGATAATTCAGCTGTAAAAAATAAAGCAAAGGAATTAAAAACAACAGAGCAAGCAAGGTGCCGCCGATACGATGAATCGAGCGCCGGATAATAAGCCCAGGCTCCACACCAGAACTAATAACTAAAATGGTAAGAAAAATCCACCACTTATGAGGCAAGGTGGAAAATGCATAAATCATGACCGCTATAATAAACATGATGAGCAAATGACTGAATCGTGCGTATTCCAATCTTTTTTTTAAGGCAAGCGCATGCTGCATAACTGATTCCAAGAACGTATTACTTTATTCAGACAATAGACAACATAGCACTGCAATTCAGTCTCAGGTTTGATTTCCTCACCCGTTAAATCACCTAATGACCAATTTTTCATATGTATTCTTAAAAGATACAAATGATTTTTAATGCCTGTCCAAAATTCATCATTCTTCTTTTCATAAAAAGGTTATCCAGCGCAAATTGAATATTGCGAATATTCACCGACATTCGATACGTATGGATTAAATATCTTTTAGGGATCAGCTTTCGGCAGGCACGCATCATTCCAAGATGATTGACTTCTTCTACAATGGCATATTTATCCCGTGTTGAGATGGCTGCCTGAATATCACTTTCCAGACATTGAATGAATTTTTGCAAGGCTCGACACCAAATATAAAGATATTTATTGGGAAAAATTTTCAAGCAAATGAGGATGCCCCCCATGGACAAAATACTGGACGAAAACATTTCAATGGCAATTTGAAAATGAGCTGGTGGTTTTATGGTTAAAGTCATAGCACCAGCCGCCAGAATAAGCATGGTTAAATTTTTTAATTGCGGAAAAAATTTAAGGACGAGGTAATAAAGCGTTGCAAGAACACCAAGTGCATAAAACAAGAACATAAAATGCATGGGAGCAAGAAGATAAAATGAAATGCTGACCACCAGCATAGCCACAAAAATAAACAGCAAAAGAAATTCTTTTTCTTTAAAACTGGATATCAGTGGCATTTCATAAAATGACGCAACAATAAAAGGCGCAAAAAAAGCCATAAAATTGGCCGGCTTAAAAACCCAGTAAATGTAAACCAGAATCGTGGCGACGAAACAAGCCTTATACATTGCAAGCCGCTGAAGCGCATACGGGTCTACTTCATCCCACCACTCACTCAGCTTTGATATAAACATACGCGCTGGTCCCAACTCTCAGGGGATAATTTGGATCGGGATCAGTCACTTTAATGATCACCGGTAAGCGTTGCGGCAACAATATCCATTGATTTTCATTAAGAACGTTTTGCAGCTGGGTTCTATGGTCCACCTCTTGTCGATTGGCAGACCAGTAATCTGAATCGACAACGCCATGAAACATCTTTCTTCCCAGATACATACGTGGAAAAATTAAAGCTTTGGCACCTTTTCTAACGTCGCGTAAATCGGTTTCATTAAAATTAGCTTGAATATAAATATCATCGATATCAACCAGAGAAAACAAAGGTTGATTGATAATGATCGGGGCACCAACCGTATAAAATAAATTTTGAATCACCCCATTACTTTGTGCACGTACGTCCGTTAAATCCAGGTTAACTTCAGCAATTTTTAGTCTGGCAAGGATGGATTTAATTTCTTTTTCCTGTGCTTTAATGTAATGCTTGTCGATTTCTAACTGTTTCAAAGAGGCTTGCCATTGATCTTTGGCGGCTTGTGTCTCTTGTTGGGAGTTTTGCAGCGTTATGAGTGAAATAGATTTCATCTCATACCCTTTTCGGTATTTTTTATCATCTTGATCCAGCTTTATATATATTTTTTCATGATTTTCACTGATTTTCTGATCACGTTCATACGTCGTTTGCAAAGCAAACCATTTTGCCCGAGCAGACTCCACATCTGCTCTCAACTGTTCAACCGCCAATTGATAAGGCTCTTTAAACACGGTAAACAATCGCTGGCCTTTATGGACATATTCGCCATTCTTTACATCAATATGAGTAATAAAACCGGATACCTGAGCCGCGACGGGTCGAACGTTATTGACGACAAACGAATTATCAGTAAACGGAAAAAGAAATGAAAAAGCATAGACGAGCGCCGTAATCAATCCGATAAAAATAATGATATTGGGCAGTGTCATCCAACGCCTTGTATAAAAAAGCCCTTGTCTTACTCTTTGCAATGATCTAGAAAAATTGAGCATACAAGCCACAGTTTAAAAATTAACATTTATAACCACCTGCCAAATCCTGATACAGCATGACCATAGACATCGCCAATTGCAGCTTGGCCTGATTCGTTGACAGCGCCAGATTGTCAAGATATATCTTGCTTTCCAATAATACTTTATAAGATATTAAACCAGCTTTTAATAGCCCTTTTTGTAATTCATATTTATGGCGATAGTCTTTTTCAGCAGCCAGATTTTCAGCGTATAACTCGTTGAAGCGCTTATTGGCAGAAAAATCATTATCCACCTCTTTTAAAATACGACGCACTGTTTTGATATAATTTGCTATGTCGGCATGATAAGTCCCTTTACGGGTAGCAATTCTACCAAACGTAGCCGGATCAAGGACTCCTTGGAAATACGCATCCGTTGCCTGCTCAAACGTGCTATTAGGCAAATGAGCTTCCCCCAGAAAATCATCCAGCTGCAGGGCTGGAAAAAAATCGCTATAAGCCGACCAAATACCCGCTTGAGAGCGTTTAACCGCATAGCGCGCCATTTTCAAATCAGGTCGATTATTTAAAACCGTGGCCGGTAAGCTGCCCGGCTTTATACGGCTAAAATCCAGATGGGTAAAATTATTTTTGCTTTTTATTTTTCCAGGATTGTCATTGATTAAATAACGTAAGGCATTTTCACTAACCACAAGATTATGTTCAATAGGTTTCATTTGAGCGGCTATCAGTCTCTCATCCACCAACACACTGGCTAAATCAATCTCATTTTGCAGACCAATTTGAATGTCTTTACGGCTAAGGACAATAAGTTCTTTTACATCAGCATCCAATTGTTTTAATAAACGCAATTGTTCTTTTTGTGCCATTAACGTGAAATAAGCAGAAGCAATTTGTCCAATAAGCGTTAGGCGGGTACCGTCCATTGCGGCTCGATAATAATCGACATTCCATTTAGCCTGATTCTGCAAGCTTATCTGTTTTGCAATATTTAACGTATAATAAGGCCACATTCCATAAAACCCTCCCGGCACACCTAACGCCGGATTTGTAGAATACCCCCCAAACAACTTCAACATTGGGATCCAACTGAGTTTAACCTGCTGCAATTCCCCTCGAGCCTGTTGCAAATTACCCAAAGCGATGTGAATATCCATATTATTTCTTAAACCACACTCCATTAAACGGTTCAATTGAGGATCATCAAACTGCTGCCACCAGCGAACGTAGGGTAAATTATCGATGTGTTTATAAGTCTCGGTGCTAGAAGGAAAGTGCTCAGGTATCCTAACAGGGGGAACAGCATGGTGCACATTGCAGCCTTGAAGGCTGATAATCACCATGAAGATAAGAAATGCTTGTTTGATCATGCCTTGTTTATACTTTTATTTTATGGGTTTAATTCATAATCACCAAGAATGAAAAATCAGTCAGGCTCTTATTCATGATTAATCATCGCTTGCTAGGTTATATTTTAATCTTTTTAACTTTCCCTACGTGGGCAGTGCAAAATCGCTACAGCTTCTGGTCCCTTATGTCCGTTTCTGGCACGATTGGTTCCTATTCCTATGATATTCAATCACAATTACGATTCAATGAACATGGTACCCCGATAGATCAATTTTTGACAAATGTAAGTGCGGGTCATTCTCTCGCTGCTCAATGGGCTGCCTGGATTGGCACAACGTATGTATTAAATGATCTGGATGCGCTGAAAAATCTCAAAGAAATCCGACTATGGGAACAATTAAATTGGATATACTCCCAAAATCCCGAGACATTAAGAATTAATTCCCGACTGGAACAACGAACAGCCAGTCATTATTCAGGAATCGCAAACCGTTTACGTGAACGACTGATAATCAGTTTCCCACTTGAATCTAAGTGGCGCGCGGTAAGCTACGATGAAATTTTTATTAATTTTAACCGAGTTTCCTGGATTACCACTAAAACGCTTGACCAAAACCGCCTATACATTGGCCTGGAACATAAAACATCGAACGTTTGGCAGTTTGGATTAGGTTACATATACCAATACGTCTTTTCTTCGCCCGCACAATCAAATAATATTTTACAAGCTTCTCTCTTTTTGAACTTGGACCATTTTGGTTAATAAACGAAAACTTCGTCTAAAATAGTGTGATATCAAGAAGGTACAAAAAAATATTTTTATAAAAAAGCCTGGATTCTTACTAACAAAATATTTTTCATGCGCTATACTCTATACAGCGATTTCTCCCGCTATAAAAAGGAAGAATAAAAACACTAACCATTAGAATAAAGAAGGATAATTATTATGAAAAAACTAATTGCCGTATTATTAACCGCTGGTGCAATGAGTGTTGCCTTTGCTGATGACACAACCAATGGCACAGACAATACAAATACAAAGCCACAAACCACCGTTAATGGCACGCAAACCAACGACACTAACGCCACCACGGATACCAGCACAACCAACGGAACCACCGGTACCAGCACTGGAACAGACACAACCACAGGAACTGGCACCAGCACCGGAACGGGCACAACAGGAACCAATAGCGATACAAGCAGTGATTCAGAAGAATAATATTATTTATCAGCCTTTGGTGCAGATGCCAAAGGCTGAATCCTCTAATTCCATTGTCTCCTGCGTTTCAAAGAACCTCCAAAACACATCACTCTTCAAAAAAATAGCATTCCTTCAAAGAGCATCATGTCTTGCGTGACATCAGAAAAAAACAATAAGTACATCGTTTTAAACTTCTTGTATCTAGTTTTGATTTTCTATACACAGAATTATCCACAGATTTTGTGGATAACAAAAATGAAAAAGAAATCGGATAAAACCTTACCAGCCCTGAAATTAATACAATAATTTAATAAACATCAAGAATTGGCAAACAAATGGACTGGAAAATTATCCACAGAGACTTGGAAAAGGAAAATAAAGCATTAAGGTAACCATCCTAGCAAATAAAATAAAAAAACAGACTTGACTTAAAATTTTTTATACTTTTAAGATCACTCAAACAAGATTAGCGCACAGGCATGCATTTAAAAAAGAATGCCTATTAAATACATGATGGGGTAGAAATCATTTATGATGATTGCAATGGATGGGTATTTTGTCGAATTGACACGAAAACCAATTAAAAATATTAATCTTCGTATTGACACGAAAGGACAGGTAAAAATTAGTGTACCAATACGATATACGGATGCAGAGGTTTATCACTTTCTGCAAAGCAAGCATGAATGGATTAATCATCACCGCAAACGATTGCAGGCTTTTAAAGCACCCGCCATCCCTCAATGGATAACGGGCGAACGTCATTTTTTTCTAGGAAAAGCGTACGAATTGCAAATGT
Organism: Legionella oakridgensis ATCC 33761 = DSM 21215; assembly: GCF_000512355.1. NCBI lineage: Bacteria > Pseudomonadati > Pseudomonadota > Gammaproteobacteria > Legionellales > Legionellaceae > Legionella > Legionella oakridgensis. The sequence continues at coordinate 616,965 of NZ_CP004006.1, read as the reverse complement.
ATTCTGATTCAGAACAGACAACCATTCTTCAGGATGAGCACTTCATTCATTGCTATGTTCAATCAGGGGCAACCATCGCCGAAAAACGCCTTTTATTAAAAACCTGGTATAGGCAGCAAATGAAATCCAAACTTCCTACACTCCTCAAAAAATGGGAACCTATCATCGATGTGCAAGTTAGTGCCTGGAGAATAAAATCGATGAAAACACGTTGGGGTTCTTGTAATACACGAGAAAAAAGAATCTGGCTGAATGCCTGCCTGATTCAAAAACCACTGGAATGTCTGGAGTACGTACTTGTGCATGAAATGGTTCATTTATTAGAGGCAAGTCACAACAAGCGATTCCATAAGTTAATGAGTACCTTCATGCCAGAATGGCCCATTTATAAAAAGCGTTTATCAGAAAGTCCAGCCATTTTCTATTGAGCACCATGAACAAATATATCTTTTCATTGTATAAGTTTCCCATTAAAAATCTGATAAAATCTGGAATATCACTGTTTTTTATATAGACATCATGATAATATTCTGCGCAAATTAAGTCGTCCCAATTAATTTATTTCATTTTATGAAACATAACAGTAATTACTTTGTCTTGAAAAAACCACCATTGTCTTTATGGCAATCGCTGCTTTTTATCATTAAAATTCCTATCTCTCTTCCAAGCTGGATTATCTCTTTTTGTTAGCTCGTATGATGGCAAACATCGTATTAAGCCCAACCTATGCTAAAACACAAAAACCCATCCATCTTGTGCGTTTTTCAGACGATCCAACAGAAAAAGGTACTGTGGTTATTAATTTGCTTCCCAAAGATCCCCACAAAACGTTTCATGATTACTTATTGAAATTTAGTAGCGTGTTTCATCTTCCCTTTCTCGCCAAGCTTAAAAAAAGACAACTTAGTTTTAAAAACCCCAAAGATAAAGCACATATTGACCAAATCATTACCGAAATTGATTTACTAATCACAGGACAATCAACCACTGACAAATGCCAACATAAAACCTTTAAATGGACAGATATTCACTTAAAAGGCCTGGAATACCTGGATGACGAACTAAGGAACTATTTATTTGCGAAACTTCGGGCCAAATATGGCTCCGAGGCGGATACCCCGCCTACAACAACGATGGACTTTTTTACGCTGGAAACACCAGATGACGCCGTCCTTGACTCCGTTGCCCTATCTGCAGAATCCGAACAAGACAAACCCATGGCAGAACGAAAATTTGTCATTGTTTGCCTTGCCAATGGCCAAAGCTATATTGATTGGCTTAAAGATTTTAACGTCTCGGCAAAAGAAATCGGTTGCACCATCATCGGTTTTAATTATCGCGGGATTGATTACAGCCAAGGCATGATATGGACGCAAAATAATATGGTCGATGATACCATAGCGCAGGTCAAACGTTTATTAGCGCTTGGTGCAAAAGCAGAAAATATTGGCTTGGAAGGCATGTGTGTCGGAGGGGTTGTAGCCACCATCGCTGCCGCAAAGCTGCACGATGAAGGGCTTAAAGTAAAACTCTATAATGAGCGTTCATTCCGCTCTGCTCCACACCTTCTTGCTGGAACTGTGTTACCTGACGCTCAAAGCAGCTTATGGAGTCCTGTTACTTTAGGACGCTATTTAATAGCAGGTCTTGTATTCGCCATATTCACTCCAATTGTTTGGCTTGCCGGATGGCATTTGGATGCAGCAAGCGCCTGGGATAAGATTCCTTTGGCAGATAAAAACTACTCGGTCATTCGCAATCCAAGGGATATTGACCCGAAAGCCCCTAAAACCGATGGCATCATTGAAGACAGCTGGGCATCGATGGCCTCTCTAATGGATGAAAAACGTGCGGAGATTATTGAGAAAAAACAGCGGAAGCAAGCGCTCACGGAAGAAGAAGAGGCACTACTGTCTGATCAACCTGAAACGCATCAATTTAAGGTAAACCCTCAGTTTGAACTTAAAAATAAAACCCCTCATGTCATTGCCCGCCGGCACCTCATTCAAACGGATGGACCATTACACATGCACCAGCATATGATTGCAAGTTTTAAAAGCAAATTTTTCCGGACATCTACGATAAGTCCAAATTCTGAAACAACGACGGAAACGAATCATGCCCTATCATTATAAACCCCATTCACATGTAAAAATTTGGTTGAGTAACAACCCAAGCGTATTCATGAATTTCGAGAATCAAACTCGACTCATTGAAATGCGCGAAAAAACCCACGTGATGTCATTCACTTAGTATACGATTCAACCCTATTAAATGCTCAAGCACTGGCTGAATTGGATGAGTTTTGTAGAGAAAATAATATCACGCCTGTAGATGCCAGCGCTGAATCATTCAAAAAGCAACTTCGAACAGCTGATGAACGCAGCTTATATCAGTTTTATCAAGACGAAATTTACCATTTAAAAGAAGGCGGCAATTTAGGCGTTGCCAGCGACATTCTACGATGGTTACCGCCTTGTTATCGTCTAGGCACATACACAGACTTAGATGTTCCTCTGGATACAGCCACACTTCCAGACTCCATTTCTGTTAATGCGCCTTTATTATTAAATATTGGGACTTTAAGACTTGGAAAAAAAGAAACGCTGATTACCCTTAACGAATACATTGCCGTCGTTGATGAAGAAGCGGCCAGACCCTATATAGAACAAGTACATGCTGGACTTGTACAAAAATTAACAAGATATCATTCTGATTATATTGAGAAAACAGAAGAATCTTTTAATAAAGACGGCTTTCTCAGTAAAGTGTTGCTTGGCTATATGAAAAATCGCGCGGAATCAGCCTACATTCAAAAATCAACCGAAGTATTTCCGCACGAACCTGGAATTTCTTCAAGAAAACTTCGAGCTTATATTAATGAAGTAATGACCGATAAAGAGAAATATTTAGATTTTCATAAAACCTCCGCTGAAGAATCTCATGAATCAGTCATTAAACGCTTAAGACAGGATCTTAGAAGTCAACTTGGTATCATCAAATGGTTATTCTTTACGAAAGAATATAACGAAATAAAGAAAGTATTATCACAAAATGACGACCAATTTACCGCTTCTTTAATGAAAAAAGAACGCTCGCTTTATTTAAAATCCATCGTCATTTGTACGACCGGCCCCATTGAAGTGGCAAATAGCTTATATGACGGCTATATCCTAAGCTCAGATGAAGTCAATAGCATGGTTCGCCCATTCACATTTAGCCATTATGGCCTTCATCATGCGTTTTTATCCAGAAATGTTATTCCTTTGCATGAAAACATTTTTGGAATGCTGAGATATCTTGGAGCTGATGTTGGTGAATTAAATGACTCTTCCTGGTTGGAAGAAGGCATGACTTTACAAAAAAGTCGGCAAGAAAAGCTTCTAGATCACCGGAAGGATCTAGCTGAACAACTACCTTCTTCTTTAGCAGTGATAAAGCAAGACATCGAAGCGCACATCAAACAACTTCAGCAAGATTCGCAAGGCTTTTTAGTTTTTTCGGACGCGCTAGAAGAGAAGCAAAAATAAAAGCTCTTCAACAAGTATTGACCTGTTTTCTTCCAGAGGAAAAGACCTTTGATATTGCGCAATTCAAACGAGTTTTAGCAGACCTTCAACCCGTAAAAGAACAAGTATTTGCTGGCTTTTTCTTTCATCGTACCCAAAAGCTCATCGAACGCCTAGAGCAACTTTGCTACGATGCCGTGGTATATCGTCTGGCAAAAGATAAAAAAATAACAACAGCGGTTGTTGAGACATCAACATCGCTTAACTCTAAAGTACAAGATGAAATAAGTCGCAGACGCCTTGCATCCAGTAAACATACTGACCATCATCCTTCGCATACCGGCTCACGACCCCTAGGCTTTTTTGCCCCGGCACCACATCCAGTTACTGACGAAGCATTTGAGCCTCATCAAAAACTGAGGCTATAGCTATTCTTTATCGATTATGAAGTAGGGACACTTCTTTTCGATTCACGATTAAACTCATGACACTCGCAAAAATAAATTTTTCTTTATCTATAAGCCACTAGATGTCTTGGCAGCGAATCGCTATTATAATTTCAAAGTTAGCTCTTATGCGGACGTCATTAAAAACGGTAGTAAATAGCGCGAGATGATATATTAATCGTGGAAAGAACTTTTTTATTCAATCAGGCAACAAGAATACGCTCTTTTTGCAAAAATATGCGCCCTCGCGCATTAAATTTTTTCAAAAGCCATCTTAACCTGCCAGTCATTATTGTGTTGACTGTTCTCATTCTGGGTTTGTTTCATTTATTTTCTTATTTAATTCCTTTTACAGACAATGCGTTCGTAGTAACCAATGTCACACCCGTTGCAGCTGACGTCTCAGGCTTTATTACCAAGATTTATGTAAAAAATGGACAAGCAGTCAAAAAAAATGACCCTATTTTTACAGTTTATCGAGTTCCTTATCAATTGGCATACCAAGAAGCACAGGCCAATTATCAAGAAGGCTTGAAAAAATCATTGTCTTTGAAAAACAGATCGATAAAACCAGAGCATTAATTAAATCCACGGCCGCAGAATTGGAAAAAGCACAATACGAATTAATGCTTAAAAAAATAAGCTGGTCGTCGAGGCTGTATCCACATTAGAAATCAAAAAATTGTCGTATGATGTGAATACATTGAGTAATCGTTTGGCCTCCTTGCAACAAGAGATTGAAGTATTAAAAGCCAAAATTGAACAGCAACATCATACCGTCGCCAGCCTGCAAGCAAAAATGCATAATGCCAAGGTAAACCTGGATTTAACCATTGTGCGAGCTCCCGGGGATGGAGTCATCGATAATATGTATTTATCCCCTAATACGCCCATTAAAATCCATCAACCGGTATTTTCATTCATTGATACTTCAAATTTCTACATTCAAGCCAATTTTAATGAGACTGACTTACGTAGAGTGAGGGCAGGTGATAAAGCTTATATTATTTTGCGAATGTATTATTTTGACAAAATATTCCATGGCGTTGTGGTTAATACTTTATGGGCCGCAGAACGGCAAGTAACGGCAGAAAAATCCCAGATGCAACGCGTTTCCAATGAAAACGAGTGGTTATTGCTACCTCAACGGTTCCCTGTACAAATCAAGATATTAGACCCAGATCCCAATTACCCGCTTAATCCCGGGGCGAGTGCCTATGTTTATATCTCAACTCAAAAGTAAGATAAAAGCCTATGATCCATACGGCGAACATCATACGAATGCATTAAAAGCACTCTTAGTCTTGGAAATTCTTTTTCTTTTTAATTTTATTTATACCATTCCCGATGCTTATTTTTATTATTTCTACGTGCCATTAACAGCATTTGCTGCTGAAATTTCAGGCAACACCCTACAAGAAAAATATTTGTTTTTATTTTTTACTCTGATGGGAAGTACGATTGCAATATTTTTATTCGGCCTACTCTCTGAATATAAATTATTTTTTATTTTCTTTGTTTTTTTCTTTTCTATAATCATTTATTACATTGCCATTCGCAAAGTAAAAAGCATGTTTGTAGCTGCCCCCCTAATTTTAAGTTTGGCAGCTTATTCATTAATTTATGGCGATACCAACAGTAATTTTTATATCGCTCTAAATCATGCTTTCTATACAATCATCGCAACGATTTTAATCTTTATCGGATTATATTTTTTTCCAAAGCGTTATTACTTTGCCATTTGGCGGCGGGCGTTCTGTGAAGTTTTAGAAACATTGGCCTCCATCTCAGAAAAAATTTACAAACAAGAGATTAACACCATACCCATTTTTTCAGGAATCATCGTGATGGAGCGTTATTCCCATATGCTTTCCCGACGAATGAAATATTACAGTATTTTAAAAATTACCCTTTTAACGTTTGACCTAATCATGGCAATGTCTTACGCCTGCTCTTTCCGCAAACAAATTCATCTACACTATTTTATACTCGTTCAGAAACAATTGACCAAACTGGCAGAAGCCTGCAGAAACAAACATCCAATTCCCATGACTTCTCGTGATTTGGAGATGCTGCAACACACAAATATGCTGCGGACGGTACGTGCTTTAATATTAAGTTGGAATCATCTATGCCACAACGCTTCCTAAAAGAACCGCTAGATTACCGTGCAGTTCGGGGCATACAAATTAGTGTGGTATTCACTTTTACCATATTTGTGCAAGAATTCTTGCGTTATCCTCGTGCCGGATGGACAGGTTTTGCTGTCATGATGATTTATGCGGGATTTGATAATGGTACAACGTTATCCCGTGCTTACCAGCGTTTTTTAGGCGTCCTTCTTGGTTTGCTAAGCGGTTACTTTCTTTGGTTTCTGGGACACATTGACTATCGAACCTTAATCATCCTTATTCCAATGACTGTTTACCTGGCCTATTTCCTGGTAGGCCGAGCCTACAGCATTCCCACCGTATTTACCGTGAACACTTCCATCATTGGAACCGGATATTTTAACCCCTCCTCCTCTTCTTTCTCCATCACCTCTTTTTTGATTGATTATCTTATCTGTACGCTGATTGCATTTACCATTATTCTAGTATTCGAATATTTCGAGTTTCGCCGATATCATATGATGCACCGCTTCATTCAAGATACACAAACCGAGGTAGTCGCCCGTCTCAATAAATTAACTAATTTATTGAATAAGAAAAAATTAGGCGCAGCGAATGGTTTGAAGACTGTGTTAAGTTAACAAGAAGTTTATTCATGGTTAATAATCTGGTCCATAATGCGCAATTTCTAATTAGTGCAAAACGCGCCGTTGGTGAGGAATTTGAAGACTTTAGAGAGCTCATCAATCGCATTTTTGTTGGACAAAAAGCCCTCTATTTTGCTCATTATACCAAGCGCCACCAGAAATACGATTACCAACAACTGTTGCAGCAAATACAAGCAGATTTGGAGCAGTTAAAAACCATCGTTGCTGCTGGAGTCATTCCCAATTCTATCCTTGGAGCGATGCATGAGGCACCTCATTAATATACTCTGCATTCTGCTTACGACAGGATGTGCTTATTACAGCCCTTATCAAAAACCCAATGTGCCAGTAACCAATCAATGGACGGTGCTGGATCGAAATCTTAATCAAATCAATGAAAACAATTTGCCTTATCTGGCCTGGTGGCAAGGATATCATGATTCAACCTTAAACCAATTAATTGCTGCAGCCATTCAAAACAACAATACGCTGAATATGTCGAAAGGTCACATCGAAGCAGCGGAGGGAGAATTGAAAAAAGTCCGCTTGCAATGGATCCCGGATGTTGATTCCATGGTTGGTTATTCTAAAAACCCTGCAACAGGGTTTCCAGGTAGCGTCGCCGCCTTTATTCCAAATTACACCTTGAATTTATTCGGACAAATTAAAGAGCAGAAAAAAGCCAAATATGCCTTGGCTGCGGTCAAAGCGGAAGATGATGCAATTAAGCTTACGATTATATCGCAAATGGCGGTAAGTTATTTCACCTATCAGGCTGAAATAGAGCGCAAACAGCTCTTGCAAATTTTAGCCCAAGATTTGACCCATCTAGCAACCATTGCCACCAACGTCTATCACGGAGGACTGACGTCAGATATTGATCCGCAAGCCCTATACAGTCAAGTCAATCAAATTCATGGGGAGCAAGAAGTTATTGAGCGTAACATTGTGGTAAGTCGCAACGCCATTCGCTATTTAATGAATCAAAATCCAGGAGAAATTCACGCCAGGAAAAAATTTACGGAATTAAATAACAAACAATTGATTCCAGGCGCCTTGCCATTAACCGTCCTGGAAAATAGACCCGATATGCAAATGGCTACCAACCGTTTGCATGCCTCCAATGAAGGCATTGGATTAGCCGCAAGCAAACTATTACCCTCCATTGATCTCGACATTGTTTCAGGCGTAAAAGCCGGCGATAACCGTTATAATTTCCCAACAGAGAATGTATTTTTTAATGATCAGTTATTAAAAACACCTCTGTTGAAATTATCCGTTCTTGGTGACATTGCCAAAGCTCGTGGTTTGGATAAAGTCTCTTTTTTCAACTACATAGACACGCTGCAAAAAGCGTTGCGTGATGCCACCAATGCTCTGGCAGCAAATGAACGATTAACTAATAAATTTAACCAAACCCAATTAGCGCAAAAGCACCTAGCCAAAGCCTACCATTTGAATCATTGTTTATATCAACGAGGAATTCAGAGCTACGTGGATACTTTAAAAAGTAAAATCGCTTTGGATAAGATCAACATTGATTTGAATCAAGATAAACTCCAACAGCTAATCACCGTGGTTAATTTATACCAAGAGCTTGCCGGAGGATACAAAGCGGAGCAACCATCATCCGCCGCTTGATGGTTCTTCGAAAGTCTTTCGAATAGGCTAGAATCATAATTTGCATTAAGAAATCCCTTAGCAATAATCATCTATAATAAAAAGAATGTTGATTTTTTAAAGGAATATCCATGCCAAAACGGGATAAGTTTACATATGGAAATATAATCATTGACCCTCATGGAGACTCTACCTCGGCGGATTATTACCAGGACCCAAAATTAGATGGGATAGCCTTGGTTATTGCTGATAATCCAGAGGCTGCGACCAAATTTAATGGCGGGCAGAATAAACCAATGACGGCAAAAGGTGGTAGTGCCTTAGCAAATCGTCGGAATGCTCTTTATGCTGTAGATGGGGCAGGCATTAAGATAGCCCCTGTAGTTAATTATGGTGAGCTTTCTGGATATAGCACTCATGGTAAAACTGCGATTTATGGAATGACTGTCCCTAAGTTAACAGAAAAGGAAAACCAACGAATGAAGATATTCTTGCTTACTATAAAGCGATTATCAATGTACTTTTAGTGGCAGTCAGTGAGCAGAAAAAAGTATTATCTTTGCCTATATTGGGTGCTGGGATTTATGGGTGGGACCCTAAATTAGCGGCCAGGATTATCGAAGAGGCTGTTAAGACCGTTAAGACTTCCTTGACAGAGCAGAGTCAAATGCCAGAAGTTACGGTGCATGACCTTAATAATATGTCGGAATTAACGAGCGATAATATTCCAAGTATAACGCTGGATGAGTTAGGCGTTGTTGATAAACATGCTCTTTTAGCAGAGGTCTGTCATAGTATTAAACAGCAATATCAAGCCAATCCCTATTGGCAAGGCATGCAAGTTTTATTACCAACCGTTCATGATACAGAACAAGAACCTGCTATCAGCTTCTCACCTACCGTTATAGAAACCAGTCAATATCGTCCTAAAGCTTGGGACAAACTTTTAACAAGCGAACAATCTGAGCTTAATGCTCTCAAGGAACAGTGTGCAAAATTATTAGCTGATTATGCAAGTGGCGTTGGTAATTTTTTTAAATTGCATTGGAATCGGCATCATACTGGTCCTGCAAAAGAGCTTTTGCACGCCATTAGAGAGCAAAAGGATATTGCTGGCATTGCTAACTTATTAGCACGTGAGTACCGCCATCAAGCTGAAAAGCCAGATTTTAATCCAGTAGGGTCTTATGCCAGACGTCTAAAAACTTTACTTTGTGAAGCCAATAAAAGTCTGGATGAGAAAATCTGTCTTAATCCTCAAAGGGGAACCAGCGTTACATCAGATCCTTCTGAAACTGATCGTAAAGATGATAGTGCTGTTTTACGTCTGTAAATGCCTCTTTCCTTTAAAGTGAAGAGAAAAGGGCTCTTTTGTTTTGAGCCCTCTAAGGAGGGCCACTGCCCCCTATAGAACTTGTTGCACCATAAGTAGCCGTCTCATCCATACTTGCTGCAGCCAATATACCGCTGCCACCATGAGCGAGAAAACCAAAGCGACTGGCGGAGGCTGAAGCATAGCTCAAATCAGGTGCAGGCATAGGGGGAATAGGTTGCAAGCCATAACTTGCCAAAACAACCATTTGCTCAGGCGGCAACTCAAGACGGCCTGCTTTAAATTCTTTTAACCTTTGCTTTACTTTATCAGGATAGAAAGGATCTTCTGTTAATTGACTCGCCACAAAATCGCGAATACTTTCAGGCAAAGCAAAAGAAACACCAGCTTCTTCAGGCATTTCCATCGCCCATAAACAGGCACCGATAAGAATATCCCGGAAATAGCTGCCATCCGTACTGGCACTTACATCAATATAAAGTTGACGGACCAAAGGATCACGAACCTCATTGGCAGCAAGCCAACGGAGCTCTCCATCAGCCATAGCTTGGGTGCGTAAATTTCCCTCAGCATTGGAGCGTTTTTCATTTTGCAATTCTCTGCGAGCCGCCAAGTGCTGGCTCAGTATACCAGGTTCTTCCTCTGTAAGCCGGGTATACCCTCGAGCAATAAAAGCATCCGTAGCATGATGGACAAGAGCAGTTAATTGTTCCTCGGTTAGCACCTGATTAAGCTCATCAGAATTATAATTTAACAAGGCACTCCATCGCGCATGATGCTCTGTTGCAGCAATAACAATACCGACCTGGGCTTGCTCAAGAGCTTTAGCCTTAAGCTCCTCGACATCAAGTTCATCGCGTAACGTCCGGGCCGCATCAAGTTGAGCTTGCAATTCTTCTATTTCGGCACGAAGAGTGGCATAAGATTCTGCCGTTTCAGTCAAAGAATCTCGTTCCTGCTCAAGAGTCGTCAATTGTTCGCCCAAGTCTTCCAGCTGCGCATCAATTTCCTCAAGACGCTCTTCATCCTCACCTTCTTCAGCCTCCACCCGCTCTGTATTCAGTTGCTCGCGCTGAACGATTAATGCATTGCGCTGTTCATCCAAAGCGCTAATTTGCTGGGGTAACTCGGCCACATCATCAGGATACTCACCAAGATGTTCCTCTTTTTCTTCGAGTTGCCCCTCCCATTTAGGAATTTTACGTACTTCTTCAGGAAGCGCCTGCCAGATGCATTTTTCCAGAAATCGGTCGATATTATCCAGCCACCGCTCATGAAGATACAAAACGACTTGCTTATCATAATCCTCCTCTTCTGCCGTAAATTTCGCCATTGGAAATCTGGCACGCCACGCCCCCAAAATAATATCCAGTGTCTGGGTAACCTCTGATTCCTCAGCCGGCAGCGCAGTCATAATATAGCCAATACCCGTTGGTCCGCTACCATCGATGGTGGCAATTAAGGTGCGGTAATCTTCATCCGTAGCCTGCATGCCTTCCAGCGTTTCCGCATCTAATAAACGCCATTGTCCTCCATTGTTTCTACAAAAACGCGGATTAGTTGCAATCGATAAAAGAATAGGGTCAAACAAACTGTTACCTATGGCAAACAAACGTTCTTTTTCTGCAACAGAAAAAGATAACGAATTGATAATCCTTGCTTCTTCATACATCCACTGGTAAATAGAAGACTCTTGTGGTGCATCATAGGGCCGCCACTTCTGCAAGCTCATTTCGTAATACACATGGCTTATCAAGGCCGCAATATCATTCGCCGGCATTTCGAATAAAAATATTGCCCAAGCTGGAGGAGGGACTGTGGCTTTATTTAATAATAATTCCAACCGGTCAAAAATTAACCGAGTTAATTCCGCTTCAAACCAAGATTTACGTCCCGAGACGCCCTGTTCTAAAATAATTTCCATTCTTAAACGTATAAGCGCCATTTGTGCTTCGTCAGGAGAATCGGCGCTGGACAAGGTTTGTAATTCCCGTTGCAGTTTTCTATACCTGCTTATTCTTGCTTTTTTATGCTTGTCTGGCTTATCTGCAATACCAGCCATGGTATTTTGGAGAAAAGTGGCAAATTGTATATGGGAATCTTGTTTTGGAGCCTCACGCTGCCAACGATTGGCCAACTGACAGACAATGCGCTTGGCCGTGTCTGCAGTTGCTTGAGCTTCATCAACACCATCAGCAGCGGATGCAAGCCAAGTTCGCTCTTTAAGACATTCTTGAACAGCAGCTTTTATTGCACTAAGAGTAGGCATATCGAATCCTCCCCAGTCACTTTTGCCGTACTATTTATTCCTATTTTTCATGGGCGTACTTACGTCTTTTTCTATCCATTTCACCAAACAACTTTTTTACACACAAGCAAATGATTTATATATATTCCATCATGTTTATTAATTGTCAATATTAAATAAAATTTATCGACTTAGAATTGTTCTATGTAAGAAAATAGCAACCTGCTTATGAAATAAGTATCGTCTTTGCGATTCAGAAACCCTCAGGCAAAAATGGCATTATTTTTCATGTTGTTTTGCAACAGACTCACTCAAGCAAAGCCCGCTAAATACGATAAATAGGTAGCCAACGACCGAATAAAGCAACAGTGAATCAGATAAATTACCCACCATGAATGCAGATAATAAACCTAGCATGACCGGTTTCATCTCCTGCAAACGAAAAGCGGCAAACAACAGATTTGCAAAAAAGTAAAATAACGCTGCAATACCCAATAGACCAAATTCGACCGCTATTAACCAATATTGACTGTGAGGGTCGAGTAAATTTTTATTGGACCAGGACGGAACCGGATCATCCTTCTTAAAACCATGGGAGAAACCGCCAGTACCTTGACCAATTAAAGGACTGGATAAAAATAATGATTTCGCATATTGATGAAATCGCAAACGATAACCCACAGAAGAATCTTTATTCCCTTGCTGATATTGGTGCAGTTCATCCAGGATGCTATAAGTCCCTTGGTGTATGACCTTGCTTTGATTGACAAAAACTCCAAACAAAACGCAAAATCCTACCACACCGCCAATCAGGTATTTGACAGGTAAATAGTGCATCAATAAACCAAGCATCAAAATAAAATAAATCACATAGCTCATACGCCCAGTATTAATAAACAATACATCATAACTAAAGAGCAAAGTCAGCAGCAAAAATAAAACGCGTCTGCCTCCTTGTTCACGCCCTGCCAACCATCCAGCTAAATAAGCAGCAAATGCCATCATGAAACCGGTCACAATATGATTATGAAACACATGACCAGGGTCCTCGGAATGAAAATTCAAATAACCTTTACTTTTAAGAACCGATATAACACAGGTAAGTACCATAGCCGATAAGTACGCATATATCCCCATCATACGAATTTTTCGATTACAAAACCCAACGGCAAAAATAGGTAAATAAAGCAATTTACTGTATTTCTCAATTAACACAAAACGAGTGTGAGAATCAGCCTCCCCCCATAAACAGGCAGCGATAGTCACCAAAAATAATAGGATCGCCGCTTTACACCATGCTTGAGAAAAAACAAATGCAAAATCTTGCTTATGAGTAAAGGTCACCAAAACACCCAGCACGGATAACACTAAAAAAATACTTTTCAATGAGGGACTAAGTGGAATGGCAAAAAGCATGGCCACTAAGAAAAATGACGCCCAGCCTTTCTCCTGCCACCTACTTATAGAAAGTGCTACCATGACCGACTCCATTTATTTGTGCACACACGTTAACGTGCTTGGCGTACTCGCATTCGCTATTTTGTTGAAAATTTTATCACTTGATGATACCCAGCTTTTTTGAAAAAATAAAGCCGAACACCATCTACGCCACACGATTGTTATAAAAACATGATAAACTGGGCTGTGCTATTAAAATCAGAAATTTCGGATAATTAATTTGGTTCATTCTAATTTAAAGCTCATGATACGATTACCAAATTGGGTGGGTGATGTGATCATGGCTTTTCCTGCCCTGCAGGTGATAAAACAAAACGGCATCGCATTGCAATTACTCGGCAAACCGTGGGTAAATGATTTATTCGCCGCTACCGACATGCCTCTCATTACATTGGAAAAAAAATTTTGGCAAACCACAAAAAAAATAGCGAAGCTAGCCGATGTGGACAAACTTTTGCTGCTGACAAACAGTTTTTCCAGTGCGTTAATGGGACGTTTGGCCGGTAAAACACAGATAGGCTATAAAACAGATGGTCGCCAATGGTTACTCACAACCGGGATTGCCAAATCCCCTATACAACACGAAGTAGAATATTTCTGGAATCTTGCACGCTTTGCAAGTGAATGCTGGTTTCCGCAAATTTCCTGGCCAAAACAAATTCCAGATAAAATCATTTTGCCTCTCAGCCAAACTTCCAAAACCACAGCTAAACAAGCATTACAACGCGCCAACATCACCAAACCATTTTGGGTGTTATGTCCTTTTGCTCATGGCACAGGTAAAGATGGCAAACCAAAAATATGGCCGCACTGGAGGGAATTGGCACAACAATTGGGACAACGCCCACTGGTGGTCTGTCCGGGAAAGAATGAAGAACATTTATGTGCTGCTTTGCCTTCAGAAGTTACCGTTTTATCGGGACTAAATTTAAGCGAGTACGCAGCCATTCTTGCTCTTGCCGAGCAAGTACTTGCCAATGATAGCGGCCCCATGCATCTCGCTGCAGCGGTAGGCGCTAATACATTGGGCATTTTTGGTGTCAGTGACCCTCAACGTGTGCGTCCATGGGGCGCTGATTTTATTGGCAGTGGCGAAGGTTGGCCAAGTCTGGCTCAAGTCTTAACGCATTTATCAATCTAATCCCAAACTAATTCATTGTTTCCAAACTTTTCTGTGGAATGTTCTTCTTTTCCTTGAACGATTCTTCTATTCTTTAAGCAATAAACGATTGTTTTTCTTATTCCATTACATTGATTGGCTATAAAAGGAAAAAACATGTCAAACAAGTTATTACAAAGATTAACATCATCTGTTTTTAGAATAATAGGAAATTTTGCTTCTGAAAATAAGACCGGGCGCGGTGATATTCAGGCTTTTTATCATGGGCAAACTGTGGACGATTTAGTGATTAATTTCATGGAGGAAAATAATATTCCTGGTCTTTCTGTTGCTATTGTGCAAGCTCCTTATATTACTCGAGTGGTCGGTTATGGTTTTGCCGACATCAGCACTAAAAGATTGGTAGCCAGTAACACCATGTTCAATCTTGGAGAAATGACCACCGCATACACTGCCGTAGCCATCATGCAATTAGAGGAAGATAATAAACTTAAATTGGATGACCCAATTAAAAATTATTTGGCAAATATTCCAAAAGACTGGGCTAACATTACAATTCGTGAATTAATCACTCATAGTTCAGGCATTCCAAGCTACATAGAAGCTCCAGGATTTGACTACAGTTCCGAGTACAGTCAAGAACAAATTATTAAATTAGTAGCCAATAAACCGCTGCTTTTTCATGCAGGCGAACAGGTCAACAAAAGTGCAACTGACTTTTATTTACTTGGTATGATTATCGAGAAAACCAGTGGTGTAAGCTATGAAGAATTCGTGACTAAACATCAATTTGAACGCATGGGACTACAAAATACTTGCTTTATTTCTACTTTGAAACATATTAAAAACGAAGTAAACAATAACACCCACCCTTTTACACATAACCAGTTTAAAACTGATCCAATTTATATCAATCCCACCGAACCGGCTACAGGCTACACAGTCCAGGATGATAAGCTGGTTAAAGTAAAAATGAATAGCCAATCAGCCAGCTTTGCCAATGCTGCAATCATTTCTTCCGCTCAAGATGTCAGCATTTGGGACATTGGCCTTGCTGGCGGCATTTTAGTTAAAAATCCAAAGAATCGAGAATTTTTATATAACAGCATTACCTTAAAAAATGGGATGAAGATCCCTGCCAATGCAGGTTGGCAATTCCCTGGCCATCGTGGACTTATGTTCATTACGGGGAACGTCCCAGGTTATTCCACTTTTTTAAGCCGTTTTACTGATCCAGCTGAATTGCTTTGCGTCACCATCCTTGCCAATAAGAGTAATATTGAACACTTGGAAGTATTGGCACATCAAATTGCTGGCGCCTATAACTCTAAATTAGCCACGCCAGCCAGTGCTGAATGGGCAACGAGCATGCAAAGCCCCTATTCCGTAGAAGAAACCATTAAGCGTTTATCCGAAATCATACTATCAAATGGAGGAAAAGTATTTGCTCACATTGACCATAGCAGTGAAGCCAGCAAGGTTGACCAAGAGTTGAATGCAACGCAAGTAATCTTAATTGGCAACCCTAGCAAAGGCACGGGTTTGATGAAGGAAAATGGCAGCATTGCTCTTGATTTACCACTGCGTGCCATGGCACGGCAAGATGATAATGGCGAAATATGGCTGAGCATTACTGACCCATATAAGCTTGCAAAAGAATATGGCATCCATGGTAAAGACAAACAATTAAAGGCGATGTCTGATGCTTTGTTAAAAGCTGCCAAAAAAGCTGTACAGGCTTATTAGCCCATTTCTAATTACTTTTTACCTAAACATAAGCTTATTCAACCTGGGCAGGGTGGGATATCGCTCCAATCAAGTATTATTCATTGATTGAATATATTTTTTTAAGGATAGGTTTACCGTATGATGGCTAGAAAAATAAAATAGACTAAACATGAACTTATTAAACCCACGCTATAAACCATTATATTTTTCCACCAGCATGCGATTTTTAACGCAAGCATCTCAGTATTTTTATTATGTATTAATGCCAATCCTTGTTGTTGGCTTAAGCTCACAACCACAATTAATTAAATTAACCGTATCCGTTTTCTTTTTTGGTTTATCAGTTTCTTTATTTTTCTCAGGCCCTCTCATCGATACGCTAGGAGTTCCAAAAAGTTTCTGGTTAGGACTGTTTATTTTTTAATTGGTACTGTTATTTGTGCATTTTCAGAAGATGTCTATACGATGATGGTTGGTCGGCTTGTGCAAGCTATCGCAGTAGGAATTCTACAGATTTTATCGAAAAGCATGATTTCTTCCAGCTCTGAACGTACGACTTTCTTTGTTATTTATTGTATTTTTGTGAGCTTCTCTCCCACCATTGCCATGTTAGCTACCAGTTTAATTCTGTATTTTTTTTCATGGCAAGCCAGTTTTGTTTTTTTACTTATTTTATCCGTGTTTGTCCTTGGGATTGGTGTGTATGGCATGGACAAGAATACGGCACAACCACTATCAGAAAAACATGGAAAAATACGTTTAAAAACGTACTTGATATTACTCAAAGAAACAGGATTCATTCCTCTTATTTTAAGCTATAGTACTGTGAATGCTGTTTCTGCACCGTTTTATGTCACTATTACCTATACATTAGTGCATGTTTTACATTATCAGCCACACGTCATTGGTTTAATCAGCGCCGTCTTCACAGTGGTTGGTGTTATTGGAACCTCCCTCAGTTTATTGGTAGAAAAAACCTCCTACAAACGTCATGTCATGAATATCGGTTTCGGATTATCGTTCCTGGGTTGCTTTTTACTATTTCTTTGTGCCGTTTTTTTCCCACCATCCATCCTGGCTTTTGTGCTCCCTCTTGCGTGGTATATTTTAGGGTCTAACTTTTTTTACGCTAAATTCAACACTTACATCATAGAACAGTTTGAACACGTCAGTAAAAATATTGCATTATCTTCCATGGCGATTGGCACTGCGGCTGTAAGTTCGTTGGCAACGTTCATCTGTTCTTTTCATGGACATGAAACCATCATGAAAACAGCTTTTCTAATGTTCGGTATGGTGGTTTTGTCCATAGGATTTTATTGGCATGCAGTGACCAGAATGAAGAAAAATAAACAATAAGCTTTAGAGAATAGTTAGTGGTATTTTTAAGTTATAGGAAAAGCAAGTCATGCTGTGGCATACATGCCACAGCATTTGAAACATCGGCGATAATTAGCAAACAGGGCCTGGACCACGATCATTATTATCGAAACCAAATCCATGTTGCAAAGCTTCTAGTCGGCAGCTGGTGTTTGACCTTGACCACATGCCAACGCGAGTCAATAAAGAAGCAGCTTTTACTGGTTTGCTTCCTTCTGGTTTAGATGATGGATTTGATTCTTGGCCTGACTGAGCATTAGCATCATTAGGTGTGAAATCCTTAGGTGGAGTTATTTTTTCTATCTGCTTCATGTAATCTCTCTGTGTTTATTTATTTAACATAGCGGGCGCGGATGCTAACAGATAAAAAAACAGATTACAATTTATTTTTGCATTATCCAAAATCCGTTTGTTCGAAGATATGATTTTAGGAATTTAAGCGTAGAGTAAAAAATAAGTATAATTTTCCCGATAGTTAACCGTTATGACTTGAATTTTTTAAATTCTCGAAAACTTCCACGTTCATGCCATCAACACTTATAGATAATATACAACCCATAAGTTATGACAGCATTTCTGCTAAAATTTATATAGAGACATTATAAAATTTATTCCAAAGGTAATTATGAAATTATTACGTTATGGTACATTCGGTCAGGAGAAAGCTGGGTTGATTGATGATCAAGGAAATATTCGTGATCTCTCTGAGTTATTGGATGATATTGATGCATCATCATTAGCCTTTATTAAAGAAAGGCTCACTTTAATTAACATCCCTACACTGCCATTAGTAGCTAAGGATGTTCCAATTGCCGCACCAATTAAACAACCCGGTAAAATCATGTGTATTGGCTATAATTCGTTATTGCATACACAGCAGATGGGAGCCTCCCCACTTCCTGAATCAGAAATGATGGTATTTTTAAAACCTTCTTGTGCTATTTCAGGACCCTATGATCCCATTTTATATACTCGGCACACCAGAAAACTGGACTGGGAAGCCGAATTAGGCGTAGTTATTGGTAAAAAAGGTAAATACCTTGAAAAACATCAGGCAGAAGAACACATCTTTGGTTTTCTTTGTGTGAATGATATTTCTGACCGTTATTGGCAATTTGAAACCGCTGATAAACAGTACACCAAAGGCAAGGGAATGGATGGATTTGCATCCATCGGGCCTTATCTGGTTTCCCTGGACGAAGTCCCTGACTCAACGAATTTAAATGTAAAACTTTGGGTTAACGGAGAAATCCGCCAAGATTTTAATACCAGAGATTACATCAATAATGCCGCATCAGTGGTCAGCTATTTAAGTCAATTTTTTACTTTATTCCCCGGAGATATTATCGCCATGGGTTCGGCTCCAGGCAATGCCAAATTCTGGGGAGAGCAATATCTTAAAATTGGCGATCAGGTAACATTAGAAATAGAAGGACTGGGAAAACAGGAAAAGCACGTTATAAAAGAATAACAAATGCTTTCAATAAATTATGTAGATCCTTATCAAACTGACTTGGGCGCCATATTGCAAGTACTACTGGATTTTGGAATATCGAAAAACATTGCTCGAATAGCTGAAATGGCTACACATTTATAACGCTAAATTGAAAATGGTCAGAATTTCCTGCTTTAATTTTTTCTTTATTTTCCAACTTATGGCCATCTAGATATCGTTCACCACGTTCATTATCTTGTTTCTCTAATTGTTTTCTTTTTTGTTCTTCCGAATTTAATGCGATTTTCAGAAGCCTTTTTTTCTTGCTCCAAACGAATTTTAGCTTTTCTTTTTTTATTAAGATTAATGATGTCTACCATAATACCCTCTATAATAATGCGAATCTAAAGCAATAATTAAACAGTGAAGGCACCTCTTTATCTTCTTTATATATTAGCATACACAATCATTTCCCTAATCTTACTTTAACACACCCCAACCCACGTACCCAATGATGCATTTGAAGCAATCCATAAAACAACTTTAGATCATTCATAATGAAGAGCTGATTGATAAAAATTGTTTAAACTTATCTATCGAACTGACATTTTCAAATGAAAAGCGTTTTCTTCATCCAGAGTCCATGTTTTTGACCTATAATTTTAAATGGAGCATATATTAATTGTCATAACCAGGGATAAGGTTATCCTTTTCAACAAGGAAGTTAATCATGAAAACAACATCCGCTAAATTTTGTGCTTTAACTTGTGTGCTTGTTGTTTTCTTGACGTTCATTCTGTCAAACACCGTCATCGCCGATCCTGCATCTCGCGTTGCCCGCATAAGCTACACCAATGGCATTGTCAGTCTTTTACCTGCTGGAACCACCAAATGGGTAAAAGCAAAACTTAATCGACCTCTCATTCTTGGGGATAGTCTTTGGTTAGATACAAACGCTCGAATTGAATTACAACTTGGATTAGCCACCCTTCGTGCAGGGGAGCAAACCAATTTAAAAATCCTGAACTTTAATAATGAACTCGCTCAATTTCAATTGACTGAAGGAACACTGGTTTTAAGCATAACTCGTTTAAAACCTAAACAACGATATGAAGTTAATACACCAAACCTTGCCTTGTCGATTCAAACACGTGGATATTACCGCATTGATGTAGAAAAAAATTCCACCACCGTGACTGTAAGGAAAGGTACAGCAACCATTTATGGTGAAAAGGCTGCATTGAAGATCAGTGCAGGGAAATCATGTCAGTTTAAAGGAAGAAATCTTCAGGGGTACATTTGTAACGCCATCGGTCCCATCGATGAATTTGATCGCTGGAGCCTGGAGCGAGATCGCCGTGCTCAAAAAACAGCCATAAAACACGTTTCCAAAGCAATGATTGGTTATGAAGATCTTGCTGACCATGGTCAATGGAAATCCGTCAAAAAATACGGCTATGTCTGGGTTCCTGATAGAGTTGAGACCGACTGGGTTCCTTACCGAGATGGACACTGGGTATGGATTCGAGGCTGGGGTTGGACATGGGTGGATGATCAACCGTGGGGATTTGCCCCATTTCATTATGGACGTTGGGTGTTTATTGAGAGAAGATGGGCTTGGGTTCCTGGACCTGTAGCTGCTGAGCCGCTTTATGCTCCTGCCCTGGTTGCATTCGTTGGTGGGAGAAATTTCATTGTTGCAGAAGATACGGTCGGCATTGCCTGGTTCCCATTAGGACCGGGAGAGGCATATATTCCTCCCTACCAGGTAAGCCGCAATTATTTTACCCAAATCAATGTTAGCAATACCATCATTAATCAAACTTATGTGACCAATATCTATCAAAACCCAAATACGGTGATTAATTATCAGAATCTTGCCATTGGCAATGCAGTCACTGCCGTACCAACACAAGCATTTGTTCAATCCCAACCTGTTGAAGAAGCGTATGTTCCAGTAACTGAAAAAAATTTAGCAAATGTGCCTGTAACGCCTGTGGCTGCAATCGCTCCTGAAGAAACAAGTGTATTAGGAGGAGAAAAACCAACTGAGGCTCAACCATCGAAAACCATTGAGGACAAACCAGTCCTCGTGAAAACTGAACCGCCCCCGCCCCAGTTCCATTTTCTGAAGAGCAAGAATTACTCACAAAAAATCCAGGTGAGCCCTTAACTGCAGAAGAAGCTCAGAATATGCAACCTAAAAAACCAGGAGAAGAGACACAAGTGCAACTTGTAGATCCTCAACAAACTCCAGAACCAGTCAAAGAAACTGACCAAGCCTTGCCAGCCAAAGAAGCTCAACCAAAAGAAGAAACACAACCTGCAGAACCTGCACAAGCTCCTCAGGAATCTCAACCCCAGGAAGAAGCTCAACCTGCAGAGCCCGTGCAAGCTCCCCAAGAATCTCAACCTCAGGAAGAAGCTCAACCTGCA
Organism: Legionella oakridgensis ATCC 33761 = DSM 21215; assembly: GCF_000512355.1. Lineage (NCBI taxonomy): Bacteria > Pseudomonadati > Pseudomonadota > Gammaproteobacteria > Legionellales > Legionellaceae > Legionella > Legionella oakridgensis. Next base: position 595,494 of record NZ_CP004006.1, on the reverse strand, counting down.
GAGCCCGTGCAAGCTCCCCAAGAATCTCAACCCCAGGAAGAAGCTCAACCTGCAGAGCCCGTGCAAACTCCCCAAGAATCTCAACCCCAGGAAGAAGCTCAACCTGCAGAGCCCGTGCAAGCTCCCCAAGAATCTCAACCCCAGGAAGAACCTCAACCTGCAGAGCCCGTGCAAGCTCCTCAGGAATCTCAACCTCAGGAAGAAGCTCAACCTGCAGAGCCCGTGCAAGCTCCTCAGGAATCTCAACCCTCACAAGGCATACAACCTCCTGAACCTATGCAAGCTCCTCAGGAATCTCAACCCTCACAAGGCGTACAACCTCCTGAACCTATGCAAGCTCCTCAAGAATCTCAACCCTCACAAGGCGTACAACCTCCTGAACCTATGCAAGCTCCTGAGAAGACCCAATCTCCAGAAGGAGCACAACCTGCGAAACCAGATAAAGATAATCAGCAACCAAATTAAAATACAGATTGCGACTATTTATAGGCAACTGTCTCTGAATATACTCAGCTGCTAAGAATTATTTAACAGCTGGATGAGTTAGAAATTGTCCAGGCTCTTGCAAGAAATTATATATAAGCATCCTTCTTAAAAACTCATAGAGATAACCAATTACTATGCATTAGGAGAAACCCCTAAGTCTATTTAACTCATTGGGCTCTTCCAGATAAGAAATGGTATCCATGTAAATTTTTGGATTGAACTGCGATAAACGTGAAAATATAGTGTTAGCAAATTTTTCCTTTGCCTGCTTGCGTGTGTCTTCTTCTGGAGTAGCACTTATATCTTCAAGTAACCTCCAAAACTCGCTATAGTCCAACTCCTTGAGAGAACCTTCATATAAACTTGTGATGTATTCATCTACTTTTTTGGCATAATCGCGAATCCTCTGGAACAATGCTATATGCTTCATCATGATATTAGTATCCATTGGTTTTAATAGTGGCTGTGGTAGAGCCAGAAGTTTACAAAGTTCATTATAAAACACAGCCAAACCCAATGTGTTTTTATCAATATTAAACGATAGAATAGCTGAGCGAATCCCGCGTAACTCGTTTATAAAATCTGGAGGAAACTCTGGCTGGGATGTGATTTGTTTTAGCCAGGGAGAGAGTTGTTTCCAATGAGCAATTTGCTCACAAATCACTTGCTTCTCTTTTAATTGGTTTTTAATTTCTGCAAATTGCCTTTCACTAATAACTGGCATAATCTTTCTCTTATTAAAATCCTCTTTATTTTCCTGATCTGCTAACGAATCTTTAATTTATTATCAAGCCAACTTAAGTTTTTGTTGCTTATGGTTTCATCATTGTATCTGCTTCGATTGCTTTCTCTGCTGCAGTTGTAACAGCAACCCCAGTAACATAGGATGCTTGCAGATAATCAATTGTAGGGATTAATTTACCAAAAAAACCCCATTTCCTGTATTCCAGGGTAGCGCTAATTTTAGCTTGGTTGGCAATATGTTGATCCCGACTCGTATCAGTAGCCGGAATACCAGCCTTTCGACGAATTTGCTCTTTTGAGAGCATATTTATCTCCTAAATATCAATAAAGTCAGAATGCGAGCAATTTTATCATAAACAGTTCTCACTACACATCTTTATCCGGATTACTCTTGATGCTTTTTCGGATATTGCCAAGAAATTTGTTATCTTCATGACAACTGCTTGGTATAACTACTTAAAGATATATCGCATAAACAAATTGAACAACTAAAACTCATCAATGTACATTCTAAAAAATAGTTAATCGTCAAGTCTGTTTTTTTAAATTTTCTCTGGTAAGATTTAGTGCCAAGCAGTGTAGAATATATCCTGAAGCAACCTGTGGATATCTTTTTTATTCAATCTTCAGATTCTTTCCCAATCGCGCATTCAAATCACATCATTCCAATCAATATAAGCTTAATTACCATGTTTAATCCTTGCTGACTTTCAAGTTTATCCACAAAATCTGTGGATAAGTCTGTGAGCAGCCCATTAAAAACCTTGAAAAATAACCGTCTTTATCTCATGACTAGAGACGATTCATTGATCCCATAAATAAGGCCTGAATGTATTTATAATATACACACCTCTTAATCAAACAATGACAGCTGATTAATGAATTTATTTGTTATTAATAATGAAATGACTTATCTTTACCTAAGAATTTATGGACTATTACATTAAGGAGATATTTATTATGAAAAAAGCTATTGCGATATCTGCGGTACTTTTTAGTTATTCAGCATTTGCCGAGACGCTCACGAGCCTCTCAAAAGAGGAAGTACTTAGTACCTTTCAGGGAAAGACCATCAAAAGCATACCACTCGCAAATCTAGATAACCGGCTCATTGCAGACTCATTCATGGGTTATTTCGATAAAAATGGCCAAATTACAGGAAAATTTACTAAAAAACCACAAGGGAATGACCCACAAACCGACGATGGTACCTGGAGGGTAAAAGATGATGGTACCTTATGCGTAACTTGGAAACACTGGTTTAATAGCAAAGAAGTGTGCGCCCTAACTTATCCGTTAGGAAATGGGTATTTATTTGTTAACCCTGACAACAATAATTTTGAAAGTCTTATTCATAAAGACATCAAATCTGGCAATCAGATTACAGGTTGATACAACCTACTTTATATGAACCAGTTTTGACTTAATTGACACCTTTAATTTGAGAGTTTCCAGAGGAAACTCTCATGATAATGGTTATAAAGAGGCAATGTCAGATCACTGGTTGAAATCACACAACCAGCAATACATTGATGTATAAGTTTTTGAAAGCAATTATTTATGGATTATTATAACCCACATAGATATATTAATATCCAAATGACTCAGGTATAATACTTCTTCCAAATTGACTTACCATTAAGACAAAACGCATGCCAGGCACTGAATTGCTTGATAAATTCCCGCAGGAAATCCAAAGAAAAAAAGCGCAGTATTTATCCACAGCTGATTTATTAAAACTTTCTATCGCTTCAACCAAGTATAGGGCTTTATATAAACCCATGGCGGACGTTCGCAAGCTGTTAGGGCATATCGTGCGTGGTGAGCATGATGCGGTTCGTACGATATTAAACAATGACGTGAGTTTAATGTTTAAAAAGGATCGCATAACGGATTGCTCTGGGCGAACCTTTGAACATATCAGTGCTTTTGAATATGCGCTTTGGGCCCTGGATAAGCATATGTGGACGATGATGCTTCATTGCATACCCCAAAACGAAGAAGGTAAAGCAGTATTAGCAAAATTACTTTCTCAATACGAGAAAGTAATTACAGAAGGCGTCACCTATAGATTTCACGAAGAAACAATCACCGAAAAGCATTTTGATTTTGCAAACACCATCATTAAAGAACTGCAAACGCAAGTGGATTCCACGAACGTACCCGGAATTAAAAATTGGGATGCTATTAATAAGCAATGGCGAGAAGGAGTTGGTGGTGCACAAAAACTTCTACCGATGCATGTTGTGTATGAGTACTGCTCTGACAAACCTTTTTACCCAGTACCTCACTTTACCTCACAGCCAAAATCATCAAAACAATTTTATAATTGGCTAACTCGTAAGCACGAAAATTGGTTTTCATCTAATTCTAAATTAGGTGTTGATTTTGCTATATTGAAAGGTTTGGACAGCCGCCAGCCGGCACAAGGCTCCCGCTCAGTACCCTATGGCCGTGCACTTTTGGATTTAGCCGCCATGCGAGCGTTGTATGAAATACGAACAATAGACTTTATCAATCTTAAATCGCAACTTGAAGAACAAATGACCGTTGATAATCAACGTCAAACGTTTCAAATATGAAACGATACAATTTTATCAAAAATCTTTAATATATTTTATTGCTCTAATCCCTAGTACGTGTGAATATTAGCCAATTTCATAGCTACCTGAGTAATAAATGACTAAGAAGCATTGGTCTAAGATAGAACTACTTCATCAAAGTGTTAAAAATCCAAATATTCATATTAAAGGCACGCATAGCTACTACTCAAATGCCTGGACCGATAATTTTGAGGAATCCGTCGTACGCTATCTATATGGAGATGAATATAGTCTCAATCATTGGGAACCTCGTTGGAAAATAGATCAATTATACATAGGTGATTATGTTTGTATTGCTGCAGAAGCAGTAATCATGCTAGGAGGCAATAATAATCATCGAGTTGATTGGTTTAGTCTATACCCCTTTAAAAATAACTACATCGAATCCTATGAATCGCGCGGTGATACCGTGATAGGTGACGGTGTATGGATAGGCATGCGCGCAATGATAATGCCTGGCATCCAAATAGGAGAAGGTGCGGTTATAGCCGCTAATGCAATCGTTACAAAAGACGTAGAACCCTACACGATTATTGCAGGCAATCCCGCAAAAATCGTTAAAAAACGTTTTGATAATGAGACAATAAAGCGACTGTTAGCACTCAATATTTATGAGTGGTCGGACGAAAAAATAAATGAAATGAAAGCATACCTGTGTTCCTCTGACATAGACAAATTAGAGGCTATGGCCAATAGATATAAAACCGATATCAACTAACATATCCATCGTTTTCCCTGAAGTTAATTCCCCAAAGGGAAAACTTTCATTGGCATGCTAAACCCTCAATTTGAAAACAATTAAATTAGTTTCGCCTTAATTTCTGCTTATTTCCTTCTTAACAACCTTTATATAAATAAAGAGTGCGCCTACCTGCCTACTTAATAAAGACTTAATATTACTCAATTAATATAAATATAAGGCAATATGCTTTGTATAATTATGAAATTAATTGAAGCCAATAAAGCATTACGAGATTTAAATCGCTTCATTGAAGAAAATGTCGCTAAATTAAGTCTGCCTAAAAAGCATGAGCCAACTCATGCTGACAGAAGCGATAGCCCACGAAAAGAGCCTGATGAGCAACAAAAGGCACATGCAGCGACAGTCATCCAAAGAGTTTGGCGTAAAAGAAAAGTAAAGCAGGCCATTGTAGAAAGTCCTTATTTTACTTACCTCTCTCTAATGGATAAAGGTGATGAACAATACTTACTATCACACATTATGTTCGGTAGGCATGTCGCGGAATTGAATCTTTCCTCAAAACATCGAATAAATAATCCATATATTCATAGAGGCGCTTTTTATCATCGTGATGATGATCTTTCAGGTGATTTGCTTGATAAACTGCTACAGGAATTTAGAATTGATCTAAAAGAACAGGCCAGCCATACCTTTATTCCTGTTACATTGTTGAAAAATACACCCATTTTAGAAATATATAATCATTTTTTCCCACATGAACTTCCTCGAATTATCAGGGATGAAAATCACTCCGTCGGTTTGTTATGTTTACCAAAGCATGGCCATAATAAGGCACAGATTATTCGCGTCTTGAGAGCGGCAGGGCTAATCGCATCTCCGTGGGAGATAGCTGTTAATATTCAAAATAAAGATGAATTTGTTATCCCCAAAAAAATAACTCTGGATGATAACTTACCTAAAACCTCCGAAGAATTAATCGAAAGTAGCATTTATGATAAGCTCTCATTCATCGCAAGAGATCTTCATCATCCGACGCAAAAATTAGCAGTATGCTTACAAAAATTTTAAAAAATCTACCTAAAAATATAAAACCTGAAGCGATACAACGCATTGCCTGCATGATAGACATGGCAAATACGTTTTATGAATACGATTATCCTAAGTTTGCTTTTTCTGTATACGCAACCATTCATGAGATAAGCCTCTCCCTGCTAGAACGAACAGAAGCAGAAGATTTGGAGCAAGGCTTTAGTGATTTTCTTACAGAGTCTCGGCACACGCTGGATAAATCATTAGCAATAGACAGTGCAACTATGGATAAAGCCAGTTTTCTGGCATGTCCAGCAATGTCTGGTACCAATGCGTATATGCTAGCAATGAAGCTGGCATTGAAAATGAAAACGCCATCAGGAGAACCACCATTAGTTAAAGTATTTAAACCAAGCTATTTTGAATTTGATTATATTACCAAAACAACCAGTAGTGCGGACGCTGATATTTTTGTGTTATCCGCTGGCCCTATAGTAAACCCAGAAGGTTTAACGCCTGGGGTTGATATTAATAAGTTTGTAAAACGAAATATTATTGAGGCGAAAAGAACAAAGCCTGTTACCTTGATTATTGATGCTACAACTGCTCTGTATAAAAATTTGCACTTAGATCCGGAAGTTCAACATTTAATCAATACAGGAAAATTATCCATCATTATTCACGAAAGCCATCAAAAATTTGGAATGATTCATGCAGATCAAGCACAGTATGGGCGCATGTTGGCCATTTGTTCAAAAGACCAATTTGACAGTGATGTCATTAGGGAGATGCAAGAATATTCTCGGGAAGACTATGCAAAGCATTTAGATCTTCGAGTTGGTGCTTATATTAGCTCTATTTGTGGCGATACCTTAGAAGAAATTAAAGAACAACATTTCAGTAACGGCGCTTTGTTAAGAAATATTTTAACCCAAACCTCTCTTGCCTCCAGGAAGGTTGTAGAGCATCGAGACATGTTATCCAATCTCAATGAGCTTTATTTTGTTACATCCACACAAAAAGAGCTGAGAGATGCTTCACGGGGCATTATCGATCAAAGAGATAGTTTTGGGCATTTTAGTACAGCGTTAGCCCGCGTCGTGGATCAAATTAGGCTTAGTCCGGATGCATCCGACGATTTGGATTGCCTGGTTCAGACCGCGCAGATATATCTGGCTCATCATTTTAAACCTCAAGATGCTCTGAAATTACTGATCACCTATGCTAAAAATGACGATCATCTTGCAATCACCGAACAGGTTATTGTAATGGCACTGGCCAATAACGTATTAAGTTCGTTACCTCTAATCAATGAATCAGATGCTTTATCACTATTGTTTACATTAAATAATTTAATGAAGCAATGTAATGAATTAAAAGGAAGGCAATATTATAATAACATTGCAAAGTTTTATTTTGAGTTCCGTCAAAACATCATTGATACCTATGACATAAAAAACCAAGGGAATTTTTTGAAGTTTCTAAACTCTTAAACGACAGAAATATACCATTAACCTCAAAACATTTACATCTATTGTCAAGCAACGAATTTATTAGAAAAATACTCGTTGAACACCATGAACAACTATCAAACCATGCTCTTTTAGCGATTGTAGATTTGGCTGGAGAAACACTCACACAAGATCAAATACAGTTAATGATTGATAATAAAGAATTTTGCGCCAGCGTAGAAAAAATTCACTCAGCAGTAAATGATATTTTATTAAATTTAAAAGATAATAAAAGTAAACATCAAAGTGCCGTAGAACATTCAAAATATTACTTCATTGATTGTTTCAAGGCCTTAGAAACTTTCCATACGGCGCTTTCAAAAGATTCAAATAGCAAAAATGAACTAATTAAAAATCTTAATCTGGCAAAAGATAATTACTGTCGAGATGTTTTAGGTAACGATAGAAGCACCTCATCAAAAATTGCTCGATATATATTGAAAGGAGTTGTTAATTTTATTGCAGCACTTACATTAGGTGCTGTTCACTATCTCCATTATAAGACCACTGGACATGCTTTATTTTTCGCAAATACAAATAGTCAAGATAAACTTGAAAAACTTCACCATAAAATGTCAAATGAAATAACTGAGGATAACTCAGAAGATACCAAACCAAAAACAAGATAAGCGTCTAAAGTAGATTACATTTTAGTCTCTGATCAACCACGACCTTCTATAAAAAGAAGGCCATGGCTTAAACACTTATAGCTTGTATACAGATTTTAACCATTCTTTGGCTTTCGGACTGATTTTTTCATCCTGTAAGGCAATGGCTGTGATAGTCGCTTTTTTATCTATTTGCTCACCACATATTTCATCCATTAATTGATTCCAGCTTTGCAATAACTTAGATGAAGAAATTTTTCCAACATTATCCAAAATGCTATAAGCACGTTGTTTCAAATAAGCATCCATTGCCTTATCCATCCAAGCTACAATTTCTGGCGTCAATCCATGCTGTTCAAGTCCCTTTCCTTCACCAAAACCTTTTTCGAATTTTTTAGTTCGAAGGTGCGCATATTTCTTACCATATAGATTGTTAACCCAATCCATCAATTTTTTCCCTAAATAAATACCCGTTTCGGAATTTGGATCCTCGTGCAAATGATTCTTAAATTCTTCAACAAGATTAAACCAATCTTTTTCAAACCTTTCCTTTTGTTCTGGTGTCGAATTTGATTTCAACTCTGTTTCGAATTTTGCATACTCCTTCAGCTCATCGGGCGTAAAGATTTCTTTAACCCAGGTATCTTCAAGTTGTTGCGTCATTTTATATACCTCAATAAGTTCGATAACTTTTTTCCAAGGGATGGATTTATTATTGTTACAATCTTGAGATATTCGATCTAATATGGCACTTGCTTCCATTAATGATGCTGCTTTTTCCCGTAAGAACCTGGATTGCATAGCAAGGTTATCAGGCACATCATCATTTCTGGTAAGAAATTCCTGGATTTGAGATAATTCAAAACCAAAAAATTTAAGCGCAATAATCTGTTGTAACTTTAATAAATCCTCTTCGGAGTACAAACGATAATTGTTACTTTGGCGCAAACTGGGTTTGAGCAAACCAATTTTGTCATAATGATGCAGTGTACGTACTGACACTTGCGCAAGATTTGCAAACTCTTTTGCTTGCCATTGTTTCATCGTTTTTTCCTCCTTGTTTCCAAGGTTAATGTATGACGCAACGTCATAGTCAAGCTTTTTTAAACTGTAAATTTATTCATTATAAATCCAGGGAAATAATCGATTAATAAAAAAGGTAAGAAAATGCAGAAAATCAATGGATAGAAAAAATTAATCTTGCGCCCCTGTAAATATTTGTATCACAGCGCAAGTTCCGACGTCTCAGGTCTAATAACAGCAGGTATGTCAGCCCCCTCTATTTGATTAGATATTACTTCTTGTAACTGAATCATGGTTTCTTGCATTTGTCTTTGAAATTGCTGTGCAGACATTTGGGGGGAAACAAAAAAGAGCCGATATAACTCCTAACAGAAGAAAAACATAATGGAATGCCCAAAGGTACCGCAGCAAGAACACCTAATACCAAACCACAAGTGGCCATCAAGACTGAATATACTTTATTTTTTAGCTCTTGATTTTTTAATATTTGTATTAATGTGTTTACTTCTGCGTTATACATAGCTCTCACTTCTGCCGGATTGAATGCTTTAGGTTGTTTACTCTGATCAAGCATGAGTGCTTCTAATTTTTTTCCAACATTCCACTCAAACATCATTAACGCCGTACGCTCTGGACTTTGTACATCATTAAAAGGTTCTATTAATAATAAGTTATTAACGGCAAGCTTAATAAGCTTTATACATCCATCGAAAGCAGACATTTTTTTAGATTTTGATTTAGTAGTAACGAGATGGTCAGTAATGCATGATGGTAGCACGGTAATCGTTGGTTTTTCTTTCAATACCTCATAGGTAGCGTTTAAATGTGTATTTATCAGCAGCAAATGCATGAAAACAATATGAAGTTTTTCATTATTCAATGCCATCTTCTCTGACTGAGGCGATAATAACAATACATCTGGTTCTAAATAAACTGTATGTAATCTTATTCCAGGATTAAATGGATCATAAGCGTAAGGAATCAAAAATTTTTTATTTATTCCCTGCTCCATACGAGCTTCAAAAAGATAACCTTGACGCGTTTCTGATAACTGAAAATGCCCATAACCGTCAAAAAAATAAGGGGATGGGCGATAACTTGTATTGGGAAAAGCATTTTCAAAAAAATCTATAAATTCAGGAGAAAACTCTCTTGCAATCTCATCGTAAGTTTTACGCCGAGGTAGAGGCTGTATATTCGCTGAATATTTCCCAGCAGAAGGCTTCGCATTATGTCGAATAATTTTAATGTGCGCAGGATAACTATCGAATGGGTTATAGTATCCTTCCTCATACTTGGCGATAAACCCCTCTTGATTAAGTTGGGTACAAATCTCATCGACTACACGCCGATCATAGATTGATTCAAGTCTGAATTGCCATTCTGATTCTGTGGGATTGGCGGCTAAAAGGCGGTTAACACCATTACTGAGACGCTTACGATTTTCTTCGGTAGCATCCATAATATGTTGGATTAAATCCTTCCATAATGGATTGGCCTCTTCAGTTTTTCTGATTTCCATATGTGTATCGTACGTTTCTAAATAAGGTCGCTCTCTACCAGAATAAAATGAAACTAATTCAAACCCCGTTCCTTTCAATATGGCTCTTATATTACTTTCTGATTCCGGTGAGTGGCTGGAAAAATATAAGCGCCATTGTTGCAAGAAAGGATTTTTATAAATTTCATTTTCTAAAGCTAATCCAATACCTCGTTTTGTTAACATACGTACTTTACTCTATGTCTATAAAATGGTAATTTAGGATCGATTTTAACCACATGATAAATGATTGTCAATTTGAAGACGCTGGGATTTAACTCCTGTTTTATAATCCTCAAAAGATATGATAATGACTGCACGCTCTAAAAATGATAAAATATTAGCAATTTAACGAGACTAGTAACTCCCCACGTCATCCCGAGTGCAGCGAGGGATCTCCAGCAACTGGCAGGTATTAAATTAATGTAAAAAACACTTGAAAAATTATGCGGTTATGATCAAATAGCTGCATGAATAGCAGAGCTGGAAAAACGACTGAACAAGAATAGCAGCAACAGCTCAAAGCCCCCCTCAAGTGACGGGTTAGGCAAACTACCCCGTACGACTATTGCTAACATGCCCGGATTGTTATGGTTCATTAGTTTCAACGCCGGTGATTGGAATTGTGAAGCGCCAGGTTTTTGATATTCCACCACCCAAAATTGAAGTCACGGAACATCAGGCTGAAGTAAAATATTGCGAGTGCTGTAATAAAACGATAACAGCAGCATTTCCTGCAGGTGTTCTTGCCCCTGTCCAATACGGTGAAGTTATTCGTAGTTGGAGCGTGTATTATCAATATCAGCATTTTATTCCAGAAGACAGGCTGCAACAGTTGTTTTATGACCTGTACGGAATTCAACTGGCTACTGCAACACGGACTGGATATAACCGGATTGCCTTTGATACATTGGCATCATTTGAAGAATCGGTATTGTCTGCAGTCAAAACTGCTGCCGTAAAAAACCTGGATGAAACAGGGTTTCGTGTGGCCGGAAAAACACAATGGTTGCATGTGGCATCGACTAAAACGGCAACTTATTATCACATATCTCCAAAACGAAAATCATTACTGGATGGCCTTTCAGGTACCGTCATTCATGATCACTGGAAAAGTTATTACAATTTGGGAGGTGTGGAGCATGCCCTATGCAACCAGCATCACTTGCATGAATTAAAAGCAATAACCGAGCATGACAAAGAACCATGGGCACAGGCTATGACCCGACTATTACGTGTTGCTCTTCGCTGTCGTCATTTTAATGAACATCATGCAATACCTGTTGCTCGCATCAAGCGGTTGACCAACATCTACAAGAAGATTATTCGAGATGGGCTGGCGTATCATGAAACGCTGCCGCCATTGCCATGCAAAGGCAAACAGGGTCGACAACCTCGACGGACAGGTCACAACCTCTTGTGGCGTTTATTTCATTACAAACAAGACGTTTTACGGTTTTTTCATGATCTGGCAGTTCCATTTACCAATAATGATGCTGAGCGTGATTTACGAATGATGAAATGCAAACAAAAAATATCCGGTGGTTTTCGGACCGCTCAAGGCGCTGAACAATTTGCTCGTATCCGAGGATTTATCAGTACGATCCGTAAACAAGGATTAAGCATTATCAGTTCCATCCAATCTATATTTTCTGGTACTATCCCTGTGTTATCAGGAATCTGAGATAACAATACAGTCCAACAGAGCAAGGAATAGTATATGCGTACGGAGTCTTGCGTTTACCTTCTGACCAATAAACACAATAATGTTTTGTATACCGGTGTTACCCATGATTTGATACGCCGTGTTTATGAACACAAAAATAAACTGGTGGCTGGATTTACCCAAAAATACAATGTGGATCGACTGGTTTATTTTGAAGTTTGTTCAGGCATCGTCATGGCTATTGAGCGAGAAAAACAAATCAAAGGGTGGTCTCGAAAAAAGAAGCATGATTTGATTAATGCATTGAATCCTGAATGGAACGATTTGTATCCATCGCTACTTTAAAAATTGTGCCACTGCAGGCAGATCCCTCGCTGCACTCGGGATGACGTGGGAAGTTACCGAGACTATCGTTTTATGCCAAGAAGTAATGACGATTTATTTTGTTTTTTCTCAGGTTTTGCTCATCAAGACATTGAGGTGCATGAATATCAAGAACATCTTGAGACTAAGACAGTTATTTTGACTTGCCATAATCTTGGCAAGCATTCATTGTCTAAAGACGATTACATACAACTCGATGGCGTGCTTTTTCAGGTCATTGAAACCAATGGCTCATATTTTAAAGCTTGCAGTACTTTTGAATTGGTAAACGATACATCCATCAAAAATCTCAGTCCGGGCAGTAAATTAACGTTAGGGATATTAGCAGAAAAAGATATATCGCATGAGCAATTATGGATGTTACAACCATCGGCTTTAAGCCAGGTAACCTACCTGAGTTGTTCCGTACTACATGGTCATGAACATACTTTAAAACTTGATTTTGAGGCACCACCAAACCTTGCCTCGGTGATTCATCAAGATTGCCATTTAGGGTTGGCCGGCTCTAGTTTGACAGCACGTGACGTCTCGAAAGAGAGCCATTTAATAAAATTTTCAATTTATTGTGGTCGAGAAACCAGAGAAAAATCACAATTTAACCAAACTCTTAAGCCAGGTACTCGAATTAATATCACTGAACCCGCTGAGATAGAAGACAGAACTTGTAAATGCTAAGTTTCATGTCTGAAACCGAAGTAACAAAATAGCAGACCCAACAACAAATCCACGACTGCGACAGAATAAGCAAACATGCTGTTAGTCACGAAATGCAAGGTAAGCTGATCCAACGCATGCGGAAACAAGAGGATGCTGGCACCTTTTAAGAAAACAATCCACGCCACAATAGTAACCAGCACACGCCAATGCCATTGCCAAATGTTATGACTTACCACCAACAAAATCCCCATAATCGCGGTGACACAACCTATGTATACCATTAAGTGAGCATTATTCATTAATCCATGAATGTTGGCCATGAATTGATTCATGTTGATGAGCATAGCAAGGCTAATGATGATTTCATACAGGCCAATAACCTTGCTTAGAAATTTTGAAACATCCACGTTAACTTCTCTTTATGAGTTGGTCTATTTACAGTATAGCAATCCGTGAAACAGCAACCATTTGTCAACATGCACCAAGGCTAATAACCTATCTAAAATGATAAGTCACTGCACTATCTTCCTCTTCTAATTGATAATCAAAACAAGCTTTCAAGGTTTGTTCAAAATTGGAAGGTAACGCATTATTGTCAAATTTTATTCCTACATGATCTATAAAAACGGACGTTTTTACAGCACTAGCTGTCTGCGGATTATTAGCTTCAATCATAAATATAATATTAGTGTTCAATCCTTTAAGAAGTTTTGTCATTAGATTTGGAAGCGGACAAGAAGCAGTTGGCACATCAAATAAGGTTGTCAAAAGCGCAGCTGGTATATTGATATCAATATTAATGGGAGAAGAAGCTTCTTGACTAAAACGCGCTGAAAGTGTTGCTTCAGGAAATGAGATTTTAATGGGCGAAACGGTAATTTTATTATTGGCAATTAAAAAAACCGCCTCTAGCTTTTGAGGTAATTTCTCGGGAGCAATCTGGAACAGCTGTTTAATCATTTGAGGATCAGACAATAAACCACGAACATTCCCTTCCCACATTGGATGAGCATCATTGAGAGCAAGGGAAACCACGTTCTTACCTAAAGAAAGAGTAAAATCGAGCAATTTCTCTTTTTGCGGGTAAATTCCTGCAAAACCAGTTATTGTTTGTCCAACAAATTCACCATTCAGGTTCATAAGAAATGACTCGTCGGCAGCATTATGTTCCATGGTGATTTTTTCAAAATGCAAAGGTTTCGTCGAAGATTTAGCGTAAATAATATCAAGATTGTTTATTTGAACATGGTCTAGCTTAAAAGCACGTTCAGAAGCCGTTTTAAATGTTGACGTGGGCGATTCTTTCTGTTGTTTTATTGTATCGGCAGCCCCCTGCTCATAATGGTCGCTTTCTCGATGATAACGTTCCTTTTGCACCGTCATTTGGGGTAAATTTGTAAGATTAATCATTCCATTCTTAAACGTCATATTGTAAATGTGCACACGCTTTTTAAATAATTCAAAAAATGATAGGTGGGCACTTGCCTCTTCAATCTTGAGGACTGGTTTATTCTTATAGGAATACTCAAGGTTTGTAAAACCCAATTTGAAATAGGGGAAAACCCTGATTTTTAGATTCAGATCAAGATGATTTGTTTTCGTATCAATCCCTACGACATTAGCGCTTTTGACAAGACGATTAGCCATATAACTTAACAAAAAATTTAGCCCAAATAAAAACAGGATAATAACCAAGGCTATAAGTAATAATTTTTGCCCCCAAGTCCAATTATCTTTTCGCGTCATCATTCTCTTCTTTCTTTATCAACACATTTGGTTATAACTCAATATCCAAATCCCATATTCATCGGACTTAAAAACCCATTGTATAACCGATATATCTATTTGCAATTTTCTAATGTCGAATTGGGTATTATTGAGATTTCCTCATAAACTTAAATGGATTTTTTTGATAATGTCACTACTAAGTGAGGCTTAAATGCAAAATAAATTCGAATTGTACGCACATACTTTAGAAGAAGGCACAACGGTTTTTCATGGAACTAATTATGAACGACTTTTAACGGATGCGGAATTAATGAAAAATAAAACTCTTTCTCAGGGATTTGTGAATGCTGGAGGTAGAGGATTTTATACTTCATTGAAAGAAAGTGATGCTGTGATGTGGGGCTCTTACAAAAGCTCTGATTGTTATATTCACAGTTTTACCTTAACAGCAGCTGCTAAAGGCCTCAGAGAAAACGAAACTGGTCAATTTGCAGGAGTCTCTGCAGCAGATGGTTATGAGTTCATTTATACCAAAGATAATGATATAAAATGGCTAATCAGCTGTGAGCAGTTAAAATCCAAATCCGTTTGTGCGGTTAAGTTCATACAACTCCAAGAAGATGAAGAAGACGCTCCTGAGGAAAAAGGTAATATTACACAGAAATTTAAAGGTCAATATAAAGCGGATAAGGCTGCTGTGACAGGCGAGGAAGATCTTGGAGAGCAAGACAGTAATCGACCATAATACCTTGAATTAATATGGTCTCTCGCATAAGCAATATGAATAATTAAAAATCACATATTTTTTACATTAAAAAATAGTTAATCGTCAAGTCTGTTTTTTTAAATTTTCTCTGGTAAGATTTAGTGCCAAGCCGTGTAAAATGCTTATGCATCAAGCTGTGGATATCTTTTTGATCAATCTGCAAACCCTTCCCCAACCAAGCACTCAAAACCCTATAAACTCAATAAATACAAGGCTTATCGCAAGATTTAATCATCGTTGATTTTCATATTTATCCACAAAATCTGTGGATAAACCTGTGAGTAGGCTATTAAGTCTTTGCATGAGAAGCCCTATTTAACAAACCCAACAGGTAGTCTAATTATAAACATCGTATTAAAGATTTGATTGAACAGGTAGTCCAAAAGGAGTGCTGGAATTTTGGCTCTTTCCCATTTAAGGGGGCAGCTTTAATCACCCGCAGAGGACCTTAACACGTACTCTATAATTTTCAAAATTTCTAAAACCATAAGCTCTTCGCTGAATGAGTTTCATTTTGCGATGAAAGCCTTCTGTTATTCCATTTGACTTACTAAATCGCCACATTCTGGCCACTTCATCTTTCCAAGCCCAAAGTGTTTTACCTAATGATGCTAATGCTTTAAAACCACTTTGCTTTAACTCAGCCAACATTTCTAAGAAAGTAGGTATTACTTTACGGCACTCATGCTGTGTTAGCGCCCTTTTCATTAATAGTGAGTGCAGTTGTTGCTGAAATTGATATATAGCCTCTATTGCAGGATTTTCAGTGAAAAACGCATCTCTTTTGACTTTCTTCTCATCACTTAAGTTATCAGGTCTTGTTCTTAATAAGGCTAAGATACCTCTATTGTTTTTAATTTCAGTGGAGAGTTCTCGACAGGTCATCATACACTGATGTTGAATTAAACGGATTACATGAAACCTATCAGCCACTATCATAGCATTAGGAAAGTACTTCTTTACTAAGGAACGGTACGTACTGCTCAAGTCCATACAAATCACTTTGACACGTTCTTTTCCAGGTAATTGCTGGAGATATTCTTTTAATTCTTGCTCACGACGGCCACGAACCACATCAAATATCTTATGTTTTCTTAGGTCACAAAAAGTAGTTGCAAACCCTTCTTTCTTACTGAAAAAATGTTCATCAATACCCAGTACCACAGGACATGGTTTATTGATTAATTCTCGATGTTGCTCTTCATAATGCCGCTGATA
This sequence comes from Legionella oakridgensis ATCC 33761 = DSM 21215, assembly GCF_000512355.1. Taxonomy (NCBI): domain Bacteria; kingdom Pseudomonadati; phylum Pseudomonadota; class Gammaproteobacteria; order Legionellales; family Legionellaceae; genus Legionella; species Legionella oakridgensis. The sequence goes on along the minus strand of NZ_CP004006.1, from coordinate 578,828 downwards.
CCAGCGCTCTATGGTCGCTTTTCCTTTCTTATAACGCTCTGATAAATCTTTTTGCGATACCCCGCGGCTATGCTCATGAAACACTGCAGCTTGAGCTCGCCAAGTAGCACGTTGATGTTTATTGATACCGGGAAACTGTTGATTACCATAGCGACAACAAGTATGACAATAAAGCTTATACGCTTTAAACCTCAATACACTTCGACGATGCCCTATTAACTCATGGTGTACTGTTCTTATATACGATGATTTCTTGCGAACCTGTTTACTTTGGCAATGACTACACCGAGCTAATCGGTTATAAGTTACATCTAATAATAAGGGTTGATACCCACTCACTTTTAATATGGAAAATCCAGGTAAATTTAGGATAAGATTGTTCTTAGGCACTTTAATCTCCTTTTGATCGCTAAATCAAGGACTTAGTCTAGACTAATTTGATTAAAGTGCCCCCTTAATTGGTGTAGAGCCGGAATTTTTGGTCCATGCAGTGGAGGAAAAGAGTCTGGCCGCAATAAAGGCCTCTTCTCATGGATCATCAATTATTGTACAATAAGATCAAATACACGCTTTTTAGATAACATTGTGACCATCCAAATCAATTCAACCAATGTAGCACAGAATGAATGGATCTGGGATTTTTTAGAGTCTCAGCGTCTTTTAGGAAAATCCATTTGGCATCAAGGAGAAAAATTCACTTACAATGGCACTGATTACACATTCCAACAAATCGTTTTTGCACGACAAAGAAAAGATCCCAAACGTGGTTATGCCTATGAAATGTTATCTTCTGAACAACTCGGAAGAGGAGCGTATGGGGCAATCTATCGCGTTGCATGTACAATAAGCTTAGGAAAAAATGGACATTTTCAAGCGCAAAATAAGCATCGCGTAGCAAAATATCAATCGCATCGTGATGCCTTATATGAATTCCAATCCGCTCGTTTTACCGATCATTTACATGTGAAAGTACCTAATCAAGGTCTTATGGTAATGCGGGAAATACCAGGCCAAACCTTACATCGCTTTTTGTTGTCAACGTATCTAACACGTGCAGAAAAATTGGAATTAACTAAAGCATTACTTAACGCATTTAAAGAACAGGTTGTAGATAGAAATTTGATTCATAATGATCTTCACCAAGGTAATATTTTAGTCCACGTGGATAACCAAGGTCCACGCAAACAATTTATAATCAATGTCGTTGATTATGGTTTAGCAAATTTCAATCCAACACTTTATTTAAATAAGCCCTACACAGACATTGCAAACTTTTTATCTTTAACCATACAACAATTATGGTCTTCCGAGTCCGATTGGCCTACCCCTATCGCGCAATTACTCAATAGCAATTCTTCTTCTTTAACTGATTATATAACATTCTTTAATGAGGCAGTTGCATCACCTAATCCTCAAACACAGAAACCATTAGAATCAATGCTCGCTTATCTTAAAGAATTGGAAAAAACCCACCAAGAATTAGCTAGCCGCTTAAAAAGTGATTTATTAGAAGCAGTGGAGCACTCCAGTTCCAACGATGTAGATCTTTTAAAAGAAGCCATACAGCATTGCAAAGAGAGCCTAGTGAAAGCTGGTATTAAACTTGATACTTTCCCCTATCCAATATTCACTAATAATCCACAAAAACAACAATTATTTAATGAAATCTATGCTTATTTTCAGTTGTTGGAAAACAAGGGGAAAGCCTTGATGGCTACCTCGCATAAACGCGAAGGGGAGCAACTTTGTGCCTTGGTACATCAGTTGAGAGAAAGAACCTTTAATGCACACTACCTCCCTCCTGAAAAACAAAAAGTGAGTTAGTGGAGTGTGGCAACACCTGCAAAAGGCTGTTACAAGAAAATCAACATTTACTCGATATTCATCGGAATACTAATTATATCTGGGCAGAAGTAAGCGTGATTTTTTGCTCGCTTATTGTACTGTATCCTATTATTGCTGGAATTCATTATGCTGCAACTGGACGATTCACCTTCTTCGCACAAACAGAATCAGCTCAAGGTGCAACGAAAATGGAAAAAGATTTTAATCAATTAAATAGCATCGCCGTGTTTTAACGGCGATTGCTTCGAGTCCTTACATGCTTTTGTCCTGGAGCATTAATCTTTTTGTAAACTCCGTTCACTTTTTATAAGTTACTCTACATTCTATATACCGTACCCTGGGCCTTCACTTGATCCACAAGGTATCATACCATATCCAGCCCCGTCATTATTAGCACCCAGTAACGACTACACCATAACATTCCTGAGATAAAGTAATTTTAGCGTTAGATTCTATGTTTCCATCAATCATTAAGTGGCCATCTTTAATAATTACAATAGCATTTTTACCGATACTACCAGTAATTCGGACGTCACCTTTATATTCAACATGCTCGTTTTCTTCAATTTTTTCAATTGTGATACCCCTTTTACTTCCTTGACATTCAAATCAACGGCAGATAGTAACATGCACTCTTAAAAATGGCGTCCATATAAAAATATGAACCAGTAATTCTATTGAGAATTCGATAACTATTATTTTTTCTTGAGAAAGCGTCTTACTAATATTCAGTTTTCTAGCAATATCAGATTGGCTCAGGCCATGCCATATTAGAGAGATCTAAAATTATGTTTATTGCGGATGAATAAAATAATTTCCTCTAATTCTAATTCTTTGCTCTGTGCAGGACAAAATTTAGATGGTTTTTGAGGATTTAGAGGTGAAGCAAAGGTAACTCGCTGATTAAATTCAAATAATTTATACTTCATTTCGCGAAAAAGGAGGTATAAATGAAGAACATCAGCGAGTTAAAGGGCATATTAGGTCAACATTTAGGTTGGCACAAGGCTCGAATTAATTTTTTTGCGCGAGCTTTAATTGGTTTTTTGCTGGCCCGGAGCATTAATTTTAAAGAGATTTCGGTTTTTATGCCTTCATTGGCGTTGATTGAATCACGCTATAAAAGGATTCAGCGGTTTTTTCGCGACTTTGAGATTGATTTTGATTTTATAGCCCGCTGGTTATTTTTATTGTTCTTTCATTCCTCAGATAAACTCTATTTATCCATTGACCGAACCAATTGGTTTTGGGGTCGAAGCAAAATCAATATATTCATGCTATCCATTTGTTATGAAGGTATTGCAATCCCTATCTATTGGCGTTTGCTTCCTAAAGCGGGCCATTCGACGGGTAGGGAACAAATTGCATTATTAAAGCGGTTTATCCAGCAATTTGGTACTCATCCGATTGAAGCGGTTCTTGCCGATAGGGAGTTTCCCAACAAAACGTTTATATCCTGGCTTCAAGAGCACAATATACCCTTTTATATGAGAATCAAGCATGACACGGCTGTCAAAATCCGGGCCAAAAAATATAAATCCGCCGGTGAAATCTTTGCAGGATTAAGTCCAAGAGTACATCATGTCTTTCATATGCGCCTGACTTTGTTTCAGCATCAACTCTATCTTGCCGCCAGTAAAAACGAACGCAATGAATTGATGATTATCGTGACTAATGCCAACCCTAAAGTTGCTCTAGCTACCTACTTAAGACGGTGGGAAATCGAATGTCTTTTTCAAGCCTTTAAACAGAGGGGATTTCAGTTTGAGTCAACGCAGGTTACTCATTCTGCACGATTAGAAAAAATGCTCGCTTTTATGGCTATTGCCTTTGCCTGGGCTCATAAAACCGGGGAGTGGCAGGCAATTAAACGGCCAATTAAGTGGACAGCCATTAAAAAACAACTAAGGCCAAGAACCAGCTTTTTCAAATATGGTCTCGATTTTATTCGCGATAAACTCAGCTCTTTTGGTTGCAAAATTGCCGAATTTAGAAAAATTATCCAACATCTTATTCCTCTTAATTTCATAACAGGCGCTGCTTCATGAAATTTTGTCCTGCACAGAGAATTCTTTGGTTGTTTTTTGTTTAGCTAATTTTTTGGTTTTTTGTACTATATATAATAAAGGATTTTTCTACTCCTGGAATCCCACACTTTCTTGCTATTTTACTTACAGAGCCTAAGCCTATGTCTATTTTTGAAATAAGGAATATTATTATTGCCTGCATACAGGGTATTTTGAGATGTAATTAATTTCATAGAGAGAGGTATCAATCTTACCTATAATCACATCAAGAATTCCATCATGAATCTTCACAAATTATTAATACTTTCTAGATCTATTACCCTATCAGCCATCTGAATAGTTTCCAAGCGGTGAGCAATTATAACTTGGGTAATCCTTAAAGATTTTAAGGAATTATTGATATTTTTTTCGTTTACTATATCCAAATGACTTGTTGCTTCATCTAAAAATAATATTTTAGGCTTTTTATATAATGCTCTAGCCAATAATATTTTTTGTTTCTGCCCTCCCGATAGAGTTGATCCCATATCACCAATCAAAGTTTCATATCCCATTGGTAATTTACATATTATATCGTGCACAAAGGATAGTTTTGCCACATTGTAAACTCTTTCTATATCAATATTTTCATCAAAAAAAGTAATGTTATCTAATATTGAACCACTCATTAGCGAATCTTCTTGCATTACACAAGCTGTTAGACATCTATAATTTCTTAATCCAAAATCTTTAATAGATATACCATCAATAAAAATTTCACCTTCCGTTTTATCAAGCAATCCCATCATAATTTTTAAAAATGTAGATTTACCACATCCAGAAGGACCAATAATCGCAACCTTTTCACCAGCTTCTATATTTAAACTAATATTATTTAAAATATATTTATCATTTAGAGTATATCTAAAAGAAATATTTTTTACAGATAATGCTCCTTTTATTTGTTCAATATTACCAAAACCTGTATCAATAACTTCTGGTTGTTGAAATAATATGTCACTCAACCGTCTTAACTGAATTGAAATTAATTTATAATCAAATATATTTTGAATAAATGAAGATGCCTTATTAACCAAGGAGAGACGATAAGAAAGAAAAGCAATTAGCATTCCTACGGAAAATTTATTTACTAAAACGAGATATGCACCAATACATATCACAAAAATATGCTCTATATTAAACAAAAATTGATTTATAATGTTATAGATAACATTAATCTTAGCTACTCTAATATCTGCATTTAAAAAATTAATATATGAGTTTCTCCAAGCATTAAATCTGATATGCTCTTTCAAGAAGGATTTGATAGGAATTATGCATTGCAAAGTTTCAAGAAATATTGATGCAGATTTGGCATATTGAAATATCGATGATTCTGTCTGTTTTTTTACAACATGATAAGTCGTATATCTTATAGTAAAGTAGATAAACAAAGTAAAAATTACTACCATTGTTAACATCTTATTATAAATAAACATTACTGTTATGTTAATGATGACCATTAACCCATCTAAGACAGTATTGACAAAGTCTGTGCTAATTTTTTTCTGAATTTGATCGATAGAATTAAATTTTGATTGAATATCCCCTTTATGTCTTTTTTCAAAAAAATCCAAAGGTAGTTTTAAAATATATTTAACCACGTTTGAAGAAAATTTTTCAGTTAAGTTCTTCGTTAAATATATTATCATATTACCTCGAATATATTCCGTATAAATTTGAACAAATATTAATATAATAAAAGCTATTGAGATAACGTACAAATTACTTACATCGTTGGAAATAATTACATTATCTGTTATATATTGTATGAATAAAGGATTTAATAAGCTTAAGACTTCAATAGATAATGAAAGTAAAATTAAGAAAATAAAAAATTTATTTATACCACTAACTTTTTTAAATAATTCATATAAATTGAATTTATTTTTATTTTTAATTTTCCTAAAATTTATTGATCTTTCAACTTCCAAGACAATGCCAGTAAATAATTTAGAGACCTCCTCCATATTACAATACCTAACTCCAATTGCTGGATCGTGAATTATAATAGAGTTTTTTTTTAACTTTCTTCAAAACAACAAAATGATTCATATTCCAATGTAATATTGCAGGGCACCTAATCATATGAAATTCATCTAATGGTACTTTCAATGCTCGTACTATAAATCCCAAATCTTCAAATAAATACTTTAATTCTAACAAAGTAATACCTCTATTAGATATTTTTTTAATTTTTCTAATCGCTTGTAGATCAAGATCATGCCCCCAAAAATTACTTATCATCACGAGACATGCATAACCGCATTCTGCAATTTCATCCTGAAGAATAATTGGTAGTTTATAACTTCTTTCAAAACAAATCTTTTTATTAAAGTTCATAAAAATAGCGTTCCATAATAGCTATATAAAGGGTCTAATACCCATTGCCAAATTTTTTTCTTTTGACCAACTATAACTGCTGATATTGTCATTCCATGCTGCAATTTTTTTTCTTTCCCATATATCATGACATATTGTTTATCCAATTTTGCTATAATTTTATAATAAGGCTCTCCAATTAATATTGGTTTTTCTTCTTCATTATCCATCATAATGCTTTGGCTAATTTCTTTTACCGTAGCTTTATAGCTCCCAAAACGCTCATACGGATAAGCATCATATCTAATAATAATTTTATTATCTTTATTCAAGAAACCTGATTTTTTTATTGGAATAAATAATTCAGCCACCAGGTCAGAATTACAAGGAGCTATCTTTAATAACGGCTTATGTATATCTACATATTGTCCGTTTTTATACATAACACTAGAAATAATACCATCTATTGGGGAATAAATTACATACGAGTCTTTTTGTTTATGTTTAATGATATCCATATCAATAATATTTTTCTTATTTTTAAGCTCTACTAGCTCTGATTTATTTTTATTGTATACAGTCAATGATAAATATTTTTCTGTAATAATTTTTCTAATTCATACAGATATTGCGTTTTATATTTAATCTCATTTTCAATAGATATTTTTCTTTTTTCCAAGAATTTAAATATCTTATTATCTTCCTTTTTATGTATGCCAATATACGAGGTATCAATTAAAAATAGTTTATCTCCCTTTCTTACTTTATCTTCGTTATGAAAATAGCTTTTAATAATTATTCCTTTGGTTTTAGGGTAAACGTTAACAACCGCTTCAGTTGAATTAAGATATCCTAACACATTAAATTTTTCTGAAAATTCAGCGAAAATAAAAAACAAAGCTACCAATATTACTATGACTGTAATCCCAATAGATATAGTCATATATTTTGGAGGAGTATTGATATAGATATATCCATGATTTTGATTTTTTTTATTTTCAATTACTTCTTTTCTAAATAAATTAATCTCTTCCATAATAGATATTTCGACAATTATTTAAAAATGATTGCTATCATTAAAATAAAAAATTTAAAATATATTATAGATATATTTGATATTATCAATTTTGGACAGATCTTAGCCATTTATTCCAAGAATCTATATTTTTATCTCCAAAATCTCTTCCGCTAACTTTCTTTAAGATTTCATAAGAAATATCATGATTATTAGGTTGTTTAAGTCGCAATAATGCCAATAATTTATTACCACCATTTTTTATAATGATATTCTTTTTTGAAAAAGGTGATAATATTGCTTTTGAGAGTATATACAATGCCTTATTTCTATCAGTATTTTCCGGGGAATCTAGTAAATCTAAAAATGGTATCATATTAATATGATATATTTTTGCTTTAGACATAGTAGAAGCAATAACTCGCATAACATTATTTCTAACAATATTATTGTTATCATTAATATGGGGTAATAACAAACTAATAATTTCTTCTGGGTCATTAAAATGACCTATCAAAAAGGCAGCAGCAGCTCGCCTTTCCGAATTATGATCTTTATTTAAAGTATCAATAATTAGTTTTTTTTCTTTGATTGCACCATCATTAAAAATTTTCAAATAAGGCTTTAATTTAACGTGATTGAATCCACTAATACAGTGATAAACAGGACATGTCATATTTTTTATATTTAATTTATTATTTATGATTAATATTATTTCAATATTTCTAAAAATAATCATTTGATTTATTAAATCATCTTTTTTATTATTATCATTTTTAACATTAATTTCTGATGTGACAAATCGAAGCCTATCTGGTTGATTTTTATTAACAACTTCTATAGTAGTGTATTTATTATTACTTCCAGGATATAAAACCGTACTAAAATTTACATATAAAAAACCACCTTCTTTTTTTATTTCCTCAATTAATTTATTCTTTTTTTCTATAACTTTACCCATTGAAAAATCCAAATCATTATTCTGTAATTTTTTTTTAATTTTTTCTTGAAATAACGATTCAATTTCACCAACTCTTTTTGAGTATTTTTTTAATATTATCTCTGACAAAGCAGAATCATCTCCATATAAATCAACTATACTTGATGCTGGTAAGTCAATAGAAAATACCAAAAAAAATGTCAGTATAAATATTTTTATCATAATGTCTCTACGATTTTTTTATTTGTGTACTATTTAAATCAACATGATTCTTAATATTTTGATTAACTATATGTCTAACTTCATGTTTATATATTTTAATTTCGTGCCTAAATTCATGTTGGTTCCAAACAAAATTCCTGGATCTATTAATAATAAAATTAATGAAAATATCTAACATTCTGAAATTTGAGTTATATTCTTCTATCCATAAGAATTGACCTTGTTCATTTACTTCAAGAAATATATATTTATCATCATGAGTAACAATAAAGTCAAATGAGCCAAAAATTATTCCAATCCTTCGCATAAATTCTCGTATTTTATTCGATATATCATGAGGTAGATTATAGGGCTCGATATTCATTTTTCCTTCAGGTATTGCCCTCCAATCAATTCTACCTTCTGGATGAATTTGGGAATTTAATTTTGCAGCAATAATATAGTCACCAAAACAAGTAATTCTTAGTTCATATTTTTTCTTGATTTCTCTTTGAAATATTCCAGGCAAAAGTTGCAATAATTTATTATTGGGGAGATCTAAAAAAGTTATTTTTGATGTGTATGCAATCTTAACTTGCTTTTCTTCAAACCAAAAATTTGAACATAATGGTTTATATATAACCCCATCTTTTTCATGTTTTAATAGGAAATAACGGATATCATTTGGATCATTCGAACAAAGTGTAGTTGGAATTAACATTCCACACTGACTAGCAATTCTTAATTGTAATAATTTAGAATTTGCTCTAATTGATGCTTCTTTAGCATTAATCCACCAGGCATTAGGCGCTATATTATTAGTTAGTGATTCATAAAATAAATTATTTTCTCTTATAGCAAATTTATAATCTTCTGGATGTATAATTTTCTCTGGTAAATAGGGTTTCCGTACACGTCGCCACCATACGACATCATAATCATGATCTAAAATAGTGCCATGTTTATCCGTGCTCTTCCATTGATAACTATCATTATCAATAAAAACTGAATTTTTCTGTTTAGTTGGCTGATCAGCAGTAAACAAAAGCCTTACATGATGCCCTATTTTTTCTAAGGCAATTTTTACAATAACAGCATGAGTATCATCAGGCTCAGTTAAAATTAGAAATTTCATTTTTTCCATTTTAGACAATATCTATTAATTATTTTTTAACTTTTTAGGGCTCTTTTAGAGCCCATATATTTCTAATATATGCTCACCAATCAACACTTTGATCATATACAACATCCACACCTTGACCGCTCCCACCCGTTCCTTTAACCGTCTCTGAATGAGTCATTTGAGATGCACCTCCAGATACTTTAGATAATTCATTATTATCTATTATTCTCGCCAGAGTATATGCTAAAACACGAACGTTATTGTCTTCCATTTCAACCTCCTATTTTTATTAAAAATATAACATAAAATTCTTTTAATTTTTATGAAGTTATTTTCTTTATATTTCCCATAAATTTTTTATTAAAAAAAATAACAACTATTTATGTTGCATTTTATAAATAAATTTTGATTATATTATTCTCACTATTCGCCAAAAAAAATAAACAAAAGATGAACTAAATTAATTGCTGGTTTTCCCTGAAGAAATTCTTTACCTTTATAGGCATTTAGTAAAGTTGCTATTGATATATCCAACATTAAAGCAAGATCAATTAAGTTTAATTTGCTATATTTTAATAATACTTCAAGCAAGATTTTCTGTTTGGTTCTACAACTAAATTCATATCGAACCAATGGTTTTTGAAATTCTATGATACATTCCATGTTAAAAATTCCTCAAAGATGGCTGTGACTTTTTAATTCTTTTAGTTTTAGTCTTCAGAATACTTTATTTTATTTAGTATCCGTTTATAATTTTATAAAATCATAAACGGATTTTTAAAGCATTTCAATACTATTAAATATTTTATTTGATGATTTTTAAATGCAATGTTATTTTATTATATAAAAATATAATTTATGGAATAAAATATGCTTTTAATAAATATTATTGGTGCTGGCCATCTAGGAAAAACAATCGGACGTCTATTGGTAAAAAACAAATTAGTTAAAGTTGGTGCCATTTTTAATACATCTATTGAAAGTTCTATCTCCGCAATTGAATTTATTGGTGAAGGTAAATATTGTACTTCACTTGATGAATTACCTGCCGCGAATATTACTTTCATAACAACGCCTGATGATGCTATATCTTCTACATGCGAAACTCTAGTTACAAACAGATTTATTGAAAAAGATAGTATAGTTATGCATTGTAGTGGTTCTCTTACCTCAGATGCCTTAACTTCAATTAAGAAGAGAGGATGCTACATAGCAAGTGCACATCCAATGAGAAGTTTTGCTAAACCTAAATTAAGCGTTGAACAGTATAGCGGCACATATTGTGCTCTAGAGGGAGATAGTGAGGCTCTATCTGTAATAGCTCCACTTTTTACTTCTATAGGATCAATTACTTATCGAATTAATAGAAATAAAAAATCTTTATATCATGCAGCAGGTGTTTTTGCTTCGAACTATTTAGTCACACTTTCACAACAAGCCCTTGCTTGTCTAAAGGATGCAGATGTCGAAGATGCAATGGCAATGCAAATAATTACTAATATAATGAGAAGAACGGTTTTTAGTCTTGAGCAAACTTTATCCCCAAGACAATCATTAACGGGGCCGATACAAAGAGGTGACATCTCCACAATTAAAAAACATATGGATTCATTTCCAGACAGAACCCGAAAAAAACTATATTCTGAGCTAGGAGAAGCAACTCTTCCCTTAACAACTCATGATCAAAATAAAACTGAAGCAATTAGAATCGCTCTCAAAAGTATCCAACATAGAGACACATATTATGTAACAAGGGTAAATGAAACAACTCAATACACAGCAAACCCTTTTTTTACTTCCATGAGATTAACCGGTTACAGAATTGATAATAAAAAATCTTTATACCAGGCAGCAGGTGTTTTCGCTTCGAACTATTTAGTCACACTTTCACAACAAGCTCTTGTTTGTCTAAAAGATGCGGGCGTCGAAGATATAATGGCAATGCATATAATTACTAATATAATGAGAGGAACCGTTTCTAATCTTGAGCAAACTTTATCCCCAAGACAATCATTAACGGGGCCAATACAAAGAGGTGACATCTCCACAATTAAAAAACATATGGATTCATTTCCAGACAGAACCCGAAAAAAACTATATTCTGAGCTTGGAGAAGCAACTCTTCCCTTAACAACTCATGATCAAAATAAAACTGAAGCAATTAAAATGGCTCTCAAACTCGAAGAAGAGGACATATTATATATGTCCTACTCATTTTTTTAATCATTTAAAGGATGAATTAACTTGAAGATGCTCTGCTTCCTTTTGACGAAAAGGAATAAATTTCATAAACTTAGATCTAATATTTCCAGAAAGTTGTTTTTTATATTTTTTTGCATCAAGTCCTTCTCTAAATCCTACTCTATATCCTAAATCATGAGCATCTTCACTTTTTAATTTTTTTATCATTTCTCTAGAAGAGGAAATATATTTTTCTGAATATCGGTATTCTCTTCCAGAAGAATCCCTAAGTAGAATTGTTCCATTTCTATCTATCTCTAGTACTCGTAAATTCTTCTTGCGCTCTTTTATGATATACTCTAGACGAGTAATTGTAACTGCATCTTGAGGGCTTAATCCCACCATTGCATTTGGATCAGATAACAATTCTTCTGGAGTATATTTTGGAAAAGCATTTTTTCCAACTAACTGCATGACACATATTTCATGTCCATGCGATTTACTATAAATTATATCCTCTAATCTTAGTGTATATTTTGGCTCTATTTTATTAACTAAATTACCTACATAGCTTATAACATTATTAGCTTTTACCTTCATACAATTAATCTCCTCATTCCTTAATTTCAAAATCTTCTATTAAAAGACTAATCCTTTATATTTTTTCATCATAATTGTAAATAAATGGATTGTAATTTACTCCATAATCAAATACATCGCTTTTTTCCCATTCTTTTATTTTAGAAGCAACGATGGAAACTAATGGAGCAGCAAATAAAGCAAATAATAATTTATAATACCAAACACTAAAGATAATTTTCCAAATTTCTATTGGACTTTTTAAACCTAGATACAGTGTGGTGTATGCAACAAAACAGAGTACAAACTCACTAATTGAGCTAGATAAAATAGTTCTTATCCAAAAACGCTTACCATTCATCCAAATCTTAATCTTTGACATAAGAAATGCATTAGTAAACATTCCACTTGAAACTGACATGCAGCTCGTAATATTAGTCCTAATTATATGCTTGAAAGCCTCATTATAGTGAAAATTATTTAAATCATTTTCTGGACTTGGGAAATTAACTGCTAATGTAATTACTATCCCAAAAATGAACTGGCAAATAAGAGCATTCCAAATCAATTTTCTTGATATTTGATAGCCATAAATATCTGCTATTAAATCTCCCAATGCAAATACTATTGGAATAATTAAACCACTTACAGGTACATTCGCTCCAAATAATGTAGTCATTCTAAATGCTGTTATATCACATGCAATAAAAATAGTGATAAATAACATCATAAAAAAATATATATAATTATAATGGTTGTAATCTCTGGGGCGAATATGAGAGGGTTGAAATTCTTGTATTCCTTTATTTTTCATTTTCTCTATCTATATGACTCAATTGATTTAATAACTACTCCTAGAATTTTAAAATATTCGTAGTGTTTCATTTCTCCAAACCCAGGATTGATTGGTTTAAAGTAGTAATCATTTCCATCTATAAACAATTGCCTAAATACGGGAATATCTTCCCCAGCTCCTAGGCAACATAACACATAATCTCCTTCAATTGGTTTAAGATCTGGGTCTATTATAACAATAGAGTTATTTTGAAATGCAGGAGCCAAGGCTTCGCTATTAATAGATATTCCAAATACATTTTTTCCAGTTATCCCTGCAGCCCCAATAAATTTTGATACTTTTGCCTTACTTCTATCTTTTGATATTTCTTCAATAGAATAGACAGAAATATGAACAAGATCTCCCATTCTCTTTTTATTTTGATAGCTTAAACTAGACATATCCTGATAAAGAAATGAATCCATATCAACTCTAAAAAATTCAAGTAACGGCTCAATAGAAGATAAAGTAGGGTTACTTCCATCTTTTCGTAGACGAGATAAAGTTGCAGGAGGGACACCAGTTTCAATGGATAAGTTTTTAATATCTAGAGAGTGCTGCGCAAGCAAATAATCTAGATTTTTTCTAAGAAATATATTCTTCTTTCCTCTTTTAAGAATCATGACATTTTAATTAACTATAAATTTGTTCAAAATTAACATAATATGATTTTAAAATCAATTAAATTACCATATATGAAATTATAAACTATTTTATGTTATAAAAATAATATCTGTTTAACTAAACTGTTTAAATTACATTTGTTATCAATTACATTGAACTGCATAAAAATGCAATATCTTATTTGTAATAAATAGAACACCACACATTTTATTTAGGCAGTTTTCCTCATCCCCAATACCACTTCATTAAAAAACACATCCGCATGGCAAGTATTTTCTTTGGGAATACCAAGTTTCGCGGCTTCCTCTAAATCACCAGGAAATTGGCTAACTACGCGGATGTCAGAAACCGCTGTACTGGTTAATTGTCCTTTGATCAAATGGTTTAGCAACGACATGGTGGAATGAGGGTTGAGACTACGATTGTCTGCCATGGTTTTAAATAATTGGTAGCGATAGGATAAGCACAGAAATACATTAGGAGCTATTTCAATAGGCTCCCTGCTTTCTCGCACGCTTAAATCAAGAGGGGTATAAAACCTTATGTCTGGGTTTTGCCTTCTTAAAAGCCTAAGGATTTTTAAAACATTCAACTCGTTGGTATTGGATATCAAATAAACAGGCTCAGTACGGGCTTGCTCGAATAACGCGGGGAAACGAGAAGCCCTCGTCTCATCCATGTCAATCATTGCATTCCAGGCATTTTCCAGTAATGACAAGGCAAACTCTCTTGAATACGACTCCCCCTCATTTAACCCAATCATCATTTCCTGTTCAGCCTCAACGTCTTGAAGGAATGGAAAAATTCTTAGTAAATTTTGTAAAAACTGCTCAGTATCAATAGCACCCAACCTATAGGGCTGAATAAGCTTTCTGTCATTCCTACTGTATTGATACATCACCCAAGCATAATTTGACCAGGATTTAAAGAAGGTAGGACAAGAATTAAAACACCCTGCAGAATACCGATTGCACAATTGCGCAAAGGCATCGACGCTTTTACTAATTGGATGCAGGGTATGAATGGAAGATAAGTTAACTATAAGTGGCATGACTGATCAAATCTCTATATTTATTTCTCATACGACACTGAAATCTTTTAAGACCCCTTAGTGGGAGGAGAGCTGCCACTTTGAAACTTCTTGTAAATAGTGAATTTGTCCAGAAGGGTCAAGCTTTCCATTTTCCATCGCTTCTTCCATCGTATAATCACTATACATCTCAGCATGTTTGTCTAACATCTCTGCTTCGGGTGTTGCTCTCCCATTAGGCGCTCCTGGCAAAGGTTTTGGTATACCTCCAAAAAAGGTAAATCTTTGCTGATAATTAATTTCATCGGAATATACAGAATTTTTTACATCGGCTGAATATCCATACTCAAGCGCTTCATGATTTTTAATGGAACCATCGGGGCGAGTACTGATATCAATGACACGAGGATCCCAAGCGTCCACTTCCCAGTAAGAATAATCCTTTTCATCTTTTAATTGGATTTTTATTTCCAGATAAACATGATCATATTTAACAGAGCGAACAATACGAATTCTTGCAAATGCACCCTTGAGTTCCAAGGCTTTACCAATTTCTACGAGAAGAAAATCTGCTAATTCATGACAATGACCTAAACCAACATGTGCAAGCAAATCATGCCTGTACATGTATTCATGCTCTCTGGTATCTATCAATGAAGCGCGAACATTGGCAAAGAAATAATGATTTTCTTTAATTTCTCGGTGAAATTTTTTATATCCGCTGATTTGATTATTGATTGTTATTGTATTTCTAGTATACAAAATAGCTTCAGTACATAGTTTAACAAATTGTTCTCTTGATAATAACGGCATAGTAATTCACAAAAAATCATTTAGGCATTTATGGAATTAAGACTGCTCAAAACTAATAGATACATGGCATTTTCTACAATACAAGATCAAAATGGAATATATTTTAACAACAAAGATTTAAAATAAGCAATAATCATGGATAGGATTTTATTGAACCTTTCGCTTCCTATTTAATGATCGTTTAAATGGATGGAATTAGCCGCTGGATTAATACAACGAGTTGAACGATTAATGAAAAATTTTATCAAGCACCCAGGCAACGAATGCACTCTTGAGAGTGCATTCATTCAATATGTTCCTACAGAGGCACTGAATTATAGTTTTTATTAAATTTAATGTACTATATGCTCCTTAATTGATCTTGAAAACGTGAAAATGAGCATTGATATTTTAAAACACGCATTAAAAAAAGCGTATACCGAATATTATGGAAAACCTTACGACAACCGCCCCCTTCCTGTACTAAAAGCAAGTTATCGCCATCATCATGGTATTCTCCACGCCATAGGATGCATGGAACTTATTCCGAAAATTCACAAACTATATTGCTCCCATGTTTATAACTATGAACATACGATAGCGGAATTGGCTAACGCTTTTAAAATCTCATCTGAAGACCTTCTTACTTTAATTCAAGCAACAGCGCTATTTCATGACTCAGGGCGTCAAGGCGATGGAATTGATTATTGGGATAAGGAAAGTAGTGATAATCTTTATAATTTCTTAATCACGCAAAATATTGCACCCGAATTAGCTCAATTATTAAAATTAGCAATACAATATAAAGATAATCAAGCAGCATTTATCGCTGAATCTTCCCAAATACCAAAACTTGCGCACCTGACAGCGACTAATATCAATGCTGATTATGTACGGCAGTTAGTCAATATGGCAGACACCCTCGAAGTCATTCGGGTACGCCGTGTATTTGATTATCATCATTTACCAATTATGCAACTTCCTGAAGAAGTATTGCTACAATCGGCCTCTTTATCAGACGAGGTAGATGCCTTAGTTATCTCTGTGGCACGTAGAATTCATAAAGAAAATCGGGCTTATTATTTGAACCCACAGGTGATGCGCAAAGATAATACTTATTTTGATATTACCTATAATGAGCAAAAAATTGCAGGCTCACAAGATGCTGTTTTCAAAGAGTTTTGCGCTAATAACCCCTATGGGTTTACTCTGGATTCAGCGTCATTGAAACCAGGCAAACATGAGCAACAACCCACTAATTCTTCATTTTATTTAAATTGCCTGACTGCTCTTGCTGGCATAACAGCAATGGCAGCGGGATTGGTCGTGCTCCTCATGAGTATAAGTACCATGGGTGGAGCAGCTTTAATAATAGGCGGCGCAGCTCTTTGTGCTTATAGTTTCTTTTCTAAACCGAGCATAAAACAGGCTCAAGAGAGTGCTTTGCAAGAGGTAGAGCACAGGACTGGACAAAAAGATTTTGCCCTTAACCTATGACCATAGCTGATTCATTTTCAGTGACTCTCAAATTAATGGCATACATTTTTCATTATCTTCTATACTTACCACGTTAATAAACAGGGAATGTTTCTCCATGCGCCATATCGTTATTTTAAACTTCCACCAATTGATGTCGTTTTAATTTCTCATAATCATTATGATCATATGGACATACCTACCTTGAAACATTTGGATAAAACATTTCATCCTCTGTTCGTTGTCCATTTAGGCAATAAAGTTTTACTAAATGCATATGACATCAAACATGTTGTGTAAATGGATTGGTGGTAGTCCATTAACATTAAAAATGCCAAAGTGACCTTTTTACCAGCCCATCATAGCTCACAACGTTGGTTACATGATTACAATTGGACACTTAATATTAGGAAACCAGAAAAGCATGAGCATCCATTGGGGAACTTTTCAGTTAAGTGCAGAATCCATTACCCAGCCAATAAAAGATTTAAGACTTGCACGCACAAAGGCTCACGTGTCAGAGAAAAAGTTTTTCGTAGTGCGTGAAGGCCAACCTTTTTACATTGGCATACATTAACATGATGCCCATGGCTTCTACCATCCAAATCCCCGCTCTGCGCTGAAATTATCCTACTTATTGAATATAAACAAAGAAATCAGAATTAGTTGGAAAATTATTTATGAACGACACCTAACAATTTTTATTTTTTGTTGTAAATCATATGCAATATGTGTTAAAAATGCACTCCGATCAATAATGTACAAGCTGTAGTTCTTACTATTAATTAAGGAGATATTATGCCTCAGTTATATACTGATATAGGCCCCATGCTGCTTCAATACAAAAATGCAAATGCCATTGGCCGACAAGCCATGTTGCTTGATGCAATGGCAGAAGTAGAAAAACTATCTGGCGTGGTAAAAAGTAAAGATGATGCAAAAGAGCATTACAAAAAATTAGCGTATGCCGCCACTTTAATCAATTATGCTGATGTATTACGACGCATGGAAAATCAGCAGTATTTTGATATCTTGTTTGATTTCTATAAGATGGATTTGGATGAAGAATTACAAGAATGGTTTGAATTTGGTAATCCAGGCCAAATGAGATTAACCCATCCAATCAGCGAGTATACGCCTGAAATTTGGCAACAATTTCGTGCGGCACAAAAAGCACATCTTATAAAAACCAATAAAACTCATCTATTTGATTTAGATCAGCTGGATATCTTAAATCCTCCTGCAACGCAATTATACCCAATTCAAATTCAAATGCTTGGTAAGCTTGAAAATGAAGCAGTCGATAGAATATGCGCCGATGCCCAAGGACGAATTCGTTTTGCAAAAAGATTTGGTTTATATCTTTTACCTGGCGGCGGGATGGTAGAAATAACCAACTCTGCAAGAATTGATGAGCTCAAGCACAAAATGCTGGAAGAGCATTTAGAAGAAGAACATGCCAATCTTCATATTAAAGCCGCTGAACTCTATGATCAATTAGATAAAGAAGCATTTAATGCAGCATTACTAAGAGCCTTTGAAAGTAAACAAGCTAAATCATTAGCTCCTGAATTTCAGGACTGGTTGAAGCAACAAATAGATGAAGAGGGAAATAATAGCGTTCGCCTGCAAGCCATTGTTGCTGAACTTGATCACCAAATAGAAGTAATCAAGGCAGTAGAACCATCAAGCAGAGAAGAACAAGGCAGAAAACAAGCCATGCTTAAATCGCTTGTAGAACTACGTGCCATTGTTCAGGTACAAACGTTTGAATTAACCCCATTATTCGAAGAAGCTTTTGCTTACGTAAAAGAAAACACAAAACATGTGGATATTCAACAGTATCTGGATACTCGCGCATTAGGTGGTTCACAATTGTCTCACAGCTTTATCATGACTGGCATGCCATTGGAAGATTGGTTTAAAGCGAAATTTAATGGTGTAGAAGGTGAGTTTGGTGATGATATTGCAGGCTCTGAAATTGAGCGCTTAACACTCCTTGAGGGACTGGAGCAATTTAGAAAAGTTAAATTCTCCCATTTATTGATTGGATTAGCGAATTATGACGAATGTTTAGATAATGGAACATTGCTTGTAGAAAATATTTGGAATGTTGAGCAATTTGAAAATGCACGAACAGCCATTCATACAGAAGCATCTAATCTGTTAAAAACACATGGAGAGTTATTACCAGAAATTCAAGCTTTATTAACCAAGGCAGTTTCTGGTTTACAAGATAAGAAAAAGCAAGAAGAAATTCGCGATCATATGACTGCTTTTTTGAGAACGGTTGAATACGCTAATGATTCACAAGCAGTACATACTGCTTATGTTCAATTTGCTCAACATTGTCGTGAAACATTAGATGGAAAGCATCCTAATATACTGAAAACCATATTGACCATTGCAGCAGTATCTGTTGCTACTGTATTAGCAGGAGCTGTTGGTTTTGGCATTGGTTTTGCTTTAGGCCTATGGACAGGTCCAGGAGCGTTTTTTACGGGCGTGATGGCAGGTAGCGCAGCCGCTTCACTCACTCTCGCCGCTGCAGGAACCGTTGGAGTTACGGCAGGAGTACTAACTGGATATAGTCTTTTCAAGCCCAAAGCTGACGTTTCTGCAGTGAAACAAACGTTAGATGTTGTAGAAGATACTTTTGATAGAATGGATTCTCTTGCTATCTAATCCATTAAATGTTGGGTCATTTGACCCAACATTATTATACTTTAACCATTCACTGGGAAAGAATTATTTTCCGCATTGCGATAATCTGGGAAAGAGCAGTGCGTATGCGCAATTTTCCAAACTCCATCTTCTTGTTCAGCAATAAGCGTACCTCGTAAATGCTCAAAGGTATGTTGGGTACCATCAATGATTATATGAGCATTGCAAATTGCTGCAGACCAAAAAGCATCTTGCAAAGTAGGTACAAATTTTATGATTTTAATCTCACCGTGCTCGGACTGACTCCAATCTCTGAGCAATTGCATTTCGATTTCCTTTAAGCCTTCACGATACTCATCAAGCCGTCATTCCGCAGTAGAAAATTAAATTAAACTTTCTTGACATACCTCTGCCATTTTGATCTATTACTCCCTTTTGGAGTTGAGTAATGGATAGTACGAATTATGTTAGCCAAAGCATTGATCACCTTGGCTTGGTTGCAGGGTTTTGTGAATCAATAGGCTTACAGGAATATATTGACAATTTAATTCCAAAAAAATCAAATCAAAGTGGGCTATCTCATGGCACGCTTTTAACCGCAATGATATTAAACGGTTTGGGCTTTGTTAGCCGTACATTACATATGTACCCAGAATACTTTTCAGAAAAAGCAACGGAACATTTGCTTGGTTCAGGAGTTATGCCTGAGCAACTAAACGATGACGCAACCGGTCGAAGCTTGGATGCGTTTTACGATGAAGGTGTTTCAAAGATTTATGCAGGTCTTGCCTTGAAGGTAACTGATTATTTAGGTCTTGATTGTAAAAGTATGAATATCGATACAACCAGCTTTCATACTGATGGTCAGTACGAACAAGATATTGATGCCCAGTGTATAAAAATAACCAAAGGGTATAGTCGCGACCACCGCCCCGAGTTAAATCAAGTTGTTTTAAACTTACTTACGGAAAATCAAGCTGGCATTCCATTATATATGCAAGCCTGCAGTGGCAATGCAAATGATATGGAAACATTCAAACAATTGGTGAAATCTCATTTATCAAGTTTAAAAGCAGCGTACAACAATACCTATTTGATAGGAGACGCCGCACTTTATACAGAAGAGTGCATTCGTTCTTTATCTGAGCAAAAACAGCTATTTATTACACGGGTACCACAAAAGTTAGTTGAAGCAAAATCTATCATACAGCAAGCGTCGAATGTCGACTGGGAGCCTCTAGAAAATGGTTACTCTGGTTCTTGGTTTGCTGCTTCATATGGTGGTATAGCTCAGAGATGGTTGTTAGTCCGTAGCCAACAGGCCAAGCAAAGAGAAAGCAGCATTTTGCATAAGGCTATTTCAAGGGATACAGAACAGGCAGTGAAGTCATTTAAAAAATTATACCGCCGTTCCTTTGCTTGTGATAAAGATGCTAGTAAAGCTCTTAGTCTTTGGCTTGAAAGCCAAAAGTTCGTTAGTGTAGAAAACATTGATTTTGTTAAGCATACAAAGCAAGAGCGGAGGGGACGACCTAGTACCAACAGTCCTGTAAAAATAACTTACCAAATATCCGGTAACTTATGTACAAAGCTGAATTTGTGCGAAGAGGCAGAGCAAAACACCGGACTTTTTATACTTGCAACCAATGACCTATCAGATGCTATGAGCATGCAGTTTTTACTTGATGAATATAAATCACAACAAGCTGTGGAACGCGGTTTTCGTTTTTTAAAAAGTCCTGAGTTCCTCACCTCATCTTTGTACTTAAAAAAGCCAGAAAGAATAGAGTCGTTGCTTATGGTAATGACTTGTAGCCTAATGGTATATGCTGCTATTGAGCACTTAATTAGAATCCAACTTGTTGCTAAGGCGATGTTCTTCCCTGATATGAAAAAAAACCAACGCAAAAACCTACGGCAAGATGGGTCTTCTCTTGCTTTCAGGGTGTAGATCTTCTAACCGTCAATAACAGTGTTAACTTGGTTATAAACTTAACTGACAGGCATAGAATAATTCTCGAATGCCTTGGTGAGCCCTACTGGAAATATTATTCGTAAATTTTAATGCGGAATGTGGGATATAAAAGAGCATATGTTCCATTTTGGAACCTATGTATTTTTTGATTGCTGTGTATGAAAAGCTATTAGTATGTTTTATTTTGAACCATTTCCAAAATGGAAACAGTTGCTCATTTTTCAGTTATTTCCATTTGGAAACATCTGCTCAGGTTGTTATAAGCAATATTTGCCATCCCTTTTTCTAACTACCTTATTAAAATGGAGGTGGCAATATACCTCTACCCTTAATCTAACATTGATCATAACTGCTAAATTCAGTTGGTGACAAAATGTCACCAACTGAATAAATATTTAATGTTGGGATTCATTTATTAAATCTAATCCTTTTGTAGTTAAGCGATATTTTTGCAATCGGCTGTTGGGTATGTCTGGAATAGTCATTTCTATCATTCCAAGTGTTATAAGTTGTTTAATTTGCTTATTTAGTTCACCAGAAACGGTTTCATGACCTAAGGCACGAGCAATTTGTAATTTGCCAATTTCTTCATTTTGTAATATCAAAATGACTCTAGCCGCAAGTTTTGACTCTAGCCGTGACTCTAGCCGTGACTCTAGCCGTGACTCTAATTGTTCATCCCTTTTATCGAAAATAGTGTCAATTGGTATAGCTTGTGCAAGGTATATTATAAAGCGTATTCGCATCCCAATTTCGATAATTTCGGGTTCTTGTAATTTTTGTTCTATAGCTTCGGAGTAGATACGACTTACGCCACTTCCCCATTGTTCAATTAAATTAAGTTCACGAAAAACTCTGGCAATGACATGATTTCTAATTTTTGATATACCCTGTCGCATATCTTCAATTGTTAGTCCTGGCAAAAGAATTCCAGGGTTTTCTATTTCTATACGGTCGTCAAAAAAGGAAATTCGAATTGGCGCACCACGTTGAGAGTAGTCAGTATGAACAAGTGCATTGATAACAGCTTCGCGCAACATAAGAAGAGGGATACTCCAAATATCTTTTCTTTGTACTGCTGAAAAATCAGCGCCACGTAAAGCGTGCTTTTTCAAAAACATCATGATGCTCTCAACTGCATTGGGAAGATAGTCATAGATATCAACATGATCGAAAATACGGGATTTGTCTTTACCAATGAAACGGCCACATTGTACCCAGGCATCAGGAAAATATGTATTGCGTTCTTTTCCAAATAACAATATCGCGCCTTTTGTTGGAACTAATTTTCCTTGATGAGAAGTGATGAGCTTTAAAGTCAGGAGGTTTTTTTCATTCAGCGATTTAATATCTGAAAATAGTTCTTGAGCTTTCGTTATATCAACATCATCGACAGAAAGCTCAGGCATGGGCATTTCATCAAAATTTACTCCTTCTGAGCGACGGTGTAATTCTGTGATAAGCTCTTGATCTGCTTGACGATTTGTGGAACCTAGTCGGACATAAATACCTTGTGTTGATCCCTCTGAATTGATCCAATGAGGTCCTGTATTGCTGACAAATACTTCAATTACCAGCAGTGTTTTATTATTTAGTGTTACCAATTCAATACTAGGTATAAGGCGTGGTGAGATAGAATCAGCAATCAGATTACATAGACGTTCCTCTTCGTCTAATGGATGCTCAACACCTGTTATTTGTCTTTCATCATTGACCCCAATAATCAGGTGACCGCCAGCTGTATTTGCAAAAGCAACGATAGATTTAAGTAGTGATTTTGGTGATGATAAATCTCTTTTAAACTCGAGTGTTTTTCCTTCTTGTTGTGTAATTAGATTTTTTATCATAAATTTTTATCCAATCGTAATTTCTGCTTTGTTTAATGCATCTTTGCAATATACAGCTAATTTGGGGGAGTCTGATTCTATAAGTTGCTTAATACGTTCTTCCCACCGAATAAGGGCTTCCTTTCTTTGAGGCAGCATTTCATTCTTATTATAGGTGGCCATTATTTTAGGCATCTTATGCCCTAAGCATTTCTCAATCACCACGGGATCAATATGCAAAGCCTCACCAAGCTGGGTTGCAAAGGTTCGTCTTAAGTCGTGTGCTGTCCAGTGCGGAATACCGACTCGTGATTGTATTCGGATTACAGCTCTTGGCATAGCCCGATCTGATAAAATACTTTGGTCGTCTGCGCCTGTAATGACATATTCTGAATTGCTGTGTGCTTTGAGTTCTCTCAATACCTTTTTAGTCATTTCTGTGAGGTGGATTCTCATGACTATGTTGGTTTTGGTATTCTCGGCTGGGATAGTCCATAAGGAGTTTTCGAAGTCGAACTCTGACCATTTGGCTACTCGGATTTCTCCTGTTCTTACGCCTGTAAGTAGGATGATTTTCAGAGCTGCTCGGATCTGGAAAGATGTTCCATGTTCTTCGCTGTCTAGGAATTGCCATAGGGTTTTTACTTCATCGAGGGTTAAATAGCGTTCTCTGGGTTTTTCTATACCACCTATGTCTCTGGCTCGTATGGTCATTGCAGGGTTTAGCAGCATTTCGCCTCGGCTTACTGCGTAGTTGAATGCTTGTTTTAGTGTGCTCAGTACTTTATTGGCATGTACGGGTGAACCGCGACCAACGATTTTATCGAGAGCTTGAGTTATTTCCCTCGTTTTTAAGTGTTCTAGTTTTTTATTGCCCAATAGGGGAATGATATCCACTTTGATATGCTGCCAGATTTGCAGCGGTTGGGCGCGGTGTTTTTCAATGTAGTTGGTGTACCAGTGGAGTATCAGATTTTTTACGGTACTTTGGTCTTTCTGTTTTTGTTCTGCGATCTGCTCTTTAGGATTTACTTCGCCATGGCGTATGTCGCTTAAATCGATAAAACGTTTCTTGGCTTCGGATAAACTCATAGCAGGGTAGTGGCCTATAGTGATGAAATGCCTTTGGCCGTTGATTTTATAACGGTATAGAAATGTTTTTAGCCCTTTGGGGGTGACTCGTATACCAAAACCCCCATCTCTGAATTCTTCATAGCGAGAAGATCTTGGTTTTAGCGATCGAATATAGGCGTCTGTAAATTGTCTTTCCATTATTGCACCACTTAAAAAATTAGGTGTACTTCTAGGTGTACTTTCGTGAGTTCTCACATGAAATCGTTTGATATTTTTTGAAGTATAGCAGATGATAAAAATTAATAAAATACAATGAGTTAATGATTCTTTTTGATATCAAATGATACTGTTTGAAAATGGTCTTTTTAAGAATGGGGTGCTAGTGGTCGAAGGTTCAAATCCTTCCGTCCCGACCATCAAATTTCGGGGCTCTTTCCCATTTAAGGGGGCAGCTTTAATCACCCGCAGAGGACCTTAACACGTACTCTATAATTTTCAAAATTTCTAAAACCATAAGCTCTTCGCTGAATGAGTTTCATTTTGCGATGAAAGCCTTCTGTTATTCCATTTGACTTACTAAATCGCCACATTCTGGCCACTTCATCTTTCCAAGCCCAAAGTGTTTTACCTAATGATGCTAATGCTTTAAAACCACTTTGCTTTAACTCAGCCAACATTTCTAAGAAAGTAGGTATTACTTTACGGCACTCATGCTGTGTTAGCGCCCTTTTCATTAATAGTGAGTGCAGTTGTTGCTGAAATTGATATATAGCCTCTATTGCAGGATTTTCAGTGAAAAACGCATCTCTTTTGACTTTCTTCTCATCACTTAAGTTATCAGGTCTTGTTCTTAATAAGGCTAAGATACCTCTATTGTTTTTAATTTCAGTGGAGAGTTCTCGACAGGTCATCATACACTGATGTTGAATTAAACGGATTACATGAAACCTATCAGCCACTATCATAGCATTAGGAAAGTACTTCTTTACTAAGGAACGGTATGTACTGCTCAAGTCCATACAAATCACTTTGACACGTTCTTTTCCAGGTAATTGCTGGAGATATTCTTTTAATTCTTGCTCACGACGGCCACGAACCACATCAAATATCTTATGTTTTCTTAGGTCACAAAAAGTAGTTGCAAACCCTTCTTTCTTACTGAAAAAATGTTCATCAATACCCAGTACCACAGGACATGGTTTATTGATTAATTCTCGATGTTGCTCTTCATAATGCCGCTGATACCAGCGCTCTATGGTCGCTTTTCCTTTCTTATAACGCTCTGATAAATCTTTTTGCGATACCCCGCGGCTATGCTCATGAAACACTGCAGCTTGAGCTCGCCAAGTAGCACGTTGATGTTTATTGATACCGGGAAACTGTTGATTACCATAGCGACAACAAGTATGACAATAAAGCTTATACGCTTTAAACCTCAATACACTTCGACGATGCCCTATTAACTCATGGTGTACTGTTCTTACATACGATGATTTCTTGCGAACCTGCTTACTTTGGCAATGACTACACCGAGCTAATCGGTTATAAGTTACATCTAATAATAAGGGTTGATACCCACTCACTTTTAATATGGAAAATCCAGGTAAATTTAGGATAAGATTGTTCTTAGGCACTTTAATCTCCTTTTGATCGCTAAATCAAGGACTTAGTCTAGACTAATTTGATTAAAGTGCCCCCTTAAATGGGAAAGAGCCAGGCTTTCATCGCAAAATGAAACTCATTCAGCGAAGAGCTTATGGTTTTAGAAATTTTGAAAATTATAGAGTACGTGTTAAGGTCCTCTGCGGGTGATTAAAGCTGCCCCCTTAAATGGGAAAGAGCCGAAATTTGATGGTCGGGACGGAAGGATTTGAACCTTCGACCACTAGCACCCCATGCTAGTACGCTACCAGGCTGCGCTACGCCCCGACTGCATGCGAATAATAACTGGTCTTTGAATAAATAACAAGATAACGCTTAATCCAAGAAGCGATCCCGAAGAATTGCTTGTGTTATTTTTTAGTAGGGTCTCTTTCGGAAAGGAGACGGCGTAGGCGCAGGGGCGTCTATTTCATCTTCGTATTGCTGCTCATCACTTACTTCTACCACACCGCTGGTTTCTTCTTGTAAAGCTCCATAACCAAATCCGTCCGCTTCACCCGTGGTTTGATAGCCAGGAGTACCTTCTCCCACGGAATCAACCATATCTGCACCCATAAAACTTTTTTGCAGCAGCTCATTATCGGAACCTTCTTCTTGCAGTGCTTTTTTTACTTCCATAGGGCTTAATTCTGTATTAGGCTCTCCCTGTAATTTTATATCCATAAGATCTTGTTTTAACTGTTCGGGATTTAATAATGTATCTGGTTCCGGTTCCAATTTTATACTCATCAGTATCTCCTAAATAAATCCATCGCGTTAAAATGGACTTTTCTAGTTATACTTTAAGTGTAGTAGAAAAAATGAATAAATCCCGAACATCACTCCCGTTTCTAACTGAATGCATTAATGCCTGTGATATGCCTACCCAAAACCAATGTATGGACATTGTCAGTACCTTCATAGGTAAAAACAGACTCCAAATTCAGCATATGACGAATGACATGATATTCCAGACTGATGCCATTTGCTCCCAGTAAATTCCGACAGGTACGAGCAATTTTTAATGCTTCACGACATGCATTGCCTTTGGCCAGCGAAATCATGACAGGAGTTTCACGTTGCTCATCTTTCAGACGGCCAATTTGCAAATTTAACCATTGTGCTTTCACAATTTCGGTATACATATCCGCTAAATCTTTTTGGATGAGCTGAAATGAAGCGATGGGCTTGTCAAATTGCTTGCGTTCGAGCAAATAATCACGGGTGATATCAAAACACGCCATGGCAGCTCCCATTGCTCCCCAGGCAATGCCATAACGTGCCTGGCTTAAGCAGCTTAATGGAGCACTCAATCCGCGCGCTTCCGGTAATAAATTCGCTTCTGGGACAAAAACATCCTCAAACACCAATTCCCCGGTGATGGAAGCGCGTAATGACTGTTTTAATTTGATTTCATTACGCACAAACCCTTGAAAGTCTTTTTCAACGATAAATCCCCGAATTCCTTCATCGGTTTTAGCCCAGACGATGGCAATATCGGCAATTGATGCATTGGTTATCCAGAGTTTTGAGCCACTCAAGCGCCAGCCACCTTTCACTTTTTTAGCAACAGTACGCATACTGCCAGGATCCGAACCCGAGTCCGGTTCCGTCAAGCCAAAGCAACCAAGGATTTCGCCAGCAGCCATTGCCGGCAAGAACCGCTTTTTTTGCTCTTCGTTACCATAACGAAAAATAGGATACATGCATAACGAGCTTTGCACAGATACAAAACTGCGAAGACCACTGTCACCACGCTCCAATTCCTGGCAAACCAAACCATAGGCCACGTAAGAGGCTTCAGCTCCACCGTACTCCGCTGGTAAAGTCAATCCTAACAACCCCAGGTCGGCGGATTTTTTAATCAGTTCACGCGGGAAAGTTGCATGTTCAAATGCTTCGGCCATGAGTGGGACGACGTCATGGCTGACAAAACGTCCGACACTGTCACGAATCATACGCTCATCATCACGTAGCTGTTCATCCAGAAATAGCAAGTCGTCCACTTCTCTCTCCTTTATCTATCAATTGCTTTGAGTATCTAATACGAAGGTATCGCTCGACCTTATTTAACAAATGGCTGCGCGGCTTTCGTTCGGCTTGATTTTTTCTCAGACGCCCTGCCATTCTCCATCATACGTATGACTTCTGCTATGATTTTGTCCCTGTTGGGCAAAAGATGCTGCCAAGCACTTCCTAAAGGAATAAAACAATCCTCTCCGGTCAGGCGTCGGATTTTTAAATGCGACAAACCATGCTCCATCAATAACGTCATTAAGCCCTCACTCACCGAACCACTTCTCCGTCCTTCATCCACAATCAATACTTGCTTTGCTTTTGACACTTCATGTAAAATAGCTTCTTTGGGCAAAGGACTAAGCCAACGCAAATCAACGACTTTTACCT
Source organism: Legionella oakridgensis ATCC 33761 = DSM 21215 (assembly GCF_000512355.1). Lineage (NCBI taxonomy): Bacteria > Pseudomonadati > Pseudomonadota > Gammaproteobacteria > Legionellales > Legionellaceae > Legionella > Legionella oakridgensis. The sequence goes on along the minus strand of NZ_CP004006.1, from coordinate 550,213 downwards.
TGATATCATAGCGCTCGGCCAATATCTTTGCAGCCTGACGGGATAAATAATAACCATTGGCATAAGTTAGAATCACTGTATCTCCTTTACCATGTATCCCCACTTCCCCAGGTAAAATACGCTCATTAAGCGGTGGATACTCAAATAACCAGCCATTGTCCCCTGGCTCATGAAGATCTTTGGTCATATATAAAGCAATAGGCTCTAGAAAAACAACCACACGCCCTTCCTGATGCGCAAGTTGCATGCAAGTTCGCAATAACTTCACGGCATCCGGACCATTAGATGGACAGGCCACGATAACACCGGGTAAATCACGAAAAACAGCAATCGAATTGTCATTATGAAAATGACCACCAAAACCTTTTTGGTAAGCCAGCGAAGCTATGCGTATTACCATCGGATTTTGATATTGACCATTTGAAAAAAAGGACAAGGTGGATGCTTCACCTCTTAGCTGATCTTCTGCATTGTGGAAATAGGCCAAAAACTGGATTTCCGGCACAGGTAGAAAGCCATTATGTGCCATTCCAATCGCTGTTCCCAGAATGGTCGTTTCATCAAGAATCGTATCAAATACCCGTCGTCGCCCAAAACGAGCTTGCAAGTCGGCCGTTACCCGATACACCCCGCCTTTTTTACCCACATCTTCTCCGAACACGACCATGTTGGGGTATTGCATGAGCAAATCCGTCAAAGCAAAATTAATGTGCTGACATAAATTGCGTTTCATTGGCAATTGCGAATAAGAAGCAGCGAACACTTGCGCCCGCCGGGTTTCATCAGGCAATGAATAATGATTCACTTGGCGAGAGTTGGGGAATAAGGACGCCATGACCTCCACGGCGTTCGCTAACTGCGGGCTATGAGCCACTTCCAAAGCCTTAGCCTCGATCAAAGCGTGATTATTTTCATACAAACTGACAATTCCCTGTAATGTCATCCATCCTTCTCGATATAATAGGCCAGCCGTATGTAGTAATGGATCGTCCGCTTCCGTAGCTTCTATCTCAGCCTCGCTGCGATATTGCGATTCAATGTCTGAACCGGCGTGCCCTAACAAGCGCACACAACGCATGTGTAAAAAAACCACTTGTTTTTTGACGCGTGCCAAATAGTCAGCTTCTTTGGCTTTTGCATAACAATCCGCAATATTCAAACCGTCACAAGCAAGATAACGAATATGAGGCCGGCATTTTATCGAAGCTTCTATCCAATGGCTGGGAGTTGGCACAGAAATACCAATCCCGTTATCTTCACAAATAAATACAAGCGGTAAAGGATAAGATTGCTGCGCAAGCCAGGAACTTGCATTGATGGTCGCTTGCGCTGATGCATGGTTAGTAGACGCATCACCAAACGAGCAAAGAATCACGGAATCCTGCGGCAAGGCACTCTCAATCTTTAATTCCTTGGCGCGTGTAATGGAAAAAGCCGCGCCTAATGATTTTGGCAGGTGGGAAGCAATCGTTGATGTTTGCGGTGGAATAGTCAATGGCACACTGCCAAATACTTTATGCCGGCCGCCTGCAATGGGATCATCAGCCGCGGCAACCAGAGAAAGCAATATATCACGCACCCCATCACAGCCTTGCACTTGTTTGGCCCTTTGCAAAAAAAATCCGCCACTGCGATAATGTAAAAAAGCCATATCGCTCGACCGAAATACGTGGCCAAAAACAGCGTTCCCCTCATGTCCACTGCTACCGATCGTATAATAAGACAATCCTTTTTCCTTTAATTGCCGAGCAATAAGATCAAGTTGACGAGATTTGATTTGCGAATCAAACAGTTCAATAGCAGTTTTCTTATCTAACCCTGCAGAAGTCAACGTTGTCGTACTTTTTGGTGCTGGAAAATCGGCTTGCTTTACTCGTTTTAGAAACTGTTTATTGATAATACTGGCCCTGTCTAACATTGTGTTTTCCCATAGTCATGCTCATCGAACAATAAGCCAAAATTATTGAGTCTTATTCGAACAGACATCAGTATAGTGAAAGGAATTCATGAAACACAAGCGTTACCAAAGAGAATCATATAAACTACAACCTATTGACTCAGGACGTTTAAAACTCGAGGACACCATGAAAGGAATTTTATTGTTGCCCATACTGCTTATGCTGACCGCTTGTGGTTTTATGAATGATGAAACCATTGAAACACAGGAGGTACTTGCCCCGCCTGTAAAAAATAAATTTTTATTCGTGGAATATGATACTGGAATCGATGTAACGCACACTAAAATTAAATACAATTAATTCCAGTGTTCTCTTTTATATAACCTTGGTTTTTTACAGGAATAATGCATGCGATTTATTATTTCGGCATTGTTACTTTTAGGATATTGCGGCTCTTTCCCATTTAAGGGGGCAGCTTTAATCACCCGCAGAGGACCTTAACACGTACTCTATAATTTTCAAAATTTCTAAAACCATAAGCTCTTCGCTGAATGAGTTTCATTTTGCGATGAAAGCCTTCTGTTATTCCATTTGACTTACTAAATCGCCACATTCTGGCCACTTCATCTTTCCAAGCCCAAAGTGTTTTACCTAATGATGCTAATGCTTTAAAACCACTTTGCTTTAACTCAGCCAACATTTCTAAGAAAGTAGGTATTACTTTACGGCACTCATGCTGTGTTAGCGCCCTTTTCATTAATAGTGAGTGCAGTTGTTGCTGAAATTGATATATAGCCTCTATTGCAGGATTTTCAGTGAAAAACGCATCTCTTTTGACTTTCTTCTCATCACTTAAGTTATCAGGTCTTGTTCTTAATAAGGCTAAGATACCTCTATTGTTTTTAATTTCAGTGGAGAGTTCTCGACAGGTCATCATACACTGATGTTGAATTAAACGGATTACATGAAACCTATCAGCCACTATCATAGCATTAGGAAAGTACTTCTTTACTAAGGAACGGTATGTACTGCTCAAGTCCATACAAATCACTTTGACACGTTCTTTTCCAGGTAATTGCTGGAGATATTCTTTTAATTCTTGCTCACGACGGCCACGAACCACATCAAATATCTTATGTTTTCTTAGGTCACAAAAAGTAGTTGCAAACCCTTCTTTCTTACTGAAAAAATGTTCATCAATACCCAGTACCACAGGACATGGTTTATTGATTAATTCTCGATGTTGCTCTTCATAATGCCGCTGATACCAGCGCTCTATGGTCGCTTTTCCTTTCTTATAACGCTCTGATAAATCTTTTTGCGATACCCCGCGGCTATGCTCATGAAACACTGCAGCTTGAGCTCGCCAAGTAGCACGTTGATGTTTATTGATACCGGGAAACTGTTGATTACCATAGCGACAACAAGTATGACAATAAAGCTTATACGCTTTAAACCTCAATACACTTCGACGATGCCCTATTAACTCATGATGTACTGTTCTTACATACGATGATTTCTTGCGAACCTGCTTACTTTGGCAATGACTACACCGAGCTAATCGGTTATAAGTTACATCTAATAATAAGGGTTGATACCCACTCACTTTTAATATGGAAAATCCAGGTAAATTTAGGATAAGATTGTTCTTAGGCACTTTAATCTCCTTTTGATCGCTAAATCAAGGACTTAGTCTAGACTAATTTGATTACAGTGCCCCCTTAATTGGTGTAGAGCCGATATTGCCCATCCATTTTTGCTTTACCCAATAATTTTGTTTATCTTCATGACGTCGCCCCGAACATCATTGAAGACATGCGCTATGCTGGCAATAATAATTTTGTGGGAACTCCCATTCCAGGTTATCTGGCACCTCGCTGCATTCTTACCCGGGCTGCCGCCATCCAATTACAGAAAGCACAACTTGCAATAGCTCGCCAGGGTTATCGACTCAAGGTATATGATTGTTACCGCCCGCAAATGGCGGTGAATGCTTTTAATCTTTGGAGTAAAGATTTAAACGACACGCGCATGAAACAACGTTTTTATCCACATGAACCTAAAAAAACATTATTTGACAAAGGATACATCGCGCTTTATTCAGGCCATAGTCGCGGCAGCACGGTTGATATCACGTTAATCAAAACTTCCAATGCCAATAAAACCAATCAAAAGAACGACAACTTAGGCAAAAACCACCCCATCGACATGGGAACGCCATTTGATTACTTTGACAAAAGCGCTCATGTTTTTTATCGGGGATTAAGCAAACAACAACTCAAAAACCGCATGCTTTTACGGACACTGATGATGACGTACGGGTTTAAACCCTACCCCAAGGAATGGTGGCATTTTACCCTGGACAATGAACCTTATCCCCACACTTATTTTAACTTTCCAGTCAAATAAGGTTCCTGTCTTAAGATTAACAACTTACCCTATTGTTTCTACCGACTTTTTCAGATTAACAATTTCAGGACGCAATTCTTTTATACGATTATATTCGTCTACGAAAACAACCGTAGGTTTAAACGTGTAGCAAGCTTCATCAGTAAGCTGAATAAAAGAAGCAATAATGATAATATCGCCCGGAGTTACCAGATGCGCAGCAGCCCCATTCACACATATGTCGGTAGAATTGGGCATGCCTTCGATGGCATACGTTTCAAATCTCGTTCCTGCAGTGACATTCCAGACATTGACTGCCTCATAAGGCAAGATATTTGATGCAGCAAGCAATTCAGGAGAAATTGTGATGCTGCCTTCATAATCCAGATCCGCTTCCGTAACACGAGCACGATGGATTTTTGATTTTAACATTTTTCTATAGGTAATCATTTTTTATCCCAGTCATCCATGCTTGCAGCATGCATTAACGATGCTATGACTAATTGCACATTTTATGCGCATAACAGGGAAAACTCAATAATCTATTAGGATATATTATGGTCTATTGAGTAATTTAGAAAAATGATCTGCATCAACTGGATTGGAAAAATGCTCTCCTTGACCATACAGACAACCTAGATTTTTCAGTTCATTGAGCGTATTTTCATCAAAAATACCATCGGCAATGACATTTAAATCCATAACCTCACCTAATTTAATGATTGCTTCGACAAGATGATGACGTTTTGTATCCTTCATCATATTGCTGATAAACGCCTTATCAATTTTAATTTCACTGATGGGAAAGTTAATGAGATAAACAAACGAAGAATAACCACTGGCAAAATCACTGATGCATATTTTTATTCCGAGATCAGCCAATCGCTTGAGCACATCCATGGAACGTTCTTGATCACTTAAACAGGCTTTTTCTGTCAATTCAATTTTTAAATAGTCTGGCGATAAGTTATTTTCTTTTAATAAGTTATTTAAAATATCTGGCAAGTCCGGATCGGTTGCATTAAATATATTAATTTGAATATAAATTTTATGATTGGCCTGATGCCACAAAGCCAACTGTCTAATAGCATTTTTTAAGGTAAAAACGGTCAAATTTTTAACTAAGGAGCTTCCTCCTACCAAAGGAATTAATTTTTCAACATCGAAATTACCATATTGAATATTTTCAAAATGAATGCCAACATCAGCTCCCAATATTTTGCCCGTTGCTAATTCCACAATCGGTTGATGTAAAATACCAATTTCCTCTTGTTCGATGGCACTTCTTAATTCTTTCAAGATGGTTCGTTTGGTTTTGTAATTCTTTTCCATGTTTGCTTGATAAATAGCATAAGATTTATTTCTTTCTTCTGCATCAAGCAATCCTAATGTTGCGCGCTGCATTAACTGTTCATCATTATTGCCATGTTGCGGGTGAAGTACTACACCCGCAGTGGTCGTTACTTCAATATTATTACCATCAATCATAAAACTAACGGACGTCGCTTGGATAAGATTATGAATAATTCTATCAAGTTGATGTTCTTCTTTTAATCTTGGAATAAGAATTGCAAATTCTGCCCCCTGTATGCGTGCCACCATGTTCATGCCCATATAAGCCTGCAGCATGTAGGGTTCCAATAAGATTGATTTTAATTTTTCCGCAAATTGAACCAAAAGACTGTTGGCACTAAAACTGCCAAAATTGTAATTAATTTCTTTAAATTTATTGATTTTCAAAATAATTAAAGCAAGTTCTTCTCCTGAATGCAGTTGCTGAATGCCTTGATTAATACGTTGCGACAATAAATGACTATTCGGCAAATTGGTCAGCCGATCATGATTACTTTCATATTTAAGCTTTAATTCCAAATCATCACTTTTACTGGCAATTTCCCGAGTTTTATTTTCAATGATTGACTCAGCTTTACTGACCAATTCATAACAGAATGACTGTCCCCAATAAGCAAACATAAATGGGGTCAAATCCAGTGCCCATATGGCGGGATTGCTTGCTTGTGCCTTAAGAAACCCTCCTAAGCTTATTTCCCCGGTCGTTTGATAAGAAACGAGTAAGGATGCCACTATGATACTGCCGATAGAGATGACCAAACCCAACATAGCGTATTTATTCACATGGCTTTTTAAAACAGTTGAGCGTATTGCAAGTTGTTGTTTAATGTTCATGTGATATGGCCACTTTTTAAAAAATTTATATAAAAAATCGGCAAATGCTGCCATATCTTTAATATAGACAAAAAATAGTTTTTTTAAATCGAAAAAATTAAATATTAATCTTTGTGGACATCAACATGAATCAGCTTACTTAAAGCTATAGAAGTAAATAAAGTCAAGGTTATAATCGCCAAAGTAATAAAAATAGAAATGTCCACCACATGATGAAGAAGCATCTTCGCACCGATGAAACATAATATGAATGCCAAGCCATATTTAAGAAGTAGGAATCGCTCGTGCATCGTTGCCAATATGAAATACATGGCTCGCAATCCCAATACTGCAAACACATTAGAAGTAAATGCAATAAATGGATCATTTGTAATGCCAAATACAGCAGGAATACTATCCATAGCAAATATCAGATCACTGATTTCAACAAAAATAAGAACAATGAAGAGCGGGGTAAGATAATAACGCTTATTTTTCTTCACCCAAAATGTCTGACTGGCAATCGATTCGGTAAGGGGGAAAATCCTGCGTAATCCACGTAAAATCAAATTATCAGATAATGACTGTTCCCCATCATGAAATGCAAAAATCCTGATGGCTGAATAAATGAGTAATAAGCCGAATATATAAAAAACCCAATCAAAGCGATGGATAAGCCAAATTCCCATCGAAATGAATACAAGCCTCAACGCAATAGCGCCTAATACACCAAATAAGAGTAACCGTCTTTGAAAATTTATAGGAATGGCAAAATACTTGAAAATAACGAGAAAGACAAAAACATTATCCATAGATAATGTTTCTTCAACAAGATAAGCAGTAAAAAATTCCAATGCTTTTTCATTGGCAACCTTCAAGGCGTAATTTTGCATGAGGTAGAACCATAAAAAAGCATTAAAAAGTAAAGCTAGCCCAACCCAGACACCGCTCCATACAACAGAAGCTTTCAGGGTCATTTGATATTGTTTTTACCACCAAACAGAAACAAATCAACGGCCAATACAATGGTGATGATGATGAAAAATACCAGCCATAACCACCACACACCTATTGAATGCATTAATTTTCCCAAATAACCGCTGAGCACCTGCCTAGTGCTTTTGTCCCAATGCTAGGAATATTACATTCTATTGCTAAAGAGTTACGATACAACTTCCACTTCTTCAGCTTGTGGACCTTTTTGGCCTTGAGAAGCTTTAAATAAAACAGCAGCGCCTTCTTTTAGGGTTTTAAATCCATCTGATTTTATAGCACTAAAATGAACGAAATAATCTTTGCCTTCGCTTTCAATAAAACCAAAGCCTTTGCTGTCATTAAACCATTTTACCGTACCGCGTACTTTGTCTGACATTTTACTGTTCCTCAGTATATAAAACTCACATCACAACACATCATTATAATCCCGCATGCCACTCTACTGTGTCAATGAGTACCTGCGTTATCCATCGACATTTTTATATGATACTTTTTTTGTGTCAAGAGTCTGGCAAAGGTAAGTATACTGTACAATTACTCGCCTTGCTCGGCAGATGCCGTATAACCACATCCTTCCTTCGGGCAGATGATCTGACGACCGGAGCGCTTGGTTTCTTTTACCGTGAGCACAGGCCATCCACATTTGGGACAGGGCTGGGCAATTGGTTCATTCCATAATGCATAATCGCATTTAGGATAAGCAGCGCATGAATAAAAAATCTTTCCCTTTCGTGACTTGCGTTTCAATAGCGTCGCATTATGACATTTGGGACATTCTACTTGTGTATCGGCTGGTTTTTCCAACGGCTCAATATGTTTGCATTCGGGATAATTACTACAACCAATAAACCGGCCATAGCGTCCTGTTTTGATGTGTAATTCTCCACCGCAATCAGGACACACTCGTCCCTCAACCACTTCAGATTCGGCACGTTCAGTCGAGGAGGAGCTCAAATCTTGAGTGTAATCGCAATCAGGGTAAGCAGTACAACCAATAAAGCGCCCACGTTTACCGAGGCGAATCGCCAGTGGACTGCCGCATTTCGGACATTTCTCATCCAGTACTTCAGTCGTTACATCTTTGCGCTGTACTTGTTCATCAATGGCATGAATTTTCTCGATAAATGGCTGCCAAAATTCTTCCAAAACCGGAACCCATTCTTTTTCACCGCGAGCAATAGCATCCAGCTTATCTTCAAGATGAGCTGTAAATTTATAATCCACGTATCGGGTGAAATAGTTAGTTAGAAAGTGACTGACTATACGCCCAACGTCCGTTGGGTAAAACCGCTTTTTCTCTACGACAACGTATTCGCGTTGCTGCAACGTATGAATAATAGTTGCGTAAGTAGAAGGCCGCCCAATATCAAATTCTTCCAATGCTTTTACCAATGACGCTTCTGAATAGCGTGGCGGCGGTTCCGTAAAATGCTGATTGGCTAAAATATCAAGCAATTTCACTTTATCGCCCACAGCCAGGGAAGGTAATAGGATGGATTGTTCTTCTTCTTTGGCATCATCCCGGCCTTCCTCATAAACACTCAAAAATCCGGGGAAAAGAATGGTTGAACCATTCGCTCTAAAAACATGTCCTTCACCGCAATTAAGATCCACCGTCACCGTATCCAGAATAGCTTCAGCCATTTGGCAAGCCAATGTACGTTTCCAAATAAGATTGTACAGTTTGAATTGATCAGCCGTCAGCGACTCTTTTATCATATCAGGAGCACGTTTTATCGACGTGGGACGGATGGCTTCATGCGCTTCCTGAGCGTTTTTAGATTTTGTTTTGAAAATCCTTGGATTTTTGGGACTGTTTTCTTCGCCATATCGTTGTCGAATATAGTCCCTGATTTCATCAATCGCCTCTGTAGCCAGATTTACCGAATCCGTACGCATGTACGTAATCAAACCCACAGTTCCAGTACCAATATCAATGCCTTCATACAATTGCTGAGCTACCATCATGGTTTTACGGGCAGTAAACCCTAATTTTCTGGCCGCTTCCTGTTGTAAAGTTGAAGTAATAAATGGTGCAGAAGGATTACGTTTACGTTGTTTTTTATCGATATTGCTAACCAGCAAAACACCTTTTGCTTCTTCTAAAAGCTTGCTTTTGATGCGTTGAGCCTGTTCTTCATTATTGATGGTAAATTGTTGTAATTTTTCTTGCTGATAATGGGTTAAACGCGCCTCAAAGGCCGTGGCATCATGCTGACAATTAGCCAGTATCCGCCAATATTCTTGCGAGACAAAACGCTCAATTTCTTCTTCCCGCTCAACAATCAGCCGCAGTGCCGGACTCTGAACACGACCTGCTGATAAACCACGTCTTACCTTTTTCCACAATAAAGGGGACAGATTAAAACCAACCAAATAATCCAAGGCACGTCTTGCTTGTTGGGCATTGACTAAATCCATGGAAATATCTCTTGGATTATCAATGGCTTCCTTAATCGCTGATTTGGTGATTTCGTTGAAAAAAATACGGTGGACTGTTTTGTCTTTTAATAAGTTTCGCTCTTTCATTAACTCGAAAACATGCCAGGAAATGGCTTCACCTTCTCTATCCGGGTCTGTTGCAAGCAAAAGCGAATCGGCTTTTTTTAAAGCCTTTGCAATTAATTCAATATGTCGGGCATTTTTTTCAATGGGGCGGTAAGTCATTGCAAAATGATGCTCCGGCTCCACAGAACCTTTTTTGGGCGGTAAATCGCGAACATGCCCATAGGAGGCAAGGACATCATAATTATCGCCTAAATATTTTTGAATGGTTTTCGCTTTTGCAGGTGATTCAACGATAACCAAATGCTTACTCATGAGCCGTTAAACCTCGTTCCTGTGGTAATATCAATGCAGTGAATACCCATCTCTTTTTTGATACAGCACAAGATCAAGAAAAGCAAGTTGTTTGGTATTTAATGTATCAGCAAGCACACTACGAACCGTCCATTTCGTTTCCTCTAGGGAAACAATACGGGAATCAGAAAATACAAGTTGATTGATAATCAGCTCTAAAGTATCACGGTCAATAATTTCCCATACCAGTAAGCGCATCAAAAATTGATAGCTGGCTTTAGTAAATTTCATCTGTTCATCGTAAGTAAAGACACGCATGGAATCAGCACGCGCGGATTTGAAAAAATCAGCCTCGAGGTCTTCGCTAGCTATATCGAGGGAAGACGTATAAAGATCCGGCAAGTTTTCCTTGATTGTCTCTTTAGTTGCTCCATCGGTTGCATGATTTTCTTTTAGCTTATTTAATGTTTTTTCAAACAAACTTAATAGCATTTCAAACAAACTGTCTTTCATAACCTACACCTCATGTAACCGCCAGGCACTGCTTTTACAATGCCGTCCAATTCCAGCTCAGTCAAATCACAAGTCACTTTTTCAACACTTAAGCCACTGCGCTTAACAATCTGATCCACTGTCGTTGTCTCAAACCCAATGAACTTTACTAGGTTTTGGTTCTTACTTGCAAGGGAAACACAAACTTCTGCTGTATTTCTTTGCATGCTGGCTTGCACCCCTAATTCATTCAAGATGTCTTCACACGAAGTCACCAGTTTTGCACCTTGCTGCACCAAATAATGGCATCCTTTTGCTAAAGGATTATGAATTGAGCCTGGAATCGCAAAAACATCACGGTTTTGTTCCAATGCCAAGCGAGCTGTAATCAGGGAACCGCTTCTTATTGCAGCCTCAACAACCAATATGGACAATGACAAACCACTTATTATACGATTTCTACGTGGGAAATGTCCAGGCGCAGGCGGTGTTTCCAGGGGAAATTCCGTTATTAACAAACCATTACGAAGGATGCGTTCAGCCAGTTTTTTATGGCGAGAAGGGTAGATATAATCTATTCCTGTTCCCATGATAGCAATGGTTTTTCCTCCTGCTTCCAGACACCCTTCATGCGCCTGGGCATCTATACCAAAAGCCAAACCACTGACAATGGTGATATTATATTTAGCCAATTCAAACGCAAAGTGCCATGCAGTTTCGCTGCCCGTTATGGTTGGTTTTCTACTTCCCACGATGGCAATTGCCTGCGATTGCAAAGCAGATAAATCACCCTTAACGTATAATACAGGCGGTGAGTCATAAATTTCACGCAGCAAATAAGGATATTGCTCATCACACCAGGTAATCAAAAAATGATTTTCATCCTCTTGCCATTGCAAATCTTTTTCTATTTGGGTGACATCAAATGCCGCAATTGTTTTTGCCAAGCGCGTAGGTAACCCCGATTTTTCAAGTTCTATAGCAGACATTTGAAAAAGTTCTTCCAAATTGGGCCAGCGCGCCATTAATTTAGCAATCGTGCGAGGACCTACCTGATTCATTCGATTAAGGGCAAGCAAATAATGTTTATTATTCATGGGTTAGTAACAATATCCATCGGTTGAACTGCGCGGATTGAACGGACAACCAAAGCAAAACTGGTGTGCGTAAACGTGCGGAAAACCATCACTTCGCCAAGGCGTTCGGGAGGAAGCTGCACGCAAGAAGGGGGACATTGGGGGTCTGGAACCATTCTGCTTCGACTGAATACCCCAAGCACATCCCCTGCCTGTAATCCGGCATCTTTTCCTCGATTCAGTACAACAACAAGCCCTACAGCACCCTGTGAATAATCCCCAGGTAAGTCAATAATGGCACCATTAACCGGATGATTGGGCGCTTTAGGCTCAAAAGAAAGCGCAAATTCAGGATGATTATTGGGCATGACTCGATCATTTAATTCAACGCCTTGCATGATATCAGTTAACAGGACGGTAGCAGGATCACCTCGCCGCAACAGTTCAGCATAGCCTACCAATATAGCCTTATAGCCAAGAAAACACTTTGTTTCCGGATCGATGTATTCTCCGCACGGCCGATAAATGCCATAAGAAAAAGTAGTTCCTGGTGGTGGCGTTGGCGGGCATAAATTTTTGACATATATTTCATCCCCCTGACCGCCTAAAAGGTGTTCTGTTGTAAACGCAACAATATAGGGTGCATTTAATAAACTGTCTTTATCAAGCACCAACGATGCATCCAAAAAAGGCTTGATGTCACTAAGAGGAATCGGCGGAATAGCGTCGTCAAGCGGCATTGGACGCATGTAGGGTGATAATTTTATCGTTCCATTAGACAGCACTTTCAAATAAGGATTTTGCTGATAAAAATGCAACTCCAATACCGCTCCCGGATACAGGCGATTAGGGTTCTTTATTTGTGGATTAGCATGCCATAATGATTTCCACTCCCAGGGATGAGCCAAATAGCGATTAGCTATCTCCCACAAAGTATCCCCAGACTGTACCACATATTGTTTAGGAGCATCGGGACGTAATGTCAACGCCTGCGCAGACACCGAAAGCATCAATCCTAAAAAGAACATCACATAGCGCATAAATCGGTCCTTATCATGCATGCCTCTCAGAGCCTGTTCTCGGATATGAACATGTGAGTTTAACAATTAAACACAGTGCCAGCATCTTGCTACGGCACGGGGTATTAGCGATAATAACACGCATTTACTTTTTTAAAACAGATTCAATATGGCTATTCGCAAGATTATTTATTTGCCTGATCCTCGCCTCAGACGAGTCTCAGCAGAGGTAGAAACCTTTGATGACAAATTGCAAGCATTGATCGATGATATGTTTGATACCATGTATGATGCTCATGGCGTTGGACTGGCTGCTCCGCAAATTGGCATTAATCTTCGCTTATCCGTTATTGATGTGATTGGTGATAAAACCAACCAACTCGTTATCGCCAACCCTGAAATCGTTGACTCAGACGGCAAAATCGAATACCAGGAAGGATGCTTATCTGTTCCTGGCACTTACGATACGGTTATTCGTGCTGAAAAGGTAACCGTGCGAGCTCAAGACCGTTTTGGCAAGCCATTTGAAATAAATGCCGAAGGACTTCTGGCTGAATGTTTGCAACATGAAATTGATCATCTTAATGGTAAGCTATACATCGATTTACTGTCGCCTTTAAAACGAACCATGGCCAGAAGAAAATCCGAAAAATACGTCCGCCAGAAAGACAGAAACGCATGAAATCCTTAAAAATTGTATTTGCAGGAACTCCAGAATTTGCCTTGCCTTGTCTGGACGCATTGGCGGCCTCAGAGCATCAGTTAGAAGCAGTCTATACTCAGCCTGACCGCCCTGCCGGGCGCGGTAGGCAAATGCAGGCTTCTGCAGTAAAGCAATGGGCAGAAACTCAACATGTCCCCGTGTATCAACCGCTGAATTTTAAAACGCCCCAAGCCATTGATGAATTGGCAATGCTTGCTCCGGATATCCTGGTTGTTATTGCATATGGCTTGATCTTGCCTCAAGCGGTTTTGAATATCCCTCCTTTAGGTTGCATTAACGTACACGCATCCCTCTTGCCTCGCTGGCGCGGCGCTTCACCCATCCAACATGCTCTTTTGCATGGAGATACCCAAACGGGTGTAACCATTATGCAAATGGATGTTGGCATGGACACAGGAGATATGCTGGCGAAAGCAACTTACACCATACAACCTGAGGAAACCGCAGGAAGCCTGCATGATCACCTGGCGAAACTTGCCGTCGCACCTTTAATGAAATCACTGGAAAACATTGCTCTTGGAAAGAGTATTCCCCAGTCTCAAGATCATGCTGCCGCAACGTATGCTCCAAAAATCAACAAAGAAGATGCCAACATTCACTGGCAACGTTCGGCCATTGAAATTGAGCGCCAAATCAGGGCGTTTAATCCTTGGCCCATCGCATACACCCAAGCCGAAGACATTACTTTACGTATCCATCAGGCACGGGCTCTTCATGAATCCTGCGAAGAAACTCCTGGAACAATCTTGTCTCTTGATAAAAAAGGCATCAAGGTTGCAACCGGAAAACAGGTCCTACTGGTTGAACGCATTCAATTTCCTGGAGGTAAAGCGATGACAATAGCTGACTGGTTAAATGCACCACGCGCTCAACTTCATAAACAACTGGTTTTACGATGAACCATGATGAGCGATTGCAGGCGCACCGCATTCTTATGCAATTATTACGAAACCATACGCCCCTTTCCCATTCCATGCAGTCCGTACCACTCACGGCTTTCAGCAAAGATATTTGCTTTGGTGTGTGCCGCTATTATTTTCGTCTACAAGCCATTGCTGATCATTTACTTAACAAACGCCCTAAAGACATGGACGTATGGTGCTGTTTGCTGATCGGGCTATATCAGCTTCATCATCAGCATATTCCAGACTACGCTGTCGTCAAGGAAACTGTCTCTTTACTGGATAAAATTAAAAAGCCATGGGCAAAAAGTCTGGTGAATGCTGTATTGCGCAACTACTGTCGAAAACAAGAAGAAATCCTCACGACGTTAAAAAATGATGCGACATTTCAAAATAATCATCCAGAATGGCTTAGCAAGCGCCTGCAAACAGCCTGGCCAAAGGACTGGCAAAAAATACTGGCCGCCAATGACACCCACCCACCCATGAGTCTACGCGTCAATCGTCAGCAAGATTCTGTCGAAACTTATGTGTCCCGATTGCAAACCGCAGGCATCCAGGCGGAAACCCTTAACTACGCAACGTGCGGCCTTCGATTAACAACCCCTTGTGATGTTAAAGCATTGCCTGGATTTACCAATGGCGATGTATCGGTGCAAGATGAAGCCGCCCAATTGGCCGTTTCTCTTCTTGATTTAAAACCCGGGCTTCGACTTCTTGATGCTTGTTGCGCCCCCGGTGGTAAAACCTGCCACATACTCGAATCGCAGCCACATCTTGCTGTTTGTATGGCGCTTGATGTGGATGGTCAACGCATGCAACGCGTTCGTGAAAACCTTGAGCGCCTGAAACTGCATGCTACTTTAGTGGAAGCGAATGCGCTTGATAGCAATACCTGGTGGGATGGTAAACCATTTGACCGAATTTTGCTTGACGCTCCTTGCTCAGCCATCGGAGTCATCCGTCGACATCCTGATATCAAGTTGTTAAGGACCCCAGCCGACCTAAACATTGCAATAAAATTACAACAAAATCTATTGCATGCATTATGGCCTCTTCTTGCTCCTGGCGGTATTATGATTTATGCAACATGTTCCATCATCCCTGAAGAAAATGAATTGCAAATCGCTCAATTTATTAAATCTCAAAAAGATTGTCGTTTTTTAGCAGAAAAAAAGTCTGACTGGGGTAGAGAAACTGGTCATGGATGGCAAATTTTACCAGGTGAACATAATATGGATGGCTTTTTTTATAGTGCTTTAGGTAAGATAGGTTGAACATTTCTTGATACATTCTATTGTTTTTGCAGGAAAAATAATATGACAATCAATTGGCCTTTAGTCATTGTGTTATTTGTTCTCGCTATTCCCGGAGTATTTATTGCGATACCACGCCTCATTAATTTGTTATTAAGCAAAAATTCAGCCCAAATAAAAAAACGCCTCAGTGGACTAGCCATCGGCCAAACCTTGCTTATGGTGTTCGTCATGAGTATTGCTGGCAGTGTATTATCTGTGTCCACAGGACTGAATGCTTCTCTTCTGGAATCTCTGTTAAGAGGTGAATCCGTTGTTACAGCAATCCAAGATGGACTGCTGCCTGTGTTTTTATACACTTTAGGCGGATTAGTCATATTTTTCATTTTGTACTATGGAGT
This sequence comes from Legionella oakridgensis ATCC 33761 = DSM 21215, assembly GCF_000512355.1. Classification (NCBI taxonomy): domain Bacteria; kingdom Pseudomonadati; phylum Pseudomonadota; class Gammaproteobacteria; order Legionellales; family Legionellaceae; genus Legionella; species Legionella oakridgensis. The sequence goes on along the minus strand of NZ_CP004006.1, from coordinate 534,096 downwards.
GGTCGCCAGTTTTCTTGATGAAACAACGTTAAAAATCATGCAAACTCTGCGAGGCAGCATAGGCCTGGACGGCTGCATGCTCTATGGTGGTGTGGTAGAAGAATTGCTGGGACGATGGGGTCTTATGAATCTCATGGCTTTTTTTGCAATCCTGTTTAGCGGACAGAGGGGACCACTGATTTTCTGGAGTGCGATTCTTATTTCTGGAGGCATGTACACCCTGGGACATATTCCTGCTTATCTTGCAGCTGGTTGTCAACCTACCCATCGCTTTTTTTATTCCCTTGTGCTTTTGCAGGGTTGGCAAGCCATCCTGTTTGGCCTGCTGTTCTGGCATTATGGATTACTGTTCGCCATCATAGCCCACATGCTTTTTCATTTGGGATGGTGGTTATACGATAAACCAATCACATTGCCTTTGTCGTCATGAATGCCTCCTTACAGCAATTACCCATTGAAAGCCTGCAACGAGGCCGCTACCAGCCTCGCCAAACATTTGCTCCTGAAGCCATACAAGAACTCGCTCAATCGATTCGCAAACAAGGTTTGATTGAACCTTTAGTCGTACGAGAAATAGCCCCCGGTCGTTATGAAATCATCGCTGGCGAACGACGATGGCGTGCCGCAATGACCATCGGTTTGACAGAATTGCCCTGTCTGATTGGACAATACAATGATCAACAGGCTGCAGCCGTTGCACTCATAGAAAATGTCCAACGTGAAAATTTAAATTTAATTGAAGAAGCCAGTGGTTATCAACGCTTGCTTAATGAATTTCATTTTAATCAGGATGAAATTGCCATCCTGGTAGGAAAATCACGCAGCCATATTGCTAATCTTTTACGTCTTCTAACGCTTAGTCCTTTCGTTCAAGAGCAGCTGCGTTCAAAACAATTAACATTAGGCCATGCGCGTATGTTAGTGGGGCTTGAGTCCAAGCAGCAGGAGACCTTGACCCGAAAAATACAACAGCAAAACTGGTCAGTAAGACGTCTTGAACAAGAAGTACGCCTCTGCAAATCTTCATCCTCTCTCATCTCACCGCAGCAGAAAAGCTATGATGTCAGCCATCTGGAAACGCAACTAGCCGAACAAATTGGAGCTCCTGTTCAAATCATCAGCGGTGATATCCAAGGTGGAGGATGGTTGAAAATAAAATTTTATGACAATGACACCCTTTCGGGACTTCTAGAACGCCTGGGCTTGCGCTATGATTAGAGCTCAACATTTTTTCATTCCATTATGAGTACTGTATCCATGAAACGGATTTTTTCAGGCTTATTATTATGGCTTCTCGGAACGGCAGCTGTTGCAGCCAGCCTGCAAAGATCAGTGGATGCATTAATTAATCAAGTCGACCCTGCCATTAATATGGGCATTGTGGTCGTTGATTTGAATACTGGGGAAACGCTGTATCAAAGGAATCCTAACCGGGCGTTTATTCCGGCAAGTAACATGAAATTATTTTCAGATGCAGCAGCTTTATTGGTTTTAGGGCCGGATTATCGTTTTAAAAGCCAATTGAGCACCAACGCAACCAGTCTAGAAAATGGCATACTCAAAGGCTCCATTTACTTACATTTACCAGGTGATCCTTCTTTTACCCAAGCTCATTTAGCCGACTTATTGAAAGAATTATCCAATTGGAACATCAAACGCATTCAGGGGAATATCGTCCTGGTCAGTAATAACCGCTACGTCAATGCCTATGCCCCAGGTTGGATGGTGGAGGATTTAAAATATAGCTATGGTGCACCTGTGGCACCGTTAGTAGTCGATGAAAATCGCTTAACGGTTACTGTCAATCCTGCCTATCAACCCGGACAATTGGCATTAGTAGAAGTTAATCAAAATGCAAACTTTTTAATTAATAATCAGGTCAAAACAAAAAGCAGCGCTGCCGGCTGTGGCGTTGATTTCAACATGGACCATGAAAACCGCCTGACCGTTCGGGGTTGTGTTGGGCTAAATCAATGGGCTATCCAGCAACGAATCGCCATTCGTAATCCGTTACGATATACGCAAGAATTAATTAAACAACAATTAGCCGATTTGCATATTGAACTGGACGGACAAATCATCCTTGGCGGCATGTCTGCCGGATCCTTCTTATTGGCCACCCATGATTCAAAACCAGTTGCACAACTCATGGCGGATACCTTAAAACCGTCTGATAATTTATATGCAGACAGCCTGTTTTTGCATGCCGCAGCAAAACTTCAGGGAGCACCACTAAACTGGCAACAGGCACAATCCGTTATAAAAGCATTCTTGCAAAATCAAACGGGTATTCCTTTAGACAGCGCGGTATTGACAGATGGGTCAGGATTATCCCGTTATGATCAGCTAACGCCGGATCAAACCGTGGGTTTATTACGCTATCTGCATACACGTTTCCCACTGGCTTATGAATACATTGCAGCGTTACCCGTTGCCGGCCACGATGGGACCTTACAAAAACGTTTTCGAAAACCAGAAGAACAAGGTTTGATCAGAGCAAAAACTGGAACCATGACTGGTGTTGTTAGTCTTTCTGGTTACTTATATACTGCTAATGGCCATACCTTGGCCTTTGCTATCTACATCAATAACATGCCAGGAACCAAACCAACTGTATCCGGACGCTACCGCTATTTAGTTGACACCTTATGCAGTTTTTTTCTCAAGCAAAAACCAAGATTCCACCTGTTCAGCTCACCACATAATCCACAGGCACGTGTAGCTTACCAGCAAAACCCGCCCAAACAGAACTGCAACGCAAGAAAAAAGCCAAATGGCGAAGTTTCGAATCTGCTGTAAAACAAGCCCTTAAAGGTCAGTCTGTAACGGTTGTATTCCGAGGAAATGAATTGATACTTCAGGATCATAATCCAAATGCCAATAAAGTCTGGGCAGTACTACAGGGCTTAAGAAAAAAATATGCCTTTGCTGCCGCCTTGGAAGATCAATCCACACCAATAAAAGATGCTCATTATCCTCTGCTTTTATGGGTAAAAAGCTCCAAACAAAATTCACCTCGTATTTGGACTCTGCGAGAGGCAGTCAGTTAATATTTACTTAATATCGATGTTATAGACTTCTAAATATAAGATAAAAGTAATCTTCAGAGGATTGACGGCCATGCCCTATCCAAAATTATCAGCAGTCTTAAACAACTGCCCACTGCATGCGTTGACTCCAGAAATTAAAGAGGAAATTTTAAAATTTGCAGCGGATGAACATTATGATAATCATCATAACGCGCAATACGAACAGTTAAAAAATGAGTTTGCAACGTTTTATGGATTTACCCCGGATACATTCAGTTGGCAACAATTTGCAGGAGTTTTAACTCGTTATAATGAGTTTGACACTCAAATTATCATGGGGCCAGTATTGCGTCATTTTATGAAGCAATACATCACTGCAGAAAATGAGGCAGCTTACTTGCTTTCCGTAGAAGCAGAGAAAGATTCAATAGACGAATACCGAACCTATGTCACAGAAATTGCAGAAGGCAGTGCCCGTTATGCAAGTCTTGATCCAGCAGCTCTTTTTCATTTTGTCAGCAAACCGTTAGGATTTAATCTTGAATACCACAAAGAACATACAGATACCTTCCGAGTAGCTGCCCATCCTATTAAAACAGTAGCCATTTACCATCAGGGGGGAGTCCACGGCGCAAGCTCAGGCGGTCATTGGGAACGAACTGCCGGAGGTGCTCAAAGCATCGACTATGAAGCGGCCCCAACCACCCAGCTTGGGTTCGCCCTACCTTTTCTGGGTGAAGGCGATCCCCGGTTGAATCCAAGTGGGTTCCTTTTGTTAAAAACACATGTAGCACTAAGTGCCCGCCCTACTACAGAGCTGGATGAAGTAGCTGAAGATTTTGCAGAACTCGCCCTAACTTCCGTGCAGATTAAACAATATCTTTATAATGTACAATTTGTACCCAAAGCACTTGCCATTACGCTTTTGGAAAGAGAAACCATGCTCACGGAAGAAACTAGGGAATTCATAAGAAACTATGAACTCATTGAGGTACCTAAAAATCAGATCTATGAACGCTATATAAATGCCCCCTTAGATAGAAAACCTGAAGTAAATGCATTTGAGTTACAAGTTATAAGAACACTTACAACTCCTGTTCAATTGCCTGAACCTGCAGCTAGCCGATTAAGAGATCATCGCCGTGCAATAGAAGAACGACGAGCGGCAGAAGAACGACGAGCGGCAGAAGAACGACGGGCCGCAGAAGAACGACGGGCCGCAGAAGAACGGCGAGCCGCAGAAGAACGCAGCAGGCGCCATCCGTCCAGAGAACAACATACTACAGAAGAAGATAGAGTACATGCAAGATCTCAAGACGCTCTAAGACAAAAACGGCGGCGCCAAGAAAAAGAGGAAGACCGAACTCGAGGAGTGGGAGATCTGGCAGAAACGACTCATCCATTACTCCCTGCGCATCAACCAGTTCGGGAGACTCCAAACTATAATTTTCTGCTGAAAGCAGGAGCAACGTTATGTGCAGCGGCAAGTATTGCTGCAGTGACGGTAGTAATTCTGGCTCTTATTGGCGTCATTAGCGTCTCGACGTTCGGCATTGGCGCCATTGCTATTGCTGGCGTGGCTGCCGCTGGACTGGCCGGTTATGGTTTCTTTAAATCGAGCCAGTCTGGTAATGGGCCTCCTGATAAGCCAGAAGAATCAGCTCCTTTATTATCAGATACCCCCACTTTGATTTAAATTATCTTGTTAATAACATGTAGCCTGGTTAACGCAGCGCGATAACCAGGTTTAACTGCCATCTATTTTTAGATCTCATCAACATGACGCTGCAAAATACTTAACTCATTACGCACACGCTCCAGCTCTTCCAGCAATTCCAGAACCAATACCACTCCAGGCATATTAATTCCTAAATCACGCTGCAACCTTTGCGCTGACTGGATTTTATGTAGAGTGAAATAATCAAATTGTGTCTTCTTCAAATTTCTTGTTTCAAATAATCCATGCTCCATCATTTCCGTCAGCAATTCTTCGGAAAGATTATATTTTTGACAAACTTCCACGTAAGAAAAGGATACATTTTTATCCATGATTAGACCGGTGATTACTTTTTTTCATTCATTCTTATACCCTCATGTTTTCGCGTGGATTAAAAGGCATTTCTTCTGCCATTTTTTTATATAATTCCCGCGCTGCATCCGTTGCTGGCTGAGGAATAACAATTTTGAGAATAACGTATTGATCACCAGCTTTCTCACCTGGCAAGCCACGATTTTTTAATCTTAATGTTTGCCCGCCCTGAGAACCGGGTGGAATTTTTAAATCAACCTTTCCTCCAAGCGTTGGCACAACAATGGTTGAACCTAATGCGGCCTCCCACGGTGAAACTGGTAAAGTAAGATACACATCATTATCCTTTACATCAAATATTGGATGCTTATCAATATGAACGGTTAAATAAAGATCGCCTCTAGGACCACCACGTCTACTTTCAGCACCCTGACCAGCTAAACGGATCTGTTGGCCGGATTTTACACCTGCAGGAATTTTTACCCTCAAAGTCTGTGCACCGAGACGTTCACTCTCTGAAGCTATTCGTAATTCTTTGACAGCACCTTGATAAGCCTCCTCGAGACTAATGCGGATACTGCTATGATAGTCAGTTCCTGCAAACGGTTGCTCACGAAAAGAAGAAACTCCAAATAACGATTCAAAAAAATCTGGGCTAAACTGATGGCTATCCTTACCGAGGTCCCAGGCTCCTTGTTGGGAAGAATAGTTTGCTTTCTGTCGAATATCCCAGTCTTGTACGTATTGATCATAGGTTCGCCGTTTCTCTGGATCCTTCAAAACCTCATAAGCCTCTGCCATCTCCTTAAATTTTTCTTCAGCATCCGGCTCCTTGCTGATGTCGGGATGATATTTGCGCGCCAAACGACGATAAGCAGTTTTTATATCTTTCTCCGTGGCATCACGATTCAACCCCATGATTTTATAATAATCTTTATGATTCATAATTATTCCATCTTATTTTTGTAAAACATAACTTCCAGGTGCTGCGGGTAAAGACGAATCGAGTGCATGCGGCTCAACACGATGCAATGAAGAGCGCTCAGCCAACCAGTTATGCCACGCAAACCACCAAGATCCATCCCTCACCTCCGCTTTCTCATACCATTTGCGTGGACCAACATAGGGAGTATGCTTTTTATGCTCGCGAATACGATAAAAACGGCCAGGATGATTCGGTTCGCTGACAATTCCCGCATTATGTCCACCGTTTGTTAGGACAAAAGTAATATCACTATTAATCATTAAATGTATTTTATAAACAGATGGCCAAGGAGCAACGTGATCTTTTTCCGTACTCACCACAAAAGCAGGTATACGAATATTTTCTGCAGCAATATGAGAACCTTCAACCATATAACGCCCTGCAGCAAAATCATTATTTAAAAACAGTTTTTCCAAATACTCACTATGCATTTTATAAGGCATACGGGTTGCATCTGCATTCCAAGCAAGCAAATCAATCATACCCCTTTCAGTACCATGCATATAATCTTGCACCATCTTAGACCAAATTAAATCATAAGACCGCAGCATCTGGAATGAGCCGGCCATTTGCTTGGTGTCCAGATACCCTTGATCCCACATCATATTTTCAAGAAAAGACACCTCGCTTTCCGTGATAAACAGCATAAGTTCCCCAGCTTCAGTAAAATCCCCTTGAGCAGCCAGCAAAGTAAGACTTTTAAGCCGTTTATCCCTTTCTCTTGCCATGGTTGCTGCTGTTATTAAAGCCAATGTTCCCCCTAAACAATATCCCATTAAATGAATTTTAACATTCGGAATTCGCTCTTCTACGGCATCGATTGCCGCCACAGCACCAAGTCGATAATAATCATACATGCTCAAGTCATGATCATTTCCATCAGGATTACGCCAGGAAACAATAAATACCGTATGTCCTTGACTCACCAACCACCTAACCATGGAATTATGTGGCGATAAATCAAGAATATAATATTTCATAATCCACGCAGGTAAAATTAATAATGGTTCTTTAAATACGGTTTCTGTCTGCGGTTCATATTGAATCAATTCAATCAGATGGTTACGATAGACAACTCTGCCGGGAGTAACAGCAACATTCTTGCCCGGTATAAAATGCTCTGCTCCTTTGGGAGGTGCTCCGCTGATTTTCTCCAGCATGTCTTCAACACCAATTTCCAATCCGCGAATAATATTTTTACCTCCCGTACGAATCGTTTCTTGAAACAAATCCGGATTGGTTAAAACAAAATTAGAAGGCGATAAGGCATCCAACATCTGGCGTACACAAAAAGATACGGTACGTTCAACATGACTTGGTACACCAGGGATATCAACGGTAGCACGCCGCCACCAATCTTCCAGCTGTAAAAAACCTTCGGCCCAGGCACGCCATGGGAATGTTTGCCAATTTTCCGTATGAAAACGTACATCCTGGCCGTCTGCTGGCTTTGGCTCAGTTAAGATACGTCTCAAAGCATCGCCACCATGCAAAACCGGATAAAACATTAACTCCAATAAATGGCCAGGTGATTGTGATAATTGCGCAAGCCAGGAAAAACCGGCACTGGCCATGGCTGCAGGACTAATACCAGCGGTCATTTTTGCAAGATTTGCCTGATAAATCCTATCTATGAAGGCAAAAAACTCTTCTGTTTTACCCTCATTAATACTCTGACAAGCTTGTTTCGACGCATCTGAAGATAAACAACGTACATCAGGCATGGTATGTTTTTTTCTTGTGGCAGCTCATTTCCTGATTTATTCATATTCATATCCCTGTATTACAATCCTTGTATTCTGCGTTTATCCGCACAAGACCTATACTCATTATAGAGCAAGAATTAAAGTAACTGATATTACTGGATATAGATGAACAAAGCATTCATCAAAGATGAAAACACTTTAAGACGAATCCCATTAGCATTCGTTTTTTACTCATCTTCATCATGGGTCTTCCAATTATTGCCTTAAATTATTTCACTGTAGACTTTAACGCCGTTATGAATGAAATGCCTACGCATATCACCCTGGACATTTCAATACTGGAAGCAAGAGTGCATCGCTATCTATGGCAAATGCTACTGCAGTGGACTGCCATTTCCCTATCTATTATTACGGTGTTGCTTGCGTTAACTCAATATCGCCTGACTCGCGATTCTATCGCCTTAATTATCGGCATGGCTGTTTTGTTTTCTGGACTGTTTGAATTATTACAAACGGTTATGATGAAGGAACTTTATCCCGTCCTAATTAATAAAAATTTAAATGCATTGATCTGGACCGTTGCCAATTCTATCAGTGGTCTTGTCCTCATGATTGGGCTTATTTTAATTTTAACTCATAAAGGAAAAACCCTATTCGAATTTTTATGATTCCCCTCGCCGCTCTTTTATTATTAGTTATCGCATTTTCATTGATCTATTATGCGGCAACGAAGATGCCTGTCGTGCACTTATGGCAAGAATACACTTTATTATCCAGATATTATGACGTTACTTATTTGATTATTTATCTGGTTATTGCGCTCTTTATTTATCCTTTTCTTTATAAAAAATACCCATCCATTCTGACAAATTGCGTTTTTTATATGGCGGTCACCCAAATAGTGGCGGCAATCTATTTAATAGCATTATCAACCACCTATTATAACGGTGCTTATAATATCGCTTATTTTCTTAAAATTATTGTATATTTCATTCCATTTACTTGTTTAATCATCAACTATATTTTTTCTTATAATTCCTATCTAAAAACCCAGGGTTTATTAAAAATAAATCAGGGAAAACTGGACTACATAACTACCCATGACCCTTTGACAAACTTGCATAATCGTCATGGATTTGAAATTTTATTAAAGAAGACCATCACAAACAATACCAAAGAAAACTCCTTATTTGCCTTATTTATTATAGATATCGATAATTTTAAGTTGATTAATGACACCCTTGGTCATGTTGAAGGAGATCATTTACTTAAACAATTTTCAGAAAATCTGTCTTTATTAACAAGAAAGGAAGACATTTTATCTCGAATTGGCAGCGATGAGTTTGCTCTAATTGTAACAAAAATAGCATCAATATCCTCGGCAAAAAAAATTGCCACAAGAATGTTAAACCAATTGAACATACCTTACCGTTTTGGCAATCAATTATTAATGGCTACAGCAAGCATTGGCATCGCGATTTACCCGATGGATGGAAAAAATACAGAAGATTTGTTAAAGCACGCAGACATTGCTATGCAGCATGCTAAGAAATCAGGGAAACAGTCGTATAGTTTTTATACAAAAAAATACATTTTCTCCATCGCCGCGAAGCCGAACTTGAATCCTATTTACGGGAAGCATTAAAAACGATGAATTAACAGTACATTATCAACCCAAATTCAACTTGCTCACGAGAAACATCGTTGGAGCAGAAGTTCTATTGCGTTGGCATAATAAAACCTTGGGAATTATTTCACCGGATGAATTTATTCCAGTCGCAGAAAATTCGGGATTAATCATTGATATAGGTCAATGGCTTTTAAATAAAGTATGCGAGCAAACAAAACAATGGTCAGAAAAATATAAAAAACAATTATCTTTCTCAATCAATGTTTCTCCTATCCAATTTGAACATCGGGCTTTTTTTAACAATCTCAGTGACGTCTTGAAAAAGTATGACTATCCTGCCAAATACCTTGAACTTGAAGTGACTGAAAGCCTCCTAATAAAAAATAATGATACAGTAACAGAAGGATTAAAATTCATAGACAAACTGGGCATTAATATTGCAATTGATGACTTTGGTAAGGGTTATTCCTCTCTAAGTCGCCTGAAATCACTTCCTATTCATACGATAAAAATCGATAAGTATTTTATTTCAGAAATCCAAAATGAACGAGATAAAGTCATCATCATCGATACTATTATAAAACTGGCTCATGAGTTAGATATGAATGTCATTGCTGAAGGGATCGAGACGCAAGCGCAACTAAATTATTTAATTGCTAAAAAATGCTATTTAGGACAAGGATTTTTCTTCAGCAAGCCATTGCCAGCTGAAAAATTTGAAGTATTAGCCTATTCATTTTAATAGAAAAAATTCAGGCATTCCTTTCTTCATGCTGGATTTTTTTTAATCCAATTAATTAATCCGCCCAACGTTATAATGTCTTTTTGCCGTTTAGACAAATTTTGTTTTACCCGAATTTTCTTATCATGAATCGTTATGGTGAAAACCTGTTTATTGAGGATATCCGGCAAATGGTCTAATTCAACGATATCATTCATTTCAATATCATCATAATCTTTTGAGTTCTCAAACACTAAAGGCAAAATGCCAAAGTTAATTAAATTCTGCCAGTGAATTCTGGCAAAACTTTTAGCAATCACCAGACGTAACCCAAGATACCTTGGTGCCAAGGCAGCATGTTCTCGGCTTGAGCCTTGCCCATAATTTTCACCACCAATGATTACATGTCCTCCTTTCCCTTGTTTTGCCCGCGCAGGATATTCTTCATCTATGCGAGTATAGGTAAATTCACTGATCTTGGGAATGTTGCTGCGAAAAGGTAATATTTTTGCACCGGCTGGAGAAATTTCATCGGTACTAACATTATCACCCACTTTAAGTAAGACCGGTAATTTAAATTGTTCCGGCAAAGCACTTAATTCAGGTAAGGAAACGATATTAGGCCCTTTGATTAAGGTAACTTGTTTTGCCTGCTCTGGCGGCAAAGGTGAGGCAATAGAAGGACGATTTAAAATTCTTTTTTCAGGCAAATGTACTTGCGGATAATCAAAATCCAGCGTTCTTGGGTCGGTGATAACGCCTTTCAAAGCCGAGGCCGTTGCTGTTTCTGGGCTGCACAGAAATACTTTATCTTCTTTTGTGCCAGAACGTCCAGGGAAATTGCGAGGTACCGTACGCAAACTGTTTTTATCCGTTGCAGGAGCCTGCCCCATGCCAATACATCCATTACAACCGGCCTGATGAATTCTTGCACCGGCATGAATGAGATGACCTAGATGTCCATCTCGTACCAATTCTTCTAAAATGGTTCTTGAACTTGGGTTAATATCCAATGAAACGCCAGGGCTTACTGTTCGTCCTTTCATTATTTCTGCAGCAATTGCAAAATCACGGTATCCCGGATTAGCCGACGAACCAATATAAGCCTGATAAATTTCTTCCCCTGCAATTTCCGAAACCGGTACAACGTTTCCTGGACTACTGGGTTTCGCGATTAATGGTTCAAGGGATGATAAATCAATGTCTTCGCCTTTATCGTAAGTTGCATTTTTATCAGCCTTCAACTCAATCCAGTCTTGCTCTCGTCCCTGACTTTTTAAAAATTCTCGCGTTATCTCATCGGAAGGAAATACCGTCGTGGTAGCACCCAGCTCTTGTCCCATATTGGCAATAACGTGCCTGTCCATCGTGCTTAAATTCTTTAAACCCTCACCATAATATTCAACAATATACCCTACGCAACCTTTTACATCATATCGACGTAGCATTTCTAAAACGACATCTTTCGCACTGACCCACGGAGGTAGAGCACCCGTTAATTTTACGCCCAACACTTTTGGCATTTTTATATACAACGGATATCCAGCAATAGCCATAGCCACTTCCAGTCCACCTGAGCCAATGGCAACCATCCCTAAAGAGCCCGCTGCACATGTATGGCTGTCTGAACCAGTCAACGTTTTTCCTGGTTTTCCAAAATATTGCATATGGATCACATGGCTAATGCCATTCCCGGGACGGCTAAAATATAAACCGAAACGTTTGGCGGCACTCTCAAGAAACAAATGATCATCGGGATTTTTATTATCTTCCTGAATTAGATTATGATCGACGTACTGTACAGAAATGTCAGCCTTAGTACGTTCCAGCTCCATGGCTTCCAATTCAAGCATGACTAACGTTCCCGTGGCATCCTGACAAAGCGTCTGATCTATTTTCAAGGCAATTTCTTCTTCTGCCTTCATTTCACCAGATAAGAGATGAGATTTAATGATTTTTTGGGTAACATTCATGACTGATACTTCCTTGTGATATTTGCCTATCATACACTCGGTATAACATCCTGTTATACCGAGTAGGGTTGCTAAACCTCTTTTAAACTATAGCACAGAGCAGTAGGCCCCGCGTTGTAAAGAACGGTGAGAGTTTTTAAGCAGTATGTTTACACAGTTTAATATATATTTTTTGCATGCTGGGCATATACTCAGACAGTTGTTGCAAGGCAAAGAGCGTTTTTTGTACTTCTGTTTCCTGCCCTTGTTGCCAATTAAAACTAAGCCATAACAGCCAACTGTGATAGCACAAGGCCCATAAAAGATCGTCTGCCCGAGGCAGTTTTCCTGCCTGCTGTTTATAGCCCATCAGGACAGCCTCAAAACGTTTTCTATTAAATTGTCCTGTAATGAGTCCTGCAGCATTGACAGCCACACCAATTAGCTCAACAAAAGGATGAATGAGGCCTGTACTTTCCCAATCAATCAGAAAAGGAGTATCTTTATTTTGCCATATTACATTAGCAGGATAAATGTCCCGATGACTGGTCACCCAATCCGACAATGCATGCAAACGGTTTTCATTACATTGCTGGATTTTATCATTTAGAAAATCCGTAGTGTTTGCTGTTATCATTTTTATCTCAGGAAAAGGCTTTGCCTGGGTTGTCGGTAATGGCAATTGATGCATGGCCGCTAAGAGAACTCCTAACAAAAAGCTTTGCCTGCCAGTCCAGCTACTTAATGACCGTCCTTTGCAATAAGGAATAAACAAAAGCCTTTCTCTGCAATTTGGGACAAGATACTGATTATTCATCCATTGATGTGCAGGCAGAGTGATGCCAAGCTTATCTGCCACCATAGAAGCAATGATTTCATTAAATTCTATGGCATCGCTAGACAGGGCTCCGAGCCAGCTCCCAGATTTTATTTGTTTACTGATCCAGACACTTTTGTCCTGCAATTTGACAAGCCAGATATTATGAATTCCGGTATGGTTAAGGGGGATGATTGCAATACTCGTTTGGTGAAACAATGTCTTGCAAAGCTTGCTTAACTCATCAGCATTGAAAGAAGTTAAAACGTCATTCATGCATTAACTGTTCAATATAGCGTCGACAGGTCAGTGGTTTATTAAGGTAGGTGATAATTTGCCGGCTGCCGCCTGTGCCGGTAATGACTAAAGAACCATATCGCAGGATGCTGCCAAATATGGATTGTCGAATATCAATGCTTTCAATTTTAGATAAAGGAATATCCATCGTTTGGCGAACCAAAAAACCTGTACATAAAATCACTTGCTTGTTTTTAATAGTCAACGAGGAAAACTGGTAGGTCACCCAAATCATAATCAACCAAGCCAATGCAATAAAGACTAGAAAATAGGGGACAGGATACAAGATAGGGTAATTAATAGCAGCATACACTGCCAAACAAAGCAATGCCAATGGCCAGAAAAAAAGAATCCAATGCAGACGCGCCTGGTATACGATGTTATTATTTGTCATCGATGATCCTTAAATACTCTACTATAAATTTTAGCCACGATTTATATAATATTGCAGGCAGATTAATTTTGCTATTCTAAAGAGAGGAACCAGCATGCGCCGCATCAATTCTTGTTTAAATGCCCAGTTGGAGACCCTATGCCAGCGTGTCATACAATTGGATGAGATGAACAAAATTGTATCTACCTACCTTCCCGAAACATTCCGTGAATACTGCCAGGTCGGAAGTTTCAATAAAGGATGTCTTGTATTATTGGTCAAAAATTCTGCACTAGCATCGCAACTTAGATATAGCTTGCCAGAAATTCGCAATAAATTAAGGACAGAAGCCCATATTTATCAGCTGACTTCCATTAAAATTACAATAGAAGTAGAACAATTTAATGCGCCGCTAAAAAAAACAAATCCACCATTTCTGTCTGATATAGCACGAAATTCAATCGTTACAACTGCAAATCAATGCCACTACACCCCATTGAAAGAAGCTCTTTATCATCTAGCTTCCTGTGGTGGTTCTGATAGGAATGACTAAGCTTCTAATGGTATCAAGCCTGTTTGAATTGAAGGCTGATAATTTTCTATGTCAAAATAAGTGTATTCCCATGCATCCTGACGAGCCATCAATGCTCTAAGCAATTTGTTATTTAACTCATGCCCAGACTTATAACCCTCAAACGCCCCAATCAAGCCTGAGCCCAAGAGATATAAATCGCCAATTGCATCCAGCACTTTATGTTTTACAAACTCATCATCAAAACGCAAACCATCTTCGTTAAGCACGCGATAATCATCAACAACGATGGCATTATCGAGACTACCGCCCTTAGCTAGATCATTTTCTCGTAATTTTTCATAATCAGAAAGAAAACCAAATGTTCTGGCACGGCAAACTTCTTTTACATAGGAGGTTGTAGAAAAATCAAAAATGGCTGATTGTGGTTTATCATTAAAAACCGGATGCTCAAAATCAATCGTAAAGGAAACCTTGTAACCGTTATATGGAAGGAACTGTACATATTTGCCATTTTCTTCAATTCGTATAGGCTTTAAAATACGAATGAAGCGCTTGGCAGCACTTTGCTCGCGGATGCCAGCAGATTGAATTAAGAAAACAAAAGGAGCTGCGCTCCCATCCATGATAGGTATTTCAGGAGCATTAATATCAACGTAGGCATTATCAATGCCTAATCCTGCAAAAGCGGAAAGCAAATGCTCTACTGTAGCAACTTTGACACCTTTATGCTGCAAGGAAGTACATAACATGGTATCACAAACATGTTCATAAGAAGCTGGGATTTCAACAGCCGGCGAAAGGTCTGTACGCCTGAATACAATCCCTGTGTTGATAGGCGCGGGACGTAAGGTTAAAAGCACTTTATCACCCGAATGCAAGCCAACACCCGTTGCTTGAATCACCTTCTTAGGAGTACGTTGTTTTATCATTAAGTGCTCACCCTTAAGCTAACCATTTTTCACGCGTAAAACCCCCGGAATCTTATCAACAATTTATTGATTAGTCTAATTTTTTCACTTCCCCCTGGGCAAAACCATACTTTGATTGCATTATACCTTATTTGTATCATTTTCGCGCAGGCAGAAATCCATCTTGCAAACAATGTCAACTCATCATAAAAATAGGTTCCCGCCTGCGCGGAAATGACAAAATTATAGCCACATCATAAGAGCATTTGTTAATCAAAATGGCATGATATTGCCTTGCCACTCCCCCAATAAGGTTTTCTATAATTAAATGAAAAAACGGCCTACAGGCCGTTTTTACGTTAACCTTCTTCCTGCCGACGCAGAAACGCTGGGATATCCAGATAATCAACATCCGCTACAGCCTCAGTCTCTGGCTTTGCAGCCGAGGCAGCAACAGATTGCTTGCGGATAACTGCAGGTCGGTCAAGTTGTTCGTAATCCAAAGATCCGTCACCTCGTCTCGTTTCCACTAAACGGGCTCTTCCAGCAGCATTTTGCTGAGATTGACGCTGTCTTGCATCACCCAATCCAGTCACAATTACCGTAACACGCATTTCTTCAGTCATCTCTGGGTCAATGACTGTTCCAACAACAACCGTTGCATCATCAGAAATGAACCCTTTGACAACATCGCCTACCTCTTCGAATTCGCCAATGGACATGTCCAAACCAGCAGTGATATTCACTAAAATACCACGCGCTCCGGAGAAATTAACGTCCTCAAGCAATGGTGAAGCAATTGCAGCTTCTGCAGCTTGACGCGCTCGTTGTTCTCCTTTAGCGCTGCCTGTTCCCATCATAGCCATTCCCATTTCCGACATCACGGTACGCACATCGGCGAAATCCACGTTAATCAAACCAGGACGAGTAATCAGATCAGAAATGCCTTTAACTGCACCCAACAAAACATTATTTGCAGCTTTAAAAGCATTTAATAAACTAATATTTTTACCTAATACACTAAGCAATTTGTTATTGGGTATCGTTATTAACGAATCTACATGTTCAGCCAAACGGCGAATGCCTTCCTCGGCGGCCAATGCACGCTGTTTGCCTTCAAAAGAAAATGGCTTGGTAACCACGGCGACCGTGAGAATATTTAACTCTTTCGCCACCTCAGCAAAAACAGGCGCAGCACCGGTGCCCGTTCCACCACCCATCCCTGCGGTAATAAACACCATATCGGCACCTTGCAACACTTCTTTAATTCGATCCCGATCTTCTTCTGCGGCTTCACGCCCAATTTGGGGATTAGCACCAGCGCCTAATCCTTTGGTCAATTGATCGCCTAACTGAATATGTATTTTAGCATTGGAATTTTTAAGTGCCTGAGCATCCGTATTAGCACAGATGAATTCCACGCCATCTATGTTTTCCACAACCATGTGTTCGACGGCGTTGCCACCGCCACCTCCAACACCAACGACTTTGATTACGGCATTGTCTTGCTGGCCTTCCATTAATTCAAACATTACTATACCTCTCGTGGTTCAAGTTGATCCGCTGCCTTATATACTCTGCGCACTTGAGTTTTCGGCTATGTTGCAAATTCGCTCGGCTTCAGTCATGTACTGTGTGTACACTCCTTCGCCTCGTTCATTTGCGCCTTGCCGAAAACCCAATTGCTGTGGGTATATTTTTTAAAAGTTGCCCTGAAACCAATTTTTCATTCGGGTCCATATGCCACTGGCACCATCACTCAGTACAGGGACATTATAACCACCTTCGTATTGTTGTTGGAAGCCATGAAGTAATAAGCCTACGCCCGTTGCCAAAGAGGAATTTGTAGAAGCTTCATTTAATCCGGAAATCTGATGCGCGCACCCATGACGCACAGGCATTTCGAAGCATAATTCAGCCAATTCAATTGCTCCCTTAATATTGGATGCTCCGCCAGTTAACACAATGCCTGCAGCCACTAGATCTTCAAAGCCACTGCGTCTTAATTCATTACGCGCCAAAGCAAATAACTCTTCATAACGTGCAGACACCACATCTGAAAGCACCTTGGCGGAAATTTTACGACCAGGGCGTTCATTGACGCTAAGAACTTCTATCATTTGATTTGCATTGGCAAGTTCGGACATCACGCAACCATAGTTTAACTTGATGGTTTCAGCCGCTTTACTGGGTGTACGCAGGGCCACTGCAATATCATTGGTCACCTGATCGCCAGCAATTGGAATTACTGCGGTATGTTGAATAGCGCCCCCTGAAAAAATGGCAATGTCCGTCGTGCCCCCGCCAATATCAACCAGGCAAACACCTAATTCTTTTTCATCGTCCGTTAATACTGCGTGGCTAGAAGCCAGCTGTTCCAAGATAATATCGTTAACTTCCAACCCACACCGACGCACGCATTTGGCAATATTTTGTGCGGCACTAACTGCTCCTGTAACAATATGGACTCGAGCTTCTAGCCGAACACCCGCCATGCCAACTGGCTCACGAATGCTGCCTTGATTGTCGATAATAAATTCCTGTGGCAGGATGTGGAGAATTTTTTGATCAGCGGGAATAACAACTGCTTTTGCTGCATCAAGAACTCGATCAATATCCGCCTGTGACACTTCCTGATCACGGATAGCAACGATTCCATGTGAATTAAGGCTGCGAATATGGCTGCCTGCTATACCCGTATAAACACTACGCACCTCACAACCCGCCATTAATTCCGCTTCTTGTACTGCACGCTGGATAGAATTTACGGTGGCTTCAATATCGACCACCACGCCCCGTTTTAACCCTCGTGAAGGATGCCGGCCAATTCCAATAATTTCAATTGTTCCATCCGCTGTTACCTCCCCTACTAGAGCAACAACTTTAGATGTTCCAATATCCAAACCAGTGATGATATTTTTTTCCGATTTTTTAGCCATTATCTTCCCGTTTGTTGTTTCCATTGCACCGCCATCCCACGCGCATAACGCAAATCAACACTAGACAGCTGCTCGGGTTTATCCGCAAACAATGCAGGATAGGCACTACAAAAACGTTGCAGGCGCCGCTCCATATCTCGCTTCCCCAAACGCAGCTGCACACCGTTTTCCAAGGAAAGCTCCCAAGCTTGGTTATTACTTAATTGCAATGAAGTAGCCCGTAAGCCATATTTTGATAATATCTTACTCAATTTTTGATAAATTTGTAAGACATCTCGTTGCTGATTCTCAGGGCCAGATAATCGGGGAAGCTCCACACTATTTTGATCAAATTCATGCTGAAATAATTCGCCATCATTTGTTAAAAAAGAATCATTCCATATGGCAACAGGCGTTTTTTCAGTTAATGTAATTTTAAGAGTATCAGGCCAAATTCGTACAACACTCACTTGTTTTGTCCATGCCAATGTACTCAAATCGGTGTGTAATTGTTTGACTGGCAATGAAAAAAAACTGGCATTGAGATATTTGGTCAACACTTCCTCGAGCTGCTTGCGCGTGATGTGTTGATAGGTGGCCACAATTTTAACCGTATTGATTGGAAACCGATGAGCATCTGCCAGGAATAAATAAATCAAGCGTCCCGATAATAATAATGCACAAGCGATGAGTAATCCCAAAAGACACATAAAACGTAATTTTGCCTTATCCCATCCTATCCATTCCATTCATCTATTCCATTTGTGCATATACTATTTGTCGAAATTTATTGATAGTGCGTTACTAATTTCTGACGATTATGATGGTGGACCATGGCAATCTGAATTAATTGATCCATTAATGCAGAATAGGATAAACCACTTGCCTGCCATAATTTAGGGTACATGCTGATAGGGGTAAACCCAGGTAATGTGTTGATTTCATTAAAATAAATTTGTCCATCATCACTGACAAAAAAATCAACTCGTGCCATACCTTTGCATTTAAGTGTGATAAAGACGTCGGCTGCAGTTTGCTGCAGTCGCAATAGCAATGCTTCGTCCAGTTGCGCGGGAACATGTAATTCAGTTTGGTCACTTTCCAGATATTTTGCTGTATAAGAATAAAATCCGTCTACATGATGCACACAGATTTCGCCAGCAATACTTACCTTCGGAGCCATCGTAGGAATAACATTTTCCAACACGGCCAATTCGATTTCCCGTCCTGAAATAAATTCCTCAATAAGAATTTCTTCATCATAACGTCGGGCATCATCAATAGCAGATAATAGTTCATCCATATTTTTTGCTTTATGGATACCCACACTAGAGCCCATTGAACATGGTTTGACAAACAATGGCCAACCTAATTCAGCAGCAATTTGCTGACATAATGATTTCATTTCAGACGCTTGGGAATGCCAGGAAAGCAAGCGATAACGTGCTGATTTTAAGCCATTTTTGCAAGCCAATCGTCTTGCCATATCTTTGTCCATGCCAATTGCGGACGCCAATACACTGCAACCAACAAAAGCAACATTGACCAATTTTAATAATCCTTGCAAGCAACCATCTTCATAAAGCGGTCCATGGACAACTGGGAAAACAACGTCTGCAGCAATCGCAAGACGCCCATCCTTAATCAAGCTGGGTAAAGGTTTGGAGTTTGGAGTCGTAACAGGCAGAGCATGCTTATAAAGCAGGAGCTCTTCGTATTGATTCAAAAAAAACAACCTTCTTTGTCTATCCCAACGGGTATGATGTTATAACGTGATGCATCCAGATTTGCCAACACAGATGCGGCTGAAACCAAGGAAACTTCATGCTCGCCAGACTTACCCCCATAGAGCAATACCAGATTAATAAGATTGGACATTATTCGTCTCCAATGATATGTACTTCGCGGATCAGTTTAATGGCTGTTTGCTCATACACGGTGTTTTGTACAAATTGAATTAACTCTTCAATATCTCTTGCCGATGCGCTGCCCTGATGATTAATAATAAAATTGGCGTGTTTTTCCGAAACCACAGCACCACCAAGGCGCTTACCCTTCAAACCACAGGATTCGATTAATTTTGCAGCATAATGATTCGGCGGATTTCTAAATACTGAACCACAATTATACTCACTCGTTGGTTGAGTTGCAGCGCGCCTCGCCAATAATTCTTTAATAATCTGCATGGATTTCTCTTTATCACCTGAAGGTAACCGACACGTAGCAGAAATAAACCATTCTTCTTCTGCTAATCCGGAAACAGAACGATAAGAAAAATCAAATTCATGCGCCTGGCGACGGCGTATTTTACCATCTCGCATCATGGTTTCAACTTCAATGACTAATGGCCATGTTTCTCCATTAAAGCAGCCAGCGTTCATACGTAACGCACCGCCCATGGTTCCGGGAATCCCTGCCCAAAACTCGCCACCAGTGAGATTATTTCGCGCGCAGAACCTAGCCATTTTTGCGCATGAAACACCGGCTTCTACATACACCGTATTGGCGTCCATTAAGCTAATTTCATTCAAGCAGTTTTGGGTCAAAATCACCGTACCGCGAAATCCCTTATCCTTGATGAGCGTATTACTGCCTAACCCCAACCAAAGTAAAGGTTCATCCGCAGGCACGGTCGCAAGAAAAGAAGATAGATCGGCAATACCAGCAGGTTTATACAATTTTGCTGCCTTGCCGCCAACTCGCCAGGTCGTATAATCGGCAAGGGACTCATTTAATAGCAACTGGCCTTGAGAAAGCACTGTTTCTTTGGTTGCTAATTCAGATCCGTTCATGCTGTTTCTCGCAGTTTTTGCATCAGATTTAAAGCCATTTGCCCAATATTCCCAGCACCCTGCATTAAAATCACATCGTCATCGACAATTATACCATCCAAAACTTGCTCAAGATTTTGTTCATTGACCAACGTCACTTTAGGGAAGTGATTGCGTATTTCTTTTGCCAATAGTTCACTGCTTACTCCTGGAATTACGGCTTCCCCAGCAGAATAAATATCAAATAAGAGCAGTTCATCCGCGAGACTTAATGAGGCTACAAATCGGTCAAAAAGCGATTGAGTCCGACTGTAACGATGAGGTTGAAACACATGAATCAAACGTTTATTCGGCCAAACCGAACGAAACGCTTCAATGGTAGAAAGAATTTCTTGTGGATGATGACCATAATCATCTATAACCAAGGCCGTTCCTCGTGTGAAGCGTCGCTCTCCCAACATTTGAAAACGTCGGCCAACCCCTTGAAATTGAAATAACCCTCGTCGAATGGATTCATCATCCACCCCAAGTTCGGTTGCAATCGCTATCGATGCCAAAGCATTTAATACATTATGACGGCCAGGCCACTTAAATTGGATCGACAATGGTTTATAAGGAGATGGACGATGAACAACAAATTCGCTCAACAACCCACTTTGCTTCCAATCAACAGCACGATAATGCGCTCCCTCACAAAAACCATATGTTCTGGTTGGACGTTGAATCGCTGGCAATATGCGCCGTACTTCCTCATCCTCAATACAAAGTACTGCTAAACCATAAAAGGGTAAGTGATGTAAAAACTTAATAAAAGTCTTACGCAAATTCTCAAAATCATTCCCATAGGTACCCATATGATCTGCATCAATATTGGTCACAACAGCCATGGTTGGTTTTAAAAATAAAAATGAAGCATCACTTTCATCTGCTTCGGCAACAAAATAGGCGGATTTTCCTAATTGTGCGTTTGTTCCACGGCTGTTTAGCTTACCCCCAATAACAAAACTCGGATCAAAACCGCCTTCGGCCAAAAGACTGCTAACCAAGCTGGTGGTTGTCGTTTTACCATGTGTCCCAGCAATTGCAATGCCTTGGCGAAAACGCATTAATTCAGCAAGCATCATGGCACGCGGAATAACAGGTATCATTTGCTCTTGAGCCGCAATAATCTCAGGATTATTATCATCAACTGCGGTTGAGCGCACCACAACATCCGCACCAATAATATTTTCTACGCGATGGCCTATGTGAATGATAATACCCAGTGCTCTTAAATGTTGGACAACACGTGTTTCACCTAGGTCTGAGCCAGTGATGTGATAACCTTCATTATGCAATACTTCTGCAATACCGCACATGCCGGCCCCACCAATGCCTATAAAATGTATATGCTCTACTCTCCCCATCCTTGGAGATTGAAAATGTTCGTTGTTATTCACCGCATTCCCCCTATTAATAAGCCACGAGTTCGATAGTTAACGTCATTCCTTGACAAGCTTTATTATAACAGTGTCTACGACCGCAATCCTAAGAATTGCCAGCGATTCTCATGATCAATCCGCAGCAATAATGCTGCGACACAAATACACACCATCATGCTGGCTCCCCCATAGCTCATTAGTGGCAATGTCAACCCCTTGGTGGGAAGCAACCCGGCATTGACTCCCATATTAATTGCCGCCTGAAATCCCAGCCAAAATGTAATACCATAAGCCGTGTAAGCAGCAAAAAACCGTCCGAGAGAATAGGCATTGAATCCTATCATAAACCCTCTAAACACTAATATACTATATAAAATTAAAACCAGCAGAATCCCAACTAGCCCCAACTCCTCTGCCAATACTGCAAATAAAAAATCCGTGTGTGCTTCTGGTAAATAAAATAATTTTTGCACACTATCCCCTAATCCTACTCCAAACCAGCCACCACGTCCAAATGCAATTAATGATTGCGTCAATTGATAGCCCGTATTGAATTGATCAGCCCAAGGGTCAAGAAATGCTGTCACTCGTGACAATCGATAAGGAGATGATATGGCAAGCGCAGCCAGACAACCACCTACGATTAACAATAAACCGATATAATACCGAAATTTAACTCCCGTCAAAAACAGCATGGCCATCGTAGTGACAGAAATAACCACCGTTGCTCCAAAATCTGGCTCTAACAGCAGCAAAAAAGAAAATACGCCAAGAATGATCATGGGTTTTATAAAACCGATGATGCTTTGATTAACAAGTTGATGTTGGCGTACCAAGTAACCTGATAAATAAAAAATCATGGTCACTTTGGCAAGCTCCGAGACTTGGATACCAATAGGCCCGAAAGCAAGCCATCGTCGACTGCCATTCACCATACGACCTATGCCAGGGATTAATACAATGATTAAAAGAAACAAGCACCCCAGAAGAATTGGGACGCTATACTTTTCCCAAACGCTGCTGTCGGTACGTATAATCACCAGGGCCACTAACACGCCAATAAAAAGATAAGCAACTTGTCGAAGCAGGAAGTGAAATGGTTGATGATAATATTTTGTCGAAATCATGACTGAACTGGAAGATACCATCATAAGCCCAATAATAATCAGGCCTACAATCGCCAAGATTAACCATTTGTCATAAAGAGCCATTGGCTTATGGGTTGGCTTTCCGCGTTGATTCAGATGACGGGGGCGCATTGTGCTCACAATGCATTTACCGCCGCAATAAAATCATCGCCTCGATGATTGAAATCGCGAAACATATCAAAACTGGCACAAGCAGGCGAGAGTAACACTACATCACCTTGCTTCGCATGAGATTTGGCCACATGAATCGCATCATCAAGAGAAGAAGCATGGAATATCGGCGCAATGCCACTTAGAGCTTTTTCTATTTTAGGAGCATCCTCACCAATCAACACCACGGTACGAACATAATCCGCCACTGGCTGGCGCAGGTCGGAAAAATCAGCTCCTTTTCCCTGACCACCAGCTATCAATACAATTCGACCTTCTATCGAGTCACCAATCCCTGCAATGGATGAAATCGTAGCCCCCACATTGGTTCCTTTGGAATCATTTACCCAGTCCACTCCATCTATGGTTCTCACCCATTGGCTACGGTGAGGCAATCCCGCAAAACGTTGCAAAACCTCCGTCATAAAACTCGGTTCAATGCCTGCTGCATCAGCCAAGGCACAAGCTGCAATGGCGTTCAGCCAGTTATGCTTTCCTCTGATATGCAAAACATCGACGGGTAACAAACATTCCTGGCCATGAGCAATATAATTGATGCCATTTTTATTAATGAGACCCCAATGATCACCTTCAGGAGCATCTAATCCATAGCTGACAAGCCGTCGTCCACCCAGACTTGCATCGGGGAAAGTCTGCTGGTCTTTGCGATTGTACAATAAAATTTCTGCCTTTCTATATATCCGCTGTTTTGCCTTGGCATAAGCCTCAAGCGTATGATGTCTGTCTAAATGATCAGGGGTGATATTCAAAATAGTCGCAGCCAAGGGCGCAAGAGAATAGGTCAAATCCAGTTGAAAGCTGGATAGTTCCAGCACCCATAAGTCATAACGAACACCGACATCCAGTATATCAAGCACCGGCAAACCAATATTTCCGGCAACAGCAACTGATAAACCGGAAGCCTTTGCCATTTCACCCACCAACGTCGTTACTGTTGATTTACCATTAGTCCCCGTAATAGCAATGATTGGAGCATCCACTTCACGTGCAAGACAATCAATGTCACCAAAAACAGGAATTCCCATTTCTAAAGCATCTTGAAAAATAGGTTCATCGAGCGAAACTCCCGGACTACTAATGATTCCGGACAATTGGCTATATAAAGACTTGGGAAATTGGCCCAAAAATACATCAACGCCTGGAAATTCATTACGAAATTCATCCACACCGGCAAGATTCGCACGAGTATCAAAAGCGACAAAAGGCAGATTCCTGCGACTTAAATAGCGGGCAATGGAATAACCAGTTTTTCCTAAACCTGCGACCAAATGAAGCGATGATTGCATATCCACCTCTAAATGCATATTGCAGCTCGCGGGACCACCGAACTATTTCCCGCACCGTAAATCTTTATCGGGTTTGCCTAGAATGAATACTTCAATGCGCATCACAGCAAAACCTCAAGGAAACTTAGCGAAGTTTTAACGTCGCCAAGCCACACAATACAAAAATAACCGTCATAATCCAAAAACGCACAATCACTTTTGGTTCGGACCATCCTTTCAGTTCAAAATGATGATGTAAAGGAGCCATGCGAAATAATCGCTTTCCTCCTGAATATTTAAAATATCCTACTTGTAAAATAACCGATAGCGTTTCAATGACAAATAACCCTCCCATAATCAGCAAGACTAGTTCCTGCCGAATAACAATAGCAACAATACCCAGTGCAGCCCCTAAGGACAATGAGCCAACATCTCCCATAAAAACTTGTGCAGGATACGTGTTATACCAGAGAAACCCCAACCCTGCGCCCACGATCGCGGAGCAAAAAATAGTTAATTCCCCCGTGTTGGGAACAAAAGGGATGGCAAGATAATGAGCATAAACCGCATTGCTTGCTGCATAAGCAAACACACCTAATGCTCCCCCGACCATAACAATTGGCATAATTGCCAGCCCATCCAAACCATCGGTTAAATTCACAGCATTACTACTGCCTACAATCACAAAATAAGCAAAAATTGGAAAAAGCGGTCCAAGATTGATTAACCAGTTTTTAAAAAAAGGAATTGTCAATTGCGTATGAATAGGCATACTGGCATTAAAATACAGATAAAAAACAGCAATCAGTGCAATGACAGATTGCCAAAAATATTTCCAGCGACCCGGTAACCCCTTACTGTTTTTCAATACCACTTTGCGATAATCATCTACCCATCCCACAAGCCCAACACTGAGAGTTACTAATAATACTAACCATAAGCTTGCCTGGTGCAAGTCACCCCATAGCAATGTACTAACCGTAATAGCTAATAAAATCAGCACTCCGCCCATCGTTGGCGTTCCGGCTTTCGCCAAGTGCGTTTTCGGTCCATCGTCCCGAACCATTTGACCAATTTGCAATCCTTGCAACCAACGAATAGTCATCGGACCACAAAAAAGCCCAACCAACAATGCCGTTAAAGCAGCCAAAATGGAGCGAAATGTTAAATATTGAAACACTCTGAACGCATGGTACTGTCCTTGTAAAAGTTGCGTTATCCAATATAGCATTTAAACATACCTCGTCTTAATTATTATGAATGAGCTATCGACTCACTTAAATCAATTGATGCACAACCTTTTCCATAGCCGCCGATCGAGACCCTTTTACTAACACCGTCGTGTTTGAATCCAACTGATTTAATAACTCGTCTACCAGTCTTTCTTGATTATCATAGTGTTTTCCATGTGAACCAAAGGCCTGGGATGTATATTGGCTATGATGCCCACAAGTCATGATGGCATCAATTCCAAGACGACGCGCCACCATCCCTATTTCCTCATGATGAGCTTTAGTCCACTCGCCCAATTCGCCCATATCTCCTAGAATCAGAATACGCCGGCCTTTATATTTTGCAAGCACAGTAAGTCCCGCCAACACAGAGCGCAGATTGGCATTATAAGTATCATCAATAATGACGGAATTATTTTTACCAGTACGATAAGTCATTCGACCTGATACCCCGGAAAACTGATTTAGTCCCGAAACAATCTCGGCTAAACGAATACCCAGCGCATACGTGCAAGTGGCTGCTGCCAAGGCATTATTCACATTATGAGCACCAGGCACTTTTAACTGGATTTCAGCCTCATCATCAGGTACCACTAATATAAAACGAGCACACTCCCTCTCATTATAATGAATATCGCGAGCATGAATTGCCGCGGGCTTAACCATAGAAAAACGTAAAATACGCTTATCAGCTAACAGGGCATCCCAATAATGAGCAAACGAATCATCCTCATTAATAACCGCCACTCCACCTGGAGCAAGGCCTTGATGGATTTCACCTTTGGCATCAGCTACCCCTTCGATAGAACCAAACCCCTGAATATGAGCTGGAGCTATATTATTGATCAGTGTCACTTGCGGCTGCACAATTGCCACGGTATGAGCAATTTCTCCAGGATGATTTGCCCCCAACTCAAATACAGCATAGCGATGCTCCGCCTGAAGCTTTAATACACTCAGAGGCACGCCAATGTGATTGTTCAAATTTCCCAAGGTCGCGTGTGATGGTTTAGGTAGGATTGCCGCAATCATTTCTTTGACGGTTGTTTTCCCGTTACTGCCTGTTAAAGCAATCACACCACAGGGGCATTGTTGGCGATGGTAAGTTGCTATGATTGCCAACGCTTGTATTGTATCTTCAACAACCAATTGTGGTACCTTGACCGCCGGTGATCTAGTCATACATAGTACCGCAGCAGCACCTCGTGCAACCGCCTCTGAAATAAAATTATGCCCATCAAACCGTTCGCCACGTATGGCAACAAACAAATTTCCAGGTTCCACGGTCCGGCTATCAATACAAACTCCGGTTAAATGGATATCCTGATTATCAGGGATGTTCAGCAAAGATGACATTTCAGCTAAATTCATATTCATAGCCATTTTATAAATAAATTATGAGAAAGCATGGTATACTCTTCGTACTTGAGATTTCGGCGTTATTGCAAACTCATTCGTCATCAGTCATGTACTGCTTGTACACTTCCTCAACTCATTCATTTGCGCCCAGCTGAAATCTCAATTGCTGTGAGTATACCCGCCCTATTTTATTGCAATATTCGTCATTAACCATTCAACGATTTGTTCCTGATTCCTATCCTCCGTCAAAATACGTATGACTTTATTACGACTTTCTTTACCTATTTGAATCAAAATATCTTTTTGCTGCACACGCAAGCGCTTAGCCAAGTATTTTATAAGCATTTTATTTGCCTTTCCCTCACATGCAGCGGCTTGTAAGGACAATAACAACTGCTGCCCTGACGATTCAATAGATATCTGGTTTTCTTTACTTCCCGGTTTAACTTTAATCTGTAAAGTTACATAGTGAGGATATACTTTAAGCCAAGGCGGTTTGTTCACATTCCTCACCAAGATTTAAATAACGGTAATAACGTTGAAGGCTGGTGTCTGAGAAAGGTTGACGTTTATCATCAAGCAAATGAGTGTCCAATCCTTCGCTTAATTGCTTTGCCGTATCCAACATAATGGAGAACCGTTCACGATCAACAACCGGATTACCTGAGGCCTGCATAAAAATACAAAGCCCGCGCACGCTAAATGCCCCGATATTTTGCAAATCAAAAACTCCAGTTTTTGTAGCCGCAGCGAGACTACACAGCACTGGCCCCTGGCCATTAGGATGCTGATGGCGATGAAAGAGATGCCCTTCACCAAAACGCAATCCTGCCGAAAGTACGGTCTGTAACAATTCATAACCGGCTAATTGTCGATTTTCCTTTGCCAGCAAAAACATCATGATAGACGAGGGCGCATCAACGGCTTTTACCGGCGCTGCTTTTGGTTCTGTACTCGCAGGTTTTATACTCGCAGGTTTTATACTCGCGGGTTTTATGTTAGAGGGTTCTATCGGTTCCTCACGAATTACTCTACGTACTGCAATAATATCGTCTTGTTGTTTATCATGAACGGTTGTATCCGGCGCTCCAACGGATGGCTGTCGATATGCGACCTTTGCATTGGTTCGCCTTGCCTTCATCATACGAGCGATCGCGATAAATACCCCAATTAATAACAGGACATTAAGAATTAAACTCCAATTTGCCTGCATCATTAACTCCTATTCATAGACAAGGCTTGCTCCACATCCACCGCAACGATTCGAGATACCCCTGGCTCGCGCATCGTTACCCCAATCAAATGTTCAGCCAATTCCATAGTATTCTTGTTATGGGTAATAAATAAAAATTGAATCCATTGGGACATTTCCTTTACCAATTCACAAAAACGCCGCACATTTACATCATCCAGTGGCGCATCCACTTCGTCAAGCATGCAAAATGGTGCCGGGTTCAATTGAAAAATAGCAAATATCAATGCCACCGCTGTCATTGCCTTTTCACCACCAGATAGCATATGAATCGTACTGTTACGTTTCCCGGGTGGTTGTGCCATAATTAAAATGCCCGCTTCTAAAAGATTATCACATGTCCATTGTAATGTGGCACGTCCGCCGCCAAAAAGTCGAGGGAAAAGTGATTGAAATGATGCATTAATTTGCTCGAAGGTTTCTTGAAGACGTTGTTGTGTTTCTTTATCCATTTTAGCAATTGCCAGTTCAAGCGTTGTTAAAGCTTCCATCAAATCCTGATGCTGCTTATCCAAATAGAGCTTGCGTTGCAATTCTGTTTCATATTCCTCAATGGCAATAAGATTAACCGCCCCTAAACGACTGATTTTATCACTGACTTCTAATAAATCCCTTTCGCGCTCTTCCAATGTCAGATTAACTGGCAAATTATTCAGCAAATCCTCAGGTTGTGTGTTTAATTCCGATAAAGATTCTATCATATTATCTGCGTGGATACTCAATGCCTGCTCTTGCATTTGTTGGTGCTGAATAGTTTCCTGAATTGTTTTTATTTGCTGTTCCAAGTTCCTGCCAAACTGGGCAAGGTGGTTGTTTTTGACTTGCAATTCTTCTACCTTTTGTCGGCGTTTGCTTAATTGCTCATCAAATTCGTGATGCCGCAGGACAGTCTGCTCAAGCAATCGTTTGTGGTCATCGCCCGCAGAATCCATCTCCAGGCAACGAGCCGACAGTGATTCTAATCGTTGTTGCAAAGTATCAATACGCAGAACTTCGCGTTGCAAATTTTCGTGAACTTGCTGTATTTTTATTTTTTCTTTTCATGATGCATTTCAGTTTCATGCAAAGCGCTCTTTATTTTTTCTACTTCTTGCCGACACTCAAAAAAACCGTCCTCCCATTGTTTTTTTCAACCTCTAATTGTTTTTTCTGTTGTTCATAATGAGTAGAATCTTGTGTAGCTATTTGCCATTTATATTCGGATTGAGATTGTTCTTCTGTGAGTGTAATAATAAGATTTTCTAATTCTTCAATGTCTTCTGTTAAAATTCTGGTGCGAAGTAAAGCTTGTTCCATCGATTGCTGATTTTTATGAATTGCTGCATCACAAAGTTGTAATTCATGTCTCTTTTCAGAGATAAGCTGTTTTAAATGTTCTTCTATTGCTTGGCCATCTTTTAATTGTGTATGCATCGCACCATGCTTATCCTGCAATTGCTTTAAATTTAATTGTGCAGTCGTCAAAGTTTGACTTACCTCATCAAGCAATTGCTTCCTTTTAAGCAATCCTTCTTGATTTTCTTTTGTAAAATTCGTGCTTCTTACCCATCCGACTCCAAGCCAGTAACCATCAGCCGTAACAACGGACTGACTGGAATTTAAAGAGGGCAGCCATTGTAAAGCCTCTTCCAAAGTCTCTGCGGCAAACACATGCTCCAGCAAATTATGCCAACAGGGAATTGCACCTTCAACCATATCAGCCAATCGCGGATATGGTGTTTTATTCTTACTTTTCTCAGCCTCAACAACAAATATGGAAGAAGTACCATGCAAACCAGGAGCTAGCGTTTGTAAAAAAGCCGTAGAATCCAGCAATATCGCATGCATTCCATCTCCCAATACCAACTCACAAGCACGGGACCATTTATCACTCACCTTCATGGCATCCACGAGGCGTAATGCATTTTTCCATTGTGGGTGTGCAAAAGATTCATTGATCGTTTGCAATGCCGAGTGTTGTGCCGCTTGTAAAGCGGCTTGCTCCATCGTTAAGGATTGTACCGTATTTGCGAGCTGCCGAAGCTGCTGTTCAATTTCAGCAATTTGCTGTCGTAAGACGGTATTTTTGCCGGTTGTTTTTTGATATTCATCGATGAGGCTTTCCTGTTCTTTAAGCAAATCAGCCTGTTCGGTCTGTTTTACTAACAACGCGTCTTTCAGTGCTTTGATATCAAAAAAAGACAATTCGTCTTTTACCTTTTCTAGTCGTAATAACGCTTGCTGACGACGTTGCTCTATGTGCTGCAAATGCACCTTTTCAATGTCTACTTTCTTTTGCGCCGTGACATACTCGGTATTCACCTGATGCCATTGAGCATTCCAACGCTTTTCCTCGTGCTGCTTTTGCGTTAATACGGTCTGATTTTCAGCAAATGCCGCCTGCAGCGTATGCAATTGTTTTTCCAGAACATGTAAAGACTCTGTGTCTGTTTGTAATAATTCCCTGTCTTGTTTTTGTTGTTCTATAGCCAGCTGGCAATCTGATTCCATTTGTTTTTTCTCTTCCAATAATCGCTGCTTTTCACGTTGCCGCTGCTGGATGAATTCTTCAAGACGAGCAATTTCAAGATTCAATTGATAGACTTGCATTTGAAGGTTCTGCAACTCGTCACTGCCCTCATGTAGGGTTTCCTGAGTCAATAATTCTTCTTTCCTTAGCTCACTCAGTTTGCTTTGATGCTGCTCAAGCTGCAGTATAATTTGCTGCATTTCCTCACGAATTTTTGTCCGTTCATGATTCAATGCGCGCCATTTCATTGCAAAAATTTCCGCTTTGTATAAACGTTCTTTTTCTTTTAATAACTTAAAACTTTCCGCCATTTTTGCCTGCCGTTCCAAGCGGCTAAGCTGCTTACTCAACTCTTCGCATATATCTGCTACACGCTCCAGATTTTCGCGGGTATGAGTGATTCGTTGCAGAGTTTCTCGTCGACGCTCCTTATACTTAGAGACGCCGGCGGCTTCCTCCAAATAAACTCTTAATTCTTCAGGACGGGCTTCAATCAAGCTCGTAATCATATTTTGACCAATAATGGCATAACCACGGGCTCCCGCCCCGGTTCCTAAGAAAATATCATTGATATCCTTACGACGGCAGCGGATGCCATTAAGATAATACGAGGAATCACCATCACGAGTGACCACCCGTTTAACTGCAATTTCCTGATAACTACCATATTGTCCAGTCAAACGGCCCAAACTATTATCAAAAATCAATTCAACCGATGCTTGTCCAATTGGCTTGCGGTGAGAGGAGCCATTAAAAATAACATCTGTCATTGACTCCCCACGAAGACTTTTTGCCGAACTTTCCCCCATAACCCAACGCACTGCATCGATAATATTTGATTTTCCGCAACCATTCGGCCCAACGATAGCCACCAGCTGGCTGGGGAATGGAATGACCGTGGGTTCAACAAACGACTTAAAGCCTGCCAATTTTAATTGCTTAAGATGCATGACAGCATGCCTGGGATAAAATGATTTTGATTGTAACCTACATTAAGCCATGGCCCAAGAAGCGAAACTACTTTGATTGTGAATCTTGCGTATACGGAACCTTTTCAAGTAATTTTTCAATAAAGTTAAGACTGCGTTCATAATCTTCCTCTAAAGAAAACAGCTCATCTTCAAGCTGTTCATATTTTTCCTCCAACAAAGAATTGTCTCTTACTTTATCCAGTTTAGTTTTTAGTGCATGCAATTCTTCATGCAATTCTTCAATGATAAGCGTTTTATCGGCTAATATTTTAGTTAAAATTTGCTTTTCACGCCGTACCTTGGCCATTCTTAACCATTGCAAAAAAATCATAATTGCTAATATCACAATCATGGGAAAAAACCAAAGTGGCCAGGCATGAAAGAAAAAATGAAAGCCTGGATAGGAGCGTTGCACAGGTAACCCGTATTGGTCATATCCACCCAGATAATGAGTCAAGAGATATGCCTCCCAAAAATAATATCCTACCGCGGCACCTATCACGCCTAGGGTAATCAATAAAATGATGGGGATACTAGAGCGTGTATTATCCATCAATGACTCTAAGAAAGTAGTCCTACTTGCTAATTTAATTCAAAACGCAGGAAAATAAAAATGCTAAAACACATTAAAGAAGTTATTATGACTAGAAATTTTTTTATGTTTAGCCATGCTATTTCTTTTTTATATTGAATAAGAAATACGTCATTAGGAGTTGAGGTGTATCAAGAAATAGAAATCAGCAAAACCATGCGTTCCATTGCAGAAAAAGGATTGCGCTTATTGGCTAGTATTCAGGAACAGCCTACGCAATTACCTATGTTTATGGAAAAATTCATGGAATTATCAGGCGATTTCCAAGCTATGCTTGCAGCTCTATTAAAAAATCCTGAAAAACTGTGGCAAATGCAAATTGCTTATTGGCAAGATGCCTTAGGTCTCTTGCAAGAGCAGCTTAAATACTGGTTGGAAGGCAAAGCCATGCCAATAGAAGACAAGCGCTTTCTAAGTGAAGAATGGGTCAATAATCCCTTTTTTAATTTATTAAGCCAACAGTATCTACTGGCAAATGAACATCTGAATTCCTTGTTGGAACATCTTGATTATGGAGATAAACGCCTGGCTAAACGTGTGCAATTTTTTGCTCGCCAATACCTGGATGCCTTGTCACCCGACAATTTTTTGCAGACCAACCCGCAAATCATCGCCGAGACCATTCAAAGTCACGGTAAAAATTTATTATATGGACTGGACAATTTCCTTACGGATATTGAAGCCGGATCAGCGCGGCTCATCATGAAAATGACGGATATGGAAGCATTCAAGGTTGGAGTCAATCTAGCCATCACACCCGGAAAAGTTATTTTTCGAAACGAGCTGATGGAATTGATTCAATATACCCCGCAAACCCAAAAAGTAAAATCAGTGCCTTTATTGATTATCCCACCATGGATAAATAAATATTATATTTTGGATTTAAGCCCTCAAAATTCCTTGATTCGTTGGCTAGTCAGCCAAGGTATTACTGTTTTTGTTATTTCTTGGATTAACCCTAATAGCAACTATGCAAATAAAGGATTGTATGAATACTTGAATGAAGGCCCCATGACGGCGATTCAAATCATTCAGGAGCAGCTGCAGGTAAAACAAGTGAATGCACTTGGATTTTGCATAGGAGGAACCTTACTGGCCCTTTTATTAGCCTATTATAAAGCGCATAAGCAAACGCCAGTACGTTCGGCCACGTTCCTTGCAGCCATGATAGATTTTAGTGATCCTGGCGATATCTCCGTGTTTATTGATGAAAATCAGATTGCTAAATTGGAAGAAAAAATGAATGCCAAAGGCTATCTGGAAGGCCACTTTATGGCCAGTGCTTTTAATTCGCTGCGAGCCACTGATCTAATCTGGTCCTTTTTTATTAAGCACTATCTTCGTGGCCAAACACCGGTACCCTTTGATATCTTGTATTGGAACGCTGACTCTACCAACATGCCGGCTAAAATGCATTCGCAATATTTACGCTGGATGTACTTACATAACGACTTGATAAAGCCAGGTAAAATTCATCTGAATCATACGCCATTAGATGTCAGCAAGATCAATATACCCACTTTTTTTATTTCCACAAAGAAAGATCATATCGCTCCCTGGAAGACCACCTATATAGGATTTCAAACCATGCAGGGAAAGAAAAATTTTCTCCTGGGCGGTTCTGGCCATATTGCTGGAATCATTATTCCACCTGGTAGTGAGAAATATGGTTTTTACCGCAACAACAGTGTTGCAGCAACAGCTGAAGATTGGCTGGCAAATGCCAGCCACCATCCAGGTTCATGGTGGCCTGAATGGCTGGAATGGTTAAAAAAAGAATCCGGACGTCTGATTAATGCCCCTGATATAACGCAGCTGCCATATAAACCGTTAATGGATGCTCCAGGCAGTTATGTTTACATGAACTCAAAAACAACAGAAGATGCTAAAGCCTCGTCGACTCCTGCCTAAGGTAGAATAAAAGGAAAAACTCAAATCCATATTCTGCGACCTAGGGACATTTTTGTTTAATCGAGACAAAAAGCGGGATTCAAACGGCGAAAAATCATTTTTAACAAAGAATAAACCTGGTGCAAAATATGGTTAAAGCCTGGCCAACACGACCAGGCTTATATATGGATTAAACGGGGGCAGCTACTGCTCGGTGGACTTCAGAAAGAGCAGGGCCTGCGCGCACGACATCAATGACTTTCTGAACGTCATCGCGATATTTCTGAATTTCAGCAGTATTGACACCCGCTGCAATTAACGCATCACACACTCGTTGTGAATTTTCCAAGTACGCCAACACATCGTCCTTATCAAAATCACCATCACCATCGACATCGCCAATTTCTTCCAATTTTGTGGGAACTTTAATTTTTGCAAGGGTATCCGCCACCCCGCTGCTTGCCTCGGCAATGGTATTAATTCGTCTTAATACATCCAATGTCCCTTTGGTATCGATACCCGCAGCTTCCAGTGCTTGCACATACATCTGTGCCGTTTTGGCAACACTGCCTAAAAGATTGATTGCTTCGCCAATCGTCTTGAATACTTCCGAAGCAGTTACTTTTCCATCCCTATTCCGGTCAAAAAATCCTGAACAGCAATTTCCCATGTTAATATCCTTATAGTAGTAAATAATGCCTCCTGACTATATCACTGGGAATTTTAAATGTTAACTACCTCTTATCAAATAAAAAATCCCCGAAAAACCGGGGATATAGAATAGATAAAAGTGATTGCCTACATCATCCCTCACAGGCATTATTTTTTTGCTTCCGCTTTTTCTGATTTGCTTTTGCTTTCTTGCAAAAGAGAAAGCATTGCTTTTTCCATAATCTGAAATGATTTTTGCATGTAATCTAATGCTTTGTGCCCATTGGCAACCGCCAGTTCAATTTGCTTTTCCAGCAATTCTTCAGGCTTTTTAACATTTGCAAATTCATCAGGCTTCAAATAGGTAAAACCTTGTAAGGTTTTTACATTTAATTCTGCCATTGCTTGAAATGGTTCTTGAGCTTTTTTGGCCATATCTGATAATTTTTCAAAATACTCTTGATTCATCATGCTCTCCAATTTATGTTGCACTGCACAATTAAATTGTAGTTATTAACAATATAAGTTGTCAATACATGTCATCAATTTTTTTTGCAATGCAGCAATATTACTAAATTTTATTTATTTTTGAAAAAATGCTGCCATTGGCTAAAAAAACTTTGCATCTGCTTATTCCATGCATCCGTCGCTTGTTGATAATCTTGTAAATAGGGATTCGCTTGCATTTGTTTATCCATAAACTCCATCATTTGCTCCAACATACCCTTCAACGTTTTATTCATGGGATGATGAGCCAGACCTATTAATTGGCGAAGTATTTCTGAAGATAAAAATTGACTTGATCCTGCTTCCATTTCTACCAGAATTTGCATCAATGTCCCATTGGTAATATCTTTACCTGTTTCTACCTCTTCCACCCGAAAAGGCAAACCGTCTACAACATAACGCTGCAAATCATCAATGGTAATATATTGGCTTTTTTCTGTGTCATACAAACGGCGATTTTTATATTTTTTAATTAATCTGGTCATAAAATTTCCCATTAATGAACAGAGCAGACTTACAAGGTTGATATCAAGCCTCTGATGTCTGCTTCAGGCTAATACATATGCAAACCACCATTAATACTTAAATTCGCTCCAGTAATATAGCTACTTCTATCATCGATAAGAAATTCAACCGCCCATGCAATTTCTTCCGGCTTCGCCAAACGCTTCGCCGGAATTTGCTCAATGATTTTTTCTAAAATGTCCT
This sequence comes from Legionella oakridgensis ATCC 33761 = DSM 21215, assembly GCF_000512355.1. Taxonomy (NCBI): domain Bacteria; kingdom Pseudomonadati; phylum Pseudomonadota; class Gammaproteobacteria; order Legionellales; family Legionellaceae; genus Legionella; species Legionella oakridgensis. The sequence continues at coordinate 497,749 of NZ_CP004006.1, read as the reverse complement.
CACGAATCCCTTCCATTAAATGGGTATCCACATAGCCAGGAGATATACTATTCACAGTAATATTTTTTGACATCAATTCCTGAGCCAAACTCTTGGTAAATCCATAAATCCCTGCTTTGGATGCCGCATAGTTTGCTTGTGAAAATTGCCCTTTTTGAGCATTCACAGAAGATATATTTACAATTCGCCCACTTTCCTGCGCCCGCATAGGTTCCACCACTTGTCGAGTGACATTAAACATACCATCTAGATTGACGCGCAATACAGCATCCCACTGTTGTTTGGTCATTTTATGAAAAACAGCATCACGAGTAATGCCCGCATTATTGATGAGCACATCGATACGACCGAATTCATCCACCAATGCAGCAATGACTTTCTGACAAGCATCAAAATCCGTCACATCCATTTGTCGATAAAGCACATGTTGATACCCTTGTTTCTTTAAATCCGTCAGCCATTCAGCATGCTCATCAGGTTCGGCAATATCCAAAGCGATGACTTTGCCATATAAGCCATTTAACCGTTTGGCAATGGCTGTTCCTATATCTCCGCTACCTCCAGTAATTAATGCCACCTTTTCATTCATTCTTTTATCCAACCTAATATTATGCACCGTTTCTTCTACAAGAAATCAGCAAGTATCTCCTGCCACAAAAATACCAGCGGCTCACATATACTGACCACCATTCACATCAAGATTGGCGCCTGTAATAAACCCTGCTTCTGTAGAAGCTAAAAAAGCAACTGCTTCTGCAATTTCTTCAGGTCTTCCTAAACGACCAACAGGAATATCAGAAATAATCGACTTCAATACATCTTCTTTCATCGAAGCAAGCATGGGCGTTTCAATATAGCCCGGAGAAATGGTATTGACCGTAATACCCTTAGTTGCAACTTCCTGGGCCAGGCTTTTGGTAAAACCATATAAAGCAGATTTGGTTGCCGCATAATTACACTGACCAAACTGACCTTTGCGGCCATTAATCGAGGAAATATTAATAACGCGGCCATATCCATGTTCAAGCATCGCGGGCAATACATTTCTGGTCATATTAAAAACGCTGGTCAAATTGGCATCAAGCACTTGATGCCATTGTTCAGGTTTCATTTTTTTAAGGGTAGTATCGCAAGTAATGCCTGCATTATTGACCAAAACATCAATATGACCATAACGTTCCATGACCAAAGCAACCAGTTTTTCACAATCAGCAAAATCAGCAATATTGGCGTATAAAATGTCCAAATCATAACCGGCTTTTTTTGTGCTGCCTGCCATCGCTTTGCCTCTTCATGGTTACCATCTTTAAAATAACAAGCAATCACATGATAATCGGCAGCCAGCCGTCGGCATATTGCCGTCCCGATTCCGCCTGTACCCCCAGTCACTATCGCAATTTTTTGCTTCATCCATGTCTCCCTTAATGGCAAATGCAGATAGTATACTACAGATCAAAAGCCTGAATATGTCAAATTAGGGAAATAGCAAGATGAAAAGGATATTTTAAGAAAATATAAAAAGATAAAGGAATAAAACACGTCAATCAATTGCTCTGCAGATGGTGTAAGCTATCTGCAGAGCAATATAATCAGGCAGCAACTGGCTTAGGAACATAGCCTTTTAATTGTTGAGCGAATTGACGCAACACTTCAAGTCCAGACTCTTCTGCCTGCTTGCACCATTGCTGCAACGATTCAATCAAGTCTTTTTGTGAAGTTGCCGTTTTTAACCAAATGTTTTGCAGTGACTGACGATAACTGTATACAAGACGCAACCGCTCATATCGATTCAGCAGAGCCTGAAGCCGGCTACTAGCGCGTGGGGACAATAACTTTTCTTGACGCCGCAACAGGCTACCCGCGCGTAAAAAAAGCCGCTTATCGCCTTTGTTTTCTACATGATTGCGCTTTTCCTGGCGAAGAATTGGACGCACAACATGCTTATAATAATAAGACATCACTTGAAAACGATTGGATATAACCGCTTTCACCGTGTCCAAATCAACATGCCGCTTGCCTTCCTCTCTCGCTAATTTGGGCGGTAATTTTTTAACCTTGGCAAGTCCTAAAAAAGACAAAGTACGGATATAAAACCATCCTAAATCAAACTCCCACCATTTAACGGAAAATTTCGCAGAGGAAGCGAACGTGTGGTGATTGTTATGCAATTCTTCACCACCGATCCAAAATCCCCAAGGAAAAACATTTGTCGCAGCATCTGGGCATTCAAAATTACGATATCCCCAAAAATGACCTACCCCATTCACAACGCCTGCAGCCCATAAGGGAATCCATATCATTTGCAATGCCCAAATGGTAATACCAGGAATGCCAAATAAAAATAAGTCAATGAGCAACATCAATAAAATTCCCTTGGCAGAGTGACGGGAATAGAGTTTGCGCTCGATCCAGTCTGTTGGGGTACCATGAGAATATTTTTCAATCATTTCCCGGTCTTTTGCAGCCTCTCGATAAAGTTCAGCGCCTTGCCAAAATACTTTTTTTAAGCCAAGTACTATAGGACTATGGGGATCACCTTCAACATCCGTCGTAGCATGATGCTTACGATGAATAGCAACCCATTCAGCAGTGACCATACCTGTGGTTAACCAGAGCCAAAAACGGAAAAAATGGCTCACAATTGGATGCAACGTTAACGCTCGATGAGTTTGATATCGATGCAAATAAATCGTAACCGATGCAATAGTGATTTGCGTCAGTATGACAGTAGCCAATACATAACCCCAAAATGAAAGATTTAAGACACCAAAAAGCATAGGTTTACTCCTCAGGTGGATAACCAGATATGGACAAACAGCCCATTCTGCCCTCTTTGTATAAAAATACAAAGCATTTTGCCAAAAAAATAGCAATATATTATACTAATAATACCATATTTTGGACAATCCTGATTGCGTCAAAACGAATTGTAAACGATAATTTATTAAATAATGCTGGAGCATTTCCTAATCGTGCCTGCTTTACAACGCTAATATTACAGGCAATAAATCCATTTAAAAAACAGCAAGGCTTCCTTATGAACAATAAATTACAGCAAATACTAGAGCATCTTATACCTTTCATCATGTTAGGCATAGCTATTGCCTTTGCTGTTGGATTATTAATGATGTTTTTTTATGTCGTGATATGGGGCATTATAATTGGCGGCTTTATATGGCTAGTTGTATTTATAAAAACTATTTTTTCCCGCATCAAACTCCAAAAAACTCTGAAGGCCATATTATAGAACATAAAGATCAACATCGTGACTAGATTTTAGTGATGCCTGAATTACCTGAAGTTGAAACCACTAGACGAGGCATACATCCTTTTCTGCTGAATCAGACTATAGAGCGGATTGATATACGCCAAGGAAAACTGCGCTTTCCTGCAACACCGGAATTAAATGCATGTTGCTCTGGCAAACAGATCTTGGACGTTTCTCGCCGGGCAAAGTATTTACTTCTGCCATTATCCAGCGGGACCTTACTCATTCATCTGGGGATGTCCGGTTATTTACGTCTCGATAATCCACAATCTTCCCTTAAAAAACATGATCACATTGACATGTGTTTATCCAACGACATGGTTTTACGCTATCATGACCCTCGTCGTTTCGGCTTCTGGCTCTATATCGCCGGGAATCTTCTCCAGCATCCACTAATCGCGCATCTCGGCCCCGAACCTCTTTCCGATGATTTTAACGGTGATTTCTTATACGATAAAGCACGTGGTAAAACCCAAAGCATCAAGTCCTTCATCATGAATAATCATGTGGTTGTGGGCATTGGCAACATTTATGCGACCGAAAGCTTGTTTCTTACCGGAATCCACCCCCAAACAGCCAGTGGTAGGCTCGCAAAAGAACAATTCATACGTCTGAGCATTAACATTAAACAAATATTACAACAAGCCATCACTGCAGGAGGGACAACATTACGCGATTTTTATTCTTCCGATGGAAAACCCGGTTATTTTTCATCCGCTCTGCACGTATATGGCCGCCAAGGTCAACCATGCCCTCATTGTTATGAACGCATTTTGGCCGTTACCATTGCTGGACGTAAGTCCACCTTTTGTCCCCGATGTCAACCAATATAATGCCTCTTACACTATTCAATAAAATCCTTGTAGGCAAGACAGGATGCTTACAGTATTATCTGCTCTCCCAGTGAACCAATATTGAGTAAATCATGAAAGCCAGTAAACTTCGTACTCTATGGATTATGATCTTATCCGCATTTTATACTGCAAATGTCTGTGGTCATGCTGCTCTTAAGCATTTTTTAGGTAATATTAACCGTGAATGGGTTGATAAAACGATTCAACACTGGGTAGCCAAGATTCTTGGTTTGATCGATGTAAAATTTAAATTGGTTAATCCCCACCAGGTACAACCTCAAGCTGGACAACCCACCATCATCATGTGTAACCACAGCAGTCTGTATGATATACCATTAAGCCTTAAAGCATTTCCCAACCATTCCATCCGCATGTTGTCTAAAAAGGAATTATCAAAGATTCCTATTATGGGAAAAGGTATGCAAGCGGCAGAATTCCCATTTATTGATCGCCAAAACCGACGACAGGCCATTCAAGATTTACAAGCCGTACGCAAATTGCTGGAAAGCGGCATCGTCATGTGGATAGCACCTGAAGGGACGCGCTCTAAAGATGGAAAATTAAAAGCTTTTAAAAAAGGAGGCTTTATTACTGCCATTGAAGCAAAGGCGGTCATTATTCCTATTGGGATTAGAGGCGCCTATGATATATTACCTGCCCGCACCTACCAATTTAATATTCACCGAACCGCCGAAGTCCATGTTGGAAAAGCCATTGATGCCTCAAAATACACATTAGACAATAAAGAAGCCTTGATCAACGAAGTTCATGAAACCATAAAAAACCTGATAGAAGAACCAAATAATGTCTAGGCGTGCATGCTCAAAACATAGGGAATCTCATTTAATGTAACAAACCATACCCATCTTTATTTTTGCTTACCACCATCGCCATTCCAATATGTCTTGGATCAGAAGCTGCTGTAATTAAATGGTGTTTCTGATCCCAAGTAATGGCTTGCATGTCACCATAATACTGCTGTAAAGCCATCAAATGATACCCCATATTTAATAATTCCTTTTGTACAGAGGGTGAAAACGTATCAGGCTCAAACACTAACCAATCCGGTAAATATTGATGGTGAAAACGCATTTCCGATACCATTTTAATTGCTCCAAAAGAGTCATAAAAAGCAAGTGAGGCAATTAAAACCATGGTTGGTATGCGGCTTCCTCCTGGGGTACCCAAAATAGCCACCCGCCCAGGTAATTCCAAAAAGGTAGGTGTCATGCTAGATAGTGGTCTTTTTCCAGGTTCAATTTGATTCTTTTCACTGCCTACAATGCCAAACACATTTTTTACTTTAGGTTTTATGGAAAAATCATCCATTTCATCATTTAGTAAAACCCCCGTTCCTTTTGCCACAACACTGGAACCAAAAATATAATTAATCGTTAACGTGGCAGCAACACGGTTTCCTTCTTTGTCAATAATGGAAAAATGCGTTGTATTGTGTGCATTATCTGACGTTAATGCATGGGTTGGTAATGATGTACTGCTTGTTGCATGGTCTTTTTGAATGAGAGAACGCAAAAATCTCGTGTTTTCAGAAGATAATAATTTAGACACATCAATCTTGATAAAATCAGGATCACCCAACAATTCAGTACGCTGCCAAAAAGCCAACCGCATCGCTTCGATCAAATGGTGCACCCATTGAGCTTTTGGCAATGTTTGCAAGGGATAATCGGCAAGGATATCAAGCATGGTCAGCAAAGCAACACCACCAGCAGACGGGAGAGGTGCCGTTACCACATGCATTTGATGATAATTCCCCTCTAACGGTTGGCGGACTTTAATCTGATAAGAAGCCAAATCTTCCAACGTCCAAATTCCTCCTGCACGATTAACTTCTGTTACCAGAAGTGCTGCGATTTGACCTCGATAAAATCCATCATGGCCTTTCTTTGCCAAAAGACGCAAGGTGTTTGCCAAATCTCGCTGATATAATCGCTCACCAATCTGATAGGGTTTACCCTCATGTAAAAAAACCTCTGCAGAAGCAGGAAATTTTTTTAACTGCTGTAAACGATCTCCCATCGTTAAAAAATATTGCAGTTGAGGATCCACAATAAACCCATGCTCCGCTAACCGGATAGCCGGTGCCAATGTTTTTGTAAGAGGCAAACGTCCAAATTGCCTGGCGATATAAACCAAGGCGGCCGGTTCTCCCGGAATGGCCGCTGATAATCCACCAGTCAATGACAATCCTGGAATTGGCTTACCATCTGCAGCTAAAAACATATCCTTGGACGCTGCATGCGGTGCAACTTCTCGGCCATCAATAAAGATATTTCTTTGATTTTTTGCTTCGTGCAATAGCCAAAAACCTCCACCGCCCAAACCGGAATGATACGGTTCCACAACAGCAAGTGTCGCGCTCACTGCAACAGCCGCATCAAACGCATTTCCTCCTTGTGCAAGAATTTCAAGGCCGGCACTGGTTGCCAAAGGATGGGCGCTGGCAACAGCATACCCAGGAGGAACAATCTCCTCTGCCGCAACGATTATTGGCTGAACTAAAAATAACCCGCCAATAAAAAGATAAATTATACGGACAACAAGATGATTCATTTTTTTTGCGTCCGCATGCTTTCCAACGCATGCACAACGACATCAGGGACAAATTCTGACACATCGCCGCCCAAAGCAGCTATCTCTCTCACGAGAGTCGATGAAATAAACATATAATCTTCAGAAGGCGTCAAAAACATGGTTTCAATATTTTTCGCCAATTTACGATTCATTCCTGCCAATTGAAATTCATATTCAAAGTCAGACACGGCACGCAATCCTCGTAAAATCACGCCAGCCTCTTGCTTAAGTGCAAAATGGATCAAGAGCGTATCAAAACCCATAACACTTACACCCGGTAGTACACCCACAGCTTGTTGTACCAGCTCAATGCGGGTATTTAAAGGAAAAAAGGTCGTTTAGCCGCATTGCTGGCAACTGCCACAATCAACTCGGGAAATATTTTTGCAGCACGGGTAATGATATCAATGTGTCCATTTGTGACTGGATCAAAGGTTCCTGGATAGATTGCTTTTTGTTTCATATTCGACTATCTTGATAAATTGCATGATTTTCAGTCTAACGTATTGTTATTCGAAAAACTATTATCGACTTAATCAAAAGTTGTTGGCAGTATACTAATTTGTCATATTTTTTAGGATCAAACGTTTCCGTTGCTTAATTAACAGGGAGTTTAATCACGCAATGAATGCATTTAAGCGCCACATCATCATTACTCTGGGCCTTCTAACTGCTTGTGCTCCACCAAAGCCCGCTCCAGAAGCACCTATAAATGAAACCATGCCCGTGGTTGAACGAGAAGTAAAAACCGCAACAATATCTTCATGGGACATTGCAGGAGCAATGTCTGCCAGTAACCAGAAAAAAGCATGGACAGCTTCATTGAATTGGCATCAACAAGGGATCAATCATTATCAAATACGTTTATTTGGCCCATTGGGGGCGGAACAGTCATCATTGAAAAAGACGGAGGCATGATCACTTATAAAGATGGTCCGAAAACCATCTCATCAAAAAGTGCTGACGAACTACTATATCAAGAGACAGGCATTCGCTTACCAGTTACAAACCTGTACTACTGGGTTAGGGGTTTACCTGCTCCGGGGGCCGTTCAGTCAACCCAATATGATCAATACAATCATTTGACACAACTTAAACAGGCAGGCTACACCATTGATTATGCAAAATATACTTCTCTTAAAAACATTGACTTACCGAGTAAAATTCATTTGCAAGGTCATGGGGTAACAATAAAATTAATTATAAAACAATGGTCTGTTTAATTTTAATGGCGTTCAAAAGCATAATATAGTGCTGATTGTATTTATAAGGCGTATTTTTTTTCTTGCTTCATTGACAAGGCAGTTAAATCGCTGCAAAATACGCACCAGTTCGAGGTAAATGCCTCGTACATTCACGGATAAGAAAGAATCTTCAGCTTATTGGGGTGTCGCCAAGTGGTAAGGCACAGGGTTTTGATCCCTGCATTCCTAGGTTCGAATCCTAGCACCCCAGCCATACTCTTGTTGATTCAAGTAAACAGACGGCAGAAGATCCCCGGGGAGGATGCGTTCACCGGAATCGCTAAAATAATAATAATATCTTTCTGGCTGTCTTCTGCTATGTGTTTAAGCTACCGATTAAACTAAATCGAAGGTTTCATGCGCATGTCCACAATGATGATTTTCACCGGCAACGCCAATCCTGAGCTTGCATATAAAATTTCTTCTCACCTAAATTTGCCAATAGGTCAAGCTAACGTCGGCACGTTCAGCGACGGCGAAACCATGGTAGAAATACTTGAAAACGTTCGAGGTAAAGACGTATTTATTATCCAATCCACGTGTGCTCCAGCCAATAATAATTTGATGGAATTGCTGGTCATCGCGGATGCACTGCGTCGTTCCTCCGCCAGTCGTATTACCGCCGTTGTTCCATACTTTGGCTATGCGAGACAAGACAGAAGAGTGCGCTCAGCACGTGTTCCTATTACAGCAAAAGTTGTTGCAGATATGATGACTTCTGTAGGGATATCCCGTGTTCTCACTGTTGATTTACATGCCGATCAGATACAAGGTTTCTTTTACATGCCAGTCGATAATGTTTATTCAACGCCCATCTTACTTGAAGACATTAAACAAAAAAATCTTAGCAATCTTATGGTCATTTCGCCTGATGTTGGTGGCGTAGTTCGTGCTCGAGCCATGGCAAAAAGACTCAATGATGCCGAATTAACCATCATTGATAAACGTCGCAGCGGCCCTAATAAGTCTGAAGTAATGCATATCATTGGGGAGCCTAAAGGTCGTCATTGTCTTATTATTGATGATATAGTCGATACCGCCGGAACCTTGTGTTCAGCAGCGCAAGAGCTAAAAAACAGCGGAGCAATCAGCGTTCGTGCCTATGTTACTCATCCTGTATTATCTGGACCAGCGATTAACAACATTAATCATTCAGCATTGGATGAAATTGTGGTGACAGACACAATTCCTCTATCAGAGCCTGCAAAAAATTGCCCAAAAATCCGGGTTGTCAGCCTGGCAGAAATGCTGGCCCAAGCCATTAAGCGTGTCAACGAAGAAGAGTCCGTCAGCTCGATGTTTGCTGAGTAATGATCTTCTGAAAACCGCTATAAGCTACCCACGCGGCACTTATTTGTTTCATTTATTTGCTATTTTCTAAAAATAAAAAAAGAGGAAGACGCATCTTCCTCTTATCTACAATAATACTCTAAATGATTTTTTGTAGAAATTTAATCAAGCATTCGCTGAACTTATTCCAAAAGGCACAGAAAATTGACTTATCCCTTAACGGCGGGTTATTCGCGGGTTCCAACGTATTTATCGTCAAAATATCGACGCAGTTTTGTCCTTAATGTTCCTCTGCTAATACCAAGCATCAAGGCAGCACGAGATTGATTATATTTACAATGCTCCATCACAGCCCGGAACAACGGAGCTTCAACTTCTTCTAAAACAAACTGATAAAGATCAACAGGGTCGGTTCCCTTAAGTTCAGAAAAATACTTTTGCACGGATTGAGTTACGCTTGCAGCTAAAGATGCAGTGGTATCCCCAGCTTCATTGCTGATTGTTGTCATTATTATTAACTCCTTCTTTCAAAAACATGATTTTAACGAATTGGACAATTGTCGACAAGCATAGATATGAATACTTTGACCAAACGTGTGGGCAAATGCCCACACATCCTATCAAAATTTCATCACGGCGGGATTAAATGGTTGTCCATTTACACTAAGCTGTCCCTTTTCAAGCTTCAGCTCTATCGTATAATCACTTCCTTCCGCCTTCAGCATTCCTGCCTGTACTAATGATGACAGTTTATTTTCAGCCTGCATTTCAGCCTGCTTTTCAATATCTGCAGATGAAGCTGTGGGTGCAGCAGGTTGAGAAGATGTGTCTGGAACATTTTGCTCGCCTGTTGCAACAGTTGAATCACTCGCAGGAGTAGAATCGCTTGTATTTGCCTGCTCATCTGCACTTGCAGCATTTTTATCTTGCTCATGCTGTTGCATCTGATTTGCGATCGCTTGTGGCAATGTTGGCTGTTGCATCAATTGCTGTTTTGCAGATTCTGTCATCAGTCCCTTAAGTACAATAGCAGGTACCGTCAGCTTGCCCTCTCCCTCCATTTGCTGAATTAATTGGAATGGATTATTGCTATCGCTCTTTGGCAAAGAGACTAACACATGGCCTGCAATAGTCCCCTCTGGCATAACAAAGCTCATTTCTGAAATCTCAAATTTCGCCCCTTTATTAAATAGTTTGGGTAATTCAGGAATGAGCGCTAGTAATGCCTGCTGGCGTTCCTGTGCCGAACCTTGTTGTATTCTGTTTACTTGCTCATTAATTTGCGCAAGAACTTGGGCATCCAAATTCTTTAAAGACACTTCAATAAGACCAGGACCATAGGTTTTACCATTCGTAATGATTTGGTCTAAAGACGTTTTAAAATAAGAATTAAATAGTCCCCCATCCACATCGCTGCTAGTATGGATATCAAAATGTTCCATTTCGAATACTTTTTGATCTTTATTATTAACTATCAATGAAGGGAAAGAAAAATTGGCTTCACCCAAATATAAGCCTTCGTTAGTTTGATGAAGATCATAATTACTGGTAATTTTACCAATAACAGCATTCATGTTGTCTTTCGTTATCTTAATGCCATCAATGGTTAAATCACCATCAATGGTGCTTAGATTTGCAGCGACAGTAACATCACTGGTCATACCAAGCCACTCAAAATGCCCATTGCCTTCTTTAGCAATTAACGTAAACGCAGGCAATTCAATACGAAAACGGCTCTTATTTAAATAATTAACCAACACACTTAAATTCAATACAGGTTTGGTTGATTCACTGGAAAAGACCGTGGAAAATTGTTCTGCATAAGGTTGCGGTAAAGTTAAAACCGTATGTGCGTATCCTAAGCCAAACTGGACACCCTTATTTGAAAAAATAATTGGACCATGATAAACGACGAGTGGCATATCCAGAGAATAATCTTGTGCAGGAATAATTCTAGATTGGTTATTAGCATCTTTAGTAACCCTTTCAGGAACATGCAAATGCCATTTGAATGTTGCTGAAGAAGTAAACCAGCCACGATCATAGTGCTCTATTTCAGCATGCAGTCCATTGGACTGATTAATCATATTGACATTTTTTCTCAGTGTTCTCTCTGTAATTAATCCCGTTCCATAATAACTTCCGAGGACTAGAACAAGTATAATAACCACTAATCCTATCAATTTTTTCATTCTTATCTCCGTTTTGGTAATGGCCCCTCTATCGCGGTGGTTTTAATAAAAATACCGCAAGAAGGATAGCATCATATCGTAAAAAACTTACGATAGAAAACAGATGATATTAAAACACGATAATTACTATCTGGCCAAGTCACTAAACCACGTAAATGCCAAAAAATTAAGGAAAATTTAAGATATGAGATATAAAAATACGCCCTTATTGAGCATAGAATTTATCACCATCGGTAATAAACATTTTTTATGAATACAACTCAGCCAAACAACCCGTTTTTTATGACTATTCTTTCAGCGGCTTGCAATAAGTTTCTTTTACTGCAAACGCTAAAATTAAGGCCACTAAAGAACATAAAGGTAAAATACGCAAGCCAAATTGAAAATCGGAGAGCATAAGCGTTTCAACATGATAAGCACGCTCACCTGAGACCATATCAACCAAACGTCCAACCAAAGGTTGAAGTAAGGCGCCCACAAAAATGGACGTCATGTTAGTAAATGCAATGGAAGTCCCAATCACATTGCGCTTGTGCAATTCGGTTGACACTGCATACGCAATGGCTACACCAGTGTTTGTTAAACCAAAAACAAAAAATAACAGATAAGCCGTACTTTTATTCAAGTTGGGATAAAAAACAAACAGTGTGGTAAGAACAATGCCAAACAAAGCAGAGACAATCATGATTGGTTTTCTTCGTCCCATCTTATCGGATAACCAGCCAGATAAAGGCCCACCTATTCCCCAACCAATAAAAATCAATCCCGTAGCAAACGCGGCAGCGTGCGCATTAAGACCGCGCCCGTATTGAAGATAAGCCGGTCCAATTGCTTCACCAATAACAGCCGTTGGGCCAAAAAGAAAGCCTGCATATAAAGCATTTATCCAAGCCTGGCGATGCGACAAAATAACACGAAGACTTTGCAAGATACTTAATCGATTAGCTTCTGCTTCCCTATGAACTTTGGCATGTGGTTTATCTTGAACAAATTGATAGAGCAATGCCGCAAGCACAATAAAAAGAAATGCAATAACCAACATGCTGTGTCGCCACCCTACGGCACCAACCAGAAAAGAGACGGGCGCTTCACCAGCAGCAGCACCCAGCATGCCTAACGCTTGCGTCAAACCAGCCAAAAGCCCCAACATAACTGGAGGAAACCAGGAAGTCGCCAAACGCAGCGCACAAACAAAAGCAAAAGCAGCACTGAATCCTATCAACATGCGGCCAATAGATGCAGTCATTAAACCATCGGCCAAACCAAAAACACAACAGCCGAAGGCCGTAACCAGAGACATAATGGTTAATAACCAGCGAATACTTATTCTGTCAACAGTAAGCCCGACCGGAATTTGCATGAGGATGTATGGGATATAAAATGAAGCCGTCAAAATACCAAACCCTGCTTCGTTCATACCAAAATCAATTTGCAAGTCACGATGCATCACACCTGGGGCAACCCGCGCCATGTAATCAGAAAAATAAAACGTGGCCGCCAAACCCCAAATAAGCCATGCATAACCAAGTTGATTGTTACGTAATTTTTCTACTTGAGATAAAACAAATGTTTTCATAAATCCACTAATTTCTTTTACAGCCGTGATAAACAGACTGTTTATTTCCAATTAAAGTCCAAAATTGCTCAACAAAAGCGCAGACCAAGCTATTTATTATACTGCGATGGTCAACAATTTCAACATCTTGCTTATCTGAAGCGCTTTTTTTTGATCCCACTCATAATTTACTAACTATTTTTTAGTTTCAAACTTCTCATTATCTTTACAAGAAATTAAATAGTACAAGAGGAATGTTACGATTTGAAAAGTCAATCTTATCACGTGTTGATGCTCAAATTCATATTGTATAAAAAACTCGTCAAATAATATAAATATGGCCGTTATTGCCAAACTTACGGCAAAAGCCAAATAAGACACTTCTTTATTTAGTGAAATCACAGCCCACCAGAATAAAATGGAGGCAATAAAACACCCCAAGATAATTGCCAAATATGCCCCTGTCGCCAGTGACTGAAGATCATACACAAGAAGTGTTTTTACAACCAAATTATAATTATGTGATGAAAATGGAATATTAGGTGATAAGAAATGAGTAACTTGCAATAGATTTACTGAATCTGATGCTGTTACCAAGGTAAACCAAACCGCCCAAAATAAAATAATGCCACGTAATATCCAATTTAATAGTGTATCCGCACGCATCCTACTATTCTCTAATTATTACAGGTTAAAATTCAATTTCATTTAAAAATTATCATCGATGAAGTGGGTATAAATTCTTTTTGCATGCTACCATTGAGCGTACTTTTCATATCCAGAATATGGTATAATAAGCCCAAGCTACGTAGGTAAACACATCCACCTTCCGCCCATAGTATTATGGCAATGAGATATTTTTGGCAAGCAGGTGAAAACAAAAATATACTCAAAATCCTAGTGTAGGAAACCACTCAAGCACAGACTATGGTTGCAAGTTAAACAGGTCAAAAACAATGAATGCATTAGAAAAAGCAATTGCTGTGGCTTTTAAGGCCGAAGGCAGCAGTAAAGAAGCCAATAAAGCTTACTTGGAATTTATTAAAGCGAACTTTATTATACCTATTGAAAAAAATCCTCGTAGCACAGAGCCGGAAGTTCTTTATTTAGAGGAACAAAATCAAGTGTTTCTGCCTGTTTTTACCAACATGAATTTATTTAATCAATGGGCTCAGGGTATTTCAGATAAAATTCAATTACTTAAATTATCCGGTGTTGATCTTTTAAAGGGGCTTGGTGAACAAGTTACAGTGAGTTTAAATATTGGCAGTGATATTTACAAGGAATTCAATCCAAGTGAACTGGCAAGAATGCGAAGTATGGTCTTAAAACTGTTTAGCTGAAAAAAGCAACCGGGGGACATCATTCATCCCCCGAGATATTGATAATACTAAGCAACTAAATCAATAACTTGAAATCCAACAAGAGCCGAAACGGCAATCACTCCTGTGATTTCTAATACTTTAATAAGAAAATTATGCTTTTGCTGCTCATGATACATCTCATCATTAGCCGCTTTTTCCACGGCATCGACAGAGCGTGTCAGATAATCAGAAAGATCATAAATAGGCGGCTCACCGTAAAACCCTGCCCACCATCCCTCAAGCCATTGTTCACTTTCTTTTGTGCCTGAAGGAAAAGGATTTTCTGCCTCTTCTATTTCTGCCAATGCGCACTCATAGCCAAAAGCATAACACTCCTCAAAGCTCGGGTGCTTAATATTAAATTGCAATTTAACATCAGATAATAGCCCATTGAAATTGTCCATGCTGCTACCCCCTCTTAATAAATTTGTGTGTCCAACCACAATCATTCCGCTTAGATACAATTCTACCGCCAGGGATGCAGCAATGCGTTTCAAGGGGAAAAATTTACGTTTTTTTGACAATAAAATTATGGCGCTAATCTTCGATGAGTCCATTCACCTTTTTTCCGATAATAATGGATGCGGTCATGCAGACGACTATCACGTCCCTGCCAAAACTCAATTTCGTCAGGAATTATAATATACCCACCCCAATGCTCAGGGCGCACTACCATTTCTTGTTGATGGTTAACAATTAAGTCATTTAATCTTTGCTCAAGTTCAGCTCTTCCTGTAATTTCCTGACTTTGCGGAGAGACAACAGCGCTGAATTGACTGGCTTTCGGCCTTGATGCGAAATATACATCAGACTGAGCAGTAGTAGTCCGTTTGACACGCCCACGGATTCGAACTTGCCTTGCTGTTTGGGGCCAATAGAAATTGAGTGCTGCATATGGATTTTTAGCAATTTGCATGGCCTTGGCACTTTGATAGTTTGTATAAAAAATAAATGTACTGTCTTCTATGCCTTTCAAAAGTACCACACGCGAATCTGGAAAGCCTCTTTCGTCGACCGTTGCAAGCACCATAGCAGTCGGATCACTTTTCTCTGACTGCAATACTTCAGTAAACCATTCTTCAAATAATTCAATTGGATTATCCGGTATTTTTTCTTCACTTAAGTTCAAATGACCGTATTCACGGCGTATATCCGAGATTGTTTTCCATTTGCTTTTATTCATGGGTTATCTCTTGAAAATCAGATGCTAAAGTATACCGCTTATTTTCACCCTCTTGCAGCGATTTTTTTATTTACAAGCTTGTCTAATTAGTCAAAATACTACAAGAAGTGGAAGAAATTGATATCCAAGGTGATGCAAGAGATGACAGGCAAGATCAAACACTCCTGCCCGCCATTTAATAACTGATTTAGAAAATGTTACCACCCAGTAACTTCAGCAATAGCATCCCCTAACTCAGCTGGGGAGCGAACTGTTTTAACTCCGGCACGTTCAAGCGCTGCAAATTTATCTGCTGCAGTTCCTTTGCCACCTGAAATGATTGCTCCTGCATGTCCCATACGCTTTCCAGGGGGAGCAGTCACTCCTGCAATATAGGACACTACTGGTTTGCTTACATTTGAGTTAATGTATTCCGCAGCTTCCTCTTCAGCAGTTCCACCAATCTCACCAACCAAAATAATTGCTTCTGTTTTTGGATCTTGTTCAAATAATTCCAACACATCAATAAATGATGTACCAGGAATTGGATCGCCACCAATGCCAACACAAGTGCTTTGCCCAAACCCTTTATCCGTTGTCTGCTTGACCGCCTCATAAGTTAGCGTACCTGAACGCGATACAATACCAACTTTACCCGGCAGATGGATAGAACCTGGCATAATGCCTATTTTACATTCACCAGGTGTGATAACGCCTGGACAGTTTGGACCAACCAATCGGCTATTAGTATTATTTTCCAAATAAACTTTAACTTGTAACATATCCAGTACTGGAACCCCTTCAGTGATGCATACGATGAGCTTAACGCCAGCATCCGCAGCTTCCAGAATCGAATCTTTACAAAAAGGTGCAGGAACATAGATAACACTTGCATCCGCGCCGGTTTGCTCAACCGCTTCCCGTACCGTATTAAATACCGGTAAATCAAGATGCTTCTGGCCACCTTTTCCTGGTGTCACTCCACCTACCATGCGGGTGCCATACTGAATGGCCTGTTCAGAATGGAAAGTACCTTGCTTGCCAGTAAAACCCTGACAGATCACTCTTGTTTCTTTATTTATTAATATACTCATTACTTTGCCTCAGGAATAAAATTAGCAACCTCATAGGGTATGTTTTCAAGAAACAAGCCTAAGCAATAGCTGCCACAATTTTTTTAGCCGCATCCGTCAAGCTGTCTGCTGCTATAACATTCAAATTACTTTGGTTAAGAATATCCGCCCCTGCAATTGCATTATTTCCTTCAAGACGAACCACAACCGGCACTTTTACATGAACTTCTTTAACTGCGGCTAAAATGCCCTCAGCGATTAAATCACACCGCACAATTCCACCAAAAATATTCACTAATATGCCTTTTACTTTTTCATCGGACAGAATAATTTTGAATGCTTCACTAACTCGCTCCTTGGTTGCACCGCCACCAACGTCCAGGAAATTTGCTGGTTCTCCACCATGGAGTTTAATGACATCCATCGTAGCCATAGCCAGCCCTGCACCATTCACCATACAACCAATTTCGCCATCAAGAGGAATGTAATTCAATTCCCAGTCATGCGCGCGATTTTCTCGCTCATTTTCCTGAGTAGTATCTCTCATCGCCTTTAGTTTAGGCTGCCGATATAATGCATTGGAATCTATATTAATCTTGCCATCCAAGCACACCAAATCGCCAGATTTGGTAACCACTAGGGGATTAATTTCTAGTAAACTCAAATCACATTCAACAAACATTTTCCCCAATCCCAGCATAAGATGAGTAAGCTGTTTAATTTGGTTATCATTTAAATCCAGCTTGAATCCAACTTCCCGACATTGGAATGGCATAACGCCTACCAAGGGATCAACGGTTATTTTAACAATTTTTTCGGGGGTTTCTTCCGCAACTTTTTCTATTTCAACCCCACCTTCTGTTGAGGCCATGATGACCACACGGCGAGAAGCACGATCAACGACCGCCCCAAGATACAATTCACGAGCTATGTCGCTGGTTTCTTCCACGATGACTGAATGAACCGGCTGGCCGTGTTCATCCGTCTGATAAGTTACCAGGTTTGTACCTAACAATGATTTGGTATATTCCGCCAGCTCTTCTTTACTGGACACAAGCTTCACACCGCCTGCCTTGCCGCGCCCACCAGCATGCACTTGAGCTTTAACCACCCAACGGGGTGTTGATAACTGTGCAGCCACCTGTAAAGCTTCCTCTACACTGTGCGCAACATCTCCTTCGGGAATGGGCAAGCCATAGCTAGCAAATAACTGCTTGGCCTGATATTCATGTAAATTCATTCTATATACCTTATAATTTATACATTAAGTAACAAACGTGATGGATCTTCTAATAATTCCTTCACGCTGACCAAGAATTGCACTGAATCTTTTCCGTCGATCAATCGATGATCATAAGACAACGCAACATACATCATAGGACGAATAACAATTTGTCCTTTCTCAACCACCGGACGTTCTTCGATTTTATGCATGCCTAAAATTCCGGTCTGCGGAGGATTAATGATGGGAGTTGCCAACAGGGAACCAAACACACCACCGTTGGTTATTGTAAATGTTCCACCTTGCATTTCTTCCATAGATAATTTGCCTTGCCGGGCACGTCCTGCAAAATCGGCAATGGTCTTTTCAAGATCAGCCATGCTTAACTGGTCAGCATCTCTAATCACTGGAACAACCAACCCTCTTTCTGTCGAGACGGCAATACCAATATCATAGTAGCCATGATAAACAATATCCTGTTCATCGATAGAAGCATTTACTGCAGGGAAACGTTTTAATGATTCAACAACCGCTTTGGTAAAAAAGGACATAAACCCTAATTTCACGCCATGCTTTTTCTCGAAATGGTCCTTGTACTGAGATCGAATATTCATCACAGCTTGTAAATTAACTTCATTAAATGTCGTTAACATGGCGGCATTGTGCTGTGCTTGTAGCAAACGTTCGGCAACTCTGGCACGAAGTCTTGACATAGGAACACGTCGTTCTTCACGAAGACCAGCAGGAGCCTCTTCACTCTTTTCCTTAGGCGCTGAAACCTCAGCGGATTTGCCCCGGTTTGACTCAATAAATGAAAGAACATCTTCCTTGGTTATACGACCTTCTTTGCCAGTGCCTTTAATTTGACTTGGCTTTATATCATGCTCAGCCAGAAGCCTTCTGACTGCAGGGCTGGAAGATTGATCAGACGTATCTTCTTCTGATTTATCTTCTTTTTTGGTATCTGCTTTCTTTTCTTCATCCTTTGCAGGCGAGCTACCTTCTTCAATCCGGGCTAATAATTCCCCTGTTTTAACGGTATCCCCTTCCTTAAATAATATTTCTTTCAATACTCCATCCGCTGGCGCCGGAACTTCAAGTACAACTTTATCCGTTTCCAGATCCAATATATTTTCATCGCGAGTCACTTTATCGCCAACTTTCTTATGCCAAGTTGCTATCGTCGCATCGGCTACCGATTCGGGTAAGACAGGTACTTTCACTTCAATAGACATAGTTTTACCTTCTTTTATTACGTAATTTAATAATTGCTAGAGCCCTGGAACAACTGTAAAACTAATCCAGTAAAGCCTCTTCCACCAATTCCTGCTGTTGCTGTGCGTGAAGTTTTGGACTTCCAGCAGCAGGCGCAGCAGCAAAACCCCTTCCAGCATAATACAGAGAATGATCTTTATGCAGGCAATCCTTAATATTATGCTGTGAAGAAAACCAAATTCCCTGATTTTGAGGTTCTTCCTGACACCAAATGACGGTTTTTGCATTCGGATATTTTGCCAATTCCTTAATCAATGCTTTTTTAGGAAACGGGTAGAGTTGTTCAATGCGAATAATCGCCACATGATTTAACTTATCATCGCGTCTTTTTTGCAGCAGATCATAGTAAACTTTTCCACAGCACAACACCACTTTCGTAATTTTTTCCGGATCTAACTCATCAATCTCCGCAAGCACATTTTGAAAGCTACCGCGTGTTAACTCCTGCAAAGATGAGGTTGCCAACTTATGGCGCAATAAACTCTTGGGCGACATGATAATTAATGGCTTACGAAACTTTCGCAATACCTGGCGACGCAACAAATGAAATATCTGGGCAGGCGTCGTTGGGGTGCACACTTGAATATTTTGCTGAGCACATAATTGCATATAACGTTCCAGTCGCGCCGAAGAATGTTCTGGTCCCTGACCTTCGTAACCATGCGGCAATAGCATCACCAGTCCGCATAAACGCCCCCATTTTTGCTCCCCTGAACTGATAAACTGATCGATAACAACTTGTGCGCCATTAGCAAAATCACCAAATTGCGCCTCCCATATCACCAGCGAGTTAGGCTCGGAAGCAGCAAAACCATATTCAAATGCAAGGACAGCTTCCTCGGAAAGAACGGAATCAATTACCGCAAATGGTTTCATGGGATCAGAAGCGACTTTTTCTAGAGGTGTAATGTATTCACCCGTTTCTACATCATGCAAAACCGCATGTCGATGAGCAAATGTCCCACGCGCAGAATCTTGCCCTGACAAACGCACAGCATGACCTTCGTGTAATAAAGTCGCATAAGCCATCGTTTCGGCATAACCCCAGTTTAGTGGCATTTCATCAGCAGCCATTTTTTCCCGCTCTGCTAACAATCGCTGAACCACAGGATGTGGTTTAAAACCATCCGGTAATGTGTGTAACTGTTTAGACAGCTTTTGCAATGTTTGCTCATCTACTCCAGTATCTACCTTGTCCGTCCATTTTGCATGGATAAACGGTGTCCAATCGACTGATATTTTCCCCTCATAATCTCCCTTAATGGTTTCAACAACAGCCTGACCTTTATCTAGCTTGTCCCGGTATTCATCCATCAACGTCTCAACGCGCTCTTCGCTAATTAAGCCTGCTGCAATTAACTGTTTGGCATAGAGTTCACGAACGGTTGGCATTGATTTTACTTTTTTATACATAAGGGGCTGGGTTACTGACGGCTCATCCGCTTCATTATGGCCATGACGACGGTAACAAACCAAATCCAATACAACATCTCGTTTAAATTTCATACGAAATTCAAACGCAATCTGCGTCGCAAAAACAACGGCCTCAGGATCATTCCCATTCACATGGATCACTGGAGCCTGTACCATTTTAGCAACATCCGTACAATATAAGGTCGAGCGAGCATCCAACGGATTACTGGTGGTAAAACCAATTTGATTATTAACGACAATATGCACAGTTCCGCCTGTACAATAACCGCGAGCCTGGGAGAAATTAAACGTTTCCATCACGACACCTTGGCCAGCAAACGCTGCATCTCCATGGATAACCACTGGGACAACAGAATCTTTCTTCTCCAAATCATTGCGCCGTCGCAAACGAGAACGCGCTGACCCCTGAACAACCGGGTCAATGATTTCTAGATGTGAGGGGTTAAATGCAAGAGCCACATGAACAATGTTACCTGCTTCTGTACGTAAATCAGAAGAAAAGCCTAGGTGATACTTTACATCACCTGTCCGTTCACCGTCGATCTTTCCTTCAAATTCCTGAAACAGTTGATTAGGTTCTTTACCCAAGACATTGACCAGCACATTCAAGCGCCCACGATGAGCCATGCCAATTACAATTTCTTTAACTCTTTGCTCTCCACCTCGTCGGATAATTTCTTTTACAACAGGAACCAACGCATCGCCACCTTCCAACGAAAATCGCTTTTGCCCAACAAAACGAGTGCCCAAATAACGTTCCAAGCCTTCGGCAGCAATTAATTCATTTAGAATGGTAAGTTTTCTTTCAGAAGCAATAGGAGGCTTACCTTGCACAGATTCTAATTGATGTTGTAACCATTTTCTTTCTTCAGTATTGGCAATATGCATGTATTCAATACCAATACTGCCGCAATACGTTTCACACAATGCTTCATAGATTTCGGACAAAAGCATGCGTTCTTTAATAAAAGTATTACCCGCAAAAAAATACGTTTTTATCATCATCAGACAAATGATGGTAAGCAAGCTCAAGATTGGCAACCGATGGTCGCTCAGTCATTTCCAGTGGATCAAGCTTGGCTATAAGATGACCATAAGTTCTATAAGCATTAATTAGATGCGCAACTTCAGCTTGTTTTACATCTGCAGAAACGACTTGCACCTTTTTCTTATCGGCATTTTTCAGAAAATAATCACGAATCTCTCGATGAGAAATATCCTTGCCTTTGCCATCCGCTTTTGCCAAATCATTAAATGTTTTTTTCCAGTCTTCCGGAACTGAATTAGGATCCTTTAGATAATCTTCGTACAAAGAATCAACATAAGCCATGCTTCCGCCGGATAGGTAGGAAGAGGCCCATTCTTTTTGCAGATTGCTGCTCATTACTTCGTTCTCCACAAGGCTCGTCTGGCTATATTCCAGACAAAAGCAATATCGGATTTCTCAAATCTTTGATGCCCAGCGTTCACACGGGAATCGTTGCAAGTGTAGGCTGCTTATTGTAAAAATGCCAAAAACCCCAGCAACTAGGCATGACGATGCTCAGTTACTTAGGGTTTTTCGTCAATTACAACCGCCTCCCCGGCCCGAAAAATTTGAGACCATATAGACAATCATTTAAGTTTCATGGGTCAACATTTGTTGACGTATTTCTCCAATCGCTTTCGATGGGTCGAGTCCTTTCGGGCAAACATTCGTGCAATTCATGATGGTACGACATCGAAATACACTGAATGGATCTTGTAATTTATTCAATCGATGTATGGTTGCCGTATCACGGCTATCCGCTAAGAATCGGCGAGCTTGCAACAGCCCAGCCGGTCCTACAAACTTATCTGGATTCCACCAGTAGGATGGGCAAGAACTTGTACAACAAGCACATAATATGCATTCGTACAAGCCATCCAGCTTAGCACGCTCTTCTGGAGATTGTAGATATTCGCGCGCCGGAATCACTCCATCATGCTGCAAATAAGGTTCTATGCGTTCGTATTGCTGGTAAAATTGAGTCATATCAACCACCAAATCACGAACAACGGGAAACCCTGGCAGCGGACGAATGACTATTTTATCAGTATTCAACTTAGAAAGATGAGTGACACAGGCAAGGCCATTTGTGCCATTAATATTCATGCCATCTGAACCACATACACCTTCACGGCAAGAACGGCGAAACGCCAGCGTTGCATCTTGTTCCATTTTCAAGCGTTCAAGCAACGTCAGCAACATAGGATCGCTTTTTTCCGGAATAGCTATCTCATAATCTTTCATATAAGGCTTAGCATCAACCTCAGGATTATAGCGATAAATCGATAAAGTCAGTTTTCGGGTATCAGCCATAGTATATCCTCATTAATAAACACGTTCTTTCGGCTCAAATGGCTCAACGTATTTAGGTGTCGTATTAACCGGCCGATAATCGATTTGATCATCTTCGGCAAAATACAAAGTATGTTTAATCCAGTTAACATCGTCTCGTTTTGGATAATCTTCACGACTGTGCGCTCCCCGGCTTTCCGTACGACTAAGTGCGGATTTGGCAGAAGCATAGGCTGTTGCCATGAGGTTATCCAATTCCAAAACGGTTACTCGTTCTGTATTAAACACTTTGCTCTTATCCAGTAATTTGGCATGAGTCAACCGTTCCCTCAACGCTTGTAAACGCTCCAAACCCTTTTCCATCACATCGCCGGTACGAAATACACCAAAATCTTCCTGCATGACACGCTGCATTTCATCACGAATAGCAGCAGGATTTTCACCATCCTTAGAATTCTCCCAGCGGTGATAACGAATCATAGACGCTGCAATATCATCTTCTGATACATACGATATATCCGGGAGCTGATTGGATTGCCAAAGCTCTTCTACGTGCAACCCGGCCGCCCGACCAAATACCACGAGGTCCAGCAGAGAATTTCCTCCCAGACGATTGGCACCATGCACTGAAACACAAGCACACTCGCCTACCGCATACAGCCCTTCAATCACCTGCTCTTTGCCACGATGCTTGGTCAAAACCTGCCCATGAATATTAGTGGGTATACCGCCCATGCTATAATGGCATGTCGGTACAACTGGAATAGGTTCAACAATTGGATCAACACCGGCAAACTGCAGCGAAAGCTCACGAATTCCCGGAAGACGGGATTTAATTAAATCAGCACCCAAATGATCCAATTTTAATTTGACATGATCAACGCCTTTGGGGTCAAAACCTTTTCCAGCGCGTAATTCCAAAGCGATGGCTCTTGAAACAACATCACGGGAAGCCAAATCTTTCACATGCGGCGCATAGCGCTCCATGAATCGCTCCCCATCTTTATTAATAAGATAACCACCTTCTCCTCGACAACCTTCGGTGACTAAAGTGCCAGCCCCAGCTATCCCGGTGGGATGAAACTGCCACATTTCCATATCTTGCAATGGCAGCCCCGCGCGTAATGCCATGCCAAATCCATCGCCAGTATTAATGTATGCATTGGTGGTCGATTGAAATATACGCCCAGCCCCTCCGGTGGCCAAAATACAAACCCGACTTTGGAAAAACACCAATTCACCAGTTTCAATACACAAGGCAGTCACACCGCTAATCCGGCCATGACTGTCTTTCACCAAATCCAGAGCCAGCCATTCACTGAATACGTGGGTTTTGGCTTTCAAATTCTGCTGATACAATGTATGTAGTAGAGCATGGCCTGTCCTATCGGCCGCAGCACAAGTTCGTGTCGCTTGCTCACCACCAAA
This sequence comes from Legionella oakridgensis ATCC 33761 = DSM 21215, assembly GCF_000512355.1. Taxonomy (NCBI): domain Bacteria; kingdom Pseudomonadati; phylum Pseudomonadota; class Gammaproteobacteria; order Legionellales; family Legionellaceae; genus Legionella; species Legionella oakridgensis. The sequence goes on along the minus strand of NZ_CP004006.1, from coordinate 473,473 downwards.
ATTCTTAGATTGACCACCAAATGGACGTTGATAGATTTTGCCATTATCCATTCGTGAAAACGGCAATCCCATATGTTCCAATTCATAAACGGCTTCAGGACCAGTTTTGCATAAATATTCAATCGCTTCCTGATCACCAATATAATCCGCTCCCTTAACGGTATCATACATATGCCAACGCCAGTCATCTTCATCAGCATTGCCAAGTGCTGAAGTTATGCCGCCTTGAGCAGAAACCGTGTGTGAACGTGTAGGGAAGACCTTCGATAATAAGGCAACTTTCATGCCGGAATTAGCCAACTGCAACGCAGCGCGCATTCCCGCTCCACCTGCACCAATAATTACTGCATCGAATTCGTTACGCACAAAAGCCATTATTGTCCCCAAACAATCATTAAGCCCCAAATAAATTGGCTAAGTAAAAACCATACGACAAGAAATTGCACAAAGACTCTAAGTACCTTACTTTTAAGGTAATCCGTGGTTACCGTCCAAATTCCGATCCAGGTATGTAGTAAAAAGGTCAATAAAGCAATCATTGTGGTCACTTTCATCCCTACAGACTGGAAGAGAGCATGCCATTCATGGTATTGCAACTGCGGATGTGTCAGTAAAAACACCAGTAAAAACAAAGAATAAATAGCAAGATAAACAGCAGTAAACCGCTGAATTAACCAATCTTTTAAGCCATTGCCCGTTAAACTTGTGACGTTTGTTACCATATCCAGATTCCCAGAAAAATTATCAAAATAATCGCAAGAATAATAACGATTATTGCACTTCGCCGTCCTGTCTCTAAACCTTCAGCAAACCCCATATCCATCAACAAATGGCGAATACCTGCCAGCAAATGATAAATCAAGGCAGAACTAAAGGCCCAGAGCAACAGTTTGCAATATGGATTGGCGAGAATCCTGCTCATATCTTGAAACGTTAATGGCGAGGTTAATGACAAACTAAACAAATAAAGCAACATCGGGAATAATAAAAACAGAATAATCCCCGAAATACGATGCAAAATAGATACGATCGCCATCGGCGGATACTTCAAGCTGGTCAGGTCAAGATTGACCGGTCTTTTTTGCTTCACGGTAATTTTCTTCCTTTTGGAATATTAAAAATACAGAGCTGCTGCGAAACGATGTGAGCTATCGGCAAGCATCCATAAAAACTTAGGAAGTATACCACTCTGTTTTTTCCACGCAAAGTTTAACCATTCTTCCTTGGCTGGAAATATTATAAGATTTCATGGTTTTATGGCGGAAGAACATATTATGTATTTTTTTCGATATTTAGGTGCATTAATCTACGATACGTTTGTTTTATTTACCTTATTTGTTGTCTTTACTGCAACATGCCTTTTATTTCGACATGGCAACATCATCGAACCGGGAACTTGTTGGTATCAATTGAGCTTGGCAAGCATCGTGTATTATTACTATTTTCTATCTTATCGATATGGAGGGCAAACCATTGGGCTACGAGCATGGAAAATGAAGCTTGTTTCGTGCACATATCCTTTAAAGCAAAAACAAATACTGGCAAGATTTTTACTGATGTTTCCAGCCTTGTTGTATGGTGCCATTTGTTTGAAAAACCCAATGACCATACTCAAACAATGGACAAAATGCCAGATCACGACCGTTTAGTCGCGGTAGTAGGCGTATGGGCATGTCGATATGTGTCCCGTGGAGCTTCTGGCGGATAGCCATAACCTTTATCAGCCAGGCGCTTGACATTTTGAAGATAACGCTCTCCCCAAACACCGGGATCAAAATTGGTCACCACAACGTTGTAATTAAGGTTAATAACGGATTCAAACGCCTTGCGTTGCGCCAATTCATGTCCACCAAAAGCAACTTGCACTTCCGTTTCACCGTCAATGCCGCCGGATTTCAGGCGCTCGACCAACAAGTAAATCATTTTTTCAATAGTCATATACAATTTATACATTGACATTCCGACGGTAAACATTTCTTCACCCTTGGAAGTACTGAGCTTATAACCGTGATCGTAAATGGTATAAACAAATTCAAGTTCCCCGTTAGCATCCACAGTGGCCGGGGGAATAATCAAGGGAGGAGAAATGGTATCAATGGTTGGACTAATGATAAACAAATGGAAATCACCCCAGCGCCACCATAATTGATACACTCTTTCTACAAGAACAATGGGGTCAAATTCATCTTCTTCGTATAAAACTTTGCGTTCGTTATAAACCGCCTGTGCCAAATCTTCTGTTGGGATGTCTTGAGAATCTGCCATCACACTTCAACCATTTTATTTCTATAAGATAATCTTAGCTGAAATTCCTTAATCTAGCACGGTTAACAATAAATATCTTATTGTTTTTCGTAGCGTAAAATGATTTAGACTCTTATACAAGCTGATAAAATACCGGGGCTTTGCTACTACAGCGCAAACAGCTGCTTTGACAGCCCGTTTTTTCTTGGCATGGGCGGATGACCCCTTTATTCACCCACATCATTAACATAGGCTGCAACGCTTGCTCATCAAGGTGAAATGCGCGAGCCAACTGTTGGGTGCTGACTACTTTCTCTCGAGTAATAAACTCACGAATTTGCAGTAACATGGTTGGCTCCTTGATAGGTAGCGCCTAAGCGCATCATAAAAACAACAGAAACGATTAACCCTATGATACATCCAAGAGTAATCATGGTTTGCTGGGGATGTTCCATATACGTTGCCACTTGATAAAACAACACGGCACTGGCATAAGCAATAAGAAAAGACCAGGTAATGGAAAACCACATCCACTTACGATTTGCTTCCTGACGAATCACTGCCATGGTAGATACGCAGGGAATATAAAGAAGAATGAACAGCAAATAAGCATAAGCACCAGCTTTACCATCAAATTGCTGATACATCATGCCATAAACCGATTGTGATAACTCTCCATCAGGAGCGCTGGCAACTATGGGATTTAATAATGCCTGCCCCAATTGAGTAAGATTGTGCGGAACCGACCAAAGAGCAGCTTGTATGGAACCCCAGAAATCAAAATCATTACCTGCAGTATGCGCCATCGTAATCATTTGGCCATACAGTGTATTTAACGATCCCACCACCACTTCCTTGGCGAGCATACCAGTCAGCAGTCCAACCGTTGCTGGCCAGTTCTCTTGATGAAGCCCCATGGGATAAAATAGGGGCGTTAAGTATTGCCCAAGCCATGACAAAACGGATTCGCTGCTTGCCTCAGCACTGTTTATTCCACCATGCATTGTCAAAGCATTCAAGCCGCCAAGAATCACGCAGACTGGTATAATCATTTTGCCCGCACGGACAACAAAATGACGCAAACGCAGCGAAGTGTCTTTAAGTACCCGACGCAAAGAAGGTTTGTGATAGGCTGGTAATTCAAGAATTAAAGGAGACGTCTGTCCATGAAGCATGGTTTTACGTAAGAGAAATCCCGTCAATACTGCCATGAGAATCCCTATCAGGTAAAGGGAAAATACGATATTTTGACCACCGGTTGGGAAAAACGCAGCCACAAAAACGGCATAGATAGCCAATCGAGCACTACAAGACATAAAAGGACTCATTAAAATCGTCAGCAAACGATCACGTTCAGAATCCAGCGTACGGGCTGCCATAATGGCTGGAACATTACATCCAAAGCCAACGATCATGGGTACAAATGACTTACCAGGCAAACCCAAAATCCGCATAATCTTGTCAACCACAAAGGCTGCTCTTGCCATATATCCCGATAATTCCAGTAGTGACAGAAAGAAAAACATAGCAGCGATAACTGGGATAAAAGTCAAAGTCGTATTGATTCCCTTGCCAACCCCATTGGCCAACAAAGCAATCACCCAGGCAGGCATATGGAACTGTTGCAATAACCACGCTGTCCCTTGCACAAACAAGACATCGGTGGTGATATCAAAAAAATCTTGGAATGCGCCACCTACGTTAATGGCAAATAAAAACATTAAATACATCACGGCAAAAAAATAGGCAGCGCCCAAACTCGATGTAATACAATGCGGTCAATCTTATCTGTTAAATGTTCACTGGCATCGGATTTTTTACGCTGTACCTGTGAAACAATCTGATGAACAATCTGATAGCGGGCGTCAGCCAAGAGCACATCCGCATCTTTTATGCTGTCTGCAGCAAAAAAATCGCGTTCAAGTAATAAGGTATCGCCCTCTAAAAAACGACGAGCCAAGTATGAAGCCATCGCTGGCTTATTACCTTGAGATAATAATATTTTTTCAAAATCTGCCAGCACCGTAGAAACAGCGGACGGTAATGACAACTCCAAAGGACATGCTGATTTTTGTTTTGCCAATATGGCATGCTTTAAAGCCTCAACACCCAGTTGACGATGCGCTTGTAATTCAATCACAGGACAGCCAAGCTGCTTTGACAACGCTTTAGGGTCGATGGTAATTCCACGTTGATGCGCTATATCAATCATGTTAAGTGCAATAACAACCGGTTTACCTAATTCCAATAATTGGCTTGTCAAATATAAATGCCTTTCCAAATGACAAGCATCAATGACATTAATGATGATATCCATGTCAGTCGTAGCAACATTTTGAGCCGTAATTTGTTCATCCTGACTCGAACCAGTTGTCGATGAAACGAGGGAATAAATTCCTGGTAAATCGGTTACAAGCACTTGCTCCGCATTGATGTCAAACTGTCCAGTTTTCTTCTCAACCGTAACGCCTGGCCAATTGCCAATACGCTGATTATCTCCAGTCAAGGCATTAAATAAAGTTGTTTTTCCACAATTGGGATTACCAATCAGCATCGCATGAATCATAAACGCTCCCAAATTAAATGGCAGGCTTCCTCTTTGCGCAAGGTAAGTGACGTACCACGCACATCCACTTGCAAAGGGCAACCTAAAGGAGCTACTCGTATTATCTTAAGGACAACGCCTCGTGTTATTCCCAATGATAAGAGACGACGGCGATAAAGAACGTCCGTTTCACCAAAATCTACCAGACGTACTTGATCACCTTGAACCAATTCAGAGATTTTTATCATGTCGTAAAACATACAAGAAAAAAAGCAGTATAGCATAAATGCTATCGAGAATCATTCTCAATTAAAAGCAATTTGTGTAAATAACCTGAAATACCATCCATACGTGTTCAGTTTACTGAACACGTATAAAAAAACTTATCTTGAACAGGTTATCCATTCACTGTATCCCATACAATTGGCGGATTCACATTTAACGGTTCGATCTTTCCTTTTGTGTAAATAGGACCATGAAATCCGGGTTCATAAGGCTGCGCCTGTTCATTAGGGAACACGAGCAACTGAATACTCACCCCTTTTATAGGGAAACGCTCATACAACGCGTTTCCTATGCGCTCAGCAATCACTTCCCAATAGGCATCCGCAGGCAACTCTTCGCTAGGTTCAAGATAACTGAGTAATGCCGCACGAATGGGAATATAGTCTGGATACTGCGACCGCTCTAATCCATCCTTTAACGCGTAACGAACGTACACGTTCAATGTTTGTCCGTTTTGGCGCTGGGTATGGTATTGCTGAATCTGAAACTGAAAATAATTATGATCCGGAATGGCCGCACTATTTACACCTTCCGCAAAAGATAAACTGGTCAGTACCCAGAACATACTGATTAAAAAAATTCTTGATAAATATAGCATTTTAAACCTCAACTATTTTTTTATGAAGGCGTCCATCCTCTTTTCTCTAAGTGAAGGCTCGCCGTTTTAACTCAATACACAACCATTCATGGCCGTGGAGGTTTAAATATATTCTTTAAGGGTGCCAAAAGAAGAAGGCCAATAGACAAAAGAACGATGATTACAAAACGATTGGGATAGAAATCATCCCCATTAAAGGAGGGAATAAAACAGGACAATCCAGTCATCGTTTGGCAGTTTTTCAAAGTAACGCTTAGATTGGATTTACATGGTGTGGACACGATTGAAGAATAAGCATGCCTAGATTTTTCTATCTCACTGAATGATTTTTGCATGAAGGGCATAAACGTCATACATTGACACAGTATCAATAAAGAGACGAGCCACTTATAAAGCGCCATTGTATGCGAAGACCTAATCATCATCTGTGTACATGAACCAAATGCTTAAGTTAAAATCTTATCATAAAAATCAAAATAAAAACAATATGATTTATTTGCAAACTAAAGCATGGAAACTTCCCGACGAGTATGGCGTCTTAGATAATCAGAAGATTGCATTTCTTCCAATCGACTCAGCGTGCGTTGAAAATCATGGCGTATTGCCCCTTCGGTATATAACTGTTCAGCCGGGACTTCTGCTGAAAAAATAACACGCACCCCCTTATCATACATCACGTCAATAAAATGCATCAGTAAAATGGCTCGTACGGTGTCGTCACGGGTCAACCTTGGAATCTTACTGACAAATACCGTATCAAAGCGTTCAGCTATCTCCAGATAATCCAATTGGCTACGAGGCAAATTACAAATGACATCAAAGACAAACCAAACCGCATGCTCACTGCATTTCACAAAAGGGATACAGCGGTTTTGTATGGTCAATTTCCCTTCAGAGATAACCTCACTTGAGATAGCCTCAAACTGCCGATGTAATGTCTGGTTTGTTGAGTCATTTAAAGGGTAGAGATAAGTTTCTTCCAAAAGAGCACGTCCTAGACGATAGTCTCTATTTTCCATCAAAGCCAACACCTGACAATGGCTTTTGATGAGTTCAATAGCAGGTAAGAAACGGGCTCGCTGCAAACCATTCAAATAAAGGTTATCTGGCTCTGTATTTGAAGTAGCGACTAAAATCACGCCATGATTAAAAAGTGCCTGCAATAATTCAGCTAAAATCATTGCATCGGCAATATCATGCACAAAAAATTCATCCAGGCACAACAAGCGAGTCGATTTAGCAAGATTGGCCGCAATGTTGCGTAATGGATCTTTATGCCCCTGCAAACGACGTAATTGCGCATCAACTTGTTGCATAAAATGGTGGAAATGAAAACGGGACTTCTGCTGAATCCCAACACCCTGATAAAATAAATCCATTAAATAGGTTTTTCCGCCCCCTACAGGCCCATAAAGATAAATCCCTTGCAATGTTTTTTTTGTCCGTAATGAAACCAAGAACGCTTTACAGCATGCAATTCATCAACAAGTCGCTGAAAATACTCAAGCATCTGACGTTGAACAGGATCGTTGATAATTTCTCCACAAGCCAGTGCCGTATTATAATGTTCAATCAAAGTCATAAAGTTGGAACCTGCCTGCGGACTAACTCAAGCAATCCTGATTTAAGCTCGAGCAAACGTCCATGAAAAAAATGCCCCGTCTCAGGAAAGCGAAGCACCGAGATGGACGGTTTTAAACGAGCGGCAAAATCCAAAACAAATTGCAGTGGTACAACGTCATCATCATCTCCTTGCACCAAGATCCAAGGAGTAGGAACAGGATCATATTCCGTATAGTCGTAATGATGCACAGGTGGTGCCACCGTAATTAGTAATGCATGCTCATGCTGTGCTGCTGTTCGATATGCCACATAAGAGCCAAAAGAAAAACCGGCAAAAATAAAATTAACCGGTGATATTTGCTCTTTATACTGCCGAGCAATAGACAACATGTCTTCACTTTCCCCAATGCCGTGATCATAAAGACCGGCTGATTGACCAACCCCACGAAAATTAAACCGAATACTTGGGACAGCAAGCTCTTTAAATAAACGTGCCAACGTAGTGACGACTTTATTATTCATTGAACCGCCTTGCAAAGAATGAGGATGTCCAAGGACAGCAAGGTAATCCGTTCTTGCCTTTTCAGGCACCGTGAAAATTCCTTCTAACTGGCCAGCTTGCCCTTCTATTACAAAAGGATGCTCACCAGCGGTATTTAAATAATGTGTTGGCAGCATAGAAAAAACCTGTATTAACGATAGATTACACCCGATTGGCAAAATACCTTGAAGGTGATCATTCATGAGCAATGACTGCTAAATTATAACGCATCTTGCATTTTAATTCCTGTCCGTTATGATAATAAAAGCATCGACTTTTCGTTGAGCGGTGACCTTATTAATTATTTTTATTTCGGAGGACTTGATCCATGCGACAGGTACCTGCATGTTGTGCAATAACTGCTACCCCCTCCTCCTATCATGGAGGATTTCATGAAAATACATGATTTTAAAAGAAAAAAAGAGCAGCATGAAAAAATTACCATGCTGACTTGCTATGATTATCCCTCAGCTTGTATCGTGGCAGAATCCCACGTTGATTGCGTGCTGGTAGGCGATTCAGTGGCCATGGTGGTTCATGGACATGACAGCACCATCATGGCAAACATGGACATGATGTTATTGCATACTGCGGCCGTGTCTCGTGGCCTTCATCAGCAGTTTTTAGTCAGTGATCTTCCTTTCCTATGCCATCGAATTTCACCGGCCGACACGATGGAAAATGTCAAAAGACTCATGCAGGCAGGTGCACACGCCGTCAAAATTGAAGGCGCTGACCCAGAGGTTTGTCAAACCATATCACAGATAGTGACTGCCGGTATCCCGGTCATGGGCCATATTGGTCTTACACCACAATCCATTCATCAGCTTGGCGGCTATATTGTTCAGGGTAAGGCTGAAGAAAAAGCCATGGATTTATTACGGCAAGCCAAAAATTTGGAAGCAGCCGGCTGCTTTGCTGTGGTTATCGAATGCGTTCCAGGACATGCAGCAAAACACATTACCCAATCGCTTGGTATTCCTACCATTGGCATCGGCGCTGGTGTGGACACCGACGGTCAGGTGCTTGTATGGCATGATCTGCTGGGTTTGCAAACAGAACTTAAGCCACGGTTTGTTCACCAGTTTGCCAAAGGCAAAGAAATTCTTCTCAATGGTATTAATGCTTACGTTAGACATGTGGCGCAAAAAGAATTCCCCATGCCCGAACATACATTTTGAGGATGTAATCATGAATCTTTTTCATCAGTTAGATGAGTGGCGAGCGTTTCGCCGTGAGCTGCCAAGCCATTGCTCATTGGGGTTTGTGCCTACGATGGGAAATCTACATGCTGGACATGCCTCACTTTTTACGATAAGTCAACAGGAAAACGACTATACTGTCGCCAGCATCTTCGTCAATCCCACCCAATTTAATCAAAGCGATGATTACAACCGCTATCCTCGGACGTTAAATGCCGATTTGGATTTATTAACCAGCCTGGGCGTTGACTACTGCCTTCTTCCCGAAGAAAAAACCATGTATGCGGATGGTTATCGTTACCAACTTCAAGAAAACCAACATACACAACTCATGGAAGGACGACAAAGGCCTGGTCATTTTACAGGAGTACTGACCGTCGTCATGAAACTGCTTAACCTTGTTAAACCAAACCGCGCTTATTTTGGCGAGAAAGACTACCAACAATTTCAGCTTATTCGCGACATGGTTTCTGCCTTTTTTATGGATATTGAAATCAAATCCTGCCCAACCATTCGCGAAACCAGTGGCCTTGCCTTTAGTTCACGCAATAACCGCTTAAATTCTGAACAGCGCAAGCTGGCCGACCAATTTGCACATGTTTTTCATCAACCACTATCTCAAGAACAGATAATAACGACCCTCCAACAACTAGGCATTGAGGTAGAATACATTGAAGACCATCAAAACAGACGTTTTGCCGCCGTCAATATTGGCGGCATTCGATTGATTGATAATTACCTTTTACCTTGATCGTGTGCAGAATAAGCGGCAATGGCTGCAGCAATGATTGCAGCCTTATGCGTTGGTAAAGATTTATTGGAATAACGCAACCATTCCGGGTGAGCCTCCAGTAACCCAGTATCAAACAAACCTTGCTGTAATTCTTGAGACTTTAACATCTCAAGATAAAACGGAATGGTTGTTTTAACTCCAAACAGGCGCATTTCCCGCAAGGCACGATTTGCCCGACTTAATACAGCAGGCCAATCAAGACCCCACACGGTTAACTTCGTACATAAAGAATCATAATCGGGTGGGATATTATATCCTGTATAAATCGCACTATCGGTACGAACCCCTGGGCCACCAGGAACATAATAACGTGTAACCCGGCCAAAACTCGGTAAAAAATCATTTTGCGGATCTTCAGCATTAATGCGAAACTCCATGGCTATCCCTCTACGCACAATATCTTCCTGGCGCATATTAAGTTTCAAACCCGCAGCAATTCGAATTTGCTCTTGAACAATATCTACGCCCGTAATCTGCTCCGTAATTGGATGCTCGACTTGTAAACGCGTATTCATTTCTAAAAAATAAATATTATTTTGGTCATCAAGAATGAATTCTACAGTACCGGCATTGGTATAACCTACCGATTTTGCTGCCTGCACAGCATAAGCATACAAAGTCTCTCGAATATTATCATCCAGTTGCAAAGCGGGTGCAATTTCAACCAGTTTTTGATGGCGCCGTTGAATAGAACAATCGCGTTCAAATAAATGCAACACTTGTCCGTGGTGATCGGCAAGAATCTGTACTTCGATATGACGTGGATGACGAATCAACTTCTCCATAAACACATGCGCATTCCCAAAAGCCTTACCCGCCTCTGATTGTACGCGTATAAATTGTTGTTTTACCTGCTCTGCATTATGACATATACGAATGCCTCTTCCTCCACCACCAAAAGTGGCCTTCAGCATGACTGGATAAACCAATTTTTCTGCACAAGCGACAGCTTCCTCAGGATCTGCAAGATTGCCTTCACTGCCCGGAATTACAGGAACCCCTGCTTGCTTCATCACTTTTCGTGCTTCCACTTTTGAGCCCATTGTTGCAATAACGGATGGAGAGGGGCCAATAAAAACAATTCCTGCTTGCTGACAAGCTTCGGCAAAATCGGGATTTTCTGATAAAAATCCATACCCAGGATGAATTGCCTCACAACCAGCTGCCTTGGCATATTCAATAATGCGTCGGATGTTTAAATAAGCATCCAGGGGATTTTTACTCAAACAATGCGCGTGCGATGCTCTCTTTACATGCAACGCATAGCGATCTGCTTCGCTGTATATGGCCACCGCTGCAATATCCATATCTCTGCAAGCCCGAATAATTCGCAAGGCAATTTCACCACGATTACTCACCAGAATTTTTTTAAACATCTGCGTTTACTCCCTTAAGCTTGGCTCAACATTTCCCTTGCAAGAGTCAATCGACGTTCTATTTCTCCTATCTCAGCTCGCAGGGTTAACATCGATTGTAAATCATCTTTTTCTTTGAATAACCGTAACTGGCCTGTAAGCGCTTGATGTTGTTCGCTTAATGCCATGATGTCATCTTGTAATGATGCCAGCCATTGTTGGCGAGTACTTATCGCTTTGATGCCGAAGTGATTGGTTGATTGAGAAGATGATGTTTGTTTCTGTCTTAAGCATAAGACAACAAGAAAATTAATTTTCCTGGAAATGCACTCTGCGAGATAGCGAGCACTTCGCTCATTAGCCTGACATTGCAATCGCTCCAGATCATATTTGATTTCATCAATACAGGATTTTGCAGTAATATCAGGAAAGGAGCGAAACATCCCTTGCGGAATCACGTTTGCATGAAGAGGAACCGCCATCCTATCCAGCTTCCATAAAAGTTCAGGTAACCTCGCCGATAATTTTAAAACCGATTCAATCCTATCATTCATAATGAAATCCAAGTCAATGGCTTATCAGGATGATAAGCATCCATAATAAAGCCGTGAATCTGATGACCAATACGATAATGATATTGGCAATGCAAATGCCCACTAAACAGATTAAACAAGACATCTGGATAGCATGTTTTTAATTCATTCAATGCTTCTGCTAAAGCTTGAGAATAATACACCGTACGTTTAGCTTGGAAAGATTTGGGCGAACCGCTCCCCAAACAAGCTTGTCCGGGTGGAACATGCGTCAACAGGACAATTTTCTTAAGGATGTTATTCATCATTCCCTGCCGGCATTTTATTAACAATTGTTCAGCGTCTTTTTTAGCTTCCCGATTCATACTATCCTGTAATAAAGATAATGTCTTGCCTTGCCAATCCTGGATTTCATCGCCATCCCATGTTTTTTCCAACAATGGAATCTTCCCCGTATTCGCCCAGCCATCCACACCAGCTAATACCACATCATTGCATATCACCGATGGCATGGTAGTTAAGTAATAAGCATTGGCATAACGCTTCATCAGTTCTACTGCCCGGGAACGTGCCTCTTCAATTTTTAATCCGTAAAAATCATGATTTCCCAATACAAAATAAACCGTCGTGTTGATATAGGTTAAAAGCGTTTCAAGAAAATGCCAATTATAGGGCGGATTGCCAATATCGCCGGTTATCCATATGGCATCAGCCGCCGCATTATGGATGCGATGCAACAAATGGCGATAATCCTGTTTTGATAATCGATCAACATGCAGATCAGTCAACCACAGACAATGCTTCATGCCATTTTCCACTTCAAACTTAAGTACCGGTTTAAAAATCTTTAACAAACACGTTCTTTGCGCTAAATTCTTATTCATTATACCTTTAAAACATCCTACAGGGAGGTATTAAACAAATGCCAAGGGATACAGCTAAAAAATTTATTGAAACCATGCTAGAACCAACTGGTATTACCATCAACGGCAATCAGCCATGGGATATTCAGGTTCATAATAATGAACTGTATTCTCGTTTTTTGCAGCAAGGCTCGCTTGGTTTAGGTGAATCTTACATGGACAAATGGTGGGACTGTGAGCGCCTTGACATGTTTTTCGATCGCATTTTACGTGCAAAATTAGACACAAAAACAAAAATACCATTCCGTGTATTTTTTACACATGCCCTGGCAAAACTCATTAACTTTCAAGATAAATGGGGAGCAAAACAAGGGATAAGTCATTATAACATTGGCAATTCTCTATTTAAGGCCATGCTGGATAAAAATATGGTCTACAGCTGTGGTTACTATAAAGAAGCCAATGCCTTGGATGAGGCACAAATTGCCAAACTGGATTTAATATGCAAGAAACTGCAGTTAAAACCTGGGATGCGTCTTTTAGATATTGGCTGCGGGTGGGGTGGCTTTGCACGATATGCCGCCGAACATTACAACGTTCGTGTGGTAGGCGTTACTATTTCAGAACAACAATACGAATTTGCAAAACATCATTGTAAAAACTTAGACGTGGATATCCGTCTACAAGATTATCGTGACATCCAGGACGGCCCTTTTGATCGTATTGCCTCAATTGGCATGTTTGAACACGTCGGTCACTTAAATTATAAAGAATTCATGCAGACCATTAACCGCTCGCTGGTCAATCAAGGTTTATTTTTATTGCATTCAATCGGTGTCGATAAAACGGCCTCGCTTGCTGATGAGTGGATTAGAAAATACATTTTCCCTCGCGGCATGTTGCCATCCATCATGCAAACAGCGGCAGCAGCAGAGCCTTTTTTTGTGATGGAAGACTGGCAGAATTTCGGTATTTATTACGACAAAACGCTCATGGCATGGTATCAAAATTTTGTGAATAACTGGCATGAATTAAAAAGTCAATTCGATGAACGCTTTTATAGGATGTGGACTTATTACCTCTTATCCTGTGCTGGCGGCTTTCGCGCCCGTGGGATGCAGCTTTGGCAAATCGTTTTTTCCAAAGGAGGTCTGGACGATGGATATATGGCGCCAAGGTAAAAAGCTAAGGGATGAACATCTTGTGTGCGAGAAAAATCATGAAAAAAATGAAAAACAATTACATCATTGAGCGCATGACTAAAAAAGAGGTGCAACTTGCAATAGATTGGGCTGCCAGGGAAGGATGGAACCCGGGCCTTTATGACGGCGACTGTTTTTACCAGACCGATCCACATGGTTTTTTTGCAGGCAAATTAAATGGCAACACCATTGCCATAGGCTCAGCCGTCATTTATGACGATCAGTTTGCATTTTGTGGATTTTATATTGTTGATAAAGCTTATCGCAATCAAGGTTATGGCTTGGCTTTAACCAAAGAGCGATTGGCTTATATTGGACAACGCAATGCCGGTATTGATGGTGTCGTCAATATGCTCGATAAGTACAGCCGTCTTGGTTATCAAATAGCGCATAATAACGCTCGTTATGAAAGCAAAGCATTTTATTCTGCCACCCAAAATAAGGCTATTGTTCCCTTAACAAAAATTGATTTTGATCACCTGGTTCACTATGATCGCCGTCATTTTCCCGCCCTTCGCCCGACGTTCTTACGATGTTGGATTAACCAACCTCAAGGAAAAAGCTTAGGCTATATGAATCATGGCCAACTTCAAGGTTATGGGATCATTCGGTCCTGTCAGCAAGGTTTTAAAATTGGTCCTTTATTTGCTGATACGCCGGACATCGCTCAGGAATTGTTTTTGAATTTAGCGAATCATGCTCATGGCCAGCCCATTTATTTGGATATCCCTGAAAATAATCCCGATGCCATCCATCTAGTCCAACATTACCAATTTAAAAAAGTATTTGAAACCGCTCGCATGTATTTAAAAGGCCAGCCACAAATAGAATTAAATCACATTTATGGCATTACTAGCTTTGAATTGGGATAAAGCATGAAACGCGATATAGTAGGTTACGGCAGACACGTCATCCCCGTCCAATGGCCTAATAAGGCAAGGCTTGCCCTAAATTTTGTGGTGAATTATGAGGAGGGCGCAGAATTATCCCCAGTCAACGGTGATCAATACGCTGAAACTTATGGAGGAGAATTTACATTAGCTGCTAAGCCTCAAGGCATGCGTAATCTGAGCATGGAATCCTTATTTGAGTATGGAAGTCGTACAGGAATTTGGCGTCTCATGCGTTTATTTGATCAAAATAATATACCGGTTACTTTTTTATAACTGGATATGCTTTGACATTAAATCCCGTCTTTTGTGACTACCTGCGTGAAACGAATCATGAGATTGCGGGGCATGGCTGGCGCTGGATTGATTACGCCACCATACCAAAAGAGGAAGAAAGAAAACACATCCAGAACTGTATACAAACCATACAGAAATTAACCGGAAAAGACGTTAATGGTTGGTACAGCGGCAGGCGCAGCGAGCATACCCGTCAATTACTGCGAGAGATAGGAGGATTTATTTATGATTCAGACAGTTACTCTGATGATCTACCCTATTTTGAACACGATCATTTAATCATTCCATACACGCTTGATTGCAACGACTTTCGATTTACCACCAGCCCAGGCTTTAGTATGGCTAATGATTTTTTAACGCATCTTAAATATGCATTCACTTATTTATATGAAGAAAAACGCCCTGCATTAATGACTATTGGTTTACACTCAAGAATAAGCGGTCATCCAGGACGCTGCATGGCAATCAAGCATTTTATAGAATTTATTAAAACGTTTTCGAACGTCTGGATAGCAAGACGAATCGATATTGCTCATCATTGGTTATCTCAAAACAATAGCCCCCCAGTGAATACTATTAAAAACCATTCTAAATAATTTGCAAATTTGCTAGCATATGCCTCTTTTAGGCAGCAATATAATGACATTAGAAGAATTATCTGCTCTTTTTACCACAAGACTGGCAGAAGTTGTTTCTTATGCACCAGTCCCGCGCCCGCCTGCAACTCCACGCCATGATCGGACGATTAAACACACGCTTTATCCCATAGAGCACTTGCCTGAATTAATAGCAGAACTTGAAAAACTTGATGATGCAGAAGGTGATAAAAAATTTAGCGTCCGCTATCTCGTCGATGAAGAAAACGTATTATGGTTGGCACGTGAAGGCAAGCCTGGACGCCACATACCTGCTCATCGACAAATGCGGGATAACTGCCTGGCCGCCGGCAATATTTTCTTTTCTCAAGATTTTACCGAGATTACCAAAATAAATCACCAAAGTGGTGATTTTCATCCCGATGCAGCAAGTCTTCTATGGCCATTAGCCATTTTAAATTGTATGAAAACAACATTATCTAATCCATGCGTTATTGAAGTCAGTCGTATCACACCCGCAGGCAATTTTGAAAGAGAGCAGGAATTATCCGTCACCCCGGAAGAAATGGCATTTATTTTGTCAGGTAGTGCCGTTCTGCAAGAAAAATTGCTTGTCGCCAATCAGGGGAAAATACCGGACATCATAGAATACGTTGATCCGGCTAGACCCCAAAGATTTTTTCCAGATATTTCCACTACCGAATCTCTTGCCGCAGCCGCTGGCGAAGCCTCTTCCATAGATGAGTCGCTACAGCCACGCCGATTATTCTAAGACATTCACAAACGTATTATCATTAATCTATCGCTAATTCTTGTGCTGCTGCCTCACGATTTATCTGCGACTTTAAGGTGATGAACGGCGGTAGACACATCAATATCAATCCAACAATTAAAGTAAGCTCATAGCGACTGATACTGCCCACATTAATACCCTCAGGAGGCAGAAAACTCACTGCCAAGGTGACAAACGCCCCCAGAATGCCTATGCCTGCAACCGTAAGCAAACCAATCATGCCACCTGGGATACGGAATGTTCCTTTATGATGCGGCATCTTAAACCGCAATTTGATGGCAGCAGCAAACATCAATAAATACATCAGCATGTAAAGTTGTGCTGCCAATGCGGTCAACAACCAATAAGAACCATTTACGCTGGGCATAAATAAAAACAAACTGGATAAAACAGTTACGATGGCTGCTTGACCTATCAGCATAATCAATGGGGCATTATGCCGATTTGCTCTTTGAAATGCTGGCGGCAAATTACCATCTTGGGCAGCAACCAACAACCCTTTCGTTGGAGCAATAATCCAATTGCTAACACCGCCAAGCCCACCTAAAACTAACATCACCGCAATAACCGGCATAAACCAGGTCAAATGATAACGAGCAAAAAAAGCATCAAACGCCTGCATAATGCCCGCAACCAGATTAATCTCTTGTTGTGGCAATACCACTGCAATGGCCAGAGAACCTAAAATCAGCGTACTTAAAATAATCACTACAGAACTAATAAGCGCATAAGGAAAAGCACGCTGGGGATTTTGCACATCATTGGCATGAACAGTCGCAATTTCAATACCACAAAAAGACATCATGATGGCCGTCAAAGACACCCACATGGAACGATCCTGCCAATGCGGAGTTACGTCTTGTACTCCAAAATGAACTTGCATTGGATTGCCACCAATAATCCATACGATTCCCAAACCAATGATCAATGACATAGGCAACAATAAGCCTGAAATGGCACAGATATTACTGAATAATGCGGAGGAACGCATACCGCGCAGATTAATAAAAGTAACACCCCAGAAAGAACCGACGATAATCAACCATAGGAAATAAGGATTACCGGCCAATGAAGGATTGATTAAATAACCAACAGTTCCAGCCACAAAGGAAAGAATAGTTGGATACCAAATGACATTTTCAATCCACTGCAACCAAATGGCAAGAAACCCTGCTCGTTTGCCAAAAGCTTCTTTTACCCAAATATAAATTCCGCCTTGTTTCGCCCAACCAGAAGCCAATTCAGCAGATACTAACGCGGTAGGAATAAGAAAGAACACAGCCCCTAGCATGAAAAAAAATATTAATTGGCTGCCAAACAGTGCGGTAGCAGGTAAATTACGAATACTATCCACTGAACCGACCGTGATCATAGTAAGACTGAACACAGTCAATGCATGTTTTTTATTGCTCATGGCATTCCTTCTCTGCTTCTTATGCAGCACACTATAGACTAAAAAATTACTTTATACTGACAACGTGAGAACTCAAAGTCATTATTTTGTTTAATAAAAATCTTCTTGTCAACTTTTTGAACAAAAATAGAGCCGTTATTTACGGTTTTTCAAACTAAAAACAATAATGCTCGCACTCGAAAAATGCAAAATTTTTCTTAAAGACAACCACGTTTATACGTCTAGATAAAGATTAAGCACATTAGAGTGTAACACAATGAAATTTATTGTGCATTTGTTATTCATTTGAGAAACATTGTATCATTTGTGCTCACAAATCACTTCTTCTCTTACCAATCATTTATTCTGCATCCATTTATTAATTAAAATATTTTGCAAACAACAAAACTATTAAGTTACGATTAATTAAGTTTCATTCATCATAAAGGCATGAAACATGCAATTTTTTTTAATAATTTTTACTTTTTTATTCATTAAATTAATATACCCTTCTGCTTTATACGCCAGCGAAATTCGTTCTTCTGCAATGCTTTGCCGCAATGCTGATAAAATCTTCACAAACGCCACTTTCCTTACGATGAATCCCAACCAACCTGTCGCCAAAGCGGTGGCCGTCACCAAAGAACGAATCGTTGCCATCGGTGAAAAAAAACAATTATTAAACCGATGTCAGGGGGAAAATACGAAAATAATTAATTTAAAAAATACGATCGTTACTCCAGGGTTCATCGATACTTATTCTCAATTTGTTCTCTATGGATGGCTTGCTAACCATGCTTTTGATGTATCAACAAGCAATGTCTTTCAGCGCGATGATTGGAAACCAGTTAAAACCCTGGATCAATTTTTAACGACCATTAAACACCAACCAAAAAATCGAGATCAATGGCTGATTATCAGTGGTTTTGATGAAAGCAAAATACACGGTGGGCAATTAACAACAGCCATGTTGGATGACATTGCAGATAATTCCCCAGTCATTGTTTTCTCTTCCTCAGCAGAAAAAGCCCTTCTTAATCATGCCGCCATGGATAAAATCAAACAACAAGATGATGGGAAAACTCTCGCCATTGAAGCAGATGGCAGCGTCAGCGGTACTTCTTTAAACACGCTCTTAAACAAGCTCATCCCCCCAAATGAAGTCGCGGAAGCCATTAAAACCGCCGCAAATCGCTACGCTCGCCAAGGATATACTACCGTTACACAAGTCTATGGACCAAATGATTGGCTGCCAATTTATGATGAATTAACACAGAATGCAAATCTCCCTGTAGATGTCATTTACAACCCAAGTACTCTCGCTGATAAACAACGGCTAGATATCATTTATAAAGATAATCCACGCCTCTACCCCGGGCCTTTATTGCTTCAAGTTGATGGTCCGGTACAGGATTTTTCTGCTTATCTAACTCGTCCCTATACACAATCCTCTCCTCCTCGCAGCATTGATTGGCGCGGCACGCTCAAACAATCGACGGAAGGCATCGAGAAAACCATCTCCGAAGCCAATAAAAACGGCTTGGCCATAGCAATTGACAGTCATGGTGATGCCGCCTTGGATTTGTCATTAAACGCCATTCAAAAAATACAATCGGTTTCAAAAAACCACAAACCCACGCCAGTTATTCTTAATATGCAATACGTACGAGAAGATCAATTAACTCGCATGCGTCAAATGGGAATTAAAGCAAGCTGGTTTGGCCCCTATCTTTATTATTGGGGAGAGTCTATGTGTTATGAAGGATTAGGCTCTGAACGCGCACATCGCAGTAATCCTGTGGCCACTGCAGAAAAGATCCTTGGCAATACTAGCGTTCACGCGGGAACGCCTTCGGCATCGCCTGCTCCTTTACAGATTATGAATTGGTTAATAACCCGAAAAGTACAAAAATGGAACTATCCAGTAAATCGCAAGTGTCCACCATATTTTGCAATTGAAGAACGAGTTAATGCACAAGATGCCTTACAGATGTTTACGATTCACGCAGCAGAGCTTTATGGTATTGATGAGGATAAGGGTTCACTTGCTCTTGGAAAACTCGCGGATATGGCCATATTAAGCGGCAATCCATTAAACAGCAATCTCGAAACCATTACGGTACTCGGAACAATAACCCGAGGGATAGTACATTGGAATGAACCGCAAGATCACTAATTAAATGCCCAGAGAGTTTCAACTCATCCCTTTTAATTTTCAGCGTAGACGTTTACCACTGAATACTTCAAAAATGGCGCTGGGTTGACTCTCTCCTCCCAACTCGCCAGCTATTATAGCGTCGATACCTTGGGGAAATTGCAATGACAAGCTTTCCACATCACGTGCAGGAGACTTGCCACTCACATTGGCACTGGTGGATATGATAGGATTTGAATAACAAAGCTGCCGGGCAATAGGATGTGCACTCATACGAATCGCTATGGTGTCGCGATGGCCGCTAAGCCAATCAGGAACTATTTTAGATTTTGGGAATACCCAGGTCACCGGCCCAGGCCAGCTTTTTTTAACCTTGCTCAGTAAAGCTTCGGGCACTGTATCTATTAAAGGACTTAATTGCGTCCAATCAGCAATCAGCACAATTAAACCTTTATCAACTGCGCGTTTTTTTAGCGCCAGTAAGCGCTCAACAGCCCATTGATTAAATGGGTCACAACCGAGTCCATAAACCGCCTCCGTTGGATAGGCAATAATTTTTCCTTGACTCAGAAGTTCTTGTGCTTTCTCAATATTATCAATAATTCTCATAGTAAATGTTCATCATTAGACCCTAAATAGAGCCAATGATTATGGCCCAAATCATTTGATAAAGAAATGCTGCTTTAACATCGATGCTCTTATAAACGATAGAAGAATAATCAGCCATTATTTGCTCAAAATAATATTTAACTGTATTATTATTGCTCTTGTAGAGCCTTAATTAAGATATTAAAGGACAAAAAATGAATATTTTAAAAAAATATTATCACTCATTTTAGTGACATACAGCAGCCTATCTTTCAGCGCTGGCGTCAGTTTAAAGGATAAAATAGGCCAAATGTTCATTATAGGTTTTGAAGGCAAAACCATTGAAACCGACGCTCCTATCATAAAAGCAATCGAAGAAAACAATATTGGTGGAGTCATTCTGTTTGATTATAATTTAAAAACGGAACGGTTTGATAAAAATATAGAAAGCCCGGCACAAGTGCAAACGTTGAATCAAACTTTGCAAAAGATCGCAAAAAAAGCCAATGTTTCTCAGCATCGCGATGATATTCCTTTACTCATTTCTGTTGATTATGAAGGTGGAGAAGTAAATCGTTTAAGGAAAGAATATGGATTTCCTGAAACGTATCCAGCTAAAGCCATAGGCCAAATGCCGATAGAACAAGCTGAAACAATCGCTCGCAAGATGGCTGGAACATTGAAATCATCCGGGTTTAACTTGAATTTTTCACCAGTATTGGATTTAGACATCAATCCAAACAACCCTATCATTGGAAAGCTCAAACGCAGTTTCTCAGCAAATCCCTATACTGTCGCCAATTATGCTCATCTATTTTCCTCGCAATTTCTAAACCAAGGAATCCAATGCGCGTATAAACATTTTCCCGGACATGGAAGTTCTGACGGAGATTCTCATCTTGGTTTTGTCGATGTCACCGACACGTGGCATGAAGAAGAAATTATCCCTTATCAGGAACAATTTACTCAATCCAGCCATTGTGGCATGGTCATGACTGCTCATCTTGTCAATCGCAAACTAGATCCTTCAGGAGTACCAGCAACACTGTCCTATGCTATATTAACTGAATTATTACGCCACCAATTACAATTTGATGGTGTCATTATTACCGATGATATGCAAATGAAAGCCATTGCTGATAATTATGGTCTGGAACAAGCGCTGACTATGGCAATTAATGCCGGAGCAGATATGCTTATTTTCGGCAATCAACTCAGTGAGACACCACAAGATCCAACCGAATTAGTTGATATTGTCATGAAAAAAATTGCTCAGGGAGAAATATCAGAACAACGAATAGACGAGGCTTACCAGCATATTCTTAAATTTAAACAAACAATAGCATAAGCAACTCTTAAGAACTTTGCATTGCCTCTACAGCTTGTACTAAAAATCAACCTCAAAAAACTTAGGATCAAGCTTATAGCAATTCCAGTTTATTTTTTTGCCATTTTCTTCAATGAGAATTCTCACCACATCCAGGGAAGCCAATTCAGGTTTTTTCTGGATGTAACATACCCGGTCAGTCCCTGTAAATGTTACAAAATGATAACCCTGCGAGAAGTTAGTATAAGTCTCTGGAAAGGTAAAATATCCCAAATGTTCCTGTAATTCTACCGGTTTCCCATGCACAACAATTTTTTCCGACCAGGCACTCAAACTAAAAACATCAACAGCATGGAAATGATTATTTTTATCATGATTCCCCTCCCGTCCTTATAGGTAATTCATGTTAAAAACAATCACTACCTATCCATTTCTGTTCCCTGAATACGATGAATCACAACGTAACAACCGCACCAAATCATACTTTACCTGTCATCACTAACCAGACTAACCAACATCTAGCTTTGCTCATTCACAGAGCCGTGTTTTTTTAAATTAAGCAAGATATATTAAATTATAGCTGCTATTTTACCTGTCATAGCTCAAAAATAATTTAAGGCAAAACCATATTTTAACTATAGAATGTAATTACTTCAGTCACTCCTACCGATAGGCGTGATGAAAAATACATTCAACATGGCGCAATCTTGCCTTAAAGGGCCATTAGGATTCTATTTCACGAATTTCTTTAATGATGATGTCCTCTTCCGGCACATCACTATGCCCTTTGCGATGGCCTGTTTTTACTTTGGCAATAGAATCCACAATATCCATACCGTCCACAACTTCTCCAAACACACAATACCCATAAGTTTGAGCTTGCTCACCGCTGTAATTTAAAAAAGAGTTATCAACCACATTGATAAAAAATTGTGCGGTTGCAGAGTGTGGTTCCATGGTTCTTGCCATAGCAATGGTTCCTCGCTTGTTTGGCTTGGCCATTCTTGCTTCATTTTTAATTGGAGCCTCTGTTGCTTTGGTTTCCATATTCGCAGTCAGCCCGCCACCTTGAATCATAAACCCGTCAATAACACGATGAAAAATCGTATTATTATAAAAGCCTTTACGAACGTAGTTAAGGAAATTTGTTGTGGTATTCGGTGTATTTTCTTCATCCAGTTGCAAACGAATATCACCTTTTGAAGTGTGAATTAAGATCATAAGTTCTCCCATTTTAAAACCCTATAAAAAAACAAAGAATTCAAGTTAAAGGTTATGAACAATCCTCTGTTATGACGGCGCGCATTTTAGCACATACATCCTGTAAAACATGGACATTATGGATACTCGCTAATACTGTAAACAAATTTGCTTTTCGTTTGACGAGGTGGTGCAAATAGGCTCGAGAATAGTGTCTGCAGGTATAGCAAGCGCAATTTTCCATAATGGGTGACAGGTCTTCTGCATAACATGATTTTTTAATTTGAAGACGGGCATTCTGATGTTCACTGGCAAACTTTAACCAATTTCCTGCTTTTACTATCTCACCACAATACAGTGCACCATGACGGGCATTACGTGTAGGTGCAACACAATCAAACATATCAATTCCCTCTGCAACCACATCTAACAGATCCTGTGGCGACATGCCTACCCCCATGGTATAGCGTGGCTTATTTTCCGGTAAAAATTCTTTTATCCAACGGATCACTTCCACCGTCTTTTCCATATCAAAACCAATCGTTTCTCCTCCAATTGCAAAACCATCCATGTTCATTGAAGCCACAAAATCAGCACTTTCACGACGCAAATCTCTATAAATTCCCCCTTGCACAATACCAAACAACGCTTGACGAGCACCATACCGTGAAACAGGATGCTCTTGGTGATAAGTCATGGATTGCCTGAGCCATCGGTGAGTTCGACACATGATTTGATGTGCTTCAGCAGGAGAACAGTGATCTGGCGTGCATTGATCAAACGCCATGATAATATCAGCGCCAATAATTTTTTGAGTTTGCAATGACATTTCAGGCGTCATATGAATGACTCGTTGAGAACCTGGTAGGAGAAAATGAGCCCCTGTTTCATCAATCGTGCAAATTTCTTTGTTTTTTGAAAGACTAAATACTTGAAATCCACCGCTATCCGTCAGCATGGGGCCATGCCACCCCATAAAAGCATGCATCCCGCCCGCTTGTTCAATCACAGCCATCCCCGGGGCACATAACATATGATACGTATTACCGCCCAAGATGATTTGGCTGCCTGCTGCACGCAGTTCAGAAGGCATCATATTATTTACGCCTGCTCGCGTACCCACTGGCATGAATACCGGTGTTATAAATTCTCCGTGCGGTGTTATCACCTTGGTTATACGTGCAGCTGTATGTTTATGGCGGTGAATAACTTCACAGTGAAATGTGTTCATTACCGTCCAGAATTGACAAAAAAATGATCATAACCAAGAAGAGAAGTCTTTACCAGTCTATTTTTCACGGCAATCCTTACCATCTCCCAAGCTGTCGCAATGTTCGACCCAATCGCCAGTATAAGACACCACAGACAACCAACATAAAGAAAAAATATAAGGCTGCCCATGCAGGCATAGACAAACCCAGCCATTGCCATGACACCTCAGCACATTCTCCTGATCCCCAGAAAAGCGCATGCGCCACATCCTGCCATGGGAAATAGCGAATTAATATCTCAAGGCCAGGCAGACAAACCGGGGCTTGCTCTGCTGGCAGAGACTGTAACCACAATTGTCGCGAGGCAAAAAACAACCCACTTGTTGCGAAAAACATTTGCAAAATGGCAACAAATCGTCCTCGTTTTAAAGTCGACAAACACAAACCCATCAGACAAAACATACCCAATAAAAAAGCACACAAACGCTGCATTAAACATAACGGGCACGGTTGCAATCCAACGACATATTGAAAATAAAAAGAAAAACCGACGACGATAAGCGTTAATAAAAGCAAAACAGCTTGTATGCTTCGATAATTACGTTTGCTCATGATTGTGGCACCATATATTCTACTGTGGCTTTGATGTCTGCTTCACTGCATTCAACACAAGTTCCCTTGGGAGGCATTGCATTTAATCCTTTCATAGCACTCTTCGTTAAACCATCTATGCCTTGCTTATCCAATCTTGATTTCCAATCCGCCTCAACACGAAATTTTGGAGCCCCCGCTACCCCTTCGCGATGGCACACCACACAATATTTCTCATAGGTTTCCTGACCTGCTGTTTTCTGTGTTTTAATTTCCTTTTCTTTCTCAGCGGTAACCGTCGCAGGCAAATTGCCTTCATTTTGAATTCTAACTTTCCCTATTGGACTAATTCTTTGTTGAATTTGTTCACGATAGAAATCACTCTCAGCATGTAATGCCATTGGCAGCAAAAGCGCACCGACAAAAATGACTGTCCGCATGAAAACATTCCTAAAATTAGCAGATTAAAAAATCATACCTGATAAGTCATCTTCATTTCCAGTAAAGCCTTCTTGCTATTCATTAAATGATTTATTTGCCAAATTTTTAACCTGTTATATAATGCGCTAATTTTGATATCCTGGATTATTTTATGCGCATCATAGGTATTTGTGGACCTTTTGGCTCACGAGCAAAGCAACTAGCTACACTATTAAAGGAAAAAATCGAAGTAGAAAATTCCGTCACCTTAATTGAGGAAGAACAGTTTTGCAGCCCTGATTTTGAACTAGACAAAGATGGTCTACTCTCTGCCATCCACAAGGCTGAAGACATTATCATCGTCGTAGGCCACTTTTTATTTGAAGATGCCACTCTTCGCGAAGCATTAGAGATCAAAGTTTTCATGCCTGAAGATAAAGACAGCTGTCTTTGCCATTACTTGGCCGCTTCGCAATCACAATCTGTAACGCTCGCTTCATTATTGCAGGAATATGAGAAAAAACTAAAGCCAGCTAATGACAACCGCATTAATCCTTCGCAAGGATATGCCGATATCTCTGTGCCTTCGTCAAACGATTTCCGTGCACTCTTGTCATTACTGCATAGTGCTGTAACATCCATTGATGAAGCACCAAAACAGACCACTGGTCGCTCTTCCTATGGCTTTTTTTAAACGACGTTAAACCCATTTAACCCATTAACAATTCCTCAGCATCCAATTCTTCCAAATAACGATGATAAGAGAGAATTTTTTGCTGCCGAATGTTAGACAAGGCTTTACCCTGCAGGTGAGCATAATAATAAGTGTCCTTGCAGGTTAACTTTTGCGCAGGAACCAACGACGACAACCAATCCGTCGTCTGAGAGAATGCGCTGGCTTGCCACAAACCTGGCATCTGTTGGCCACAAGCTAAATACTCCAGGATAGATTCGCCGGCACCCTGCGCCAAAGCCAGATTATAATAAGCATGCATTTCTTCTTTATTTCTAACCAGAAGAAAACTGAGATTAGCATCATCATCAAGCATAAAAAAGCTGCCGGAATTATCTGCCAAATAATATTCGATGATGCCTTTTTCCTTAATAAATTTCAGAAAAAACCAACGAATTCCCTGTCCTGTAAACAACGGGGAGGCATAAACGACAGCATGCGTACAATCGTATCCGACATGGCTTGAAAATATTGAAATTGCAACTCATAAATGCTCTGAGTAATCAGTTCGATTGCATTTACATCACTCTTTTTAATGTAACGATGAATCAAACCCTCGTTAAATGCCTCTATTGCCAAGTGCTCATCAGCCTGTCCACTTAATAGAATTTTTTTAATATTACTGTTTTCTATTCGTCGACAAAATTCCAACCCATTCATTCCTGGCATGGCATAGTCAACAACCACCACCGAAATTTCAGAAAACCGATGCGGATTATATACTTCTGCATGAATAGCCGCCAAATCCAGGTCCAGTGTATGATTAATCAAATCAAAACGCCGAGAATCGGAATATTCACTTAAACCATCTTGATTCAATAACTCCAGCTCACAATGTTTATTGTGAATATAATCCAATGTCTTATTAGGATTATCAAAAATTCTGTAGGCAACGCCTTCATCCAATTGCAAGACAAAATTCAGTAGAAAATCACGGCTATCATCAAGAAATAATACAGTACTTGGAAAGTAACATGCAGGAATTGAAAAATGTTGCATAGCTCCTCCTGAGCAGACGCAAAATTACTGATAGAATTCTTTTATACTATATTCAAACAACCGGGAAAGTTAAAGTAAATTTTGTATACACTCCCTCTTGGGCCTCACAAACAATATCACCGCCAAAACGATTCATCACTAATTTACAAAAAGACAAGCCTATACCAGTTCCCATAAACGTTGTTGTATAAAAATGATCAAACAAACGTGTCAATTGCTGTTTTGTCATGCCTTTAGCAGTGTCCTTAACGTATAAATAATTAAATTTATCAGAGCATTCTGTCCATATACTAATGTCTCCGCGCTCAGACATGGCAATCACGTACAAGGCATTTTTTAAAAGATTAAATAAAACATGTTCCATCAATAATTTCGATCCTATAAATTGAAAATCTCCATGCCAACTCACCAATGCCCGATTTTCAGCAGAGCGGAAAGGGTATCTGTCGACTGCTTCTTGTAAACATTCAGCCATGGAACACAATTCCATAGGGCAATTTTTCAAGGAATTATCACGTCCCGCCTTAATTAATAACATATCAATAATGGTATTTGCGTAATTTATTTCCCGGATAATACGTTCACTAACACTTTGCAATTGCTGCATACGATTTTCCCGAAAGGCAGAAGACAATAAGCCCCGTTCTTTAGCCAATAAATACCCCTCATATAACTTCGGCATAGACGCATTTAATGCCTGAGCACCGCTTTTAATACTCAACAATGGAGTACGCAATTCATGGGCAATCATCCCTGCAGCTGCGGCTATCCCTGCCATACGTTGGCGTTGTAATACCGCCGTTTTATAATTCACCGTTGAACCAGCAATGATAAAAAATAGCGCTAATACGCCTACTTCTGCATGTTCTTGCGTGAAATAAAATTCCGGGGAAGTAACATAATAACCAGCAAAGGCCAGCCCACATCCAATAAACAGCAACAAGCAAAGTCCGGACAAATCCACCAGTAATACAAGCAAAAATACGCTGCATAATAACGACATAGAAGAAACGTCACTGGCCCGGCTCATTAAAAAAAAATAGGTGAAAAAAAGGGTAAAACATACAGCAACGTAAAAAACCAATACCAGTGCATGTATTGTCTCATGCCTTTTGACCAATAGGGAGATAACATTAATCCCAGGCCAAGAACACTGCCAATTAATCGCAGCTCGAGCGATTCATAAGGCTGTGGATACCATGCGGTCCAGATCCAATAGAATGAAGGGAAGCCTAGAAAAACGAACATCCCGACAAACACCAGTTGGTGAGCAGAACTGGACATGTGGCGCTGTAAGGATTGATCAAGGTATTTTATAATGTGCATTGCATTCATTGCGGTTTAATCAGTTTCTGTGTAGCTCATCCTGCCCCAAAATTACTTGGGTACTAAAATCATGCTATCATAAATATCTTTAATCAGTATATTGTCATTCATGTCACCACAAACGCTCAAAATTGCTACCCGCAAAAGCCCTCTTGCCTTATGGCAAGCCAACCATGTGGGTGAATTGTTAAGACAATATTGGCCTGCTTTACGAATTGAACTGTTGCCCATGCAAACCTCGGGCGATAAATTTCTTAAAGACAAATTATTAAGTGTTGGTGGGAAAGGCTTATTTGTCAAAGAATTGGAAGAGGCGCTGCTCGATAAACGCGCTGATCTGGCGGTGCACTCCATGAAAGACGTTCCTGCATCATGTCCTCATGGATTAACCATCTCTGCTATTTGTCATCGTCATAATCCCCTTGATGTACTCATTAGTGAAGCGTATGAAAATCTGATGACGTTGCCTGCTCAGGCCATCATTGGAACGTCCAGCCTTCGTCGTCAGACGCAATTGCTGGCCTTGCGTCCTGACTTGCAAATTAAACCCTTACGGGGAAACATTCAAACACGGATAAGTAAAATGCAAGACGGCGAATATGACGCCATCATTCTCGCGGCAGCAGGACTTGAGCGCATGGGAATGCAAATGCTTATTAAAGAAATACTGTCGGATGAAATAATGCTGCCAGCATGCGGGCAAGGGGCCTTAGGCATCGAATGCAGAACCGAAGATCAAACAGTACAACAATTGCTTGCTCCTTTGAACGATCCCCTGTCCGCACTTTGCGTTAATACCGAGCGGCAAGTGAATGCTCATCTTGGCGGTAATTGTCATAGCTCTTTGGCAGTTTTTTGTAAAGCCGCACCACATTCACAGCTGCTGCTGCATGCAAAAGTTTCCAGTATGGATGGCCGTGTAGTAATCAGTAATAGTCAACGCGGGCATCAACGAGATGCTACCATATTAGCAGATAATTGCGCTCAATCTTTATTACGTGATGGCGCATTAGAACTTTTGAATGGTTCTTCATTATGAATTCAAACCATTTACAAGGCCTTTGTTTGCTTAATACCCGCCCCAAAGGACAAAATATAACATTAAGTCAAACCATTGCCAAAGCCGGTGGACGCTGTATAGAGCTTCCGGCATTAGAAATTAAACCAACCGATGGCTGGTTTGAACATTTACCGGATATGAGCCGTGTTACTCAGGCTGTGTTCACTAGCCCCAATGCCGTAAACTATTTTTTTGGCAAACTCACTCAACAACATGTTATATGGCCCAATCATATCCAGGTTACAGCCATAGGCAAGGCCAGTGCTTTAACACTATCGCAATGGGGTATACGTGTCGATAAAATACCGGCTATTTCCAATAGTGAACATCTGGTGCAATTGGATGCTTTTCAAACCGTAGGCAATCAAACCATCATGATGGTTAAAGGTGAAGAAGGAAGAACCTTGATTGCTGATACCTTGCGTTTACGAGGCGCTCATTTAATTGAATTAGCCGTCTATTATCGAACATTACCCTGTTATTCAGCGCATGAGATTAATTCCCTATGGCATGATGACTCAGTGAATATTATACTGTTTACCAGTCAACAAGCCATTGACAATCTGTTTACCTTATTGGGCGAAGAAGGTCGTTTATGGCTTTGCAATAAACCCTGTCTGGTTATTAGTGAGCGGCTGGCTAAAGCAGCCTCCTTGCGTGGGATCAAACCTATTATAACCAGCAGCTATGATAGCATTTTAGATTCACTCTATATCTTTTATAAACAAACGTTCCAAAAGAAAAACAAGGATTAATTCATGGCCAACAGCAATGAAGCTAACACCCAATTATCTTCAAGTGACCCCAAATTAGAACATCCGGAAACGCCAAATCAACGTCGTGATGTTTCAACAAGATTTGTTTCATTACCATGGTTTACGCTAATCATTATTCTTGCCTTAATTGCCCTTGGCGGTGCTTTATATGCGATTTATGCAAACACCCAGCTACATCAACAAATGACGGTTCAGAATAACTCATTATTAACTGCGCTGAATACAATCAAACAACAGCAAACAGAAAATACCAACCAAGCTCAAGCAACCATAAACACCCTGCAGCAAGCACAAAATACGTTAAAAGACAAACTTACTCTTTTGGAAAAAAACCTTCACTCCGCCATGCAACAGCGCTTTTATCAAACCAAAGACTGGATGCTTCTTAAGGCTCGTTACTACCTTCAATTGGCACAAATAAATGCTCATTGGAGTAATAATACGCAAACAACCATTGCATTATTACAACAAGCTGATAAATTACTCTCCATAACGCATGATCAGCGCTTATTTGCAGTCAGACAAGCCATAGCAAAAGAAATAACAGAAGCGCAAGCCATTCCTGACGTAGATATAGCTGGTTTGCTAAGTCGCCTAGATGCGGCCCAAAATTTAGTTAATACTATCCCTATTAAAAAATCCGTTATTCCATCCGATGATAAACAGCAAGAGACTCCAAGCGATACAACACCTTCTGCATGGAGAGAACGATTAAAGGAAAGTGTTGGATTATTGGAAAAACTGGTTGTGATTCGCCGACATGACGAAACCATGCAACCCTTATTAACCACCACACAAGAAGCCATGCTTCGTGAAAATATTCGGCTGAATTTACAAGAAGCGCAATGGGCCATTTTGCAAAATAACGAAACCATATACAAAATAGCTTTAAATCAGGCACTCAAAAGCATTCAAAATTCATTTAAACAAAATGCTCCAACCACCAAAGCACTCATTATTCAATTGCAAGCCATGCAACAAGCGTCTCTTATCCAGAAAAAACCTACGATTGAAACCTCTTTATCATTGCTCAATCAGTTCATCGAATCCAATGATTCACAAGCTGATGAATCTACCCTAAAGGGAGATAACTCATAATGATTCGTGTTTTATTTATTTTTATCTTGCTGCTCGCTTCTGTCTGGCTGGGCTTGCAATTGCAACAAGATCCAGGCTATATCCTGGTCGCCATTAACCACTGGACTCTGGAAACCACTTTATGGGTTGCCGTCGTGGGTTTGATTCTCTTTTTTTTCTTCTTTTATTTACTCATTTCTACCTTAAATTGGATCTTACGCATTCCTGCCTCATGGAAACGTTGGTTAGCCAAACGGCGTTCGCAAAAAGCGCAGATGAAAACTCGCCAAGGTTTAATAGAATTTAGTGAAGGCTACTGGGTACAAGCAAAAAATCATTTGATTAAAGCACTGCCCGATGCGGACACCCCTTTATTAAATTATCTAACTGCCGCACGTGCCGCTCAGGAAATGGGAGATAATAAACTTCGTGATGATTATCTGCGCCAAGCACAACAATCCATGCCAGAAGCCAAAATAGCTGTTGAATTAACGCAAGCGCAATTGCAACTCGCCAACCGTCAATGGGAACAAGCGCTGGCCACGCTCAAACATTTGCAAACATTAGCCCCCCAACATCCTTATGTATTAAAACTATTAATGCACCTTTATGAAGAAGTCAGAGATTGGCCACAATTAATCAACCTACTGCCTGAATTAAAAAGTAATCAAGTTATATCAGCGGATACTTATAAACGTCTGCAGCAACATACTTATCTACAAGCCATGTCAGATATGATTAAACAAAATCAACTGCAACTGCTTGAAGAGTATTTTTCGTCTTTACCTAAAGTGTTAAAACATGATCCCGAATTAATTGCTTTATACTGCCGTTTTCTAATAGAAAACCAAAAATATCCACAAGCTGAGTCCTTATTGCGCCATTCTCTTAGCAAACAATTCAACGAAGAATTAATCATGCTTTATGGCCAAATCAAAGATGATGTCGCTCAATTGGATTTTGCCGAATCCTTGCTTGGAGAGCATCCCCATTCAGCAGCTTTATTATTATGCCTTGGCCGTTTGAGTCAGATAAAAAACTTATGGGGCAAAGCTAAAACGTATCTGGAAAACAGCATTGCATTGAGTGCTACCCCAGCAGCTTACGCAGAACTGGGAAAATTACTTGAGCATTTAAACGATGAAAACGGCGCTTGTGTCGCCTATCGCCAAGGCTTACTGTTAGTCGTCCAATAATATTAAAGCCTAACATGCCACTTGAGGATGTATAGGCAACTACTACTTACCTAACGGGCTGTATTTTTAAATGGAATTTAAGGACATGGCCAGATCAATACAATACAAGGATGTTAAGGCCAACCGCCAGCAATCGGCTGAATTTAGACCATTTTTTCCAATATTAATGACCTCTTGCAAATTCATTGGATTATGGTCCATGATATTTCTTGGTGGCTGTCACACAGCCGTAATACTTAATCCTTCAGGCCAAATCGGCGCCAGCGAAAAAACCATCATCATCGTCGCGGCCATATTAATGCTTATTGTCGTTTTACCTGCTATTTTCATGACATTTCTGTTTGCCTGGAAATACAGGGAATCTAATAAGACATCCACTTACAAACCAAGGTGGCAATTTTCCAGAACCATTGAAATCACGATTTGGCTTATTCCCGCTATCATTATCACTATCCTTTCCATTCTAGTTTGGATTACTTCTCACACTCTGGATCCTTACCAGCCACTGAAATCCGACCACAATCCCCTTACCATTCAAGTCATCTCTTTAGATTGGAAATGGCTTTTCATTTATCCTAAACAACAGATAGCTACCATTAATCAGCTTGTACTTCCAACCAATGTTCCCATCCATTTTCGCCTCACTTCGGATTCAGTCATTAATTCATTTTTTATTCCCCAACTGGGCAGCCAAATCATGACCATGGCAGGCATGCAAACTCAATTATTCCTCATTGCCAATAAGCCCGGTACTTATCATGGTATTTCTGCCAATTTTAGCGGGCTTGGTTTTGCCCACATGAATTTCAAAACCATTGTAGCCACCAACAACCAATTTGAACGCTGGGTGAATAAGGTCAGAAGAAATACGAACAATACTCTTGATTACCAACAATATGAACAACTTGCAAAACCGACTATAAATAATCCTGTTGAATATTTTTCACCAATACAATCGAACCTGTTTTTTGAAATTATCCATAAGAACATGACTCAAAAATAAAGATAGCAGCAGACGTCTCGTGGTCCGCGCAAGAATGAAGGAAAAAATAGACATGTTAGGAAAATTAAGTCTTGCAGCAATACCTTATAACAGCATGATTATTATGATTGCATTTGGTGGCATGATTCTGTTTTTTCTTATTTTCTTAATATTAATTACATACTTTGGCAAATGGAAGCTTCTCTGGACTGAGTGGTTTACTTCGGTCGATCATAAAAAAATTGGAGTTATGTTTATTGTTGTTGCCTTGATTATGGGATTTCGTGGTTTTATTGACAGTGTCATGATGCGCACCCATCTTGCTTTATCTTATGGAGCATCTCAAGGTTATCTAGCTCCAGAACACTATAGTCAAGTCTTTACCGGCCATGGTGTAATTATGATTTTTTTTATGGCCATGCCATTCATCATGGGATTAATCAACATCATTGTCCCATTACAAATTGGTGCCCGTGATATGGCATTTCCTTTTATGAATGCGCTGAGTCTATGGTTATTAATTGCAGCAGCCATTCTTGTCAATATCTCACTGGGCATTGGTGAATTTGCAAAAACAGGATGGGTCGCGTATCCACCCTTATCTGAACTTCCATACAGCCCTGGCGTCGGGGTAGATTATTATATTTGGAGCTTGCAAATTGCAGGAATAGGAACACTGTTAAGTGGCATCAATTTTGTTGTAACCATTTTAAAACTTCGAGCCCCTGGAATGACGCTTATGAAAATGCCACTATTCATTTGGACTGCTCTAGGCACCAGCATTTTAATTATTGGGGCATTTCCAATTCTAACGGTGGATCTTGCCTTATTAGCCTTGGATCGCTATCTGGGAATGCACTTTTTCACCAGTACGGCCGGCGGTAATATGATGATGTACGTTAATTTATTTTGGGCGTGGGGTCATCCAGAAGTTTATATTTTAGTTCTCCCCGCCTTCGGCATTTTTTCAGAAATTGTAAGTTGCTTTAGTCAAAAGTCATTGTTCAGTTACTCTTCTATGGTTTATTCAACCATGGCCATTACTATTATTTCTTATCTGGTGTGGTTACATCATTTTTTTACGATGGGTGGTGGTGGCACTGTGAATGCCGTATTTGGCATCGCTACTATGATTATTGCCATTCCCACTGGGGTAAAAATTTTTAATTGGTTATTCACAATTTATCGTGGCCGGTTACGCTTTGCTATCCCCATGCTATGGTCGCTGGCTTTTCTTATTACTTTTGTCATTGGCGGGATGGCTGGTGTAATGCTTGCTATTCCTTCTGCCGATTTTGTTTTGCACAACAGTGAATTTGTAGTCGCTCATTTTCATAACGTCATAATAGCTGGAACCATTTTTGGCGCTATCGCCGGCTTCACTTATTGGTTTCCCAAGGTCTATGGCTTTACATTGAATGAGACCTTGGGGAAAACCGGATTTTGGTTTTTTATCTTAGGGTTCTACATTACCTTTATGCCGCTTTATGTACTTGGTTTCATGGGCATGACTCGACGCCTCTATCATTACGATATCCCTGCCTGGAAATTGCCTCTATTCATTTCAGCTTGCGGGGTTGTATTTATTGGCATTGCTGTTTTTTGTCTTATCCTGCAAGTGATTGTCAGTTTCATCAGGCAAAAGCATCATCTTGATGTAACAGGCGACCCCTGGAATGGCAGAAGCCTCGAATGGTCACGGCCTTCGCCTGTCCCTCATTATAATTTTGCTTACATCCCATCCATTGATGCTCGCGATGATTTTTGGGTTAAGAAACAAAACAATCGTACTTACCTAAGACCCGAAACCTACCATGACATCCTCATGCCCAAAAATACCTCCGCCAGCTTTTATATTGGTGCATTAAGTTTGGTATTTGGGTTCGCTATGACTTGGCATATATGGTGGTTATCCATTTCAAGCCTTTTAGGCATTTTATTAACGCTGTTAATTCGTTTATCACAAGATGATATTTACTATTATATCCCTGTAAATGAAATAAAAAAAATTGAAGAACAGCATCACCAACGGATGAGAGCAAACGATGATGTAAGAGGGCATCATGCATCATAAAGCCCTACCCACTACAACGATGTGGCACACCATTATTACCACCCGAATATTGGGTTTTTGGCTCTATTTAATGAGTGATTGCGTATTGTTTGCGGCTTTATTTGCAACTTATGCTGTTTTAAGCACCAGTTATGCTGGTGGGCCATCAGGCCATGAGTTATTTAATCTCAACACCGTCTTGCTTGAAACTCTTTGTCTATTAACAAGTTCCTTTACGTATGGCCTTTCTCTGCTGGCGGTTAAAAAAAACAATACACAGCGTATGATAGGTTGGCTTATGTTGACTTTTATGCTGGGCACCGTCTTTATCAGTATGGAAATTAATGAATTTTACCGTCTTATCATAGAAGGAAATGGACCACAACGAAGTGCATTTTTATCCGCTTTTTTTAGTTTAGTTGCAACCCACGGTTTTCATGTTGTAATAGGATTACTTTGGATAATCATCATGATTGGTCAAATACTTAAAAAAGGGTTAACGTCAAACACCAAAATTCGCTTGGTTTTACTTGGTTTTTATTGGCATTTATTAGATGTGATATGGGTTTTTATATTCACGCTCGTCTATTTGTTGGGAACATTGTAATGAGCTTTGGATTGGAACAGAAATGCCTGAAGTACTATATATTAGGGTTCGGTTTATCAATTCTGTTGACAAGCATTTCTTTTAGCGTAGTCATGCTTCTCAATCTCACTCACGACATTATAAAAATAATCATTATTTTTTCAGCGATCGCACAAGTTATCGTTCATTTTGTATTTTTTTTAAATATAAAATCATTCGTTAAGTCGATGAGCTGGCTAGCACTTATTTATACATTTATTTTGATTTTTATTCTGGTAGGGGCCTCTATATGGATTATGGGGCATTTAAACCACCGCATGATGAGTCATGAGCCTCCCTACATGGATAATCATTACCCATCACCATAATAATATTTACGTGTCCAAAGCATAAAAACATTTCACTCTAAATTTAAAATCATTTTTATCGCTAATAGGACAAGTGCTACCGTTGCTCAATGCAGGATTACATCTTGATAACACTCAAAGATAAGAAGTACAAGCATCATCACAATGACTTTTTATGCGTTCAACTTGAAATGTCGTATGATGAATATTGTATTCGTCATGAAGTCTCTTGTTTAACGCTTGACGTCCTGCATCCGTAAGTGGATTATCTGGCATCCACAGATGCACTGATAAAGCATTTTCTTGTGTACTTAACGCCCACACATGTAAATCGTGAACATCCTCTACACCCTCTTCACTTTCCAATAATTGACGTACTTTTACTATAGAAATTCCTCGAGGAACACCATCCACTATCAAACGAAAGCTATCGCTAAATAAAGACCATGTCCCTTTTAAAATGACCACAGCAATCAATAATCCAACTAAAGGGTCAATCCAATTCCAACCCGTCCAATAAAGAAGGAATGCCGATACAACCACACCAACGGAAATCAGCGCGTCATACAACAAATGCAAAAAAGCCCCACGAATATTTAAATCATCCGTGCCCCGTAAAAACAATGCTGCCGTTGCTCCATTAACGATAATACCAATTCCGGCAACCACCATAACACCGATGGCCTGAATGTCTGAAGGGGAAAAAACTTATACATGGCTTCGGTTGCAATGATTCCACATGTAAAAATAAGCAATACCCCATTGGCAAAAGAAGCAAGAATGGTGGTTTTTTTCATGCCATACGTCGATTTCTGGGTTGGCAGGCGCTTTAAAAGATTACTAGCGACCCAAGCTAATATCAAACTCAATACATCACCAAGGTTGTGGATGGCATCAGCCAGCAAACTTGTTGAATGAGTTACATAAGCAAAAATGATTTGAATCAAAACGAATAAACCATTTGCAGCAATTGCAATGATAAAAGCCGTATTAAATGCTGGCGCTGTATGTTGATGCCCATCCTCGTGTTGGTGAAAAACAACCATGACAATCGCTCATCCCTCAGTGTTATTTATATTGTTGGCTGGTTTATCTTGTGCAGTTGCTGGAATAGATTCTTCATCGCCATAATAATTTATGCCAATTTTAATGCGGCAGCGATCATTTTTTTTCCGCCAGGTATTTGTATCGCGTAAAGAATAAACACAGCCGCAATATTCCTGTTTATAAAAATTTTCTCGTTTTGCAATTTCATACATGCGTGCTGCCCCGCCATTTTTTCGCCAATTGTATGTCCAATATTCAAGATTTGGATAACGACTGGCTGCACGAATGCCGGATTCATTAATTTGGTTCATGTCTTTCCAACGTGAAATACCCAATGAACTGCTTATCACTGGGAAACCATGCTCATAGGCATAAAGCGCTGTGCGTTCAAAACGCATATCAAAACACACCGAACAACGCTTGCCTCGTTCCGGCTCCCATTCCAATCCTTTAACTCGTTCAAACCAATTGTCTTTATCATAATCTGCATCGATGAAAGGAATATGATGCTTTTGGGCAAACTCTATATTTTCCTGTTTTCTGATTTCGTATTCTTGCACTGGATGAATATTGGGATTATAGAAAAAATAGCAAAATTAATTTCAGAAAACAGTAATGCCTCCATCACTTCTCCCGAACAAGGAGCACAACAAGAGTGAAGTAATAATTTATCTGCGCCATTTGGCAATACTAATTGCTCTCTTATAACCACGTTCTATCTCCTACATCGACTCGTCAGGTACTTGCATGAAATGCTGACGATAATAAGCCAATTCAGCAATAGAATCTTTAATATCTTCCAGAGCCAAATGCTTGGATTGCTTTGTCACACCGCTTAAAATTTTCGGATGCCAGCGTGCAGCCAATTCTTTCAACGTACTTACATCCAGATTACGATAATGAAAAAATGCTGCAAGTTTTGGCATGTATTTGTATAAAAAGCGACGATCCTGACAAATGCTGTTACCACACATGGGCGATTGCCCCTGATCAAGGTATTGACTGAGAAATGTTAACGTCAGTTCTTCTGCTTGAGCCTCGGAAACTTCACTTTCCCGTACTCGTTTAACCAAACCAGATTGATGATGCTGGCGGGTATTCCAATCATCCATGCTAGCAAGAAGCGCTTCCTCTTGATGCACAGCCAAAACGGGTCCTTCCGCAAGCACATTTAAACGAGCGTCTGTTACAACAGTCGCTATTTCAATAATGCGCTCCCGCTCAGGGTCAAGGCCGGTCATTTCCAAATCAATCCAAATGAGGTTTTGATTGTTTTTCATCGTTTTTCCAAAATTAACAAGATACTATTTTAAAAGCAGTTCTGCGAACAGCTACTACTCATGCTTTACCAGATTCCAAACCAAGCATTAATTTTACCTGATTTACTCGGCGCTCGTGTAATGCAGATTTAATTGCTTCTCCTCGATATCCTTCGGCTATAAGAGATTTAGCTTCAATTTTCATGCATTCGGTCAGCACTTCTTGCCAGCGTACAGCTTCTGGGTATTGAGATGACTCCTTCCCTTTCCCTTTAGCATCTGCTTCACACACGATTAATAATTTTTGAAATAATTGTGGCCGTCGAAACGCGTCTGTACGTTCAAGAATAGCCACAATTGTATTCGCTCGCAACTTAGCGAAACGATGGATATTTAAATGATGACGGCAAACCATCACTGCAAATTTGCGGTAATCCACCGGAACTCGTAAACGTTGGCATAAAGCCTTAATTATCTCCTGACCACGTTTTTCATGTCCATATTGCGCAGGCCAAATGGCCATTGGAGTATTACCTTTCCCTAAATCATGCATTAAAGCCGCAAATCGAATTTCAGGATCCTGACTCAAAGAAGCAGCAGCACGCAATACTAATAATGAGTGTACTCCACTATCCACTTCCGCATGATACCGGCGCCAATTGGGAATACCAAATAAAACATCTAATTCAGGTAATATGACCCGCAAAGCCCCGCAAGAGCGAAGGACAGTAATGAATACATCAGGATTTTTCTCTTGCAAACTGCGTTGCCACTCCTGCCAGACACGTTCAGCAACCAGATGATCCAACTCCCCATTTTTAACCATTGAATACATCAGTGTTTGGGTTTCATCAGCAAGCTTAAAACCCAAATGATGAAATCGCGCCGCAAAACGTGCAACTCTTAGAACCCTCACAGGATCTTCCACAAATGCCGGCGATACATGACGTAATATCTTGTCTTTTAAATCTTTTTGGCCATGATACGGGTCAATCAATTGTCCCTGTGCATCCATAGCCATAGCATTCATGGTTAAATCTCGACGAGCCAAATCTTCTTCCAATGTAACATTAGTATCGTAAACACAAGTAAATCCATAATAGCCAGGCGCACGTTTACGCTCCGTACGAGCTAATGCATATTCTTCTCCGGTTTTAGGATGAAGAAAGACTGGGAAGTCACGGCCAACCTGTTGATAACCTTGATGGATTAATTCATCTGGGGTTGCAC
This sequence comes from Legionella oakridgensis ATCC 33761 = DSM 21215, assembly GCF_000512355.1. Classification (NCBI taxonomy): domain Bacteria; kingdom Pseudomonadati; phylum Pseudomonadota; class Gammaproteobacteria; order Legionellales; family Legionellaceae; genus Legionella; species Legionella oakridgensis. Next base: position 433,617 of record NZ_CP004006.1, on the reverse strand, counting down.
CAACAACAACCCAATCGCGTTCTTTAATCGGGAATCCCAACAATTGATCACGTACTGCCCCACCTACTAAATAGACTTTCATGAAGATGTTTCCAATCGTATTTATGGGTATATAATAAACCATGAGTAAACGTCGAGTCAGTAAACAACAATCAACCCGTATCGAGAAAAAACAAACATCCTATCGGCAGCCGTTAGAGGATAATAAAACAACCGTCGATGGATTGGTTATTACTCGTTTTGGTTCCCATGCCCTCATTAAAAATGATGAGGGAGCCTGTATTCATTGTTCAATCCGACCTGCCATTGATTCTCTGGTTGCAGGAGATCGTGTCGTATGGCTACCAGAAGGTGAAGCACAAGGCGTTGTTGTCAGCCGCTATCCGCGGCATAGCGTGCTTGGACGTCCTGATAAACGAGGGATTATTAAACCAATTGCCGCTAATATTACTCAAATCATGGTGGTGGTTGCCCCCAAACCGCAAATTTCCTGGTCATTATTAGACAGCTATCTTGTCATGGCCGAGCATTTAAATTTAAAAACATGCATTATATTAAACAAAATCGATTTACCCTGTACAAACCTGGCAGAGCGCTTGCAGCAACAATATCAACCCTTGGGATATTCCATTTTATTTACTTCCCCAGAACGCAAGAACAGCTATCAGGAACTGCAGAAAGCGCTTCATGATGAAACCAGTGTTTTCGTAGGACAATCTGGGGTTGGAAAGTCATCCTTGATTGCAAAAATCTTGCCTTTTGAATCCAATATACAAACTGGTGATATTTCTATCATAAGTGAGCTAGGGCGTCATACAACCAGTAATTCCTGTTTTTATGAATTACCAACAGGTGGTGCATTAATTGACTCACCCGGCGTGCGTGAATTCGGTTTATGGCATATGCCGGCAACCGAAATTGCAAAAGGCTACCGAGAATTTAAACCCTATTTATCCTCATGCAAATTTCGCAATTGTGATCACTTAAACACGCCAGGTTGTGCGTTATCTAATGCCATAAAAGAAGGGGTAATAACACGTGATCGTTATGAGAACTATGTTAAGATCAGTAAACAATTTGCAAGCTGATATTTTATGTTTAAATATTTTTCACTTCCCAACCTGATTGCAGGATTTGTTGGCGTTATGGTAGGATTTACCAGTTCCGCCGTATTGATCTTTCAAGCCGCGGCAACTGTCGGCGCCACACAAGCAGAAATAAGTTCATGGCTTCTTGCGTTGAGCCTATGTATTGCCGTTACCTGCATTGGATTGTCACTTCGTTACCATTTGCCTATTTTAACCGGTTGGTCCACCCCTGGAGCTGCCTTGCTAGTTACCAGTTTATCAGGCGTATCTATGCCGGAAGCCATTGGTGCCTTTATTTTTTCAGCCGTATTGACACTTATTTCGGGATTTACTGGTTTATTCGAAAAAATCATGTCTCATATACCGCACTCACTGGCCTCCGCCATGCTGGCTGGTATTCTTCTTCATTTTGGCATGAATGTCTTTACCTCCATGCAGCATCAATTTTCTTTGGTAATCATCATGTTTATCGCCTATTTAATAGGAAAACGTTTATTCCCTCGTTACGTCATTTTTTTGGTTTTCATACTAGGAATTATTACAGCTTGGACACAAAATTTATTTCATTTAAACCATTTCCATTTTGCTTTATCCACTCCTATCTTCATCACACCAGTATTTTCCCCTGCAATACTTATTAGTATTGGCCTGCCTCTTTTTATAGTCACCATGACTTCACAAAACATTCCTGGTGTGGCTGTACTAAAAGCTAATAATTATGAACCACCGGTTTCATCATTAATCACCTGGATAGGATTAGCAAGTCTTCTTTTAGCGCCTTTTGGATGTTATGCAATTAATCTGGCAGCGATTACCGCAGCCATTTGTACAGGAAAAGAGGCCGATAATAATCCTGCCACTCGCTACAAAGCGACGATATTTGCAGGACTTTGCTGGTTAGTTATCGGTTTATTTGGTGCTACCGTCGTTACCTTGTTTGCTACTTTTCCACAGGAATTCATTTTAACAATCGCTGGACTTGCACTGTTTGCCACCATTGGCAATAGCCTAAAAACAGCACTGGAAGAAGAATCTCAACGGGAACCCGCGCTCATTACCATGCTGGTTTCTGCTTCAGGCATGTCTTTATATGGTATAGGGTCGGCATTTTGGGGATTAATCGCTGGAGTTTTATCTTTAGCATTATTAAACTGGCACAAAAAAGATCCCTTGGCCATCAGCGCACACCTACAAAAAAATTGATAGGGGTTGTGCTTAACAGATCCTTGTCAGTAAATCAGGCTGGGGCTAAGCCCACTGGCGGAGAAGGGGGAACTTCAAGATGAGGTGCTGGTAAAAAACCACTTCTCATAGGTTGTAAATAACTCAACATTTTATCAGACACATGATGGGACACAGGAATGGTATGATCGCCCAGCCCCGTTTGCAATCCTTCCAGCACATCCATGAGCGAATGAGTATGGCCTGCTATAGCCTTTTGTAGTTTGCCTTTTATGGTTTTATAAACAGATGATGCATGACCCTCAGCGCGATCAAAAAAACCAGTTTTAGAGGCCATAGACGTCCTAGCCCCTATTAAAGCTAAACGATGAATCAGTTGTGTAGCACAAATTTCATGAAATGCAGCATCTTCAACCATCAAATGTTCGGATGCTTTCAACGCACTTAATATATAATTTCTCACAGGTTCATCCAAATCTCTCAGCAACGTGGCAAACTGCGCATTAATCATTGCATCCCTCATGACTTGACTTCCAGAGGTCAAATAAATGTAAACTAACTTCTCCAGAAAAACTTTTAGCGGTGGACAAATAAATGAACGGTCTTGTGCTAAAGGAAATAAGGTTACTAGAAGAAATTTAGGTTCAAACCACTCATCTTTTTGCGTAAACAACGTTTGATTTGCAATGGATACAAGCCAGCTATGTGTATCATTATACCGGGTCATCCATGTCTTCCAGCTTTTATCTCGGAGTGCCGGCTTAATCACAGATTCCATCATTTCAGCATATACAGCCACAGCAGGAATAAAATTACCCGACAAGACCATTGGCATGAGTAATGAAAAAATTTTATTGACTTCAGGAGGAACCGTATTAATAACACCCAACCCTGATATAGATATCCCATGTAAAGGCCAGCAAGAAAAATTATGAGTCATTAAAGATTTATAGATAATTAGAAGTCGTTTTAAAGCATCTTCATGACTCAGATATGCATAATCACTCGGTACTTTCTGCCTGGAATGGGAACGCATTTTATTGACATCAACTCGAAGTTCAATTTCTCTTTGGAATGTCAAGTATGGAGCGTAATCCATGACGAGTTGAGCCAAATATTGGCCATATACGGCAATGCATTCATCTTGTTGTACTGCTCGCAGTACCTGCGCAAAAGTTACCCTTTTGTTATTAAAGATAATATGTTGTCTGTTTAATTTTTGTCGTTCTTCCTGTGGCATTCGATGTAAAAATTCCGCAAAAACACCATAAGCTCTTTCAGCGGCAACCATTTGTTTTTGATCATAATCATACCCAAACAATAGTCCGACAGGATAAAGACTTTCATCCACAAGCCTTTTTATGGCTCGTATTGTTTTCAAAGAAATAGGTGGGTCTTGTTCACTTGCTTGGCAACGAAGTATTTCAATGTATTTATGGAAGCGTGGGTTAGCATAGGCAATACGTTCTTCTTCTACCGTTGTCAAAGGTTCTATCGACGTTTCTTCTATTTTAGAAAAATTTCCATGAATACGGTAATTATCGGCACAATTATCCAAGAGAATTAAGTGAGTACCGTCCTCTGATAAAATATAATGGGACAAAGGAAAAGCAGTCAAACATTCTAGGCGAACGACATCCATGGTATGTTGGATGGTTGGCATTAAAAATCTATAATAATTTTTTCTATGTAACCAGCACCTGCCAAATACTGTGCCATTGCTATCCAAGGCGCATTTTTTCTCCCCTGGATACGCGTATAATCCATATCTTTTCCGCTTATTTGGCTCCATCGTAAATGATAAATTGCCCGTAAAGAAGTAATGATTTTTGATGAAATATCGACCGATCTAGTTAATTCTTCCTGAATCTCAACCAGCTTACTACGCAATTCAGGCGTCACTCGAATGATCTCTGCCAACAATTCTTGCAGTTTAGCTAAGTTAAATGAGGTCCCAACGGCAAACTCTCCATATAGGTCATCAAGCTCTCTGCTCTCAACAATGAACGATGCATCATATTGACAAAGCCAACGAGCTACGCCTCTCATTTTATTACACAATGCTAACTTATTGTCCTGTAAACAATCGAGAAGAATATTGATCAAATAAACATTTTCACCATCCACGGAAATACTTTGTGCATATAACCAATTGACATCATGAACGGGGCAAGTGCGTAAGCATTTTATCCACTCCATCAGTTGCTTACGAAATTCCGGCAATTTATCATGCTTTTCAGTAAAAAAAGCTTCAATTAACTCCAGCAGGCCTGGCAATAAGTGTCTGGGACATTCACCGCGCGTCTGCCATGTCGGCATCATTTCTTGTTCAAGATAATCCCAGAAATTTTGATAAGTTTTACCCGATAGTTCAAATTGTAGTCTTGCTCCTCGTTTGGTGCGAATTCTTAGCAACTCAGATAAAGACAATGGAGATAAAAGACGACTCTTGGGATTAGTATGCGTTGAAAAAACATGACTAGCCTGCACATGCTCCAATAATCCTCTGATACGATATAAAATCTTCTTATCATCACTACAGAAAAAATCACGTAAATCCGTACAATCTGCAAGCCGGCTAAGATTATTTGGATCAATAGAATTAACAATACTTGGCATGAGTATTTGCAAATACTTTTTTCCGGTATCATCAGCCAAAGCTTTTGCAAACTTTATCCAATATTCATTAATACCGTCAGGACAAACGGTATAATCTGCAAGCGTATCAAAAACGCATTTCCACCGTTTTGCAAATATATTCAAAATAAGTTTAATTTGAACGTCATTCAAGCATTCATCATCACGAACAATAGGACATGCTTCGCTTAATTCATCTAAAAATTTCCGGTCAAATTTTTTTAAAGCGGAATTGCTATTTAAATTTCGAATAAATTCCCTAACATGATGGACTAACATAAAGCTTTAATTCCTTCAAAACGCTGATTTATTCTAAATAATTCAACCATAATTGGCGATAATTATTTATAAAATGAATAAAGACAATCCGTTTAAACAGAAAGCACTTTGAGTCATTATATCTGGGGAAAATGAACCGTGGACAAATAAAGATAAAATTTTTTGAAAAAAAAGCGGCTCTTTAGCCGCTTTAGGAAAAAAGCCCTGGCGATGACCTACTTTCACATGGGGAAGCCCCACACTATCATTGGCGCGCGTTCGTTTCACTTCTGAGTTCGGGATGGTATCAGGTGGTTCCAAACGGCTATGGTCGCCAGGAAAAACGGTATTGGAAGCTTACGCTTCCAAGTGGTAAAGATTGAGGCATACACAAACGCATGCGTTAACCTGAATCAACTCAGGTTATATGGTCAAGACAATCAGCCAATTAGTACGAGTTAGCTTCACGTATTACTACGCTTCCACACCTCGCCTATCAACGTCGTCGTCTTCAACGGGCTTCATGGGAAAACTCATCTCGAGGGAGGCTTCCCGCTTAGATGCTTTCAGCGGTTATCCCGTCCAAACTTAGCTACCCGGCAATGCAACTGGCGTCACAACCGGTACACCAGAGGTTTGTCCACTCCGGTCCTCTCGTACTAGGAGCAGCTCCTCTCAATTTTCCTACGCCCACGGCAGATAGGGACCGAACTGTCTCACGACGTTCTAAACCCAGCTCGCGTACCACTTTAAATGGCGAACAGCCATACCCTTGGGACCTGCTGCAGCCCCAGGATGTGATGAGCCGACATCGAGGTGCCAAACACCGCCGTCGATATGAACTCTTGGGCGGTATCAGCCTGTTATCCCCGGAGTACCTTTTATCCGTTGAGCGATGGCCCTTCCATACAGAACCACCGGATCACTAAGACCTACTTTCGTACCTGCTCGAGCCGTCGCTCTCGCAGTCAAGCACCCTTTTGCCTTTACACTCTTGGTACGATGTCCGACCGTACCGAGGGTACCTTTGTGCTCCTCCGTTACTCTTTGGGAGGAGACCGCCCCAGTCAAACTACCCACCATACACTGTCCTCATCCCAGTTCATGGGACCAAGTTAGAACCTCAACAATCACAGGGTGGTATTTCAAGGTCGGCTCCATACAAACTAGCGTTCATACTTCTTAGCCTCCCACCTATCCTACACAGTCATTGTCAAAGTCCAGTGCAAAGCTGTAGTAAAGGTTCACGGGGTCTTTCCGTCTAGCCGCGGGTATACGGCATCTTCACCGCAATTTCAATTTCACTGAGTCTCGGGTGGAGACAGTGTGGCCATCGTTACGCCATTCGTGCAGGTCGGAACTTACCCGACAAGGAATTTCGCTACCTTAGGACCGTTATAGTTACGGCCGCCGTTTACCGGGGCTTCGATCATCAGCTTCAGCTCGCGCTTAACCAAATCAATTAACCTTCCGGCACCGGGCAGGCGTCACACCCTATACGTCTTCTTACGAATTTGCAGAGTGCTGTGTTTTTAATAAACAGTCGCAGCCACCTGGTCTCTGCGGCCTTCGCCAGCTTCATTACGTAAAGCAACTAACCAGCAAAGGCGTACCTTCTCCCGAAGTTACGGTACCATTTTGCCTAGTTCCTTCACCCGAGTTCTCTCAAGCGCCTTAGTATTCTCTACTCGTCTACCTGTGTCGGTTTGCGGTACGGTTCTCTATAAGCTGTCGCTTAGAGGCTTTTCCTGGAAGCTTGGCATCAATAACTTCTCAGCACACCAAAGTGTCTGAACCACTCCGCACCTCAGCGTTAGCAGCAAGTCGGATTTGCCTGACTCGCCCGCCTACATGCAAGTACCAGGACAACCATCGCCTGGCTCACCTAGCCTTCTCCGTCCCCCCTTCGCACTTATAAAAAGTCCAGGAATATTAACCTGGTTCCCATCGACTACGCGTCTCCGCCTCGCCTTAGGGGCCGACTCACCCTGCTCCGATTAACGTCGTGCAGGAAACCTTAGACTTACGGCGAGAAGGCTTTTCACCTTCTTTATCGTTACTCATGTCAGCATTCGCACTTCTGATATCTCCAGCAACCTTCTCAAGTCACCTTCTCAGACCTACAGAACGCTCCCCTACCACGTGCATCTAATGCACATCCGCAGCTTCAGTGTATGGTTTTAGCCCCGTTACATCTTCCGCGCAGGCCGACTCGACCAGTGAGCTATTACGCTTTCTTTAAAGGATGGCTGCTTCTAAGCCAACCTCCTGGCTGTCTATGCCTTCCCACATCGTTTCCCACTTAACCATAACTTTGGGACTTTAGCTGGCGGTCTGGGTTGTTTCCCTCTCCACGACGGACGTTAGCACCCGCCGTGTGTCTCCCGTGGTCCAATTAACCAGTATTCGTAGTTTGCATCGGTTTGGTAAGCCATGACAGCCCCCTAGCCGAAACAGTGCTCTACCCCCAGTAATCAACCCACAAGGCGCTACCTAAATAGCTTTCGGGGAGAACCAGATATCTCCGAGCTTGATTAGCCTTTCACTCCTAGTCACACGTCATCCGATAATTTTTCAACATTACCCGGTTCGGACCTCCAGTTGGTGTTACCCAACCTTCATCCTGCACATGACTAGATCGCCCGGTTTCGGGTCTACTCCCAGCGACTCTCGCCCTATTAAGACTCGATTTCTCTACGGCTCCCCTATCAGGTTAACCTCGCCACTGAAAGTAACTCGCTGACCCATTATACAAAAGGTACGCAGTCACCCAACCTAAGTCAGGCTCCCACTGCTTGTACGCAAACGGTTTCAGGTCTATTTCACTCCCCTCTCCGGGGTGCTTTTCGCCTTTCCCTCACGGTACTGGTTCACTATCGGTCAGTAAGTAGTATTTAGCCTTGGATGATGGTCCACCCATCTTCAACCAGGATTTCACGTGTCCCGGCCTACTTGCTCGTGTGCTTAGTTCCTAATGCTACCTACGTGTACGGGACTATCACCCCCTACGGTCAACTTTCCCAAGTCGTTCCACTTCATAGCATCATATATCACACCAGGCTCTTCCCCTTTCGCTCGCCGCTACTAAGAGAATCTCGTTTGATTTCTTTTCCTTTAGGTACTTAGATGTTTCAGTTCCCCAAGTTCGCTCTCATAACCTATGTATTCAGTCATAAGTGACTCAACTCTCGTCAAGCCGGGTTCCCCCATTCGGACATCTTCGGATCAACGCTCGTTTCCAGCTCCCCAAAGCTTTTCGCAGGATTCCACGTCCTTCTTCGCCTCTTACTGCCAAGGCATCCACCGTTTGCGCTTCTCTTCTTGACCATATAACCTCAATTAACTCAATCATACAGCCGCACTCTCTCAATACAACCATCACCTTCAACTTCAGTAATAGCCATACCAAAACGCTTGTGTTACCTCAATCTCTACCATATTGTTAATGAACT